>JBFMBX010000003.1:0-436489 GCA_040754815.1 Chloroflexota bacterium
TGACTTCTTGCGTGGGCGCCAGCGTGATATAATCCATTCGGGTCTTCTCCGGTTCTTTGTGTTTTGGTGAACAAAAGTATACCGAAGAAGACCTTTTATTTTGTCAAGCTACTTTGTGAAAACCCTGGGCAATTTCCTGAGCCTTTACAAAGCAACTTGACAGGGACATAAATCCCTCGTAGGATAGACACTATGTTGCTGGAGTTGTATCGAAACAGGTGGTTCGGGCAAACCTTATTAATTCTCGCTTTTGTTGTCATTATTCTCAGCGGTTTCTTATCACCCACCGAGTCGAATGGGGGGAAAGCATTACCCAAAGCCGGCTTTGAGGTACCGGAATTCTCTTTGTCCGATGGTTCCGGTCAAACCTATTCACCGGCGGATTTCAAGGGCAAGGTTGTTATTTTGAATTTTTGGGCATCCTGGTGCCCGCCTTGTCGCGCGGAAATGCCCGCCTTTCAAAAGGCTTATCAAACTCATCTCTCGGAGGGGTTGGTGATCCTTGGAATCAATACTACCTATCAGGATGATGCCAGTGCCGCTTCGTCATTTGCCCGGGAGAGAGGGGTTACCTTTCCGGTTTTGTATGATCGCGATGGTAAGGTTTCTCGCCAATACCAAGTTCAGGCTTTACCGACAACATTCTTTGTGGATCGAAAAGGCATCATTCGTCAAGTGATTTACGGAGGACCGTTGAGTGAGACCCTTCTCACGGTTGAAGTGAAACAGTTACTCGGGGAGGGGGACTGATGCTGCCGGTGTTAAATATTGGGCCGCTCGCCGTTCAGGTTGCGGGATTAATTTTATTGATTGGCATCTGGGTGGGGCTAAACCGCAGTGAGGCGTTTGCCCGGCGGCAAGGGATGGATGTAGAGCGTCTTAATTCGTTGATTTTATATCTGCTGCTGGCTGGTATTTTAGCCGCCCGACTCGGCTTTGTAATTCAAAATTTTCCGGTTTTCATTGAACATCCGCTGGATGCCTTTTCCCTCTCGCCGCAAATGCTCGATTTGCCGAGTGCGCTGGCAGCAATGTTTTTGACCGGTCTGATTTATGGCCAGCGTATCCGGCTGGAATTTTGGAATACGCTGGACGCCCTAACGCCCGCCTTTGCGGTTTTGATGATGGCAGTGGCTTTGATGAATCTGGCTTCTGGTGATGGTTTTGGTGTGCCGGCGCGTTTGCCGTGGAGCATTTATTTGTTCGATGAGTGGCGGCATCCAACGCAGGTATATGATCTTATTTTCGCCGCCTTGATCTGGAGAATTGTTGAGTCCAGTCCTCCGCCAATAAAATTGCCGGCTGGAATACGTTTTTTGTCCTTTATGTTTCTTTCGGCTTTTGGGCGGATTGTGGTGGATGCCTTTCGGGCAGAAGCGGTAATTGCAGGTTTGGGTGGTGTCAGGGTCACTCAAGTGGCCGCCCTGGTATGGATGATTCTGGCGGGCATTTTAATGATGAAGTTATCCCGTTCTCGTAAAGTGGAGGAAGGATGAACCTGAAAGGCAAATCGGCGCTGGTTACCGGCGGCGCGCAAAGGGTGGGTAAAATCATCTCACTTGCGCTGGCAGAGGCGGGGGTCAATGTGATTGTGCATTACGGTTCTTCCGCCTCGGCTGCTCAGCAGACTCTTTCTGAAATTCAGGCAAAAGGCGTTCAGGGCTGGGTGATACAGGCGGATCTTGCTGACCTCAAAAACCTTGCCAATGTGGTAAAAGAAGCCTGGGAGTTATCTCCATTCCAAATCCTGATCAATAATGCGGCGATATTTGAACCGCTATATTGGAATCAGGTCGAATTGCCCGATTGGCAACGGCATCTGGATATCAACCTGACCGCACCATTTGTACTCAGTCAGGAATTTGCCAGACGATTGAACCGCAGCGAAGGACGGATTATTAATATTCTGGACTGGCGCGCATTGCGGCCTGCGGATGATCACCTGCCTTATACGATCAGCAAAGCCGCACTTGCGGCGCTAACTCGATCCCTGGCTGTCGCATTTGCACCTTCGATCACCGTCAACGGTGTTGCACTAGGCGCAGTTTTACCGCCGGCCGATGGTGGCGATGCGCAGGGGGTAATTCGGCAGGTGCCGGCCGGGCGGTGGGCGCAGGCTGGAGAGGTCGGCGAAGCGGTATTGTACCTGTTGACGGCCGGTTACACCACCGGAGAAATTCTGCATGTGGACGGCGGGAGACATTTGATTTAAGGAGGGCAAAATGGATCAAACCTTTATTCGGGATTTGCTGGTGCGCGGTGTGATTGGAATCAGTGAACGGGAGCGCGCCCAAAAGCAAGATATTTTGATCAATATTGTTCTGTTTGGGGATATTTCCAGGGCCGGAGAGACGGATAATATTGACGATTGCATTAACTATCGGACGGTGGCGAAAAAAACGATTGCCTATGTTGAGCGTGCTGCTCGCTTTACCGTGGAAGCGCTGGCAAGTGATCTGGCAAGGTTGTGCCTGGAAGAGCCGGGCGTGGAGGGGGTTCGGGTGCGAGTAGAAAAACCCGGCGCGGTGCGCTTTGCCCAATCGGTTGGGGTAGAAATTGAGCGTTTTCAGCCCAAAAATCAGCCGCGCAGGCATCAGGCGTATATCAGTCTTGGATCAAACATTGAGCCACGCCAAAACCTTGTTCGAGCCGTTCAAATGCTGCGCGAAGCGGTGACGGTGAACGCAATATCCACCGTTTGGGAAACAGCGGCAGTTGGCTCGGTAGGTCCGCGCTTCCTCAATGCAACGGCTTGGATTTCAACCGAACATAACGCTGAGGTTTTGAAAGAGCGGATTTTACGATCCATCGAAGAGAAACTGGGTCGTGTACGCAGTGAAGATAAATACGCACCGCGAACCATTGATCTGGATATTCTGGTGTTTGATGAAAAGGTGCTCGATGCAAACCTGTGGGAGCGGGATTTTCTGGCGATTCCGACCAGCGAATTACGCCCGGATTTGCTGGATGAGCAAAGCGGGCGTAATTTGGGTGAGATTGCTCAAATTCTAAAACCGAAGTCTTCGGCTGTGGCGTTGCCGGATCTGGATTTGAACAGCGTTTAGAAGTGCAAGGGTTCGGAACTGCGCGAGATGTTATCCAGAAATTCCATTCGCGTAGCCATATTATTACGAAAGGCACCCAGCATGCTGGAAGTGGTCATGCGCGAGTCGTGTTTTTTGACCCCGCGGATCATGGAGCACATGTGAATTGCCTCTACTACGACTGCCACACCTCTAGGGTGGAGGACTTCTTGAAGAAAATCGGCAATTTGACGAGTCATGCGTTCCTGTACCTGTAACCGGCGGGCGAACATATCCACGATGCGGGGAATTTTAGAAAGGCCAATGACCCGTCCGTGAGGAATATAGGCCACATGAGCCCGCCCGATAAAGGGGAGCATGTGGTGTTCGCACAAAGAATAGAATTCGATGTCACGGACGATGACCATTTCATCGTAGTCAACCTCGAAGAGAGCATCGTTGACCAGGGCAACCGGATCAGTCCGATAACCTGCCAATAATTCTTCGTACATACGGGCAACACGTTCAGGAGTGCGTTTCAGCCCATCCCTTTCGGGATTTTCTCCAATTGCGCGAAGGATGCTTTCAACATTCTCCTGTATGGTATCAAAATCAATACCACCATCATTCAAAAGTTCAGCAGCCTGATAAATCTCTTCACCTGTTAGGGTCAATTGTTTTTCCATGTTTTTCTATCCTCCTTAGGGAATTGCAGATTAATCCTGCATTCCAAATTTATGTAAAAATTGTTACGAATTTCGTTTCAGCAAATTCAAGGCCAGTTCGCGCAGAGCCTCCCCTGCATCATTTTCCACTCCGGCTTGGGCGAGGGAACGCAATGCCTGCTGAGTGTACCTCTGTGCCTGTTCTTCGGTGTATCGCTGAGCGCCTTCTTGAATGAGCAGACCGGCAAGGTGGTTGATTTCATGAGGCTGTATGGAGCCTGCCAGCCACCGCTGAGCAAACGCCTGCTGTTTTTGAAGGGCATAGACCACCGGCAGGGATTTTTTTCCGCTGAGCAGATCACTTTCGGTGGATTTTCCGGTCAGGGCGGCATCTCCCCAGATTCCCAACCAATCATCCTGTATCTGGAAAGCAATACCCAGAGACCTTCCAAATTCTGCCAGCAGATTTTGCTGCTCCTCTGTGCCTCCTCCAATCAGTGAACCAAGACGTAAACAGGCGCTGATGAGAGCAGCGGTTTTGCCTTCAATCATTCGCCAGTAATCATCGAGGGAAATGAAGCGTTCATTTTCGTATGAAATATCCAGATGTTGCCCTCCGGTCAGTTGGAGACAGGTTGCATTCAGGATTTGTAAAGCATTAAGGGTCACCCGGGCAGGTGAGGTTTGTTGAAGAGTGGAAATCGCCTCGAAGGCCAGCGTGAAAAGAGTATCGCCGGCATTGATTGCCAGAGCCTGCCCCCACCTCTTCCAAACAGTTTCTCTTCCGCGGCGCAGCGGACTACCGTCCTCGATATCATCATGAATTAATGAGAAATTGTGCAAAATTTCCACAGCGGCTGCTGCGGGTAAAGCGGTTTTCCAATCCCCACCGCTGGCTGCTGCGGCCAGTAAAACCAGTAACGGACGAATCCGTTTACCCTGTGCTTCGATGAGGTTTTTATCTCCCTCCCAGCCCAGATGATAGGAAAGAATATCTTTCAAGCCGGTGTATGACTCCAGCAGGGGGTGAAGGACGATTTGCCGCATGGTGCGGTCAATTGCCGGCTGCATTTGCTGATTGAAATCCTGAAGTGCGCTCAAAATTATTCTTCCTCCAGAGGAGTGTTTTGCAGGGAATGCAGATCTTTTGCGCCGCAGGCAAACATTGCAATACGCATGGTTTTTATGACTTCCTGAATGGTTGTCGCAACTTCTTCTGAAGAGACCACAGCGGCTTTCAAAAAGGGGCCGGCCATACCCCCCAGCGTGGCTCCCAGAGCAATACATTTGGCAATATCCACGCCGGTGCGTAAGCCGCCTGAGGCAAAAATGGGCACCTCGGGCAGAGCCTGATGTACTTGTTGAACTGCACGGGCTGTCGGTATGCCCCAATTGCGAAAAGCAGAAGCAATACGGGCGAGGACTGGATCGTTCATGCGGTACATTTCGACCTGCGACCACGAAGTGCCGCCTGCCCCGGCAACATCAATGGCGGCGACCCCTGCCGAAACCAAACGGCGGGCGGTTTGAGCAGATATACCCCACCCCACTTCCTTGGCAATGACGGGTACCGGCAGTTTCTTGCAGACCTGTTCAATTTTTTGCAAAAGACCCGAAAAATGGGTATCGCCTTCAGGCTGGAGGGCTTCTTGCAGAGGGTTCAGATGGAGAATCAGGGCATCGGCTTCAGCCATTTCAACCGCGCGCATACAATGCTCGGCAGTGTAGCCGTAATTTAGTTGAACGGCACCCAGATTTGCAAACAACAGGATGTCCGGCGCCACCGAACGCACTTGAAAAGTTGAGCGCTGTTCCGGATGTTCCAGTGCGGCGCGTTGTGAACCCAAACCCATGGCAATGCCGGTTTGCTGGGCTGCTTCTGCCAGCCGCAGGTTGATCTGGCCGGCGTGTTGCGTGCCGCCTGTCATGGAAGATATCAATAACGGTGCATTGAGGTTTTTACCAAATAAACTCAGGCGGGTATCTACCTCATCAAGGTCAAAATCCGGCAGGGCTTCGTTGAGAAAATAAAGGCGCTCCAGACCGGTTTTACGGCTGGAAGCGACATCTTCTTCCAGATTGATGCGGATATGATCTGCTTTGCGATGAGTGACAGACGAGTGATTGGTGTCCATAAATTTCAGCCCTGCCTGTTCAAATTAATTGGAGTATACCAAATAACTTTAAAGATACAGCGCTATCTTTTACAAACATTGTACGAAGATTGAAGCGGTTTGAAGGTTTGTTGTTCAATTCATCCCGCTGGAGCTTGCCAGTTTTTTCTTCTCGGTTAATAAAACGACGACAATGATAAAATAGAGAGCGGAGAATAAATAAAATGCCTGAAGTTTCAATTCAAGATTTAATGGATTTATTACCGGAATTCTTTCTTCCTCAGCAGGCCAGAGGAGTTGTGGCGAGAATTGGGTTTGATCTTGGCGGCGAAGGTGGGGGATACTGGACGGTGATGATTGAAGACCAGACATGCCGTGTCCAAAACAAAAAAGTAGAACCGCTTGACCTGACCCTGACCGCTGACGCGCAGACCATACTGGATATTTTCGGTGGGCGGTTGGATGCTATGCGCGCTTACTTACTGGGTAAGGTAAAAATGACCGGCAACATGAGCCTTGCCATGCAATTGACCGGTCTGTTCAAGCCGGATATGGAACGGTTGAGAGGAATGGGAGGGAAAATTTAACTAGTACAATCCCCACCCTAAATCAATCCCCTCTTCCATCATTGAAAAATCCCACACTTCCATGCCCAGTTCAATGGTTACAGGCATGTCAAGACCTTCTTCAGCCTTTACGCGGGTCATATCAATTAATGCCGGGCCGTAAGGACAGAAGGGGGTGGTGAGGATCATCTTGATACGAGCCTGATCTTCCTGCACTTGAAAATTGCGGATCAAGCCCAATTGAATGACACTCAAACCGATTTCGGGATCCATTACTTGATTGAGGGCATCCCGCAGTTTTTGACACAATTCGGGGTGGGTTGCTTCAGCATCCCATACCGGTCGGTTGGTTCCGGGGGTTCCAAATTCTTCATTCATGAGTTTGATTTCCAACCTTTTCCAGGGGAATTATGTAGGTGCAGTGATGGTCACCGCTCAAAACACACTGGATTTTATGAGCGGGTAATGAGAGGACAGTTGAAATCAAAGTTTGATCAACGGTGCATACTTCAGGGTGTGCCTGCGTAACGTGGAAATAGGGGCAGGTCACTTCATGAATATGGTACGAATCACCGATTTTTTCCCATTCAATGATGAACCCTTCTTCCTGCAACAACTTCTTTAAAAAGTTCAGTTTTTCTTCAAGGGTCATATTTTGAGTCGCACGGAGATGATCTCCGGCAAGGTCGCGGGCCATTTCGGTGAAAATTGTTTCAACTGCTGAAGCAGGGAGGGTTTCTTTTAATCGTTCCAGGAGACGGTTTGCCAGACGAAAATAGCGGGTTGGAAATTTTTCAAGCCCTCGTTCGGTAAGGAAATAGACAAGGCGCGGGCGACCAACGCCGTGACGCTCTTCCTCTGAGGCAACCAGCCCGTCAGCCAGCATGGCGTTCAAATGATGCCGTACAGAAATGGCATTAATACCCACCGTTTCCGCTAATTCGTTGATTGTTGAGCGGGGGTTGTTCAGCAGGGTGTGTAAAATTTTATCTCGAGTACTTTTAATTTCCATAACAAACCTGACCCAAAAACAGATGCCTGCCTGTTCGTAGCGATTGTTAGTATAACAAGCCGAAATAAAATTGTCAATATATTAGAAATTTATAGTAAATATTGACCCTAAATAGTGTTTATGCTATAATCCAGCCGGCAAGTGGATTATACAAGATTTTTATAATGATATTGAAATAAATTCGATATTCATTAAACTTGAAAGAAAACGAAGGAGCAGCATTCAAATGACCGATGAACTAATCATTCGCAACCTGAGAGTGAGCATCGAAGGTAAAGAAATCCTCAAGGGGCTTAACCTGACCCTCCCGAAAGGCGAAGTCCATGCCATTATGGGGCCGAATGGAACAGGTAAATCTACGCTGGCCTATACCCTGATGGGGCATCCGGCTTATGAAGTGACGGAAGGAGAAGTAATCTTCAAGGGTCAGAATATTCTTGAGCTGGAACCGGATGAAAGAGCCCGTTTGGGCATCTTCCTCGCTTTTCAATATCCGGTGGCTATTCCCGGTGTGACTGTGGCAAATTTCCTGCGCACGGCTTTGAACGCGCGACGACGAGCCGTGAATCCGGAAGATAAGGGTATTCCCATTCCTGAATTTCGCAAGATGCTCAAAGCAAAAATGGAGCTTTTGAAGGTTGACCAATCATTTGCCGGCCGCTATTTGAATGATGGCTTTTCGGGTGGTGAAAAGAAACGGGCAGAAATTTTACAAATGGCAGTGCTTCAACCTGAAATTGCTATTCTGGATGAAACCGACTCCGGGCTGGATATTGACGCCTTACGGATTGTGGCAGAAGGTGTGAATGCGTTACGGGGTGAGAATTTGGGCGTGATGGTGATCACCCATTATCAGCGCATTCTCAATTACATACGACCGGATGTGGTTCATGTGATGATGGACGGCCGGATCGTTGAAACTGGCGATGCCGATCTTGCCTTGCATCTGGAAGAGCATGGCTACGATTGGGTGCGTGAAAAGGTGGATAACGGCACGCCTGCTTGAATTTGGATTAGCGGTTAAATCGGAGGTTGTGATGACAGGAGATCCGCAAACTGGCTTTTTGGAAGAATTGGGACAATATCGTTACGGGTTTCAGGACCCGGATGTTTCGATTTTCAAAACCCGTAAGGGGCTGGACGAAGAGGTTGTCCGACAAATTTCGGCGATGAAAGGCGAGCCGGAATGGATGCTTCAGTTTCGCCTCAAGGCGCTAAAACACTTTTTGCAACGCCCCATGCCGACATGGGGGGCCGATCTTTCCAGTTTAAATCTGGATGAGATTGTTTACTACGTAAAACCGGCAGAAATGGCCGGACGCTCGTGGGATGAAGTACCCGCAACCATTAAACAAACTTTTGAACGGTTAGGCATTCCGGAGGCCGAGCAGAAGTTTCTCGCTGGTGTTGGTGCCCAGTATGAATCGGAAATGGTGTATCACAGCATTCAGGAACACCTCGAAAAACAGGGTGTTATCTTCCTGAGCATTGAAGATGGCTTACGTCAGCATCCTGATCTGTTCAAGCAATACTTCGGCACGGTGATTCCGATTGAAGACAACAAGTTTGCTGCGTTGAACAGTGCTGTATGGTCGGGCGGTTCATTCGTATATGTCCCCAAAGGGGTGAAGGTGGATTTGCCCTTGCAGGCATATTTTCGCCTGAATGTAGCCAATATTGGACAGTTCGAGCGAACTTTGATCATCGCCGATGAAGGTGCACAGGTGCACTATGTGGAAGGCTGCACAGCCCCTCAATATACGACCGATTCGTTCCACAGCGGTGTGATTGAAATTGTGGTCAAGAAGGGGGCACGCGTGCGCTATACGACCATTCAGAATTGGTCCACCAATGTGTACAACCTTGTCACGCAGCGGGCAATCGTCGAAGAAGAAGGCACGATGGAATGGGTTGACTGCAATCTGGGGTCTAAGGTGACCATGAAATACCCATCCTGCTACCTGATGGGACCGCGGGCGCATGGCGAGATTCTTTCCATGGCGTTCGCCGGCCCGGGGCAATGGCAGGATGCGGGTGGTAAAGTGATTCACTTTGCACCCCATACCAGCAGTAAAATCACTTCAAAATCCATCAGCAAAGGCGGCGGACGTGCCTCTTACCGTGGTCTGTTGAAGGTTTATAAAGGTGCAGAGGATGTGCGCTCGAACGTCGTATGCGATGCCCTGCTGCTTGATCCGCAGTCCCGTTCGGATACCTATCCCTATATTGAGATTGATGAACAGGATGTGACCATCGGGCATGAGGCCTCGGTTTCCAAAGTCGGTGAGGAGCAGCTCTTCTACCTGATGAGCCGTGGGCTGAGTGAAGAAGAAGCAACCACGATGGTGGTATCCGGTTTCATTGAGCCTTTGGTGAAAGAACTGCCGATGGAATATGCTGTGGAGATGAATCGGTTGATTCAACTCCAAATGGAAGGCTCAATTGGGTAAGACGGTTGAAGTCGGATTAGAAAAACAACGAAAAGAGGATTGAAGAACGTTATGACCAGCGAAACTCCGAAAATCGTCACCCGCGAAAGAAGACGAGAAGAAACTGCTGTAAAGGAGTTTGCCTTTACCGCGGAAATGGTGCGTACTGCAGGATTGAGTGAGTTCCTTCGAGAATACCGTTTGCAGGCCTGGCAGACCTATCAAACTCTCCCCATGCCCACCACAAAGGACGAGGCCTGGCGGCGTACGGATCTGCACGGGATGGAAGCGGATAAATTTCACTTGCCGGAGCGTGAGGCTTACCTCGATCTGGCACCTCTGCCTGAAGTATTAATGAAACCGATTGCCGATGGGGAGCACGGCGGCCAGGTGTTGCTGATGCCGGGTGGCAGCCAGATTTCACTTTCTGCCGAACTGGCTGAGAAAGGTGTGGTTTTTACCGACCTGCAGACTGCCGAGGAAAAATATCCGCATCTGCTGGAAATGGTGCTGAACAAAGTGGTGAAACCCGCTGAGGGTAAATTTGCAGCCTTAGCGGCTGCTCTGGCTCAAACCGGTGTGTTACTGTATGTGCCTCGGAATGTTGAAATTGATCAACCGCTCCACAGTCTGCTATGGGGCCCCGGGGTGCATTTGGCCCACATTTCCCACATTATTGTCTGGCTGGAAGAAGGTGCCCGGGCAACCTATGTGCATGAATATGCTTCACCTACCGAGGCAGGCCAAACCCTGCATGTGGGTCTGGTGGAGGTGCATGTTGGGGCGGGTGGAAACCTGCGCTTTGTTGAGCTGCAGTCATGGGGTGAAAATGTGTGGAACTTTACCCACGAGCGATCTCAGGTGGATCGAGATGGTAATCTCGACTGGATTTTTGGTGCGATGGGTGGCCAATTAACCAAAAATTTTGCCGATCTCGACCTGATCGGGCAGGGAGCAACCGGCCGCATGTCGGGATTCTACTTCACCGATGGTAAGCAACATTTGGATTACGATTCGCAGCAGAATCATCTGGCACCTAACACGACCAGCGATTTGCTCTTCAAGGGAGCACTGATTGACAGCAGCCGGGTTGTCTGGCAGGGTATGATTTATGTTGCCCCCGGTGCCCAAAAAACTGATGGTTATCAAGCCAATCGCAATCTGGTTCTCAGCCGCAACGCGCGCGCTGATTCCATTCCCGGGCTGGAAATTTTGGCCGATGATGTGCGGTGCACGCATGGCGCCACCGTTGGAAAGATTGATCCGGAGCAGGTTTTTTACCTGATGGCACGCGGTATCCCCAAAATTGATGCGGAGCGGTTGATCGTTGAAGGTTTCTTTGATCCCATCATGCAACGCATCCCCTTCGAAGGGGTTCGCGAACGCTTTCAGGAAGCCATTACCAGAAAGATGGAAGTTTATCACGGTTAGTTTGAACGAGTTTTCAATAAGCAGTAGTTCGCCCTTCCCGGAATGATTTCCGGGAAGGGTATGCCCGTCTTATGCGCCAGAGCGCTCATTGGCCTTTTGTTTGTGATAAAATTAACTGATTGATCAAAAAATCAAGCTGGAGTTGTGTCTATGGCAGGAGTTCCTTTTATTAACCCACCAGAACCTGAAACGAACTACGAAGTCGGGGACATCGTAGAGGTGTTTTGCGATCATGAAAAGGGCGGCCAGCGTGTTCGTGGTTGGTTAAAAGGAATTGTGGTGCAGGTTGACCCAAAGATGGTGGCCGTCCAATTCCGCACCAACGTCTTTTTAACGGACGGGTGGATGGTGCCGGATCATATTCTATGGTTTCCGCAAAATTCTCCGCATATTCGCTTCCCGGTCAAAAAGAGCACGCGGGCGGAGATCGCCAATCAGGATTAGAAAAAATAAATTAGCGGTGTAACAAAGGATTTTGACGATGAATACCACGACAACTGAGCGGTTGGACATCTCAAAAATTCGTGCTGATTTTCCTATCCTCAAACGCGAAGTTGCACCCGGTATCCCACTGGTGTATCTGGATTCGACTGCGACTTCTCAAAAACCGATTGCAGTGATGCAGGCGATGAATGATTACTATGAACGCTCGAACGCCAACATTCACCGCGGTGTTCACACTTTGGCAGAGGAAGCAACCGCTCAGTATGAAGCGGCGCGGGAGAAAGTGGCCGTTTTTATTGGTGCAAATAAAAGCCGCGAAATCATTTTTGTTCGCAATACTACCGAGGCCATCAATCTGGTGGCTTTCAGCTGGGGACGTAAGTTTTTACAGCGCGGAGACCGGGTTCTATTGACCGAGATGGAACACCATTCCAATCTTGTGCCCTGGCAGATTCTGGCACAGGAAAAGGAATTGCAGCTGGATTTTGTTCCGGTGACCAGTGACGGCCTGCTGGATTTGAACGACTACCAAAAGCTTCTCGAACTCAAACCGAAGGTGGTTGCCTTTACGCACATGTCGAACGTGCTGGGAACGATCAACCCGGTGGTTGAGATGACCCGCATGGCGCACCAGGCAGGCGCGGTAGTTTTGGTAGATGGGGCTCAATCTGTGCCGCATTTACCGGTGAATGTTCAACATCTTGATGTGGATTTTCTGGCTTTTTCGGCCCATAAAATGCTGGGGCCGACCGGCATTGGAGCGCTATACGGTAAGGAAGAATTGCTGGAAAGTATGCCGCCATTTTTGGGTGGCGGTGACATGATTAAAAAAGTGTATCTACGCCAATTCACGCCGAATGAATTGCCCCACAAATTTGAAGCCGGCACACCCGCCATAGCGGAAGCCATTGGATTCAGCGCTGCTGTGGATTATTTATCCCGTGTAGGTATGGATCGAATCGCCGCCTACGAACACGAGATTATTCACTACGCCCTTGAAGCACTCAGTGAAATCGAAGGATTGAAGGTATACGGTCCATCGGCCGATCAGAAGGGGGGAGTGGCTTCTTTTACGATGCGGGGTATTCACCCGCATGATGTTTCGCAGATACTGGACAGAGAAGGGATTGCGGTGAGAGCAGGGCATCACTGTGCCATGCCGCTGCATGAAAAATTTGGACTGCCGGCTACCACACGGGCGAGTTTTTATCTCTACAACACGCGTGAAGAAGTGGATCACCTGGTGCGCGGGCTGGCAAAAGTGAAAAAGATATTTGGTTGAAAGGCGGCTGAGAATGGACGATCTCTACCGGGAAATTATTATTGAGCGGTACAAAGAACCACTTTACCGCGGTGTGCTCGAGCCAAATGATATTTCATTCGAAGATGAGAATCCGCTGTGTGGAGATCACATCCGCATAGATTTGCGTGTAGATGAATCGCAGCGGGTTGTGGAGGCCGCTTTCAGCGGGCATGGGTGTGCCATCTCTCAAGCCTCGGCTGATTTGTTGTTGGAAAGTATTATCGGAAAAACACTGGATGAGATAAAGCAGTTGAATAAACAGGATGTGCTGGATTTGCTGGGGATTGAGCTGGGGCCGGTGCGTTTGAAATGCGCTCTGCTTCCTTTGAAGGTGGTCAAGGCGGGAGTATATGGACTGGGAGAAGCCAGTGATAGTCTTGTGGAGGGGTAAAAGCTATGGCTGAGCCAATTGATTTGACCGACTATTCTTTTTACACGGTGGCTAAAGTGGACGAACTCCCACCGGGAGAGCGGTTATTTGTGGAAATTGGTGATATTTCCATTGTGGTTTTCAATATAGCGGGCAAATTGTATGCAATTGGGGATGTCTGTACTCATGACGATGGCCCTTTGGGAGATGGTGAATTAGACGGGCATGAGATCATTTGTCCCCGTCATGGCGCCCGCTTTGATGTTCGCAGCGGTAAGGTGCTTTCACTGCCCGCCGTGGTGGATATTCCGACCTATCCCGTGCGCATCACCGAGGATGACATTGAAGTTGGGGTGCCTGATTGAAAGTGACAAAAACCCGCTGCCTTTAGAGCAGCGGGTTTCTTTTTTATCCGTTATGGTTTTCCGGATTCAAAAATGCGCCTACAACGCGGAGAATGTCGAAGCCTTCGGCAAACGGCCGTTCGCAAATAGCACCGTTGCGAATGAGGGTGGAGCGGGTGATCTCTGGATCAAAGTAATAGCGGTTTTGGTAGGTTTTATACTGTTGCAACGCCTTAATCTTTTTCTCGACGGCCGTTTCACTGACTTCCACCAGAAAACTGGGAAAAAAACCGTAACTGCTGCGAATCACATCAAAACCAAGCACGGTTGTGCCGCGAAATGCGCGGAGAGCCTCTTCTGTAACGGTGGCGTGGTCTTGATGGATATCGGCTTTGGTATGAACGAATATCAGATCCGGTTTGAAAGAACGGTTGATCTGGATGAGATATTCCAGAATTTCCTGGCGGTAGTGAGGAAAACGACGAGTCTCGAACTGACCGAGAATAGATTTTTCGGGTGGTATACCTAAAACCGCCATGGATTGATAGTGTTCTTCAACCAGATTTTTCAATTCCGGATTTTTCTGGTTGTCCGAAAGCGTGACGCAAAGGATATCCGTTTTATCCACAATCTGCGCCAGCAGCGCACCGCAGCCTATTTCGATGTCATCCGGGTGAGCTCCTAAAAAGAGCACACGCCGGCCGTAAAAAATCAGATCCTGTCCCATAGGCTATTTGGTTGCCAGAATTCCGCCGACTACTTTGGTCATGATCAGTTTGCCTTCTTTCTCCAAGCGGCGGGTAGCAGTTTCTTCAATTTGAGACATGATGCGGTTGAAGTCGTCCTTATCCTGGAAGAAAGACTTCCACAGGCGGCGGTCTTCGGATAGTGAGGCGCGGGTGTATTCGATGAACGGTTCGACGGTTTCAAAAGTCAATGGATTTTCAAAAATGTGCAGTTCGGTTTTTGCAAAAGTGGCCTGAATGGTGGAATAAATCTCACTGGCATAACGTGAACTGCCCGGCATGGGGGGTATGGGTTTTTGTGTGGCTTCACGGATGATATCGTAAAAGAGCTTTTTATTATCCGGCATTGGACCGGTGGTGAACAAAACGCCGCCGGTTTTCAAGACGCGGTGCATTTCCCGTATGGTAAAGGGAATGTCCTCTGCATAATAAATGGCAAAGCAGCAGGAAACCAGATCGTATGTATTTTCTGGCAAGCTGAAGGTTTTATTAAAGTCCAGTTCCATGAATTTGACATTGGCGTTTCGGCGTTGGTTTTCCTGCATTGCCTGTTCCAACAACTCGCGGTTGACATCGCCGCCCAGAATATCAGCCTCACCTTCCAGGTGGTCGAAGTAAGAAAAGCATTGTTTGCCTGCTCCACAGCCGACATCCAGAATTTTTTGACCCTTTTTCAACGGAAGAATTTCCAGCATCCATTCATCTATATTTCGGCTGCCAAATTGAGAATGAATATCAATTCTCTTGAGCAAGTCTCTGGTGGTTTCCTGGTAGTCGTATTTCATTTTTGTCCTTTCTTCCTGATTAGGATGGGGTAAGTATAAATGAAGTAAATAGATTGTCAAGGATGTGACCGAATCGGTATAATAAGACTATGAATGGAACCAAACCCATGCAATCCATCCTCGCATTTTGGGCAAAAAGTTTGAACTGCCCGGTGTGTGGTCTGGTGGGGTTGGATATAATTCGGGAGCCGGGTGTGCCCGATTTACTTCATTGCCGGCAGTGTGAAACAGAATTTGAAGTTTCGGAACTCGGAGATCAAATCCGATTACTTCAGTTTCCACACCTGTTAGGAATTGAATTATATGGGGTGTGGATGCCTTATGGTAAAGTTCGAGAAAAAATCCGAGAGAAACTCGAAAAAGAAAATTTAAATCTGGCTTCATTGATTCCAGTAACCGGTGGTCAAAAAGTCATGCCGCAAACGACCATCGTTAACAAAGGTCATCGAGAGACCCATGAGTTGGCGGAACCTCCGGAACAGGCCGTTCAACAGGCCAGAAAATTGATGGATTTGGGAAATTCTCGCCGGGAAATTCGTTCGATTTTAGAAAAAGATCCCCAATTGAATCCCCGCCAAATTGATCGGATCATGGAAATTATTGAAGAGCCGCAGCGGTCAAAAACACTGGTACGATTATTACTTATGGTACTGGTGGTGCTGGTTCTGGTGGTGATTGGATTGCTGCTTTATCCTACCGGTATTTTTAATCGAGCCATACTGGCAATTGGGGGTTTGATAAGCGGAGAGGAAATACCTCTGATTCCGCCAACCCCTTCGGTGGTCCAATATGCGAAGCAGGGCCGAGTTAATACTTGCCCTCCAACGGAGCAAGGTGCTGCAGCACTTTTTGGCGGGAGTGCCGATCACTGGCGTTTTGACGGTAAAAACTGGATCTATACCGATGTCAGAGGGGTTCGAATTTATGTACCCGAGGGGCTTTCGGCCCGATACACCTATCTTACACCCATGTTAGAATTCAAAACCGTCGAAGGCCCGGCTTTGATTGATCCGATTATGGCGGTTTCAATCGACTGTTACCAATAATCCTGTTACTGCGATTCAGCCCATTGAAGAACAAACCGCTGTTTCTGCTTTTGAGGAGTATATCCATTTTGCTGATTTTTACCGCCGGATGGCTGGTTTTTAATGGCTGGCGGGAATTCAATGCGACTATGTCCCTTTTCCCTCAAAACAGCCGGTGGGGGAAAGTGGATGTGAGTGGGTTGCATGTGGATGAAGCACGGCAACGAGTAGCAGCATACTATCTTGCTCCGCTGGAAATTCATTACGGAGAGAATGTTATGATCATTCCGGCGGAAGAAACGGGTTTTCAACTGGACTTTGAAGGAGAAAATCAGAAAGAGAAAGAGAAGATAATCTCATCCTTTTGGGCGTTCTTATGGAATGGTACCCAAAGTGGAGTGGAATGGGAGGTTGAATTTAGTCTGGATGAGAAAAAGTTGCGACGCTTTCTTCAAGCCGAGATAGCCGCGCGTTACGATATTCCTGCAAGCCTTTCCCTGCCCATTGCCGGCAGCAGCCGTTTTACGATTCCAACGGCCGGACGGAGTCTGGACATTGAAAATTCTTTGATTGGCTTTCGAAGAATCCTCGAAGCCCCCGACCAACGACTGGTGGAATTGGTCATCCACCAGAATCCCCCCGAACCGGTTGATGCTGCCATCCTTAAGGCGGTGCTGATTGATGAATTAAAACAAGCCGCATTCAATGGGATTGCCGAAATATACCTCTCGCGACTGAAGGATGAGGAAATTATTCACTTCGCCGTTCAAAACGGACAGGAGGTGCCGTTCAATATTGCCTTTTCTGCGGCATCCACAATCAAGATTCCCATCCTGTTATCTGCTTTGATGGAGGTCAATTCGCCTTTTCCCGATGATCTGATCAATCAGGCGGAAAGGATGATGGTTTATTCAGAAAATCCGCCGGCAGATCGGATCATGGAAACATACATTGGTTCAACACTGGCGCCGCTGCAAGTTACCGAAAATTTACAAAAGGCTGGCTTCCAAAACACTTTTCTGGCCGGTTATTTTTATCTGGGCGCACCATTGTTACAGCGTTTTGAAACGGAAGCCAACCAGCGTTCTGATATAAACCTTGCCCCTGATGTGTACAACCAGACCACTGCCGGGGATATGGGGCTGCTTTTGGAGGAAATTTACCATTGCGCTCAAGAAGGTAAGGGTAGGCTGGCAGAAACTTTTCCTGAGCAAATTACCCCTGAAAAATGCTTTTTCATCATTGAGATGATGAAGCGTAACCGCATTGGAGTGCTGGCACAGGCCGGCTTACCGGAAGGAACAGCGTTTGCCCACAAACATGGCTGGAGTGAAGAAAGCGATGGTTTTCTGCATACGATCAGCGATGTGGGAATTGTATTTGGCCCTCAAAGTGATTATGTGATGGTGATCTTTCTATACGACCCGGTGCAATTGTTGTTTGAGCCGGCCAATGCCTTAATGGCGAAACTGAGTCAGAGAATTTTCAACGCTTGGAATCCGGATTATCAGGTTGAATGGGCTTTTGGGAATATTCGCTACCGCTGACCCCCTCAACAAATCCGCGGCAGGATTTCACCGGCCAGCATATCCACTACTCTCACCGCGCCGATGCTTGTTTTCAGCAGTACGCGGCCGGGGTGTTCAGCAGTAACCTTACCAATGCGGGCTGCCTGCCTGCCATAAGGATGGCGACGCATGGCGTTTAGCGCGGCATCTGCTTCGGATTCGGGGACGATGGCAACCACTTTACCTTCATTGGCGATGTAGAGAGGGTCAAAACCGAGCATTTCACAGGCAGCGCGTACTGCCGGTTGAACGGGAATGAGGTTTTCTTCCAATACCATCCCCACCCCACTTTGGAAGGCAATTTCATTGAGAGTGGTTGCCAAACCGCCGCGTGTTGGATCGCGCAATACATGGGTGCGAGGGGCGGCGGCAAGCAATTCCTGAATCAAGCCGTTGAGAGGCGCGATATCCGAAGAAACGTCAGTGCTGAACCCCAACTCGCCTCTTTCTGCCAGTACGGCAATCCCATGATCACCAATGCTGCCTGAAATGAGGATGATATCGCCGGGGCGGGCATTGTGACCATTAATGCTTCGCTCTTTGGGCAAAAAACCAATGCCGGTGGTGGTGATAAACAATCCGTCGGCTTTGCCTTTTTCTACCACTTTGGTATCACCGGCCACAATTTGAATAGCGGCCTCTTGAGCAGCGGCTTGCATGGATTCCAATATCCGGACAAGGGTGCGGATTGGTAATCCTTCTTCTAAAATGAAACCTGCGGTCAGGTAAAGCGGGCGTGCGCCTGAGACGGCAATATCATTCACCGTGCCGCATACGGCCAGTTTGCCAATATCACCGCCCGGAAAAAAAAGCGGGCTGACGATGTGGCAGTCGGTAGAGACGACAACCTCCCCTTTGCAATCTGCTAACCTTGCAAAATCATCACCTTCTTTCAGCGGGGGACTGATGAGATAGGGTAAAAATACATTTCGAATCAAATCATGAGTGAGCCGTCCGCCGCTACCATGCCCGAGAATGATTTGTTCGTCATGTTTTAGCGGCAGAGGACAAACAGGGCCTTCCATGGAGGGTAGAGGAATTTCAGACATGTGTTGGCTCCTTTTCCGCTAAACTGGACGACGTGCAAAGCGGTAGTAGGCTGCGCAGGCACCCTCAGCCGAAACCATGGGTGCACCCAGCGGGTTTTGCGGCGTGCATGTACTGCCAAACGCAGGGCAATCCACCGGCTTCTTGCGCCCCTGCAAGATTTGACCGGCTATACATAGAGGAGATTCTCGTGTGGTGATTTCCATAACTCCAAACTTCAATTCTGCATCAAAGCCGGCAAATTCGGGGCGCAGTCCCCAGCCGCTGAGGGGAATCGTGCCAATCCCCCGCCAGTTGCGGTCAACCGGTTGAAAAACCTGTTCAATAATGGCCTGTGCGGCCGGATTTCCTTCTGGTTTAACGACTCGATTGTACGCATTTTCCACATCTATTACTTTGTTTTCCAGCATTCTGATGACGGCATGAATGCCTTTGACCAGATCCAAAGGCTCAAAGCCGGTTACCACCATGGGGATTTGGTACTTTCTGGCAATGGGGATATAGTCTTTGTAGCCCATGACCGTGCAGACGTGGCCGGCAAGCAAAAAACCCTGCACCCGATTTTGAGGGGAAGATAGAATGGCTTGAATGGCGGGCGGCACAAGCACCTGTGAAACGAGAATCGAATAGTTTTTCAACCCAAGCGATCTGGCCTGTAAAACGCTCATGGCATTGGGTGGAGCGGTGGTTTCAAAGCCAATGGCAAAAAAGACCACCTGCCGGTGAGGATTTTCCCGGGCTATTTTTACCGCATCCAGAGGGGAATAGACCACCCGTACATCCGCTCCGCGGGCGCGCAGAGTAAAAAGGTCACTGCTTGAACCGGGCACACGCAGCATATCACCAAACGAACAGAAAATGACTTCCGGGCGGGCGGCAATGGTCAGCGCTTTATCAATCAATTCCAGAGGCGTCACGCAGACGGGGCAACCGGGTCCGTGGACCAATTCAATTTCTGGAGGCAACAATTGGTCCAGACCGGACTGCATGATTGCATGAGTCTGCCCGCCGCAAATCTCCATCAAAACCCACGGACGGGTGATGATTTGGCGTATTTTTTCAATCTCCGCTTTTACGGTTTGTTCGTTTCTCAATGCCCGATTGAGCAGGTTTAAGTCCACCATTTTTCAGTCCTGAGTTGAATTCTGACCACCTATTTCTTCATCCAGTACTCCGGTTTCGCGCAGCAGACTGAGCGTTTCGAGGGCTTCCTGTTCATCCAGCAAATTGAGCGCAAAACCGGCATGGATGATGGCATAATCGCCGACTCTGGCCTGCGGAATCGTTTCCACACATGCTTCACGGATGACGCCACCAAAATCAATTTTTGCCATCCTCAAACCGGCCTGCTGATACAATTCAATGATTTTTCCGGGAATTCCAAGGCACATTATCGTTTCCTTCCTTTACGCCATTTTGGAGAAAAGCGGCGGCAATGAGAGCCTGACCAAGAGCAATGCCGCCATCGTTAGCCGGCACATTTTGATGAGTGAGAATTTCGAAGGATGAATGCTGTAAAAGGGGGATTGTTTTTTTTAGCAAGAGGGAATTTTGCCAGACTCCACCTGAAAGGGCAATTACATTGCTGCCAGTGCGCTGACGAACGATTTTTGCGGTTTCCAATACCATTCGGGCAATGGTATTATGAAATTTTCCGGCAATGATTGGTGGAAGTAAACCCTTGCGCCAGTCATTGACCAGTTCCTCCCAGAGCGGAGCAGGGTCAATTTCGTCTTCGGTGAACACGAAAGTATATTGCCCTTCGGCGGTTTCATCAGCGAGGGTTTCCAGTTCAATGGCTGCCTGTCCTTCATAGGTGATGCGGTCACGAATGCCCAACAACGCTGAGACAGCATCGAACAACCTGCCCATGCTGGAAGTGAGGGGTGTATTGATGCGATGCTCTAATTGTGAACGCAGCAGGGTTCTCTCTTGCTCGCAAAGAGCCTGAACAGGCGGCAGGTCAGCCTCCCATTCAAGGCCGGCTGCCCAAAGGTGCGCCAGAGCAATACGGCTGACGCGGCGCACGGAGGCATCACCACCCGGCAGGGGTACATATTTGAGGTGATAAAACCGCTGGAAGCCGTTTTGATTTCCCAATAAAAACTCACCGCCCCAAATTGCACCATCTGTTCCATAGCCGGTGCCGTCCAGAATTGCGCCGATGACCGGCATTTGAGCATTGAATTGGCGGTCTCCTATACAGGAAACCAGATGAGCATGATGATGCTGAATTTGAATTAACGGCAGGTTTTGCTCGCCGGCACGCTGCTGCGCATAACGGCTTGCCAGATAATCGGGATGTAAATCGCAGGCGAGGGCTGTGGGTTGAATCTGAAAAATCTTTTCGAAGTGATTAATGCTTTCTTCGAAGGATTGCAGCGTTTCATAATTTTCCATATCGCCAATGTAATGACTGAGGAAGGCATATTTCCCCCGCGTGAGACAAAATGCGTTTTTCAATTCCGCGCCGGTGGCCAGTAACGGCGGTAATTCACTCTCAATCCGGATTGCATCCGGTGCAAAACCCCGCGAGCGGCGGATGAAGTAAATCTTTGAGGTATGTGACTGGATTACGGAATCGTCCACACGAATGTGAATTTCGCGATTGTGGAGCAAAAAGCCATCTGCAAGGGGGGCAAGCCTTTGACGGGCCTGTTCGTCGCGGTAGGCGATTGGTTCATCGCTCAGGTTACCGCTGGTCATTACCAACACGGAAGGGTAATTCTCGGCCGGTTCGGTGAGCAGCAAATGAAGCGGGGTGTAGGCCAGCATAAACCCCAATCGTTTCTGACGGGGGGCAATGCTGACCGGCAAAAGGTTTGGCTGCCTGCTTTCTAAAAGGACAATCGGTGCGTTTCGTGATTCAAGCCATTCCTTCTCTTCGGGCCGGATGTGACAGTACTTTTCCACTGTCTTTAAATCAAACGCCATCAAAGCAAAGGGTTTATCGCTGCGTTGTTTACGTTCCCGTAAGGTCTGAACGGTTTTGTCGTTCGTCGCATCACAGGCCAGATGAAAACCGCCCAACCCTTTGACGGCAACAATTCTTCCTTGCTTAAGCCACTCGCGGGCGGTTTGAATAGCAGCTTCTTTTTCTGCGATGATACGGCCGTTCACTTCAAACCAGACCTGCGGGCCACATTGCGGACAGGCGATTGGTTGAGCATGAAAGCGGCGATCAGCGGGGTTTTGATATTCCTCGGCGCAAGACCGGCACATCGAAAAGGGTGCCATGGTAGTATTTGGCCGGTCGTAAGGCAGGCTTTGAATGATGGTGAAACGCGGTCCGCAATTGGTGCAATTGATGAAGGGGTAGCGGAAGCGGCGGTTTGTTGCGTCAAACAGTTCACGGCGGCAATCGGGGCAAATGGCTACATCCGGGGAGACCGGCTGTAATTGGTCGGGTTCGATGTGACTGTTCAGAATTTGAAAATCGGGTAGATTTTCTGGATGGTAAGGCGTGACTGTGAGGGAATCTATGCGTGCCAGCGGAGGAAGTTGGGCGCGTAATTGATGTAGAAAATTGCCAAGGTTTTCAGGGCTGCCCTCAATGTGAATTTCAACGCTGCCGGAGGTGTTGCGTACCCAACCTTTCAGCTGGTTTTGCCGTGCCAAATGGTAAACGAAGGGGCGAAATCCAACTCCTTGAACGATACCCTGAACCGAAATCAAAACCGCTTCATTTTCAGTGGTCATTTTGACGGTGTTTTTGGACAACCTCATCCAACCAATCCAACCAGGCTACCATACCCTCGCCAGTTTTGGCGGAAACCGGAAAAGATTTCAAGCCGGGGTTGAGTATCTCTACCCCTTGCAGGAAATACGGCATGTTAAAATCCAGATACGGTAACATATCCATTTTGTTGATCACCAGCACATCCAGACCGCGGTACATATTGGGGTATTTGTACGGTTTATCATCCCCTTCGGGGATGCTGGCAACCAGCAGATTGAGGTGTGACCCAAGTTTGAAGGCGGCGGGACAGATTAAATTGCCGACATTTTCGATAAGCAAGATGTCAATTTCCTGCAACGGCAGTGATTGCAAACCCGTATGGAGCATCACTGCATCCAGATGACAGTCACCGCCGGTATTGATTTGAACAACCGGTAAACCTAGGGCCGAGACTTTATCAGCGTCAATGGTTACCGGTGCAGTGTCCCCTTCGATAACAGCCATGCGATATTTAGCACGCATTGCCTCGAGTGTTTTCAGGATAAAGGTGGTTTTGCCGGCACCGGGAGAAGCCATGATGTTGACTGCCAGTGTTTTACTACGATCCAGCAAAGCCCGGTTTTGTTGTGCAATTTGATCATTCGCATCTAAAATTTTTTCGACAACGGGTACGCGGGTGGGGGACATGGCTCTCCTTTATTTCTCGACCAGAATTGACTCTACGTAAAATTCTTCCCCGCCGATAATTTGCAGGTGAAAACTGCCGCATTGTGGACAGGGTGATAAATTTCCATTGATATCGAATTCCTGGTTGCAGTCCAGGCAGCGTAATCTGGCAGGTATTCTTTTGAAATGTAATTTTGCATGTTGACAGATGGTGTCTTCGGCGATCAATTCCCAGTAAAACTGCACCGATTCATCCACAATGCTGGATAACCTGCCAATGACTAAGTAGATATCGGTAACACGGGATGCGTTTGCCTGTCTGGCATGCCGCAAGGCAATATCCAACACAGATTCGGTAACAGCCAGTTCGTGCATGATGCAATTCTATCATTAATAAAATTCACCGGTAAAAACACTGAAAAAATTCAATTATTCTGTTTCTGTTTTTAAATCCGTCTCGCGGCTGGTTTGTAAAATTAAATCCATCATTTGCAGTTTAATGGTAAGCAGATTGCTGGCAACCACATTAGCAATACGGCGCATGATGATATAACCCAAACGGGGGTCTTCTTCACAAAGGCGGTTCAGTTCATCGCCGTTCAAAACCAACAAGATCGAGTCTTTCAATGCAATAGCTGAAGCGGTTCTTTGACGCACTACGGGAGTTAATTTCGACCAACCGATAATATCCAGCGGCTCGGCGGTAGTGATTCGTACGATGCCGCGAGCGGGGATGGCCATGTCAATCCCGATTTCACCGGCGAGGATGATGAAAATGTTATCTACCCGGTCACCTTCACAAAAGACCGAAGAACCTTCTTCGAAAGTTACCAGCGAGGCAATCTCGGCCAGTGCTTCAAGTTGCTGGGTTTTCAGGTCAAGGAACCAGGGAATCGTACGCAGAACATCAAGTATGTTTGTTTCCGGCATATTAGAAAAGACCTGCTGCGTTGGTTATCTCCTTTTGTAACACTGAACAGGGGTTTATTAAAAGTGTCCTGCGTCATAAATCAAGCGGGTAAGTTGTCATCAAATTTAATTCACTTTTCATTCAACCAGAGCATGACTCTTTGTACTGCCGGTTCGATCAGTAGATAGGTGTCTGGTGAAAGCGATTGACTGAAATTGAAGCGATAACCTCTAATGGAAAGAAGAGCGGCTTGCGGAGCGCGGTGGTAGAGGGTTTCACACAATACCAGGCAAGTGGAAGGTGTAAGGTGATGAGTAAAGGGCGAAGGTTCGTACCGAGGAGTTAGCCTGGAGAATGAAACCGCCTGAGGGATGTTCCCCGTATGGGCATCAATAAACAAAACCCGCTCAAATTGACTGATCAATTCGGCATGTTCAGGAATGAGGTGGAGGGCAAAACCAACGGTAATATGGGGGGAAATTTGGTACAGATATTCTTCGGGTCTTTCTGGCAATGCGGTCCGCAGCCGCCTGCTTACTGTTCTCAAGATATGCCAGGCCACACCATCATCCTGGCGGTCAAGATTTCCGTAACCCAATAACAATCGCCGTTCAGCAGCAGGATCCTCTAAAAACTTCGATTCGGGAACCTGCTGCTGTTGATCTTCCCTCTCGTTTTCCATGCTAGCGTTGCAGGGTTTTTACGATTTTCCCTTGCGGGTCAAGCATCTCAATCCATATCGGCATTTGCCCGACGGCATGAGTGGAGCAGGAGAGGCAAGGATCATAGGCGCGCACGGCAGCCTCCACCCGATTCAGCAGACCTTCGCGAATTTGCTGACCATTGATGTAGGTTTTGGCAACGCTTTCAACCGCGTGGCTCATCGCCCAATTGTTATTACCAGTGGCGACAATCAGGTTTACTTTTTTCAGCTGACCATTCTGATTTGCCCAATAATGGTGCCATAAGGTGCCGCGGGGTGCTTCGATAACCCCTACTCCCTCACCTTTGAAATCGTGGCGAGTGTTGAGAATTTCGGTACTGAGAATATCCGGATCCTCGCACAATGCGCGCACTCTCTCGGCAGCGTAGAGAGCTTCGATCAAACGGGCGTAGTGATAATAAAGGGTATTCTCTACCGGCCTGCCACCGTTGAGGGCTTTGAACTGCCGAAGTTCGGCATCTGCCAGTGGAGTTGCAATTCGATCACTGACGTTGAGACGTCCCAATGGGCCAACGCGATAAACCCCAGCCGGATAGCCCAACTTTTTGTAATATGGAAATTTCAGGTAAGACCAGGATTCGACATGTTCGGCGATGTAATCCAGATACTTGCGTCCATCGAATAATTCCAGCTGTTGACCGCCAGCATCAATAAGGCGAACGTCTCCATCGTACAATTCCAAAGTATTGCCGCTCTGAACCAGTCCTAAATAACCGGTGGGAAAGACCGCAAATCTATCAATATCTTCTTTGTTTTTTTCTGCCCATGCTTTAAATATTTGAATTCCGGCCTGGATGGTAGCAATGGCTTCGCTCAGGCCGTTTAGAATGGTGTCACGCTCTTCAACTTTGAGCGCTTTGTTGACACCGCCCGGCACGGCAAATACAGGGTGGATACGCCTTCCACCCAGAATATGAATAATCTCCTGACCGTATTTACGTAAATTTACGGCTTTCAGGGCCAGTTCAGGATTTGCCTGAATTAAACCGACCACATTACGAATGGCGGGATCGGCATCGAAACCCAACAACAAATCAGGGCCTGCGAGTTCAAAAAAGTGCATTCCGTGGCTTTGAATGATTTGCCCCATGTGCATCAATTCCCGGAGGAGTTGCGCCGGACGGGGAGGAGGGCAACCGTAAACTTCATCACCCGCCTTTGCAGCGGCCAGATGATGAGATACCGGACAGATTCCACAAATTCGGGGGGTGATGGTCGGCATTTCAAAGACCATGCGGCCTTCGCAGAATTTTTCGAAACCGCGAAATTCATTCACGTGCAAATAGGCGCGCTCAACATTCCCTTCTGGGTTGAGGTGAATAGTCACCTTAGCGTGACCCTCAATGCGCGTTACCGGTTCAATGGTTATCTTTTGAGTGGTCATAATTTATTCCTCCGGCCTTGTTAATGCCAGTGCAGTTTTTCGTCTTTCAAAACTGGCTTGCGGCCTTGTGCCAGTTCTGAAAGAACATAATAAATGGTATCTGCATCCGGTGGACAGCCCGGCACAAAGATATCAACCGGTACGACTTCCTGCACCGAGCGTACCCTGGTGGGGCGTGCCAGTTCCGGGTCATCAGGGATTTTTCCTTCTGCATCGGTGCTTTCGGTTTCGACATAAGCGCGGCGCAGGGTCTCTTGTAAAGCAAAGAAGTTACGCATGGCAGGTACGCCACCAAAAACAGCGCAATCTCCCAATGCCACCAGTATCTTGCAGCGTTTGCGCATCTGGTGGGCCACTTCTTCGTTAGAGGTGTTGTTAATGCCACCTTCCAGAATACCAACATCCACACCACTCTCGTCGGGATGCTTGAGATCTGTAATTGGACTGGAGCGTAAATCTACCAGTTCGACGATTTTGACGATCCTTTCGTCCATGTCCAGCAGCGACATATGACACCCGGCACAGCCTGCCATCCAATCTGAAGCCACTTTGGGTTTGCTCATAATTTATCCTCCTGACTTATGACCCGTAAAATTCAAAGAGCAATGCTGACCGGTGATGGTTTTGTGGAGAGTTCGCTCTTCCAGTTTTCATCCAACTTAATGTCCAGTTTTTGTGCCAGAGCAAGCATTACTGCATCGTTTGACCATATCGTTTCGGGAGGAGCGATAACTCTGGCAGCCTGTTGGAGACGACCTTCCAGGTTGAGGTAATGACCTTCCTGTTCCAACCAGTTGACAACCGGCAGAACAACATCGGCCATGGCGGTCAACCGGGAGGAGTAACTGGCTTGAACAACCAGATAGGGGGATTTTTCAACCTGCTTGATTAATTTTTCGCTTGGTTCTTCATCACCAATCATCACATAAACTACACCCTCGCCGTTCAACTTGAAGGGTTTGTCCAGATCCAGCAGGGCAGCCGCCAGGGTATTGGCACTGCCTTTCACACTGAGCAACTGTGCACCGATAATACTGCTAAAAGTCAAAAGCAGTTCCAACAGGGCATCATTGGTGCGAGATGGATTATAGAGGATTAGTGAGGGATGGCTATTGGCTAGATGGAAAGCGGCTTCCAGAATCAAATCGGAAGATACGCCACATTGTTCGCTGGCTTTAAGCACATCTTCATCGGGGTTGCCTTGATAAGGAATTTTGTTTTGACCCAATTTGGCAACTGCTGCGATCAGGCCCTTTAACAATGCAGTTTGGGTTTTCTTATGCGGTGTCAAGGTGCAATGGGCCAAATTCCCTAATCCATTGGCTTCCTCATCCACTACGATTAATTTGATTGATTCGGGGAAGCGCCGGCGGATGAAGAACCCCAGCACTTCATGTTCTTTCATCAGGTCTGCATCCATGATTAGAAAAGCCTCAGCCTGATGAACTTGCTCAATTTGACCTTCGAATGGCTTTGCCAGTTTTTCTGCCCACTTCGAAAGGAGGGCAGTATGCTGCCCCTCATCGGTTGAAGTGACTGCTGCACCTTTAAGGTTCTTCCCAAACAATTGACGGAAGTAATTTAGACTTTCAACCGGCAGACGAGTTGAAGCAACAGCAGCAATCCCATGGCTATTGGAATTTTTGAGTTTTTCGGCTACGGTTTGCAAGGCTTCTTCCCAACTGACAGGTTCTAAATTGCCATTTTTTCGTACAAGCGGCGTTTTGATCCGTTCACGATCATCAACTACCGGATAAAAGCGCCCAACTTTACAGATAACACCTTCGTTGACAGGGGCATTCCAATCGCCATCTATGCGAATCAACTGGTTGTCGCGTACCAAAACATCCACACCACAACCCAATGAACATCCAACGCAAAGGGTTGGATGGTGTTCCACGGTGGTATTTTGTCCGCGGTATGCGCTGCGACGATCGATCATAGCACCCGTCGGGCAGACCTGAACGCACATGCCGCAAGAAACACAAGAACTTTCACCCAGGGGGACATTTAAGTCGGCAATGATGAAGGTTTTAGCACCCCGCTCCTCAACGCCCAGCGTGTTTGCACCAACCAATTCGGAGCAAGCGCGGATGCACCGCCTGCATAAAATACAGCGATTATGCTCCAGGATGAAGTATGGATGGGACGCATCTACCGGGTACGGTTGCCAGTTGGGCTGTAGAGGCCAGTGGGTCATCCCCTCGCCGTAAGCAGCATTTTGCAGCTCGCAATCGCTGCCACTAACCTGGCAGTAGGGACAGAAATGATTGCGTTCGCTGAAAATTAAGCTAAGGACAAATTTTCTGGCTTTGCGGATTTGATCGGATGTGGTGCGCACTACCATGTTATTGCTTGCCGGTATGGTGCAGGAAGCCTGCAAAGTGCGAAAACCCTCTATTTCAACCATGCACAAACGACACCCGCCGTATGGTTTCAGATGGGGATGATCGCATAAAGTTGGAATATGGATGCCGGCTTTACGGGCAGCATTTAGAACGGTCGTACCTTCTGATACTTCTACTTTTTGGCCGTCAATTGTCAGGGTAATCATTCCAGACACTCTCCTTCTTGATGATTTGTGAATGATACGCTGTTCCTAGTTACCCATACCGGTAATGGGGTTATCTCATTTACTCTTTCGCTACTTCGACCTTGACCGCAGTAATCTTGAATTCCGGAATTTTGGCAATGGGATCGAGGGCAGCAATGGTTAATTCGTTGGCATTTGCTTCCGGAAAATGAAAGTTCGCATATACCATCCCTTCCGGCACGCGATCGGTTACCCATGCTTCGGAAACAATACTGCCGCGTCGGGATGTAATTTTGACCTTTCGATTGCCGTTTATACCAAGCCGCAAAGCATCTTCTGGATTCAATTCGACCAGGGGTTTGGGGTAAACTTCCATTAGCCCTTTGGCACGGCGGGTCATCTCACCGCCATGCCAGTGATACAACACACGACCGGTGTTCATGAGCATGGGGAAGTCGGCATCCGGCTTCTCGGCAGGCGGGACATCGGTGGTGGGAGAGAAGAGCCCCTTACCACGTGTGAATTGGCCAATGTGCAAAATGGGAGTGCCGGGATGATCGTAGCCTTTTACCGGCCAGTGCAGGTTTTCACCCCGATCCAGCCGTTCGTAACTCACGCCTGCATAGGAAGGAGTTACTTTGGCGACTTCATCCATAATCTCGGCGGGTGAGGCAAAATTCCACCCGGCCTGCGGAGCGGCGGCAGGTTTGCGGTCACTTTGGGCAATCAAGCGGCGGGCAATATCGCAGATGATTTCCCAATCGGCTCTTGCCTGTCCAATCGGTTCAATGGCTTTGCGGACACGCTGGATGCGGCGTTCGGTATTGGTAAAAGTACCCTCTTTTTCGGCAAAGGTGACCCCGGGCAGCAGTACATCTGCATAGGCCGAAGTTTCAGAGGGGAAGATTTCTTGCAAGACGAGGAATTCCAGTTCCTCCAAACAATGCCGGACGTGATTAACATCCGGATCGGTCATAACGGGGTTTTCGCCGAGGATATAGAGGGCGCGAATCTTGCCTTCTCCAGCCGCCGGTATCATTTCGGTTACCGTCATGCCGGGTTTGGGCGAAAGAGGTACACCCCAGGCGGATTCGAATTTTTCTCGGGCTGCATCTGAAGAAACCGGCTGATAACCGGGATATACATTGGGAAGTCCACCCATATCGCAGGCACCTTGAACGTTGTTTTGCCCGCGCAAGGGGTTCACACCACCACCCGGAATACCCATATTGCCCAGAAGCATTTGTAAATTGGCGAGGGTGAGGACATTTTGGACACCGACGATATGCTGGGTAATGCCCATGGCCCAAAAGACCGCCATTGGTTTGCAGGTACCCATGATTTCAGCCGCTTCGTAGAGTTTTTCCACCGGCACGCCGGTGATTTCGGCGACCTTTTCCGGCGGGTAGTTCTGCAAATTGGCTTTGAACTCCTCGAACCCTTCGGTGCGCTCGGCGATGAATTGTTCATCAGCCCAGCCTTTTTCGAGGATGATGTACATCAGGCCGTTGAGCAGGGCAATATCGCTGCCGGGTTTTTGCTGCAGATGAAGGGTGGCAAAATCCACCAGATCAATGCGGCGCGGGTCAGCGACAATCAATTTGACGCCGCGTTTCAGCACGGCTTGCCGGATCATAGTGCCGAAAACCGGGTGCTGCTCGGTGGTGTTCGAGCCGGTCACAAAGATTGCCTCAGCATTTTCGGTGATATCCTTCATGGTATTGGACATGGCACCCGAGCCGAACGAGATTGCCAGACCTGCCACCGTGCTGGCGTGGCACAAACGGGCGCAGTGATCAATATTGTTTGTTCCAATCACCTGGCGGGCCAGTTTGTTCATCAGGTAGTTTTCTTCATTGGTGCATTTTGCAGAGCTAAGCACGCCGATGCTATCCGGTCCGCTTTCAGCACGGATTTGATTGAGTTTGCTGGCTACGATATTGAGTGCGGTATCCCAATCCACAGCCACCCATTGACCGCGATTTTTCTTGTCTTTACGAGTTTCACCCTTTAAGAGGTATTCACGCACCAAAGGCTGAGTGAGGCGGTCGGGATGGTGAACATAGTCATAACCGTAACGTCCCTTGACACACAAGCGCATCCCATTGACGGGGGCATCGGGAGCGGATGTAACACGGATGATTTTTCCGTCTTTGACATTCAGATCAAACTGACAGCCGACACCACAATAAGCACAGGTAGTGCGCACCAGTTTATCCGCCTTACCCAGCCCAACGGACATTTTGTTATCCAGAGCGCCGGTGGGGCAGTAGGCTACACAGGCACCGCACGATTCACAGCGGGCTTCCAGCATGGGTTCATCTAAACCGGCAACGATGCGAGCGTCGTAGCCGCGTTCGGAAAGACCCCACACAAAGCGCCCCTGCACTTCGGCGCAGGCGCGTACACAGCGACCGCACAGGATGCACTTATTCAGGTCAACCCAGACGAAAGGATTGGGGTCACTATCAACCTGATAGCGAGCCTTTTCAGCCATGTAGGCTTTCATGTCCAAACCATAGAATTCAGCCCAGTGGGCTAATTCATTGGGGTGTTCATCTCTTTGAGCGTAGCCTGAATCATAATAAGTTGAGAGCAGCAGTTCTAAAATCGTGCGGCGAGATTTACGCAATCCCTCTGTTTCGGTTTGCACTTCCATGCCATTTTCAACCGGTAGTGTGCAGGCGGTCATGGGCACTCGACCGCCTTTGACTTCAACAATGCACAGGCGACAACCACCGTAAGGGGAGAGGTCTTTGTGGTAGCATAAGGTTGGGATAGTTATTCCTGCTTTTTCAGCGGCTTCTAATACCGTTGTTCCTTTTGGAACCTCCAGTTCGATGCCATTAATTTTGATTTGAACCATAGTCTCACTTCCTTTCACCACTATCTGGCTATTTGCTCCATTTTTTCAGGAAAATGAACCAGTAAACCAATCCAACCAGCACTGCACCGCCGATGATGTTCCCAATGGTAACCGGCAGTAAATTATTGATGAAAAATCCCTGCCAGGTGAGGTTGCTAAATTTTTCTATGGTCACCCCGGCTTCCACGAGAGCCTTTGACTCCCAGAATGTTGACGGCGCAAATTGTTTGATAAACAACGCCACCGGAATAAAGTACATGTTGGCGATGGAGTGTTCAAAACCGCAGGCCACAAACCCGCTGATGGGAGGAATGATGGCGAGGATTTTATCGGTTGTGGAACGAGCCGAGTAACACAACCAAACCGCCATACAAACCATTGCATTACACATTATGCCCAAAGCGATAGCCTGCACAAATTCGAGGTTGACTTTACTATTGGCAATGTTCAGGGCAGCCAAACCGATTGAACCATTCCCATAAGTGTATTGGCGGGTCAGGAACATCAGAATAGCAGTTGCCACAGAACCAATAAAATTACCAACATATACAATGGCCCAATTGCGCAATAATTGGGCAAGGGTGACCTTGCCATTGGAAAAAGCCATGATGATCAGGTTGTTACCGGTGAAAAGTTCCGCTCCACCAACGATGACCAGAATCAGGCCCAGTGTGAAGACCAGTCCAGTCAGCAGACGGGCAACGCCATAAGGCAGGGCTGCCGAACCGGCGCTCACCGTAGTGGCAAAAATTGCACCCAGACCAATAAACGCCCCCGCCAGAATTGAGAGGGCAAAAAGCGGCCAGAAAGCAAGGTTGGCTTTTTTTACACCAATTGCTTCTGCTTTTTGTGCCATTTCGGTTGGCATCAGGGCATCAATGGAAATTACATTGTTTTCAACAGCCATTTTATTGCATCTCCAATAATCAGATTTAAATTTGAGGAATTGATTCCTCTATTTTGCACACGCCAGCCGGGCAAACCTTCAACCGGATGTGAGCCTCCACTTCCGCGCGGAAGTATGTCAAAATATCGCGCAGGGGAGTTCCGGCAGTTTGGCCCAAACCACAGTTTGAAAGCATATAGAGATTCTCGGAAAGTTCCATTAACTTATCCAGATCGGAAAGAGCAGCCTGTCCTTTGGAGATCTTATCCAACATTTCATAGGCACGTTGGGTGCCAATGCGGCAGGGGTTACATTTTCCGCAGGATTCGACCCGGAAGAAATTGAGCAGTACTTTTGCCAGATCCACCACGCAGGTATCTTCGTTGCAGATCAACAAAGCACCTGAACCCAGCGAAACGCCCGCTCTGGCATACGAATCGAAGTCCATGGGCGTATCTTGCAGGGAGGCGGGGATGATCGAACCGCTGGAGCCCCCGGTTTGGGCTAATTTGAAGGTGGAGCCGTTCTTCATCCCTTTGGCATAGATGGCAATCACTTCTCTTAATGTGATTCCCATGGGCACTTCGACGAGACCGGTAACATTGACATTCCCAAGGATGGTATAGACCTTGGTGCCGGGGCTGCTGGGTGTTCCAAATCTACGGAACCAGTCTGCCCCATTGTTGATAATGGGAGGAATGTTGGCAAGTGTCTCAACGTTGTTGATCAGGGTTGGTTTGCCCCACAAACCGAATGTGGTGGGATAGGGGGGGCGGGAGCGAGGCTGCCCGCGTTTACCTTCAATGGACTCGATCAGTGCGGTTTCCTCTCCACAAATATAGGCACCTGCACCGGCATGAATGTGAATCTCGAAGTTGAAATCGGTACCAAAAATGTTCTTGCCGAGGAAACCCATCTCATGGGCGTCTTGAATGGCTTTTTTCAAGCGTTCCTGAGCAAGAAGGTACTCCCCACGCACATAGATATAGCCTTCATCAGCGCCGACAGCGTAGCCAGCAATGGCCATGGCTTCGATCATACTGTGAGGGTCACCTTCCAGAATCAGGCGATCTTTGAATGTGCCGGGTTCGGATTCATCGGCATTGCAGATGACATATTTTTTATCGGATTTTTCTCGGGCAACGAAACCCCATTTAGTACCGGTAGGGAAGCCAGCACCTCCACGCCCACGCAGCCCAGACTTTTTGACTTCCTCGATGACTTCTTCCGGCTTCATGCTGGTAAGAACTTTACCGAGTGCCAGATAGCCGTCGTTCAGGATGTAATCTTCGATGCTGGTGGGGTCAATAATGCCTGCCCGCCGCAGCACAATGCGCTGTTCGGCCGGCAAGGTGCCTTTACGAGCATGAAGCCAGGCAATTCTACCGCTCAATTCCCGTACAGAGGCTACCAGTTCACTGGCAATTCGTCCTTTGTAAAGATGTTCTTCAACCAGATAACGGGCTTTTTCCGGTGTTACCGGGCCATAGATGACGGCTTCCGGATACACAATGACCAGCGGTAGAGCATCGTGGCGGCCAACATCTCCGACCATCGTCAATGAGATTTCGTCCTCTAACCCAAACGCTTTAATGTTTTCCTGCAACGCCTGAAAGACTTCCTGCGCTCCAAGTTGCATACTGATTGGGTCGCTGGAGACCAGTACCATTGAGCGTACCATTTTCATCGCGAACCTCCTTTACTCGTAGCGGGCTAAAATTTCAGGAATCTTTCGGGCATCCACATTACCATAGATGTCTTCGTCAATCACAACCACTGGCCCAACCGAACAAACCCCAAGGCAACTGGTGGTAATCAGCGTCCATTTACCGTCGGGGGTGGTTTCATTGGGTTCTATTTGGAGTTCTTCTTTGAGGGCTTCGAACACTTCTCGCCCGCCAACCACATGGCAGGGGGCGCTTTCGCAAAACTGAATGACGTGCCTGCCGCGGGGTTTAGTAGAAAGCATATGATAGAAACTGGCCACACCAAAGAGAGTACTTTTTGGCTCTTTCAAACGGCGGCTGATTTCTTCCATTGCCTCGGTGGGGATATATCCTAATTGCCGATTTACCTCATTGAGAATGGGGATCAATTCTTCTCTTTTAGCCCCATATTTTTCGATGGCAGAATTAACCACTTCGATGACTTTTTCGCTTCTTTTGATTTCAACGCTCATGCCTTTTCTCCTTTGGTCTTATCAGATGGCAGGGTTGACCATCCGTTTTAATTAATAATCACTGCGTTGAAGTTACAAACCTGCATACAAATTCCACAGCGGATGCAGGTATCCGGATCAATAACATGTGTTTGACGGCGTTCACCACTGATGGCATTCACCGGACAATTGCGGGCGCAGACGGTGCAACCGGTGCAGGCTTCTGGCGAAATTTCATAGCGGATCAAGGCCCGGCAAACTTTGGCAGGGCAGCGTTTTTCGTAAATGTGAGCCTCGTATTCATGGCGGAAGTAACGCAGTGTGCTGACTACCGGATTGGGTGCGCCTTGCCCCAGACCGCACAGGCTGTTGGTGCGAATCTCCTGGCACAAATCTTCCAGCAGTTCGATATCTCCGTCTCGTCCTTTCCCCTCACAAATGCGGGTGAGAATTTCCAGGATGCGGCGGGTACCCACACGGCAGGGAGTGCACTTACCGCAGCTTTCTTCCTGAGTGAAATCCATAAAGTAGCGGGCAACATCTACCATGCAGGTATCTTCATCAAGGACAATCATGCCGCCTGAGCCCATAATGGTGCCGGCCTGTGCCAGCGATTCATAATCAAGCGGCAGATCTAAATACTCAGCAGGTACACAACCGCCCATTGGTCCGCCAATTTGAACAGCCTTGAAGGCTTTGCCGTCCTTGATTCCGCCGCCAACATCGTAAATGATTTCCCGCAGGGTAATTCCAAACGGCACTTCAATCAATCCAGTATGGTTGAGATCACCCGCCAGAGCAAAGGTTTTGGTGCCTTTGCTTTTTTCGGTGCCATAACTGGCGTACCATTCAGCGCCTTTGAGGATGATTTGCGGAACAACAGAGTAAGTCTCTACATTGTTGACGTTGGTGGGCTTGTTCCACAATCCCTGAACGGCTGGGAACGGCGGGCGAGGGCGGGGTTCACCGCGCCGACCCTCGATGGAGGCAATTAGGGCGGTTTCTTCACCGCACACAAATGCCCCTGCACCCATGCGAACTTCGAGATCAAAATCGAAGCCGCTGCCGAGAATATCCTTACCAAGCAAACCGAGGTTGCGGGCTTGCTGGATGGCAATATTCAGCGTAGAGACGGCAACCGGATATTCTGCTCGACAATAAATATAGCCTTGATGTGCGCCAATGGCATAGGCAGCAATGGCCATGCCCTCGATTACCGAGTGAGGATCACCTTCCAGCACGCGGCGGTTCATGAAAGCACCGGGGTCGCCTTCATCTGCATTGCAAACCACATATTTTATATCACCCGGTGCCTGGCGGGTGAATTGCCATTTCTTGCCGGTCGGAAAACCCGCCCCACCGCGGCCGCGCAAACCGGATTTCAAAACGGTGTCAATTACCTCTTCTGGCTTCATTTCGGTGAGGACTTTGGCAAGAGCCTGATAGCCGTCTTCGGCAATATAGTCCTCTATATTTTCGGGGTCAATTTTTCCGCAGTTGCGAAGAACAATGCGCACTTCTTTCTGGGTTGGTGCGCCTAATTCCTCATCCACTGCTTTGGTCACCGGCGTTTGGAATTTATTAACCACCCGACCCTTGAGGAAATGTTCTTCAACCAGATAAGGCACATCATCGGGTGTTACACCGACATAATGGATGCCTTCGGGATAGACCATCATCTCCGGCCCAAGGCTGCACCCGCCAATGCGGGAAGTTTCCAGAACCTGCACTTCGTCAATCAAGCCGGTTGCTACCAGTTCATCCTGCAGCGCATCCACCAGTTCATGGGCGCCTTTTTGCAGACATTCCGGGTCAACACAAACCAGTACATGTGAGCGATAGTATTTCATAGCCATCAACCTTTAGTCTTGCTCTACTGAGTTACCAGTAAAGACCTATACCTGAATGACATATTCTTTGACGACATGACCGTTTTTGACGTGTTCTTTCATAATTTGCCGGGCAATATCCGGCGAAACTTTGCCGTAGGTTACTTTGGGTTGATCACCTACCACAACCTGCACGATGGGTTCTTTTTCGCATAACCCAATACAACCGGTCTGCGTGACAATAACGCCTTCAAGATTTTCATTTTGAATGGTTTCCAGGATGGCTTTCATGGCATCCCGGGCGCCGGCAGCAATGCCACAGGTGCCCATTCCAACAATCACCTGAATTTGGCCGGAAGCGCTTTTGACTTTTCGTTTTTCCAATGCTTCTTCACGAATTTTTTTCAAATCTTCTAAACTTTTGATGGTCGGCATGGTAAATCTCCTCTCTCAGAAAAGATGAATAAGTTCTGCAAATCAAGTTACTGAGGCAATTTGCAAGGCGTGTAGTCCGTTTTCCAGTAATTCTCGCAAAAAGGATAGCACTTTTGGATCAGAAAGCGGGATGTCTTCCAGCTCTTGCTTAATGGTCTGATCATCCAGTTCAAAAGTTTCATGATCAATGGTGTAGCGGAAAACCCAGTGAATTTGAGGATTTCCAACCAGCAATGTAAGGAAAGTGCCGGCAATATCCCCTAACGGCATTCGATCAATGTGACTGCGTTGAAATTCCACCTCAAGCAATGTGCCTTGCCCGGGTTTGGAATGAATTTTCAGCCAGCCATTGCATGATTCGGCGGCGGCTTTCAGAAGGGGAATTCCCAATCCCACTTTGCGGGTTGTTCGCGTAGTGACGAAGGGGTCGGTCACACGCGCTACCATTTCCTCATCCATCCCTTTACCATCATCAAGGACGCTCAGATACAACCGGTCGTTTTTTGTATCTTCACGGATGGTGATGATGATGTTTTTTGCACCGGCTGCTATGCTGTTTTCAGCAATATCCAGCAGATGAAGGGATAATTCTCTCACTGTTTACTATCCTGAATTGAGCGCAATACCTGAGGGAATTTGTTGGGGCGCAGACGTCCAAAAATTTGGTCATCCACCACCACAACCGGCGCCTGACTGCATGCGCCCACACAGCGGCAGACTTCTAAAGTGATTTCTCCATCGGGGGTGGTCTGGCCGGGTTCAACGCCCAGCAGCGATTTGGCTTTGTCAATCAGTTGGGGCATTCCGCCCACATAGCAGGCTGTGCCCATGCAAAACTTGATGGTGTGTTTACCCCGCGGGGTGGTGGTGAAGAACGAATAAAACGACACCACCCCGTGAATTGAGCTGACCGGAACATGCAATTTTTCGGCGACATATTGCTGCATGGGTTCGGATATGAAACCGATCCGGCTTTGCAATTCGTTGAGTACCACCATTGTTGCGCCGGGAAGATTCCGGTTCTTTTCTAATATCTCATCTATGAGTTTCTTTTGTTCGGGGTTGGCGAGTGGATCGTTGGCTGGTATGACTGGTTTTGTGTTTAGCATACGATACTCCAGTAATAAATTGGACGTTTTTAGTAGGATTAATTCATGCCAATCATTCAACAGTGTAATCTTTTGTGACGGCTTGTGTAATTACCAAATGTCATCATTCTTTGTGAAAGTTGTAACAAGCGATGCTGGCGAGGGTTGCATATCAGGAGAGGGTAGTGGAGAGAATGCGGTGGGAACGATTTTGTGCACCGCGTAAGGCGAGGAGGATTTCTTCTGTGGTGGGGGATTCGATTGTGAAGAGGTTGAGGCCGAGGATCTCTTCCAGCCGGTGGGCATCTCCGCTTTGAATCAGAGTGTAATCTTTCAGGAATGGATACATTTTAACCGCTTCAGCCGGTTTCAGATGGCGAGAAATTTCCATCACCTCTATCGGAATATCCACCGGTGGAAGCCCAAGGATAGGAATGAGACCATTGGCGGTACGGTTAATATGAGCCGGTATGAATAACCCGCCCAGTTCGGTCACTTTTTGATAAGCCTCAGACAGACTTAGATTGACTGAATTGAGAAGCAATCGTTCTTCTTTACCAATAAAATCACCGTTGAAATCAACGATGAGCTGGTCGCCAAAGTAATCGGGACGATTGGGAATATACGGGAGATGCTGATCAACGATCTCCTGCCAGGCAAGAGCCTGTTCGAGAGTGTTGAACAGGCAAAGCGAGTGGACTTCCTCGCGGGTTTGCACTTCCATGCCGGGCAGTACAGTCAGATCCGTACCTTGAGCAGCCTGCTGAACAGCGGAGATATTGGCTGTGGCGTTGTGATCTGTGATAGCAATAAGAGAAATGCCTCGGTCGAGGCATTCCATGACAATCAAAGGGGGCAGCATTTCAATCTCTGCACAGGGTGAGAGAACTGTATGAATGTGTAATTCTGCCCGAAAGGTTTTCACTTGTGACCTCCCGCAGGGGAGTGAATTCAAGATAGATAGCACTTACCGGATACCCAATTCCCACAACCGGCCAACCACTCGATATGTATCCTCCTGACTGGAGAGAAGGGCTATTCCCTCTTCATCTGCTTTTCGAATTGTCATCTCATCGGGTTGTGCACCTTCAGTGATTATGACGGCGCACAATTCAAGCAAGGCTGCCACTGCAACAATGTTAGTATGGGATTGTAAAGTCACCCATAAACCTCCCCGTGATGCCCCTGTCATTACGCAGGATAAAAGATCGGCGGCGTAACCGGTGGTTGGGTGAATTTCATGGAAAGGTTTAGGAGTGGTCAACACTTTGAGATTGAGGGAATGAATGATTTGTTCCAGATTCATGATCAATCCTCCGTGGATTTGGCACTGTGGCCTTCCCCAACACTATCTTCTTTCTTGAGGAAAATTTTCATCCGCAGGCGGGTGCCTTTTCCCCATACGGATTCCAGTTTCATAATATCCACACAGCGCGAAATATTCACCAACCCCATGCCGGCTCCAAAGCCCAATTCACGCACTTTTTCGCTGGCGGTGGAATAACCGGGCTTCATGGCCAGTTCAACATCTTTGATGCCGGGACCACTGTCATACACATCAATTGAAATCTGGTGGGGTTCGATTTCAACGCGGATCACCCCCCCTTCGGTGGTGTGGATAATAAGATTCATTTCTGCTTCATAGGTGGCAATGCCGCAGCGGCGGGCAATTTGCGGGCTTGCACCCATTCGACTGAGCGCACGCTTTATTTTGGAGGATGCCTCACCGCCGTGAGTGAAATCGCCGGCTTTGATGTTGTAACGTAAGATCAAACTGGTTCGTTCGGATTCGATATCTTCAAATAGATGGGAAGCCCGGTAACGGCGCACCTCTTCAGTCTGATAATCTTGCTGGAGGGCTTTCAAGAGACCACGGGTGATATCGCCTTTTGTCAGGATTCCTATTAATTTACCTTCTTTGTTAACAACGGGGAGGCGACCCACTTTTGTACTGACGAATATTTTCAGGGCTTCTACTACGGGGTCTTCACCTTTAACGGTAAAGGGTTTATAAGTCATGTAATGTTGAATTTCTGCATCCAATTCCGATTTAATCAGGCAACGAATTAAATCTTCGATACTAACAATCCCGATTAATTGTCCTCCTTCAACTACGGGAGCGCCGGAAATTCGTCCCTCGCGGAATTGTTCCAAGACCTGATGCATCTTCATATCGGGAGTCATGGTGATGGGATTGGGGGTCATCACCTCTTGAACTTTTATTTCATAGGCTAATTCCTCAACGCGGGTGATATTTTCCGCTTCCCGATCGCTGATCAGGCTTGATTTATGAAGAGGGGATTGGTCCGACATGGCAGGTACTAAATGAACTAACTGGCAAAGCAGTCCTGGTCGCTGACCGGACGTTCGAGGCAGCTCAAGCCGGCCTGATATAAAATGCCGCAGGCTTCAAACATGCCATAAGGTGTGATAATGAGCGGAATGTGCTCTTCCTCGGCTAAACGGATGGTTTCGAGGGGGGGCATCTTGCCGCGAACGAGGATAATGGCAAGAACATCCGCCATCATTGCCGTTCGAACAACTTGCGGGTTGCATAAACCGGTTAGAAGAACGGCATGTGGCTGAATTGAAGCGAGGACATCGCTCATCAGGTCGGCTCCGCCCGCACCTTTTATTTCAATATCCAGATTGGTTTTGGAATTGAGCACTTTGCCGTTCAATTTGGAGATGATATCATTCAATTTCATAGGATTGCCTGCTTGAAAATGAGATTGTGCCACGGGGTAACCCCGATATTTTGTAACTTAATCTAGTCAACATTAGCATAATACAGCCGCTTTGATAAGTGTTAAATTTCCTATCCTGTAATTCTTTTTGTCATACGAAATCAAAAGCAGACTTCCGTTAAAATAGCCGGGACATGTTAAAATGATGGTTGAATAATTACGGAAGAGGGTATCAAATTTATGGAAAAAATCATTCCTTCGGTCAAGGGAACGCGAGATTTTTATCCGGAAGAAATGGCTATCCGCTCGTGGCTGTATCAGGTGATTCGGGAAGTATCCGAATCGTTCGGGTATCAGGAATATGATGGTCCTTTTCTTGAAAAAATTGATCTGTATGCGGCCAAGTCCGGCGAGGAATTGGTCAAAGAACAGGCTTTTGTATTTCCAGATCGCGGCGGCGACTTGATTACCCTTCGCCCCGAATTGACCCCCTCGCTGGCACGGATGGTGGCTCAGCGTCAGCGCCAGTTGACATTTCCGCTGCGCTGGTGGTCATTCGGGCCGTTCTGGCGTTATGAAAGGCCGCAAAAAGGACGCACGCGGGAATTTTTCCAGTGGAATATAGACTTGATCGGAGCAAACTCTCCCGAATCGGATGCCGAACTGGTTGCTATTTGTGTTGCCTTCTTTAAAAGAACCGGTTTGAAGCCCAATCAGGTGGCAATCTTCGTCAACGATCGGCGCTTGATGGATTCCGAATTGGGAAAATTGGGAATTGACAGCCCTGAAATGAAAAAGCAGGTGTTTCGGCTGATTGATCGCCGGGATAAAATGCGCCCGGAAGATTGGGCAGCGTATGCTATCGAAATGGGTTTGACGGTTGACCAATTTGAGGGTTTAAAGGCAATTCTCGATAATGGCGAGTTGTGGAAAAACTCCGCAGAAATGAAACGCTTTTTCGAAGTGATTGAAGCCGTTGGAGCAAAGGAATATGTCCGGTACAACCCTCAAGTGATTCGGGGATTGGAATATTACACCGGTACGGTTTTTGAAGCCTATGATCTGGCTCGCGATGGGCGTGCTATTTTAGGTGGCGGTCATTACGATAATCTGGTAGCAGATGTGGGTGGAGAACCGCTGCCGGGGGTTGGCTTTGCAATGGGTGATGTGATGATCAGCCTCGTTTTGCAAAAGTATGGATGTTTGCCGCCTTTAACAATTTCACCGGCGGATGTGCTGGTTACAGTGTTTGATGAAACTCTGTTGATCGAATCGCAACGAATTGCCAGTCGGTTAAGAGAGTTTGGCTTACGGACAGTTGGTTACACCGAAGTCGTTCGACTGCCTCGTCAGTTGAAATTTGCTGACCGAATGGGCATTCGCTTTGTGGTCATTCTCGGTCCGGATGAAGTTTCGGCCGGGCAAGTAACTGTAAAGGATTTACAAAAAGGGGAGCAGTTTACTACAACCGTAATGGAAGCCGGTGAATTGATTAAGAAAATGCTTGCATAAAGGCAAGAGCCTGTGATAGAATTCTAGTCGCTCTACGGTGGCTGTAGCTCAATGGCAGAGCACCTGACTGTGGATCAGGTGGTTGTGGGTTCGACCCCCATCAGCCACCCCATTTTTTTATGGGGATAAAATATTCAGGTGGTTGTCCCCGGAAGGGGATGATATGGGTTCGACCCCCATCAGCCACCCCATTTTTTATGGGGATGAGATATTCAGGTGGTTGTCCCCGGCAGGGGATGATATGGGTTCGACCGCCATAAAGCATGGCGAAAAGAATTCTATTGGATAAATTCCTCGGCGTAATGGCAAGCCACATAATGAGCGGGCTGGATTTCACGCAGGAGTGGCTCTTGCTCCGCGCAATCTGGCCGGGCAAAGGGACAGCGCGGATGGAAACGACAGCCCTTCGGCGGATTCAGCGGGCTGGGCACATCCCCGGGCAAGATCATCCGCTTGCGTCGGCTGCGTGGGTCGGGGATGGGGATTGCGGACATGAGTGCCTGGGTGTAAGGATGCAGAGGGAGGCGGAACAATTTATCACGGTCTGCCAGTTCTACGATTTTGCCTAAATACATGACTGCAACTCGGTCAGAAATATGCTCAACGACTGCCAGATTGTGGGCTACAAATAAATAGGTCAGACCAAATTCCCGCTGTAGATTGCGTAAAATATTGAGTACCTGCGCCTGAATGGAAACATCCAGCGCTGAGACAGGTTCATCCAGAACGATGAATTTGGGCTGTAAAATCAGGGCGCGGGCAATTCCAATGCGCTGGCGCTGACCGCCGGAAAACTCGTGCGGATAACGCATGGCGTGGTAGTCTTCCAACCCGACCTTTTTCAAAACAGCCAATACCCGCTCAAAACGTTCCTGTTCCGTGCCTATGTTGTGAATTTTCAACCCTTCGGCTATGGATTCACCGATTGGGAGGCGCGGGTCCAATGATGAATAAGGGTCCTGGAAAACAATTTGAATATTACGGCGCATTTCTTTGAGTGCGTTTCCCTTGAGGTTGAGCAGGTCAACGCCGTCAAAATAAACGTGACCGCTGGTTGCCTTGATTAAGCCAAGCATGGTGTGACCGACGGTTGTTTTTCCACACCCCGATTCACCTACCAGTCCAAGAGTTTCGCCTTTTCGTATTGTAAAACTCACCCCGTCAACCGCTTTTACATGGGCGACGACTCGTTTGAGTACACCTCCGTAAACTGGATAGTACTTAACCAGATCTTTAACGACGACAAGATCTTCGGAAGGTTGTGGAGTTTTTTCAGTGAGAGCGTTCATCCATGTCCCTTTCTACGATTATGGCTTCAGCGGCGCAGAGTGGCCATCACTATCCTGATACAACCAGCACCGCACCAGATGGTTCGATTTTTCTACCGGTTGAAGATCAGGATCAACTACCTGGCAGATTTCCAATCCATAAGCCTGCCGTGCAGTGCATCGCGGGGCAAAACGGCAGCCGGGTGGCAAATCCACCAGATTGGGTACATTACCCGGAATGGTAGCGAGTTCTTCTTTGATTTGACCTAAAACCGGCACCGATTCGATCAAACCCTGCGTGTAGGGGTGGCGCGGGTTGCTGAATAGGGTAGCCACATCAGCCTGTTCGACAATACGACCGGCGTACATTACCGCGACGCGGTCAGCCATTTCGGCGATCACCCCAAGGTCGTGGGTGATGAGGATCACGGCCGTGCCGGTGCGATTACGCAACTCACGCATGAGGTCCAGAATTTGCGCCTGAATGGTGACATCCAGAGCAGTGGTGGGTTCGTCGGCGATCAGCAATTGTGGGTTGAGCGCCAGCGCCATGGCAATCATCACTCGTTGAGCCTGACCGCCTGACATTTCATGGGGGTAAGCGTTGATTTTTCGATGAACATCAGGAATTCCCACCATTTGGAGCAGTTCCAGGGTTCGTTTTTGTAATTCCTGTTTACTCAATGCACTGTGAATTTTTAATACCTCACTGATTTGCTCGCCTATGGTGAAAACCGGGTTGAGGCTGGTTTGTGGTTGCTGGAAAATCATTGAGATATTTTTACCCCGTACCTGTGCCATTTCTTTTTCGGGTATTTCCAGCAGGTTTTTTCCATCAAATATAATTTTTCCCTCCATGATTTTTCCGGGAGATTCAATTAATCTCATTATGGAAAGTGAGGTAACACTTTTCCCGCACCCCGATTCACCCACCAGACCCAGTATTTCGCCGGGATAGACTTCAAAATCCACCCCGTCAACGGCTTTGACGATGCCATCATCGGTAAAATAATAGGTTTTGAGATTTTTCACTTGCAACAGTGGTGTTGAATTTGTATGGATCATAGTTATCAATTCGGCGAATTTATTTTTGATGAGTAAGACGCGGGTCAATGGCATCACGCAAGCCGTCACCCAGCAGGTTGAAGGCAAGCACGGTTATCATAATTGCTGCGCCGGGGAAGAAAACAAGATGCGGAGCAGTAAAGACCTGGTTCCGTTCGGTTCCGAGCATCGTACCCCATTCGGGGGTGGGGGGTTGTGCACCCAATCCCAGAAACGAAAGTGCGGCCGCATCCAGGATGGCGGTGCCGATACCCAGCGTGCCCTGAACGATAAGGGGAGGAATGGCATTGGGGAGAATGCGCCGCAAGAGAATATGGAAGTGACTGCCACCAAGGGCATGGGAAGCGGCAACATAAGCCTGTTCCTTGACGGATAAAACACTGGCACGCACCACACGGGCATAAACCGGTATGGCTACGATGGCAATGGCCAGCAGGGCGTTTTCGAGACCGGGACCAAGCACCGAAACGATGGTAATTGCAAGTAAAAGGGATGGGAAAGCCATCAGAACATCCATCAAACGCATGATGATGTTATCCCACCAGCCTCCAAAGTAACCGGAAATTGCTCCCAGCAACGTACCAACGATAATGGCAAATGTCACTGTTGTAAATCCAACGTAAAGTGAATATCGAGAGCCATAGAGGACGCGGCTGAATTGATCGCGAACGTTGCCATCCACTCCCATGATATGCTGAGGGCGATCTCGGGGGCAACCCAGCAGGTGAATGCAGGGAGCCTCGCGTTTGTTGATATCTTCAACACCAATCAGGGGTTGGATTGGATCGTAAGGGGCAATTACTTCGGCAAAAATGGCAATAAGGATAAGAAAACCGAGCAAAGCCATGCCGAATATTGCCGAGCGCTGGCGAAAGATGCGCCTTAAAGTCAGGCGCCACAGACTGTTGGAGCGGTAGTCTTTCGGTTGAATGCCGTTTGCTTTTAGATCTGCTACCATTTTTTACACCATGGAGTTGGGATTATTCGAGTCGAATTCGCGGGTCAATAAATACATAGGATAGATCAACAAGTAGATTGGCAATCACATAACCGGCAGCGATAACCACGGTGAATGCCTGAATGATGGGGAAATCGCGAGCCGTAATCGCTTCGAAGAGAATACGCCCTACACCCGCCAGACCGAATATCGTTTCAGTCAACACTGCTCCGGCGAAAAGGGTGCCAACCTGAATGCCAATAATTGTAACAATGGGCAATAGGGCGTTGCGGAAGGCATGTTTGAAAATCACAGTGCCTCGCAACAAACCTTTGGCCCGCGCTGCACGGATGTAGTCCTGCTTTAATACCTCGAGCATGGCAGAACGTGTCATGCGGGCGATGATGGCCAGCGGAATTGTACTGAGGGCGAGTGATGGCAAAATGAGATGCTGGATTGCATCTTTCAGTACCGCCCAATCTCTGGTAATGATGGAATTGAAAATATAGAGATTGCCGATGAATTCAACCAAATGATAACGGAACGATTCTTTGGGGAATTCCCATCCCCATACTTCATAAAATGGGACACTGACAATTCCTGCCGATAATCTGCCGGTAGGGGGTAGCCAGAAGGGAGTATCTTTGAGCAGCAAGGCAAAAACGTAAGCCAGAATCAAACCCAGCCAGTAAACCGGCATAGAAACACCAATGTTTGCCCCTATCATTGTAATCACATCAATAATCGAGTTGCGCTTAATAGCAGAGAGGATGCCGGCAGGAATACCTACCAGAATGGCAATCATCAATGCGCTAAATCCCAGTTCAATGGTTGTAGGCAGACGCTCAATCAGAATAATGGTCACAGGGCGGCTGAAGCGGATGGACATACCGAAATCGCCTTTGAGCACATTGCCCATGTAAATTCCCAATTGAACGGGGATGGGCTTATCCAGACCATACTGGGCGCGAAACCGGTCACACACCTCAGCCGTTGCTTTTTCACCCAGCATGGCTTTGCACGGATCGCCCGGAATCATGCGTGATAGGGTAAATGTCACGATTAAAATCCCAACCATGACCGGGATTGCCAGTAACAAGCGGCGAATTGTATAAGCAATCATTGATTTCCCTTACCGTTGATTTGCAACTAAATGGGCAACTTTTTTATGAAAAATTATAGGGTGCGCGGGAAAGGCGATGCTCCATTTCGAGAACCGTCTTTCCCGCGCGTTTGTCATTTCATCTTACTTGAAGTGGCCTGAGAAGTTACTCTTCAGCCGCGGGGGCATTCATCAGACCCCACAGGTAACTGAAGTACTCGAAGGCCCCGGTGTTGCCGATGTGCAGCGGATGCGCAGCATCCCAGGCGACCACCCAGGACATGACCACATCATTGGCATCGAAGGCCGAGCCGTCATGGAATTTGACATTGGGCCGCAGGTTGCAGGTCCACTCGGTGAGGTCTTCGTTGGGGGTACAATCGGTTGCCAGAGCGGGTTTGACTTCCGTGCCGCCGACTTCGTAGGCCAGCAGAGATTCCAGTACCTGTTCGCAGGCGCGCAGGCTTTCACCATCGGTTTCATCGCCACAGTAGAGCGAGATGGGTTCGGCGTTTTGCATCCAGACGAAGGTTGAGCGGCCGCCGGGATCCATCACTGCAAAGTACTCATTGCCCAGCGGGCTGGCATGTCCACCCACAACATCGGCGCGGTAAGCCACACCGGAACCGCCGTGAGCAATCGGCACCATCGGTACCAGTTCTTTGATCTTATTATTGGCCTGTTCATAGATGGGAGTTGCTTCCTCAGGATCGGCGATGCGGGCACCCTGTTCGAGCAATTCATAGATTTCCGGGAACGGATTACCAAATTGCGGGTTGGCACGACCGAAGTGGAAATCGAGGAAGTTTGTAATGTGGGGGTAGTCTGCGCCCCACCCCAGCAGGTAAAGGCCATCGAGACGGCCGCTGGTGGATTCATCAATGAAGGCTCCACTTTCCATCACTACAATTTCGGCATCAATGTTGAGGTTTTCTTTCAGTTGAGCCTGAATGTCGGTTGCTACCAGACCGGGTTCGGGGAGATAACCGCGGAACACATCACGGTAGTAGATTTTAGTCTGGAATCCATTCGGGTAACCGGCTTGAGCGAGAAGCTCACGAGCTTGTTCGGGGTCGAATTCATACCATTCTTCACCCACGCAGCCGTTCGGGATGGAGCAAGGAGTGAAATGGGAAGCGACCGATGAACCGGCGGGGTAGAAGTTATCCACAATGCGCTGGCGGTCAATACCCATGGCAATCGCTTTGCGAACTTCCAGTTTATCGAAAGGTTCGAAGGTATTGGTCATGCCGAGGTAAAAGGTATTGAGCGCTTCACGTTCGATGAGTTGAAGATTGGGATCATTGCGAATGACCTCAAAATCATCGGGGCTGGGGTTGTCAATACCGTCAACCGTTCCGGACTGCAGTTCAAGCAGACGGGCGGCACCTTCCGCAGCCCAGCGGAACACCAGTGTTTCGGTTTTGGCTTTTTCACCCCAGTAGTCCTCGAAGCGTTTGAAAATAATGCTGTCGCCGCGGTTCCAGCTTTCCAGTACATAGGGGCCAGTTCCGATGGGCTTTTCCAGAATCTGGCGATTTTCCATGGCGGCTTCAATCCATTCTTTTGGCTGGATTGCAAAAGCGGTAAAGGCGGCCTTGGATTCGAAAGCCGGATCGGGAACACAGAGGGTGAAGCGTACGGTCAATTCATCCACTGCTGCGATCTCTTTGATGATGCCGTTGTAGTTCTCGCAGGTTTCCAGACCATACACCATGGGCTCAAATTCGGTCTGAGGTGGTGCGGTAGGTTCTTCCGGCGGCGTGGTCGGTTGTTCGGTAGGTTCTTCCGGCGGCGTGGTCGGTTGTTGTTCGGGGGGCTGGCTGGTCGGCGTGGCGGTCGGCTGACAGGCTGCCATTACCAGACTGGCGATTACCAATATCGCCAATACCCAAAAGAATTTTTTGGCTTTCATCACTACTCCTCCTTGGATTGTTTGAAAAAAAGAAACAGCTATGACGGTACAGATTTTTTATGTTTGGTGCGGTAACCACCTCCTTTGATTACTTTGGATAGGAAAGGGGAACTTAATGGATTATTATGCTTTATGTTAGATAAAAATGCAACCTTTTAAGCGATTTTCTATGGAAATTCTTTTATGCCTTATTAAATCTGTGAATCTTACCTGATGAATTCATACAAAATAAGTATCATGAGAAATCTGCCTGATGATTTGAACTCCTCCTGCCGATTGAATTGTAATAACACTATCTGTGGTAAAAACGGCGAATTTTATTTTTGTGAATAAATGAACGGGGGAAATGAATTGTTTTTTCCGGGATGAAGAAAACGGTATAATAATTATGACCTTAGAATGATTGAGGGCGGAACTTTGATGAATGAGACCAGAATTCTTGTTGTGGATGACGATCCGGCAATTTTAAGGCTTTGCCAGCGCATATTAGAGCGGCACGGCTTTATGGTGCAAACGGCTGCCAGTGCAAAAGAAGCTCTTCTTGAAGCCGAAAAGTCCAGATACGATCTGTTGATTACAGATATTCGAATGCCATTGATGGATGGTTTTGAGTTGGCAAGCCGTTTTCGCCACATTCATTCGGATTCAGCCATTATTCTAATAACCGGTTTCGGCAGTGTTGAAACTTCCATTCAAGCATTGCGAAAAGGGGTGGATGGCTTACTGGTCAAACCGTTCGAATCTTCCAAAGAATTAATCGAAACGGTTACGCACGTTTTGGAAAACCGTCGGATTCAGCAAGATGCTGCTCGTTTGAAGGTTCTCCGTCCTTTGTTCGAGATAATTGAACAGATATACAGTCTGACGGATTATGAAGCGCTGACCGCTTACCTCAGAAACCTGACTAAAAATATGTTCAATGTTACCGAATCCGGCGTATATCGCTTCGAGGAAGATGATCAAAGGTGGAGACTGGTTTTCGGAATTGATTTGAACTCCTTTATCCAACCTCAGCAACTCGATTTTGACCAGATTGTTAATGATTTAGGCAATGATTCCAATCGAATTATCCAAACCTTTCAGTTAAAAGATTATGTTTTGAGGAATTTTCTGAACCAGAAAAAATTAGAAATTTTCATCATCCCGGTATTTCGGAATAAATCGAAATATCTTTTGTATTTTTTATGTCCACATCAGTTTGGTAAATTCTCGGAAGCCGATCTGGAAATGATGGCCATCTTCTCCCGTCAGGCTGTAATTGCAATGGAAAATGCTGTCCTCTATCAGAACCTTGAAAAAATGATTATCCAATCCGAGGAAACTCATAAAGCGATGCTGATGGCTGAGAAAATGGGAGCCTTGGGAAGATTGATGGGAAGCCTCGCCCATGAGATGAATAACCCACTTCAGGCGGTGCGGAATTGTTTGCATTTATCCTTACGGGAGGATATTACCCGCGAACAACAGCGGGAATATCTGAATCTGGCTGCCATGGAGATAGAACGCCTTTCTTCGCTGGCGCAAAATACGCTGACCTTCTACCGTGGTAACGATTTTGAGCGAAAGCGTTCGGAATTAATCCCTGTGATAGAACTGGTAATAGAACTGGTGAAACCCCAATTACAAGAACAAGGTATTGAGTTGATTTGTGATTTTCCGGCCCAGTCTATCCAAATTGAAATGGTACAAAGCCAGATCCAGCAGATAATCTTAAACGGATTGCTCAACTCAATGGAAGCATTGAAAGACCAGCCTTCACCGCGGAAGATCTGGCTTGAAATTGACTATCAAAATCCACGGAAAGTTATATTGTCTATAGAAGATAATGGCCGTGGTATTCCACCCGAATTGGAAGAGAAAGTTTTTGAGCCATTTTTCTCCACCCGGCAAGGGGGAACCGGTTTGGGGCTTTCGGTTTGTTATGAGCTGGTGGTGGATGTGCATAAAGGTGATATTCGCTTTGTGCCGCCGTTACACGGGAACGGTGCCCGTTTGCAAATCACACTGCCCACGCAGGGATAGCGAGCATGGCAAGGATTTTGATTGTAGATGACGAAGATGCTGCGCGCATCACATTGCTGAGAATTTTGCAATTGGAAGGTTTTGACGCAGATGGCGTGGAAAATGGCACGGCGGCATTGCAGGCATTGACGCGTTTGAATTACGACTTAATCCTATTGGATTTACGCATGCCGGATATTTCGGGCATTCAAGTGCTGGAAGAGGTGGCAGCGAAATATCCCGGCCTGAAAGTGATTATTCTAACTGCTCATGGGAGTTTTGAAACTGCGGTGCAGGCCTTGCGTTTAAAAGTTGCCGATTACCTGCTCAAACCGGTTTCACCGGAAGTCATTATCGGTAGTATACGGCAAGCGCTTCAGGAGGATGAAGCAAATCGCAGGGGACGACTTGTGCTGGAACAACGGATGGAATACATGACGGTCAGTGAATCTTCGAAGGGAGAAAACACGCTTTTGCGTCTCTCCAATGGTATTCAAATAGATTTAATGCGCCGAACAATTTCCTGGGAGGATAAGATTCTCAACCTTACTCCGAATGAGGGTAAGATCATGGGGGTTTTGCTGGCAAACCATGCCCTGGTGATACGGCATCAGGATTTGGTTCGACAGGTATACGGTTACCGTCTGGGGGCTGAGGAATCGGCGAAAATACTACGGCCGGTTTTTTCCCGCCTCAACCGCAAACTTGCAGCCGTGCCGGGCGGTGAACGGTGGATTCGGAATGTGCGCGGCGCCGGTTATGTATTGGAAATTGAAGATCGGGAAAGCAGTGTGATTGGCTGAATTTATTTTTGCCATGGAAAATTGGTGGTTGAAATCCGCGGGGGATTCAACCACGCCAGCCAGCCGCTCTGATGCCTTTTTTCCGTGGTTTGTTTTTCAAAGCCGATCATGAAAAGACTGGCAGCGACGAAAAATGCCCCAATCCATTGAGTGATACTCAATGTTTCTCCCAACCAGAGCCGTGCCAGCGCAACCGTAACGATTAATTCTCCCAGACCTAACAAGGCGGTTTGCAGGCCGCCTAATTTTTTGACCCCCATGAATAATGTCAGGCGAGCCAGAAAAGTAATCACACCCATACCGATCAACGGTAACCACGAGGGGTTGTCAGCCGGAAGTTGACGGTCAAAAAGCAGGTAACCAGATAATACGGTGATTCCCATGCCAAGCAGGGTATAAAAGGTGACGGTTGGAGGAGGCGCTTCGTATAAAATTCTTTGATTGATGATCAGATGGAGCCCATAGAAAGCAGCGGAAATGATCATGAAAAGTGAACCCATCCAATCCACATGGCCGGTTGATGTGTTCAATAGTAAATAAGCGCCGGGAAGTGCAAGGGATAAACGAAAAATTGTCAGCCGGGAAATTGTCTGGCGGTCGAGCAGCAGCCAGAAGGCCACAAAGAGGGGGTAGAAAGAATACAGTAAATGTCCGATGCTTGCATCCAGACGAGAAAGGGCGATGTAGTAAAAAATCGAACCAATACCATTGATAAAACCTGCCAGAAAACAACCGATCAGACCGACAGGGTAAATGTAAAAATACGGGCGTTGAAACAGCATAAAAACCGCCAGCAGGGTGACGGCGAGTGTCGTCCGCACTGCCACCACAGCAAGGGGTGAAAAACCGGCGAGCAAAGCCTGTTTGCCGAAAATGGGCAATAACCCCAGCAGAATGGCCGAGGTTAATGCGGCATTAATCCCCTGACTGCGAGTGTTGCGTTCCATCGTAAAAAAAAACAGGGTGATGGCGGATTTGTATTTACTTCAAGAAAGCCCGTACCTCGTCCAGCAAGTCATCGCTCATAAAGTCCCCTTTCTGCATTAAGGTTTGAATGTGACCGCGTAAACGTTCTTTTTCACCGGCGCTTAATTCTTTGGCGGTGATGACAATAATCGGAATTTCAGCGGTGGTGGGGTTGGCTTTTAAGGCTTCCATCACGGCGAACCCATCCATTTCTGGCATCATCAAATCAAGGATGACCAGGTTTGGCAAATGCCTGCGGATGAGTTCTACTGCTTCCACACCATTGGTGGCTTCGAATAGTTCGTATTCACCTTGCGATTGTAAGATTCTGCGAATGAGACGCCGCACATCCGGATTGTCATCCACAATGGCGATGCGCGGGAAGCGGTCAATGGCCACCTTGCTGAGGGCGGCCAGCAGGCCTTCTTCAGGGCTTTCTTCCATCTGGTCAGAGGGTAAAACCACATCCTTAGACCAGCCTTCACCAAGGATGTTTCGCTCGATTGGCATGGTGTGACCACTGACATTGATTACCACACTTTCATGAGGGGCAATTTGCCCGGCGCGCACCAATTTTATCAAACCGGCTACTGCCACCCCGGCTGCGGGTTCGATGGAAAGGCCCTCCATTTTTGCTAAAAAGTGCATGGCCCGGAAAGCCTCTTGATCGCTGACCATTTCAAATGTTCCGCCGGTTTGCAAAATGGACTGGCGAAGCAGGGTATAGGTGCGGCCGGGATCACCGGTTGCCAGTGTGGCAATGAGGGTATGTGGTGAGCGAACTGGTGTGGCGGTTTCCAAACCTTGGTGCCAGGCATGAACCATGGGGGCGCATCCTTCCACCTGAATGACCGCAATCTTTGGAATTCGCTCGATGATTCCCATGCGATACAGTTCTTCAAAGCCTTTATAAACCCCCAGCGGCCCCATTCCACCGCTCACCGATTGAATGTACCAGTCGGGTGTCTGCCATGGGAGATGACTCAAATCGTCCAAAGGATTCAATGAATTTCCTTTTTGAGCGGTGAATTGTTCAACGATTTCGTAGGCAATGGTTTTCATCGATTCAACGCTGGTGATGCTTTTTGCACCGGCGTCGAGATAAAGGCCGCGTTGGCGGGCAAATTCGGCGGCTACTTGTTTCGCCTGATCATAAGAACCGGTAACTTTGATCACCTGAGTCCCATAAAGCGCAACTTCGCGCATTTTTGCTGCCGGCACAAGACTGGTGAGGAAGGCCCACAATTTAATGCCCGCTCGCGCGGCATACGCAGAATAGGCGATTGCCACATTACCGGTTGAGGCAATGACTGCTTCGGTAATGCCGGCTTCTTTCAAAGCAGAGATGGTTACGGCTGCCTGTCTGTCTTTGAATGAGGCGGTCGGTCCCTGCCGTTCATCTTTGAGGTAGAGATTGGGGTGGCTCAGAATCATCCCCAGGTTCAAGGCTCGCACCAGTGGTGTGCCCCCTTCATTCAAACATAAATCCGGGTTAGGGTTCCGCACTGGTAATAATTCTCTGTATCGCCAGATGTTGAATGGCCTCCGTGCAATTAATTGCGGTAGTTTTTCTCCGATGTTGTCATAGTCATAAACTGCTTTGCGCCAAACACTCCCGCAGCGAGGGCAGGTGGTTTCTTGAGGGGAAAAAGCGGCTTGATGACCACAATCCAGACATTCGATAGTAAACGATAAAGCCATTAATTGGGTAACCTCATAATTGAATTAGAATTGGATGTGATGTAAGGCTTGCTCGATGTGAGTGAGAAGGTCCTTTTCTCTCAGGTAGCTCTTGTTGAGCATATTCTGGCTGAAACTGGCCAGCTGGTGATGCTGTTCGGGGGTTAAATCTGCACCGGTGAGTATGATGACGGGTATGTTGCGCCATTCGGTATCGGTGCGGATTTTTTCAAGGAGTTGAAAGCCATCCAAACCGGGCATGAACAGATCCAGAATGATTGCATCCGGTTTTATGGATCGAATCATATCGAGGGCTTTTTCGCCATCAAAGGCGGCAAATATTTCAAAATTTTTCTGTTCACTGAGCGTCTTCTGAATCAAACGTTGATCCTCAATGGAATCATCCACTACCAGAATGCGATGAATGCGATTTTGGCGGTTTAAACGGTAAACAGCGTTGACAAGGTCTTCCTGAAGGAAGGGTTTAACCAGATAGTCGGCAGCCCCAAGGCTGAATCCTTTTTCCTCTTCTTCCAGAATGCTGCAAATAATGACGGGGATATCGCGGGTTTGAGGATCATTTTTCAGGGCATGGATGACTTGCCAGCCATCTACTTCGGGCATCATCACATCAAGGGTGATGGCAAAGGGTTTGATGGCTTTGGCTCTTTCGACGGCGAGTCTGGGCTGAGTAAGAGGTATAACTTTGTAACCGCTGGTTTGGAGGAATCTTTCGTATAGTTTTATTACTTGCAGATCATCATCAATTGCCAGAATCAATTTTTCGGTTTTCGAGAGTACCTCTTCCGACTTTAACTCGCTGGTTTGTTTTTTGGGTTGTTGAACGGGAAGGGTGAAGAAAAATGCACTACCTTTGCCCACTTCGCTCCAAAGCAATCCAATCCGGCCGCCGTGCAATTCGATGAAAGAACGGGAAATGGAAAGTCCCAAACCCGTACCGCCGGTTTTGCGGGTTGGAGAGTCATCCACCTGAGAGAAGGGCAGGAACAGTTTTTCACGTCCTTTTTCGTCAATGCCCTGACCGGTGTCGGTCACAATGACCATCACCTCGGGTTTATTATCCGGACTGATGGATTTTTTGGCTTCCACCGTAATTGAACCGGCATCGGTGAATTTTGCCGCGTTGGAAATAAAGTTGAGCAGTACCTGCCGGATGCGGGTGTTGTCGGCAATGACCACAGGCAGGTCGGGCTCGACGGTGTGCTTGAGCTGAATAGGTTTGTCCTTGACCAGCCCAACGGCAGTGGACATGACGGAATTGACCAGATCGGCAATGTTGACTTCTTCGAATTGCAATTCCATCTTGCCCGCTTCGATCTTGGACAAGTCGAGCACATCGTTGATGAGACCCAGCAGGTGCTGACCGGAATTGTAAATAGAGGTCAAGTCCTGCCGTTGCAGGTCGTTGATCGGGCCATCAATGCCTTTGAGAATCACGCGCGAAAAGCCGATGATGGAATTCAACGGCGTGCGCAATTCGTGACTCATATTGGCGAGGAATTGAGATTTGAGACGGTCCACTTCGCGCATTTCCTGGTAGGCTTTTTGGGCCAGTTCATAAGCGCGGGCATTTTCAATCGCTACGGCAATCTGATCTGCCAGAATCTGGAATACGCTGAGGTCATCCGGTTGAAAGGCGTTGGGTCTATCGGATTGAATATCCAGCGCACCGATGATGCGCTCGGCAATGCGCAGAGGGATGCCCAATTCGGAACGGGTATCCGGCAAATGGGGGTTGGGCAAATAAATGGGACTTTCTGCAACATTATTAACGAGAATGGGACTGCCTGTGTCGGTAACACGCCCGATAATGGAGCGCGACCCCACCGCAATCTTAGGCCGTTCATTGAGCACCAGATCGGCTGCAGGGCCGCTTGCCTGTTGAATAACCGCGTGAGTGCCCTCCTCGTTGACGAGGAAGATGGCGGTGTGATAAAAACCAAAGCGTTCCCTCAACAAGTTCACGATACGGCGGAGTAATTCATCCTGCGCCAGAACACTGGTCGTATCGCGTGCAATTTCTGCGGTAGCCTGCAGTTCAAGTGCCCGGCGTTGGGCTTCTTTCAACAGCCGTTGTCTTTCCATTGCCACGGCAATACCACCGCTGACAACATTCAGCACACGCACTTCTTCCGCATCATAGACCGCAGGCTGACCGGAAGTAGTTGCCAGTAAGCCAACGATTTTTCCGGCACTGAATAGAGGAACAAAAATTCCTGAAGCGATCCCCAACTGCTGCATGGTTTGTTTGGAGACCGGATCAATCCTCGATTCGGCGAGATTATTCACAACGATTGGTTCTTCCCTCAGGTCTTTGAGAACGGGCAAATGCTCGATGGATTGCCGGTGTTGCTGCCAGAGATTTGAACCGGAAACGGTGGCATTGGCAATAATTTCATATTCCAGTGGCAGACCGCTTTGGTCGGAGTAAATTTGAAGAATGGCTACTCTATCGGCATGTGCGGGAAGAATTTCAGTTAATACCAGATCAATTAAATCGTTTGCATCACTTGCCTGGGCGATGCCGCTGCTGATTCTGTAATAAAGTTCCGTTTCGGCCAGCGCTGTTTGGGTCTGTTCGAACAGGCGCATGTTTTCAATAGCCGTTGCCATCTGGTCAACCAGCGGCGGAAAAGTGCGCATTTCTCGAATGGTAAAGAAGTGGAGTCCTTCGGAGAGGAAGAGTAACGCGCCCAGTTGTTTGCGGGCAGCCCATAAGGGCAAAACCGCAATGGAACGAACAGAGAGCGATTCCAACGCCGAACGGGTGGCGGGTAAAATGCTCAGATCGTAAATATCGTTATAAAAAGCAGGGGTTTCAACAGAAAGCAGCGGGTTGAAGACATCGTACTCTAATTCAACGCCGATATCCAGAGGAGCGGTACCCCTCCCTGAATGCCAGTTTGCCGCGATCTTGAAGCGGGGAGATGAAAGTTGGTCTTCTTGTTCGAAGAGAACCAGAAGGATGCGATTAATTTTTTCATCGGTGATGCCGCCGGCAATTGCCCGCACCATTTCGTGATAATCACCGGCCAGCGCAAGGTTATGGCTGATCTTATACAGCGTTTCGGTTTCATCCAGTGAGGAGCGCAACTGCTCCAGCAGGTCCTGCCGGACGAACGTGTTTGCCAGCGCATCGGCAGCCACCTGCAGCACACCGATTTCATCATTTTTCCACTGCCGCTCGCTTCTTTGTTCCAGAGCGATGAAACTGGGGATATCGCGATTGCCCGGCACGCCCAGCAGTAAAATGGAGTGTATACCGCGCTGACGGAGAAATTCTCGCTCCCGGCCTTCAAAGTCATCGGCTTTGGCAGTGAGCCAGCCTTTTTCTTTCAATGCCGCTGCCCAGTTAGGGAAAAGAGCGGCAGAGAGCGGCTGCCGGACGACCAGATCTGATCCCGGACGAATTTCAGGCGCGATCCAGTGGTCGGTGACGATCCAGTGCAGCCCCTGTTCATCTTCGCGGGCGCTGGCGAAATAAATGTAGTCGCAACGTGTGGCTTCTCCCAAATAGCCCAAAACGACCGGAATACCTCGAACACCGCTTTCTGTCAGCGTGGCGACGGCTTGTGCGACATTAGCCTGATAGCGCTCGCGTTTTTCAATCGCTTGTAGTGCGGTAGTCACTTCCTGGAACAGGCTGGCGTTTTCCAGTGCGATTGCTACCTGAGAGGCCACCGTGGAGAGCAGGTCAGCCTGAATTTCCGTAAATACGGCCTCAGGTTCGAAGGCTTGCAGAAGAATGACCCCCAAAACCCGCTCCGCTGTCACCATTGGGACGGCAAGCAAGGCGGTGGCTGTTGGTTTATCCGGCGTGATCCCGAGGGCAGTTAATTGCTCTGCAACATTTTGGTTAATGCGGACTACTTTTCGTTCCCGGAATACGTAACTGATGAGGTCGTTTCCTGGTTGTCGGGGAGAGAGGGGCTGCGCCTGAGAGGCAATTGTATTCACGGGAAATGTAATCATCTGCTGACTTGCATCGAGCATGGCGATAGTCAGGTTGGAGCAATTGAGCAGCTGCTCAAGGGCTTGCCGTAAAGTTTGGATGATTTGTTCTTTATCGGTAAGGCGGGAGATTTGCTGTCCAATTTCATTGAGGGCTGCCAGGTCTTTGTTGCGGCGCAGAATTTCCTGCTCGGCGCGGACTCTTTCGTTCAGTTCCTGTTGAACGGCGGCATATAATTCTGCGTTTTCCAGTGCTAACCCGAGCTGGTTTGCCACTTCCCGCACCAGTAAACGTTCCTCTTCACTCCAACGGCGTTGATCCGCTGCCATTATTTCAAGAATGCCAATTTCTTTCTGGCGTTTATGCAGCGGCACTGTAATCACAGCGGGGTTATCCAGAGCGGTTTTTTGATGGCTTTTGCCAGATTTATGCCGGCTTTCCTTGGTTTGTTTAACGATGTTTTCCGGGAAGGAGGGGGGAGGTGTCTGAGGGGGAAGGTCAATGAGCGTTTTATTTTCGGAAAGGGGTTGGGCAAAACCGCGAAAGCCATTGGTTGCGCCATTATCACTGACTGATTTGAAAATCGTCAGTCGAACGGGGACACTTCCGCCGTCTTTCGATTGAAATACCAGACTTAACTCAACCGGAAAATTGTTTTGTTGGAGTGCGTTTTTGAGTGTGGAAGCAGATTTTTCATCCAGCGCAAAAGTATGCAAGGGTTGACCGATCAATTCGGCCGGATTGTACCCGAGACAAGCCGTCATCGTACTGTCGCAGGTTATATAAAGGCCCTGTTCGTCGGTTTCCCAATTCCATGCGGACGGTGGCAAGGGCAGGGGAGATGAATCTGTAACCTGCTCAGCCGCTGTTTCGATAATATCTGCAAACAGGTTTTCAAGCCGGTTGAGCAATCGTTTTTTCGACATATTGCAAAATCTCCTGAGCTAATTCGCGGTATTGCAGTGCAGAACGGCTTTTAGGGGCGTGGTAGATTATTGGCAGACCAGCAATTGAACTTTCCCGCAGGCGGGTATCAATCATAATTACTGTTTCCAAAACACCATTTCCAAAACTGGAACGCAATTGTTCACTCATGGTGCGATGAATGCGGTTGCGGCGATCAAACATGGTCAAAAGAAGGCGATAGGTGAGCGTTGGGTTGTTGGTGGAACGGACGCGGCGAATCAGGTTCATCATGTTTTTCAGCGCGTAAATGGAGAAATATTCCGCCTGCGTTGGAATAATCAACAATTGAGAAGCAGTCAGGGCGTTGACTACCATTGAACCCAAAAAAGGTGGGCAGTCAAAAAGAACATAATCGAAAGGCAGTGAGGTTTCGGAAAATGCTTTTTTCAAAATAAATTCATAATCCGGTTGAGCAGGTGCAAACCGTTCAAAATAACCGAGGTTGTGATTGGAAGGAATCAGATACAAACCCGGAATACCGGTCTCTTTCCACAGAAGATTGAGGGGCGATCTTTCAGAAACAAGGTTCAGGATGGTAGCATGACCGTTCAAAGGGTCAGAACCTAACGCAAGGGTGAGATTGGCCTGCGAATCCAAATCCACCAGCAAAACCTGTTTACCGGCTTCAACGAGAGCCGCTCCCAGCGAAAGAGCCGTTGTGGTTTTGGCAACTCCGCCTTTTTCATTGGTGATGGAGATAAAGTATGTCATGCCTGCCCTCTCTTACTAGATCCGTTTGAGCCGTTTTTTCTCTTCTGGTTAACAGTCGAATCTACATTGGTTTCGACCTTGGGATGGGTTTCTTTGTCTTCTTTCCAAATTACCTGAGCATGGCTGGCGTTCAAGGCGCGTTTCAGTTCCTGAACGGCAATTTCGATCATTGCGTTGGGATCGTTTGTGGATCGGATTTTACTGGTAATTTCCAGCACACGGCGCTCGCGTTCGGCGCGCTGGATAGTTTTTTCCAGCAGGCGGGCGTTTTCCAGCGCCAGTCCGACCTGATCGGCCACTGCCTGGATGGAACGAATTTCCTCATCGTTCCAAACCCGGTCGGTGATTTGATCATCCTCGATATGGATTACACCAATGATTTCACCGCGCAACCTCACCGGCACGGAAAGGGCGGCAGGCTGGTTTTCTCTGGCAGGACGTACCTGCGGTTCCCCTGATTTAAGGGCAGTAGCAACCTCTTGTTCGCGAATTTCTTCAAGGGCAATCAAGCCGTGGGGCGTGGCGCGGTAACCCAATACGGTTCTCTGTCTGGCTTCTTTGCTCCATTCCTGCTGGAGGTAAAGGCGGTGAACCCTTTGAGATTCTTCCAATGCCTGTAGAGTTTCGGTGTAAAGCCGGTTGTTCAGAATGGCAATGGCGATCTGATCGGCCAGAATGCTGAACAATTCAATATCTTCTTGAGTAAATGCGTTGGAAACGGTACTTTGCACATCCAGTGCACCGATGATTTCGTTATTGGCTTTTAGCGGTAAAGCCATTTCGGAGCGAGTGTGTGGTAAATCGGGATTATTGAAGAAAACTGCGTCTTGCCCCACATCGGTGGCAATGCGGGGCTCGCCCGTGCCGGTTACATAACCCACAATACCAACCTGTCCCACTTTCAATCGGTGCTGGCGGGCGAGCATTCTTTTACCACCCTCGGAATTGGCAGCGCGCAAAACAGCATATTCTTTTTGTTCATCCAGCAGGAATACCCCTACATGATAGAACCCAAAACGTTCACTGATCAGCACGGTTAACTGGTTGAGTAAATTTTCCAGTTTTTGGGTGGAAACAATTCCTCGCGCTACATCCGAAACAGTCTGTAACTGGCGGGTTCGGTATAACAGGGCTTCGTTTTGCTGAGCCAGTTCCTGAGTTCGTTCGCGGACGCGGTCTTCAAGGGTGTTGATGAGATTTTTCAGCTGGTTGGTCATGTAGTTGAAGGCTTGAGCCAGTTTGCCGATTTCATCGCTGGTTTCTACTTCTGCCTGCGCTTCCAGATCGCCAGAAGAAATCAAGTCCGCCGTTTGCTGCAAACGAATGATGGGGCGGCTGAATGAGCCGGAAACTGCACTGGCAATCAGACCAACCAATCCGGCGATCAAGGTTGAAATGAGGATGGATAATCTCCCCTGCCGTTGGACGAGGCCGGCAAAGGTGGTTTGTTCGCGTACAAAAACGAGATACCATGGCTTGGAACTCAGGCGGGTGATGGCGCCAATTTCAGGGTGAGTGGGGTCATCAGGATGAAATTCTGTCGTGAAAAATGGAGAATTGAGGTAATTTTCCAAACCGGCAGATAATCCAACGTCATTGGTGCTCATCGCGTAGAGGGGAAGGTTGGGGACACGATTGGATTGAATCAAGCGCCCCATCAAATCCGAAGGTAGCGGCATGACCAGTTTGTAAAGATTATTGGGGGTTAGCGTATCACCAATGCGTAAATAATTCTCATCCAGTAGAATAGGATAAGAACGAGTACCCACAAGATTTACTTCTTCTTCTAGTAATTCCTGCAGCACCAGCGCATCGAATTGAGCACGTAAAACGCCGATTACCTGCTGGCGCTGGTTGCGGATTGGGCTGGAAAAATAAATGTAACCGTTCGGGTACCGGGGGTCAAAAATAACCGGTGAGGCGTATATCTGACCGGTATTGACAGGCAAAGTGAAGTAATCAAATTGCGATTCGTCTTTTCCAATCTGGAGAGGATTGATATCCAAAACTGATTTACCGTCAATATCTATAAGACCATACGAGCGAAGGTAGCGCTGTTGGCGTGAGGATAATGACCGCAAAGCAAGGCTGGCAGCGATTTCTTGTGAACTATCTGCCCGATAAACTGGTGATAAGGAAAGATATTGGGAAAAAACACTCAGCGAAGCCTCACTGGCGATGGATTGTTGATTGGTTTCAAAGAAGGCATCCACTTTGGAAGCGGTTTGTTGAGCAGCCAGTAAAAGCACCTGATTGGTTTGATTGCGCAGGGCATCTTGAAAGAATCGTGAATTGATGATGGAAATTACCAGCAGCGGCACAATGGCAATAGCCAGAGAAATGGTCAGCAGTTTGATACGCAAGGTGGCAGAAAGAACTTCCAGCATCAACAAAATGATGTACACCATCAAAAGAACGCCCAGAATTACCGGTAAATACAATTCGATTTGGGGCAGACTGACTTGAGAAACGGGCAGAAAGTTGCCAGCAATGACCACAAAAAGGGCTGAAAAGAATGCGAAAGTGATGCCCCTATCTCGATTTTGACCTTCCAGTGCGCCAGTAACCAAGAGGGTTAAACCAAGAAATACAAGGATGGACAAAGGCAGCGCAATATTAACGACAAGTGCGCTGAAGGCGACGGCAACAATTGAGATAGCGGTAAACAGCAGGTAGGCCCGTTTTTCTGCGACATTTCTTTCGGGAAAAGTTGCGGCAAAAAGCCCAACCAGAAAAGTGGCTGCATTTACGAAAGTCAGGATAAAAATTTGCCAGTAGGGTTGCTCAAAAGAGGTGATTAGGAAAATCAGGGTGATGAAGCCAAAGAAAATGGATGCAATTCGGGCAATGCCAGCCGCATAGCGATCGCGCCGGTATGTCGGTTCGACATCCTGCTGGGAGATTAACCTCATGATATTGCTTTGATAACCAATGTTCATGCAACCTCCACTGGATAATCTTTGTGATCCACTTCTTCTGGCGGCAAAATTTGGATAACCACTTCGCGCAAGCCGAGTTTCTGGCGGATCTGCTGGGCTGTTATCCGCAAGATGTTTTCAATATCGGTTGTTGAACGAACCTGCGTTGAGAGATCACCGATTAAGTGTTCTCTTTCAGCACGAAGCTGTAATTCTTCCAACAGACGCGCCGTTTCCAGCGCAGAGCCCAATCGTTCAGCGGTTGTGCGGATCAGGCGTTGAATTTCAGGTGTTGGCTGACCGCCCTTGATTTGAACCTGTAACATGCCAATGGCTTCACCCCGGCTGTGAAGCGGAATCTGAATGCTTTGAGGAGAGGACGGTGTATCAAGGGTAGTGGTTGTGACAATCGGTTCAATCCGTTTTTGACCCGGCTGGTAGCGAAAACCGCGAATTTGCCGTGCACTGCGAATGAAATTTCGCCAGCTTCTTCTGGCTTCTGAACGGTAACCGCTTTCCAGATCTTCCACGGTTTGTTGAAGTTCGTTGATCAGGCGAATGCGTTCAAGCGCGACGGCTAGTTGATTGGCAATCATCTGAAAAGATTGGATATCCGCCTGAGTGAAGGCTTCGGGTTCGGTGGATTGAATATCCAGCGCACCAAGCACGCGTTCGCCTATTTTGATTGGCAGTGCAATTTCAGAGCGGGTGAAGGGGAGCAGCGGATTGCGGAAATGGACGGCATCTTTACCGACATCCAGCGCAATGCGTGCTTCGCCACGAGCGACTACATTCCCTACGATACCTTCTTCGCCCTTTTTCAAGCGGTGCCCCTGAGCAAGCATCTTCTCACCTGCTTCACCTAAAGCGGAAACCAGCACAGCATATTCATCGGCTTCATCCATCAAGAAAATACCGGCATGATAATATCCCAGCCGGTCGCGGATAAGCTGAATGGTGGTTCTGAAGAGGTTGCTCTGGTCGGTTTCCATTGAAATTTGATGTGCTATCTCGCCGGCGGTTTCCATTAATCGGGTTTGGCGGGTGAGGAGTCGAGTTCGTTCTTCGATGCGCGCTTCTAAATTTTTCCTTTCCTCTTCCAGAATGCGGGAGAGTTCTTTTTCAGCGGATGCGGCTTTATAAAAGGAGCGAGAAAGATAACCGATAATGATGGCAATCATCCAGTTGGCAAACAAAAAGACCAGACCGCTGATGGCGATGGCGGAAAGGTTGGTGGAAACGACCTGAAGGCGCAGTTGAGGTAAGAATCCCGATGAGCGTAAAAAGCCACCAATCACGATGAGGAAAAGACTGAAAAGAAATGTGAACCTGCCGGGTTTTTCGCCCCAAAAAGCATAAGCACTTTGAACGGCGATAAGCAGGAAAAACAGGCTGGCACTATGAGGCCCCCAAAAAACCATTGCAATGCTGCCGAAGATCAGATAAAAAACCACCAGTGAAACAACCCTCAGCGTGTATGGAAGGCTCCGGCGGAAGGTGGTGAGGAGGATCCAAATCAAAAGCGGGCTGAGTACGAGGGGCAGAAGAAATTGACGATTTAATGCGTTGATGAAGGCTATCCCCAAAAAGGTCACCAAACTGAGAATGCTGGTGAGATTCAGGATAGATTGAAGCGCACCGCTCAGGTTGATAGTTTCGTGTGACCGCTGAGGTGAGGAGGAAAATATGAATAACGGCCGGGTGGGAATGGTATCACTCATCCTTGCACCTCCTCTATTTGCTGCTCTGGCGGCGGAATGAGTTGCACGCTTACTTCAGCCACATTGGGAAGATGGCCAATCTCTTGCAGGGCAATTTTGAGAATCTGGTCAATGGTATTGGCTCGTGAAAATTGAGCGGTCATCTCGCTCAGGCGTTGTTCTTCTAATGCGCGCCGTTGGGTTTCTTGAATGAGGCGTGCATTCTCGAGCGCAATGGCAGTTTGAGTGACGATTCCGTCAATGAATTCCATTTCCTCGGGAGTGAGACTCTTATCGCCGAGATCCATGGTCAGGGTTCCGATGGTTTGATCGCGCAGGGTGAGAGGAATGTGAATCAAATTGGATTGCTTAGAATCGGAGGAGGAAGAGGGGTTTTGATAGTTGTATTCCAATTTTCCAAGAAAGGTCAAAGCATCTTCCCAGGATTCCATCAGGTAAGCACGGTTAAGAGCGCGGATTTCTTCCAGATTTTGTTGGGTTTCCTGAAACAAGCGGGCATTTTCAAGCGCAATGGCAATGGAGTCGGCGATACCCATCAGAATACGGATATCGTCTTGATCGAAGGCTTCGGGCTCGGTGGATTGAATCGTCAGGGCGCCTAAACATATCCCTCGATTAATAATGGGCAAAGCCATTTCGGAACGGGTGAGGGGTAAGAAAGGATTATTGAACCGCACTGCTTCCACACCGGTATCCAGTGCGATACGGGGTTCTTTTCGCGCAGTTGCCCAACCAATCATTGAATTACCCCCTACTACCAGTTTATGGCCCGCGGCGAGCATTTGACGCCCGGCCTCACCGGTACCGGCCTTGAGGACGGCAAATTCACCCCGTTCATCAATCAGAAAGATACCTGCGTAATAGAGGTTGAATTCCTTTTGGATGAGATCAACACATTGTTGCAAGAGTTTTTCCGGATCGAGAATGGTATTAACTGCCCGGGCAACTTCCGCTGCGGTGCGGATTTGATTCAGGCGGCGCTGCAGCGTTTGGGTTCTTTCTTCAACATTCTTTTCCAGATTCAAACGGGCCGCATTCAACTGCATGGTCAGGGTTCGCTGCTGGAGCAATGAACCCTGCAAACCGTTGAGAATTGTGTAAATTGAAATGAGGATGAAACCCCCAACTACACTGAAATGAATGGCAACATTAACCCAGTTACCGAGGCTCATGGAGTTGAGCAGCGTTTGTTGTAAAGGTGGATTCATTCCTCCATAATTCATTCCCCATCCCATGGTTACAACTGTTAAGAATGTAAGAATGATGGCGAAAATCCCCGCACGCACTCCCCATAACAAACCGGCAATGAAGATGATGCCTAACATATAAGCAACGGCGTTGCGGGTTACACCGTAAACCACCAGATTTTGAACCGCTAATCCATAAAGAACCAGCAGGATGATAGAGGTGCGTAAATTGAAATGGAGTTGTCGGAGAAAAGGCAGGGATAATGCAATTACCAGAGCAATTGTATAGAGAGTAATGGAATTGCGGTCCTGAAGCTGGATTGCCCGCTGGATGGCGAGAAAGTAAATCAAAGTACCAGCCAGCGCCAACAGGAGCAATGTGGTTTGAAGGATCCGCTCCCGCCAGGTTGCTAGTTCACCCAGATGAGAAACGTGCGGAGGGGTATAGGCTGGGTTAATTTGCCGAATGAAGTTCATTTGCCGTTATCCTCCGGATGATGACCATTATCGTGGTCGAGGTTTATTATTGTGCCTCCCTTTTCAGGGGAAGATTGAGAAGATTGCAGAGTCGCCAGCGGGTTGATTTGTATATGCGCTTTACGAGCACCGACTGCTTTGCTGATTTCACTGACCGAGGTGCGTAAAATGGTTTCCATATCCACCGAACGGCGAATTTTACTGGTTATTTCAAAAAGCATTCGCTGGCGTTCGGCCTGCTGACGGATCTGATCTACCAGGCGGGCATTGGTGAGGATTGCTCCCAGTGAATCACCAAGCGCTCCCATAATTTCGGAGTCATTTTCATCAAATCGTTCGAGATGGTCGGATTCCAGCGCCAGAACGCCGAGCAATTCATCCGAGAATACCACCGGTACAGCCAGTGCTGAGCGTGTTTCCGGATGGATAGCAGGAGATGCTTCGCCTGCGGGGATATGGTTGATCCGGATAGCCCGCCGCTCCCTTGCTGCCACAGCAGGAATTTGATTGGAAGTTTGAATGGGAATTTGATTGATTTCTCGACCTTCGTAACCGACAGCCGTGTGGAGGAAGAGATTGCCTTCCTGATCGGCGAGGTAAAAAGCAACCCGTTCTTCCCCCAGTGTGGTGCGGATGTTATAAACAGTTCTTTGAATCGCATCGCTGATATTGGTGCTCGTAGAAGCCGCGGTGGTCATTTGATGCAGCAACCGGTGTTTGACCAAAGTATCCTGCACACGGGCAAAGAGATGGGCGTTTTCCAGCGCCATTGCCAGCTGATCGGCCAGAATTTCCAGCGTTTGTATGTCCTCCGATTGAAAAGCATCGGTGCGGTCACTTTGCACGTCCAAAGCCCCAATGACTCGATTGGCGGTTTTCAGGGGAACAACCAGTTCAGAACGGGTATCGGGTAGTAAGGGATTGGGATAGTAGTTGGGGTTTTGTCGGGTGTTGTTGGATACAACTGTTTCTGCTCTGGCAATGGCCTGCCCGACTAACGAGCGCGAGCCAACGGCCAGCCGGTGACCGGCGGCCTTCATTTTTTGCCCAATTTCACCGGAGGCTTCATGCAGCACGGCGTATTTTCCCGTCGGCTCAATCAGGAATACCGACGCATGATAATACCCAAATCGTTCACGGATGAGGTTGGTGGCATTGACCAGCACCTTTTCTGCCTGCAGAGAGGATGCAACATCCCGAGCAATTTCGGCTGCAGTGAGTAATTGCTGAGCCTGCCGGCTGCTGATTTTTTCTGCTTTCTTTAAGTCTGTAATATCCTGCGAAATGACCAGCAGAGCATAAGGATTTTGATTTGAAGGATCATCTTGCGAAAACAGTGGTACTCGCGAAATCAGTTCCCATAAAGTTTCGCCATTTTCAGCGTGATATTCCACCATCTCACCTACCACAGGAATACCGGTAGAAATAACCTGCATATCCTTCTGGTGGCGGATTCTCCCCGCATCACCCGGTAATAATTCCTCATCGGTGTGTCCGTTGATTTCACCGGCAGAAACATATCCCCGGCTGGCGATGAAAGAATTAGATACCCTTAAGTAACGCCCAGCCCGATCTTTGAAGTAAATTTTTTCCGGTACATATTCAAGCAAAGCATTGAGCAGGGTGTGTTCCTGATCATAGGCTTTCAGTGTGGAGGTCATGCTTTCAACCAGTTGCGCATTCCGGATTGAAATGGCAACCTGGGGTGCGAGCGTTTCCAGTAATATGAGGTCTTTTTCTGTGAACCGTTCCTCGTTCTGAGTATCCTGAACGATGATGGCGCCAATGACTTCTCCACCCAATAAAAGAGGAACGCCCATCCATGATTTGGCGGGTTTGCCGATTATTTTTGCTCCCAAACGCATGGCATCCCGCTCGACATCCGAAACTGCATACATATACTTGTAGGCATTCCAGCTGGCGGGCAGATCCTTTGGCTCGAATTTCAAGGGCAGTAAAAGGGATTTTCGGTTCTGGATAATGTAGGAAGTGAGACCTTCCCCTAAGGGGATTGATGAAATCGAGATGATTTTCCCGTCTTCATAATGATAAGGGAATTGAATGATCTGATTTTTGGAGTCATAAATGGCGATGGAAAACGATAAATCTTTTCCAATTTGTTCAGCCACTTTTTGATGGAGTAGTTTATACAACGGCTGCAGGCTGAATTCGTTACTGATTGCCCGGCTGATGCTGGTCAGGGCTTCGTACGCCGATAATTGACCGTGCAGGTTGCGGATATTCCCCAATTTTTCCAGACTTGTGCTGATTGTTTGAGTCAGATGAATAAAGGGCTGTAAATTGATTCCTGAGAGAGGCGTTGGTTTGCGGGAGCCAAGAGCAAATATCTGTACGACCTGCTGATTCACTTTTAATGGAAGAATAGCCAGAGAATTGCAATTCCGGCGTTCGAAAATTTCAAACAGGCTGCTCAGTTCGTTGATGTCTTCCTTCTGGTTGAGGAGCAGGATTTCTTTATCCTGGAATATCGCCCCCGGATTTTGAATTTGAATTAAGGTGCCTTTGAGGGATTTTTCAGCCAGGCGGTTTTGCCGGTCAATGAATTGATTCAAGCGAAGAGAGCCGGGAAGAATATCGAATATTGCGCTGATATAATCCAGTTTCTGGAAGGTTTCATCCAGAATCTGGTTGATCTGGTTTTCATCCGACGCGCTGCTGATTTTTTGCGCGGCGGCGTAAAGCAAATTTTCTTCCTGCCGGTCGAATTCAAATGGTTCAAACGAAAAATCCCGGTTGATGAGATCTTGTTCTGCTTCCCCCCCTGCGCTTTCAATTCCGGATTCCACCAATCCAAAATTGGCATCGGCTTCATGAGTCATGGCCTGACGTTGAATTTTCTGGTACATACGGCCCAATTCGTTACGAAGCATATTCAGGGCGTATGCCATTCTGCCGAATTCATCCCGACTCTGGACGGAGAATTTTTGACTCCAATCCCCACTGGCCAATTTTTCGGTTTGGGCGGAAATTTGCTCAACTGGAACGATAAAAACCTGAATAAAAAGCCATATCAAACCACCGGCAATCAGCAGGCTTATCCCCAGCCCTGCCCAGAAAACCGGATGTGAAAGCATTTGGGTGGGGGACTGGGGCTCGGTGGTATTGAATTGAATCAGATAATTCGCAAGAACGGTGGAAATTAGCGAGAAAATCAAAGGCAGTGCAACCAGCAAAAGTAAAAACCATAAGATTTTTTGCCTGATGCGTTTGGAAAAAGAGAGTGAGGTTTTATGGCGGGGATTGGGGGATGGATTCATAAAACGTCCTTTATGACATTTCCCAAACGGGTTCGCCGGCAAGAATGCGTTGAATTTGATCGGGGAAACGATCGGGATCGAGCGGTTTGCCCAGAAAACCATCAAAGCCGGCTTTGCGGGCTTTGTTCATTTGTTCAAGACTGGCTTCGGCAGTGACGGCAACCACCGGCACGTTTTTGAATCGTTCGGATTGGCGGATTTTTGCAAAAGCAGAGTATCCATCCTCATAAGGGAGACGGATGTCCATCAAAATCAGGTCAAGGCGGGGGAGCGTGTCCGCAAACTCAACGACTTCGTAACCGGAGGTTTTCCACTCGCAGTGAATACCCAAAAAGCCAAGCATTCGCGCAATCAACACAAAATTGGAAACATTATCTTCCACAACCAGGACGGTAATATCTTTGAACAGGCTGCCGGTGGTGCCTGCCAGTGGGGTTGTTTTTTGTTGATTTTGTTCGAAGGAGGTGTTCATGATTGCTTAACCTTGTTGCCGTTGAGGTAATAAATGACCTGGTCTGTGAATGAGTCAATGTCAATGGGTTTTTCGATATATCCATCGCAACCAGCACTGAGGGTGCGTTCTTTATCGCCGCGCATGACATTGGCAGTAATGGCAATGACGGGGATGTGATTGGTTTCGGGGGATGATTTGATCTGGCGGGTGAGGGTGTATCCATCAATTTCAGGCATGTTGATGTCCATCAGGATCAAATCGGGTTTTTGATTTTTTAGTAAATCCAGTGCCTGATGAGCGTTTTCGGCTTCCAGGACGAGAAATCCCTCGTGTTCCAAAAGGCGACGTACCAGCATTCGATTGTCAAAATTATCTTCGATATAAAGAATCCGTTTTCCCGCACTCATGATGATGAACACTCCTTGGAATGGAACGACCGAATGATGGGAATAATTCAGGAAAATCCCGGTTAAATTATAGTATTTTCTTGCGTTTGGCTCATCATCCCTTGCATTATTGTTAAGTTATTGAAAAATAAAACAAACCGACTGGTGCAAGGAACTTGCCAGCCGGAGATTAACCATAGATGGTTTTGAGCGGGTGATGGGACTCGAACCCACGACATTTTGCTTGGGAAGCAAACGTTCTACCGCTGAACTACACCCGCGTTGTGATTGGGATTATATGCACTTGAAGCGGGAATGTCAAGCGCCATGAGGGGCTCTATGGTATAATTTTTGATTGAACTTAACATGAAATGACAAAATCCATTACGGATTGAGGAGAATAATTTGGCTTTCAATCCTTTCAATTGGCTGATGGGATTGTTTTCTCTGGATATCGGCATTGACCTCGGTACTGCCAATACGCTGGTCAATGTGCGAGGAAAAGGAATTGTGATCAATGAACCCTCGTGGGTGGCAATTGAGAAACGAACTCGACGCCCGCTTGCTATTGGTTTACAGGCAAAAGAAATGGTAGGCCGCACACCGGCCAATGTGGTGGCAGTTCGGCCCTTACGCGATGGGGTGATCTCAGAATTTGAAATTACTCAGGCGATGTTGGGCTATTTCATCGGCAAAGCCCATCAGCAATCGGTGGTGCCGATGCCACGTCCGCGGGTTGTGGTGGGTATCCCTTCTGGTGCTACCGAAGTGGAAAAACGCGCCGTTTATGACGCCGCCATGTCGGCAGGTGCCAGAGAAACTTATTTGATTGAAGAGCCGCGTGCGGCAGCGCTTGGAGCTGGTTTACCCGTTGCTGAAGTGCAGGGCAGCATGGTGGTAGATATTGGTGGTGGAACTACCGAAGTAGCGATTATTTCAATGGGCGGTATTGTGGTCTCTCGATCCTTGCGTGTAGCCGGGGATGAGATGGATCAAGATATTATCCAGTATATTCGGAATAAATACAATCTGTTCATTGGGGAACGGATGGCAGAACTGGTCAAGATACAAATTGGATCCGCATACCCCTTACCCGAAGAAAAGACGATGAGCGTACGCGGCCGGAATCTGGTCAGCGGTTTACCGGAGACGCTGGAAATCTCATCCGTTGAAATTCGTGAGGCAATCTCCGGTTCTGTGCAGGTGATTGTGGATACGATCAAGGATGCTATTGATGAAGCCCCGCCGGAAATTGTAGCCGATTTAATTGAAACGGGTGTTTGTCTGGCTGGCGGCGGAGCCCAGTTGCACGGATTGGCGGAGCGTCTTTCGGATGAGCTGCATTTGCGGGTTTGGGTGGCTGAGGACCCCATGACTTGTGTTGCCCGCGGTGCGGGTATGATTCTGGAGGATCTGGATAAGTATTCCGATTTCCTGGTAGGATTGGATCGAACGGGCAGCCGCTAGTTGGATAGACACGCGGTGTGTTATCCAGAGTTTTTTTGTAAATCATGAAAACAACAAGTTCAGGATTCTGGCAAACCGCAACACTGATACTGGTGGGGGTGGGCTTGGTTTTGTTTGCTTTGAGCGGCTACATGACCCCCCTCTTGGGGACAATTCTTTCTCCGCTCGTCAATGTACAGGAATGGCTGGCGACGCGGTATGTGGCTGTTTATGAATTTGTTACCATACCCCGCGATGTAGCCAGCCTGAGAGCGAGGAACCAGCAATTGGAGCAGGAAGTTACCAGTCTGCAGGCACAAATAATTGAACTGCAACAACAATTACGAGAAGCGCAGGTGCTTTATGCGCTGCTGGATTTTGCTCGTTCTAATCCGCAGGGCGGACAATATGTCGCTGCGGCAGTCGTTGGCAAAGATCCCAACCCATTTTTGAAATATATTTTCATTGATCGCGGCTCGGATGATGGGTTGCGCCGCGGAATGCCAGTGATTACCAATCAGGGGTTGGTAGGGCAGGTTGATGCGGTTACCGCGACGGCAGCAAGGGTAAGATTAATCACGGATCCTTCTTCTGTGGTCAATGTTCGCATTGAGCCGCATCGCAGCGAGGCTCAACTGGTTGGATCGGTAACCGGTGATTTAACGGTGGAAATGGTCTCACAGGATGCTCCATTGCAAGCCGGTGATCTGGTTTTAACCTCAGGTCTGGGCGGTACCTTTCCGGCCGATTTATTGATCGGACAGGTCATCTCAGTTCGAAAGCAATCGAATGAGCTTTTTCAATCTGCTACGGTTCAGCCGGTAGTGGATTTCAGTACTTTACAGGCTGTACTGGTGATTACCAATTTCCGGCCGGTTGATTTTTCACCCCTTATACCCACGTCGGTTCCGTAAAAATTTAAAATATGCTGGTTTCCCTGTTGGGTGTTCCAATATTTACCATCTTACTCATGCTACAACTGGCAATTGTGAGTCGGTTGCCGCTTCTGCAGGGAACAGCAGATCTGCTGTTGCTGTTTGTCACCGGCTGGGCGCTTCATGAACGGGTGAAACATGCCTGGCAATGGGCATTGATTGGCGGATTGATGACATCGCTGGTTTCGGCAACACCTTTCTTTGCTCCATTATTTGCGTATTTGCTGGTTAATGGATTTGGCAGGCTGCTTCAAAGGCAGGTCTGGCAAACTCCTATACTGGCCATGTTGCTGACCACCTTCATCGGTACTTTTATCTATCACGGCATTACCTACATAGCCCTGTTTTTTAACGGAACATCGCTCCCTATTCAAGATAGCATCTCTTTGGTAACATTGCCAAGCACCCTTCTGAATTTGATATTTGCTCTGCCGGTTTATGTGATCATCAATGATCTGGCAAACTGGATTTATCCGCTTGAAGCGATTTAGTTAAAACCATGAAAGGCGAATCATCTCCTTCTGAACCACAAATTCTTGGCGGTTGGCGATTGATTGCCACCTATGTGTTGATTGGCGGTGTTATCATTTTTTATTTGTTCCGCCTGTTTACCATTCAGATTTTACAAAGTGAAGCATACCTGATTCGCGCTGAAGATAATCGCACGAATATTGTTCGGCTGCCAACCCAGCGGGGGTTGATATTTGATCGGAACGGAACGGTTCTTGCCCGCAATATAGCATCTTACAATGTGGTGATTACGCCGGCTAACCTGCCGACCGATGAAGGGGCAGTTCAAGAGGTTTATCGGCGTTTATCCGAACTGATTAATGTGCCGGTTAATAATGGGGAGATCAATGAAGAAACAGTACGAAATTTCACGCCCTGTTTTAATGATCTGGGTATTGCGCAAATCGTGTTTATCGGAGATTCGCTGGCGCCTTATAACCCCGTACGGATCAAATGCAATATTGATGAAACTACCGCGATGGTCATTCGAGAAAAGAGCGCCGACCTGCCGGGGGTAGAAATTGAAATTGAGCCGATTCGGGATTACCCGACCGGCGTACTGACCTCAACGGTAGTCGGTTTTCTGGGGCCTATTCCGGCAATTGAACAGTCCTATTGGGAAAGTCTGGGCTTTGTTGCCAACCGCGACAAGGTAGGATATGCGGGGGTTGAAAACAGCCTCAATGATGTATTGATGGGAAAAAATGGCCGCCGCGTTGTTGAAGTGGATAACGCCGGCAAAATCATTCGGGATGTTGAACCACCCATCGAACCTGTGCCGGGAAATAACATTTATCTGACGATAGATGTTCGTCTACAGGCTGCAGCACGGGCAGCTTTGCTGAATAACATGCAATTCTACAATACCCGTGTTGGAGACCCTGACCGGTATACTCAAGGAGTGGTGATCGTCATGGATGTTCGGACGGGAGAAATTCTGGCACTGGTTTCACACCCGACCTTTGAAAATAACCGGATGGCGCGCTTTATTCCTGCCTACTATTATGAACAACTGAGCCGTGATCCTGCCCGGCCTTTGTTCAACCATGCAATTTCGGCAGAACATGCACCGGGCTCGGTTTACAAACTTGCAACTGCGATAGGCGCACTGAATGAGGGAGTAGTAACACCGGAACAGGTAATTTTTGACCCCGGCGTGATTACATTAGAGCAACGGTTTGCGCCGAACGACCCGCGTCCCCGCTTTGAAGAATACGTATGTTACACCTATAAAACTACCGGCGAAGGGCATGGCGATGTCAATTTTGTAAAAGGAGTGGGGGTATCCTGTAATGTGTATTTTTACAAGTTGGGCGGCGGATATCAGAATGAGGTGCCAAACGGTGGTTTGGGAATCTGGCGGTTGAAAGAATACGCTCAGGCGTTGGGTTACGGGCGAACTTTTGGCATTGAATTACCGGGCGAGTCCGATGGATTGGTGCCGGATCCCACCTGGAAACGCCGCACGGTTGGAGAAAACTGGGCAACCGGCGATACGTATCTGGCGGCGGTGGGAGAGGGATATGACCTGGCCACCCCGCTTCAGGTGCTGGTTTCGGCAGCGACCATTGCCAATAACGGGCGGATGATGAAACCGACTTTGATTCGCGAAATTACCAACAGTCAGGGCGAAGTTATCCGGCCTTTTGTGCCTGAAGTAATATGGGATATAACCAGAGATCCGATTATCAATATCTACGATGAAAATTTCTTCCAGACCGGCGAAAAGAAAACCGTTCAACCGTGGGTGCTGGAAGAAGTTCGGAAAGGAATGCACTATACCACCGTGGAAGGTACGGCTTCGTTAATTTTTGAGGGAGCCGAATTTGATTCCGCAGGAAAAACCGGCACGGCAGAATATTGCGATAATGTTGCTCGCGAAAAAGGGTTGTGTCAGCGCGGCAACTGGCCGTCGCATGCATGGTATGTGGGTTTCGCTCCCTATAATAACCCTGAAATTGCAGTGGTTGCGTTTGTATATAACGGCGGTGAGGGGGCCGTTTTAGCTGCCCCGGTGGTCCGCAGGACGATGGAGGCTTATTTTGAGCTTAAAGAAGTTGACCAGGGTGAATAGCAGTAAATAAAGCAGCCGCTTGTTTTTCATGCACCGCTGCCAAGGCTTTGCTATAATGGATAGTTATGATAACGAAAACAACCAGTCAGGATGAAAAACCCGATTCGAAAACCGGCCATGAGAAGAACTCCGGCGTTACGATTAAGGGCATTCGGGAAGGATTGCTTGTAACGCTTGGAGAAGGTGAGTGGGAAGGGCTGCAGGCCCAATTACTGAACCAGATTGAAGAAAAAGGGACTTTTTTCCGTGGGGCACGTATGGCCATCGATGTCGGCAATCGCATTCTCCATGCGGCGCAAATGGGTGCATTGCGTGACCGCCTATCGGATAGAGAAATCACTTTATGGGCAGTAATCAGCAACTCGCCGGTAACCGAACAAACTGCCCGGGTGTTGGGTCTGGCGACCCGGCTATCAACGCCAAAACCGGAAAGGGTTATTCGGCAGGCGGAAACTCAGCTGCCGGGAGAGGATGCTATTCTGATCCATCGTACTTTACGATCGGGATTTCGAGTCTCAACCCATGGACATGTGGTGGTGATTGGAGATGTCAATCCCGGTGCAGAAATTATTGCGGATGGGAATGTTGTGGTTTGGGGCAGGTTGCGGGGCACCGTACACGCCGGCGCGCAGGGGAATGAGGGGTGTGTGGTCTGCGCTTTGGAAATGAACCCGACCCAACTTCGCATAGCCAACCTGTTTTATGTGCCGCCCCTGAAAAAGAAAAATAAAGGTGCTGAAATGGCGCGGGTTTCGAAAAATGAAATCATCATAGAATTGTGGAACACCAAGTGAGGCAGGGAGGAGAATGACAGCCAAGGTACTTACTGTAACTTCTGGAAAAGGCGGGGTAGGCAAAACAACTACTACCGCTAACATCGCCGTGGCACTGGCCAGTTTATCCTATAAAGTGGTTTGCATTGATGCCGATATTGGTTTGCGTAATCTGGATGTGGTTCTGGGTCTGGAAAACCGGATTGTTTACGATGTGGTGGATGCTGTGGAAGGGCGCTGCCGGCTGCGTCAGGCCATGATTCGCGATAAGCGGTTACCGGAACTGTATTTGATTCCGGCGGCTCAAACGCGGGATAAAAACGCCATTTCTCCCAGTGATATGGTGCGTTTATGTGATGAATTGCGACCCGAAGTTGACTGGATCTTGATCGATTCCCCCGCCGGTATCGAACGAGGGTTTCGCAATGCGCTGGCTCCGGCTGATTTGGTGCTGGTGGTTACCAATCCTGAGGTCTCCGCAGTGCGGGATGCCGATCGGATTATCGGTCTGGTTGAAGCGGAAGAAAAAGGACCTGCCCGCCTGATTCTCAATCGGGTTAATATGAACCTCGTAAAACGAGGGGATATGCTCACGGCAGATGATGTTTTGGAGCTGCTGGCTGTGGAATTGATCGGCATCGTGCCGGAGGATGAAGCGGTTATCGTCTCCACCAACCGTGGACAACCTGTGGCTTTGGATGGTAAAAGTAAAGCGGGGCTGGAATTTCAGAACATTGCTCGCCGTTTGAATGGCGAGCGGGTGCCGTTTTTGAATCTGGAGGAGAAGGATGGCTTCTTTGCACGCCTGGGCAAAATGTTCCGCACAGGAGGTGCATAACGATGAGCGGTTGGTTGGAACAATTGCTGGGTAAGAAAGATAAGAGCGCAGAAAAGGCCAAAGAACGGTTAAAACTGGTGTTGATTCACGACCGCACCGACCTGACACCGCATCAATTGGAAATGATGAAGAACGAGATCCTTGAGGTGATTTCGCGGCATGTGGCCATTGATCCGGCCGCTGTTAAAATTGATATGGCGCAGGATGGCCGTGAGCAAAGATTGATTGCCGATATCCCGCTCAAACCTGCCAATGCCCGGCGACGGTGAATTGAATAAGAAACAATGCTAAAGCGAGAAGTCTGGCGACATTTTGATTACTGGCTGTTTGGGGCCGTATTAATCCTTAGCGTCTTCGGGATTATGATGATTCGCTCGGCAATTGCCGGCAATGAAGAACTGGCCGGTTCTGTGCAAAGCCAGACGATTTATGTTGCCTTGGGGATGGGAATCATTGTTTTTACTGCCTCGATCAATTATCGAACGTGGTCATCTCTTTCGCGTTTGATGTATATCTTTGGGGTGGTGATGTTGATTGGTATCAACATTATTGGGGAAGCGGCCTTCGGCTCTACCCGCTGGTTTCGGGCAGGGGCGATTAACATCCAGCCTTCGGAACTGGCAAAAATTATCATGATCATTGTGCTGGCGGATTATTTCTCCCGTAGTGCGAACGAACCCAAAAATTTAATCTGGATCGGCAAAAGTGCATTAATGACATTTGGGATGGTTGTATGGATTCTCCTGCAGCCTAATTTAAGTACTTCGATTGTCGTAATTGTGATCTGGTTTGCAATGTTATGGATTAGTGGGCTTCCCACACGATATATCTTCATCTTTGGCGCGTTGGGTGTGCTGATTTTTGGAGTTTTGGTGGCGTTACTGGTTTCGGGTGTTGATGTGCCGTTTATCGAGCCTTATCAAATCAACCGGATAGTCAATTTCCTTTTCCCAGACCCCAATGCTCGTCACGGCGAAACTTACAATATTGAACAGGCTTTGATTACCATCGGTAACGGCGGATTATTCGGCAAAGGTTATGGCGCCGGTACACAGGTTCAACTGCGCTTTCTCAAAGTGCGCCATACCGATTTTATCTTTTCTGCCATGGCTGAAGAGTTTGGATTCATCGGTACCTCGCTGGTTGTGGGTTTACTGGTTTTCGTGGTGGTTCGCTGTTTGATTGTCGCTCAAAAGGCAAATGATACCTTTGGTGCGCTGATTGCCTATGGGGTTGCTGTACTTATTTTCTTTCAGATGGCGGTGAATATTGGAGTAAACTTGAACCTGCTGCCAGTAACCGGTTTAACTTTACCATTTATCAGTTATGGCGGTAGTTCTTTAATTTCCCTGGTGTTGGGTATTGGGCTGGTTGAAAGCGTTGCTGCCCATAGCCAGACCTTAGATTTTTAAACTTTAACCTGAGCAGGAGCATTATGGCAGAAACATTATCACCCGTACGTGTTCGTTTTGCCCCTTCACCAACCGGGCATCTTCATATTGGGGGCGCCCGTACCGCACTTTATAACTACCTGATCGCCCGTAAAACCGGCGGCCAGTTTATTCTGCGTATCGAGGATACGGATCGCAAGAGGTATGTAGCCGGCGCGGAAGAAGAAATCATCAACGGTTTGCACTGGCTGGGTGTGGATTGGGACGAAGGACCCGATAAAGGGGGCCCTTACGGACCTTACCGCCAGTCGCAGCGAAAAGAAATTTATCAACAATATGCCCAAATGTTGATTGAGCAGGATAAGGCCTATTATTGTTTTTGTTCCCCTGAACGATTGGAAAAAGTAAGGCAGGAACAATTAAGCAGAAAAGAATCGCCACATTATGATGGCACCTGCCGAAGGTTGGACCCCCAGGAAGCCAAAGCCCGCGTGATGGCGGGAGAGCCTCATGTTATTCGTTTCAAAACGCCGCAGGAAGGAACAACAACTGTAACGGACTTACTGCGCGGTGAGATTACCGTCGAAAACAGAGTTCTGGATGATTATATTCTGGTCAAATCGGATGGACTGGCATTGTATCATCTGGCAGCGGCGGTGGACGACCACCTGATGAAAATAACCCATGTCATTAGAGGGTCCGAGTGGTTGCCGACTTTTCCGTTGCACGGCTTGATTCATCGGGCTTTTGGCTGGCAGGAGCCTGTGTGGGTACACCTTTCGGTATTTTTAAAGCCGAGCGGCAAAGGTAAGATGAGCAAACGCGAATCGGCAGAACTGATCAAAGACGGATATTCCATTTTTATCAAGGATTTGCAGGGGCTTGGTTATCTGCCGGAAGCAGTGGTCAACTGGATTGCGTTGATGGGCTGGAGTTACGATGACCACACCGAGTTTTTTACAATGGCTGATTTGATTGAGAAATTCAGTCTGGAGCGGCTAAACCCCGCACCGGCAGCCATCAACTTTACCAAGTTTGATCATTTCAACGGGCTGCACATCCGCCATTTGCCGGTGGAAGAACTGGCAAAAAGAATCAAGCCATTTCTGCTCGAGCAAGGATACGAGGTTGATGAAGATGTACTGCTGAAAATTACGCCCCTGATACAGGAGCGATTACACACCCTTGATGAGGTGGTGGAAATTGCCGGTTTCTTTTTCAGGGCAGACGTTCAGCCGGCTGCCGAGGATCTTGTAGTAAAAGATTTGAGCCCTAAGGAAAGTTATGAACTTGCCCAAAAAATCCTGAAAATCTTGAATCAATTGCCAGATATGCGGGTTTCGACCAGCGAACCTCCTCTCCGTCAATTTGTGGAAGAAAGCGGCTTGAAACCTGCTCAGGTATTCGGGCTGATTCGGGCAGCGGTCACCGGTCAAAAAATAAGTCCACCTTTATTCGAGAGCATGGAAATTATCGGTAAGGAAATGGTTGTGAAGAGGATGGAAAAGGCGATTTCGATCCTTAAAAAGATGGCAGAAGAGGCTGAATCCCAAGCCTAGACAGTGCTGGGGAATAGTGATAAAATGGAGCGCGTTAGATTTGGGGGCTCGTCCAACGGCAGGACAGCAGACTCTGGATCTGTTGATAGGGGTTCGAATCCTCTGCCCCCAGCCTGATGGCGAAAGCACCCTTTTGATCAGGGTGCTTTTCTCTAATCCGCAGGAGGCATAGAATGAGCGAACAAACCCAAGAATCCAGCAATTTTATTCTGGATGCAGTAAGGGAAGACCTCGAATCCGGCAGGTTTTCCTATGTGCGAACCCGCTTTCCACCCGAACCCAATGGTTATTTGCACATTGGTCATGCAAAAGCCATTTGCATTGACTTCGAAACCGCACAGGCCTTTGGGGGAGAAACTAACCTCCGTTTCGATGACACCAACCCGGTCAAAGAGGATGTGGAATATGTCGAAGCCATCAAGGAAGATATTCGCTGGCTGGGATTCGATTGGGGGGATCGTGAATTTTATGCCTCGGATTATTTTGAGCAGTTGTATGAATTTGCCGTGCAGTTGATTAAAAAGGGCAAGGCATACGTCTGTCATCTCAGCCCGGAGGAGATTCGTGAATATCGCGGTACGTTGACCGAACCGGGCAGAGAAAGCCCTTATCGCAATCGGACGGTGGAAGAAAATCTCGAACTTTTTGAGCGGATGCGAAGAGGAGAATTTCCGGAAGGGGCGTGTGTCCTGCGGGCTAAAATTGATATGGCTTCTGGCAATATCAATATGCGGGATCCGGTGATGTATCGCATCATCCACACTCCCCACCATCGAACAGGAACCAAATGGTGTATTTACCCCATGTATGACTTTGCGCATGGTCAATGCGATTCGATTGAGGGAATCACACACTCGTTATGCGATCTGGCCTATGAGGATCATCGGCCTCTGTATGAGTGGTTTATCCGTGAATTGGGCATTTTCCCGAGCCGGCAGATTGAATTTGCCCGCCTGAACCTGACTTATACCATTTTGAGCAAACGTTTCCTGAAACAGCTGGTAGAAGAAGGCTATGTTCGCGGTTGGGATGATCCGCGGATGCCAACGCTACGGGGAATGCGACGCCGTGGCTATACCCCTGAAGCAATTCGCAAATTTATCAGTATGGTGGGGGTTTCAAAGAAAGAAAGCGTGGTTGATGTTGCTTTATTGGAAAGTGCCGTAAGGGATGATTTAAACTTTCGGGCGCGGCGTGTAATGGGGGTGATTGACCCTGTAAAATTGATTATCCTCAATTACCCGGAGGGTCAGGTCGAGGAGCTGGAGGCGATCAACAATCCCGAAGATCCTTCAGCCGGTACTCGTAAAGTACCCTTCAGTCGCGAACTGTATATCGAGAGGGATGATTTTCGCGAAGAGCCGCCACCCAAGTATTACCGTCTTGCGCCGGGTCGAGAAGTGCGTTTGCGATATGGCTACATCATAAAATGTGTTGATTTTGTAAAAGACCCTCAAACCGGACAGGTGAGTGAAATTCACTGCACTTATGATCCGGAAACGAGGGGCGGCTATGCACCCGACGGGCGGAAAGTACAGGGAACCATTCACTGGGTCTCTGCTCCCCATGCCTTAGAGGCTGAAGTTCGCTGGTATGACCGTTTATTCACGGTTCCAAATCCCAATCAGGTTGACGAAGGGAAGAGTTTTCTGGATTACATCAATCCCGATTCAATGAAGGTGATCACCAACTGTAAAGTGGAGCAGAGTCTTGCCAGCGCTAAACCCGGTGACCGTTTCCAGTTTGAACGCAAGGGATTTTTCTGTGTTGATCCAGATAGCGATGAAAAGCGGCTGGTATTCAATCTGACGGTCACCTTGCGGGATACGTGGGCAAAAATTGAACAGAAAATAAAGTAAGTGCAGTGGTTTCTCCAAGTTTTTAACAAAAGCACTCGCCTTGGGCACACAGACGAGTGCTTTCGGTTTTTAGTAATTTCTTTGAATCGCTCAATAATCATATACTAATGAGGTAAAGATTATATAATAAAATTTAAGGTGCCATTTTATGGATGATGACCCCATTTTTAAAGTTCAGAGGTTCAGGATTATATGGATCGGTTATTTTTTTTGTGTAGTTTTGATTCTATTGATGGGGGCATTCTTTTTTTATCATGTCAGGCTTTTGATACAACAACCACAGATAATGAAGGAAAATTTACCTGTGAATTTGTTATTTCAACTCATTTTGATTTTTGGATATGCCCTTGCCCTGAAAAATGAAAAAATTGGTTCCATCGTTATAACGATATCTGCCTCGTTATTTTTATTTACATTACAAATGCCAAATTTATTTATCTTCTTTTTCGTTGTATTATTATCGCCAATTTATTTTTTTATCTATCACTGGTTTCGTGAATCCAGAATGTTTTCTGATGAATAAGGGGCTGTAAAAATCACTGGATCTTTTTCGGGTATGCGGACGAAAAAATAAAGAATGGCGAGAGTGAGAACCCCAAAAAGAGCGGATACGAAAAATGTCACCCGGTAATTCATCCAATCCGCCAGCCACCCTCCCAGCAGGGGGGCCAGAATTGCACTTGGGGCGATCAAAGTGTTAGCCATACCGATGTAGGTCGGACGGTCTTGTTCACTGCCAAATTCCAGACTGACGGCGATGCCAATCGTCCAGAAAACTGATCCGGCCATGCCGGCAAAAACCATGATGCCGAAAAACCAGGAATAAGTTGGCGCCAGCCATGCGGCAGCTGCGGCTATAACGGCGCATAAAGCTCCAATCATCAGTACCGGTAGGCGGCCCTTACGGTCTGCCAGCCAGCCAAAAATCATGTTCGAAGCCACCTGCACAATAAATAGAATGCTGGTCATAATGCCGGCGGCTACTTCACCCATGCCGAGCACCTTTACGGCATAAACCGTGTAGAAGGCGGCTGCCATGGTTGCGAATTGAAAGAGGATGCGGCTGATAATAAACCAGCGAAATGGGCGGTCTTTTTTGATAATAACCAGCACTTTTTGCCAGAATTCTTTTTGATTTTCCGGTTCAGGAGTGACCGTGTGGACTGGCTCACGGCTGAGAGAAAGGAAGAACCACGAAATCACCATCATCCCGCTGGCCAGTGCAAAAGAGACCATAAAATTCATCGGAAAGGAAAGATTTTCCAGTAAAAAACCGGCTAAAATCGCTCCCACCCCTCCCAGGAGGTTGGCTGCCGCAGATTGAGCGCCGAAAAAAGTTGCCCGCAAATGGGATGGTATGATCTTGCCGATGAAATTTTGCCACGCATTTGCTGTGAGCCCCCCGCCAACGCCCTGCCAGATCAAAAGTAAAAATGCCAGTACCAGAACCATCTGATGATCGAACATGGGTGAAACCCACGCCAGCACTGCCAAACCAAGAAAAGGTAATCTTTCCTGTACGGTCATGAACAGGACGAAGGGTTTAAAGCGTTTCATCCTGCTAACCCAGCGGGCTGTTAGCAATTGTGGAAACTGCCAGCCAACGGCATGAATTGCCGGTACCAGACCGATCCAGGTGGCAGAATCGGTAAAATTGGCGAAAAAGAGGGGAATTACTGTACTGAAAGATGCCAGCCCAAGGGCGAATCCAAAAAAACCACCATCTACCAGATTGACGATAGTGTTGAACCGCAGGTTCTTCTGGAGCAGATTTTCCTGAGCCATTCCATTTTATCTTTCTATAAAAAAACCCCGGAATAAATAAGAGATCCGGGGTTAAATCTTAACGTTTTTGAACCCCTTAAAACTCTTCCTCTTCGTCGTCAATCCAGTCTTCGTCTTCTTCGTCCAATTCCTCTTCTAAATCTTCCCATTCTTCGATTTCTTCCTCATCCCATTCGTCTTCGTGTTCGCTTTCCGTGGTAGGGGAGTAAGTAAGGCAACCGGAATCGGGATCCACCTCAATAAGCGCAGCACTGCAATAACCATCGTCCAAAAAGGCGCAATCAAGATAATGGCAGCGGATTTTAGGCATTCGATCCTCCTGAGGAGTAAGATTCTTCGCCGCTTGGTTCAATCAGTCTTTTTACGGCGTAGATGAATAAAATCAGCATTGCGACTGCTGAAACCACACAGAACGGACAAATCGCTTTTATAACCGCAATTTCAAGGTACGTCAAGTATGCTGAGTATATTACCCCAATTAAGGTAATGCCAAACAGAAACAGGTCGGAATTCTGCTGCAAGAAGCTCGAACGGTGCTCGCCCCAAAGAATGAGTAAAACCAACAAATATGCCCCTGCGCCTAAAACGGCAATGGGGATACCAAAAATTTCTGAATATATGCTGGTATTGACCGACCAGCAGTCTCCAATACCTTGAATACAGAGGGATTTATCGTTGCTGATTTTTAGAATTGTAAGATAGATGGAATCGATCAAGCCTGCAGCTGCTGTAATCCATACTATCCTGTTCCATAAATTCATTCAGTTTTCTCCAATACCGGTAAGGGTTGATTGTCCAAAAGCCATGCCTGTACCGATTCGCCGGCAGGCAATGATTTTACCCCTGCCGGGATAATCAGTAAAGCGTTTGCCTGTACCAGAGAATATAAATTACCGGATCCCTGATGACCGGTGAGGTGTGCCGTAAAACCGTGGGGGGTTTTTTGCACAATGGCGCGTAAATAACTTTCTCGCCCGTCCGAAAGGAGGGGATGTTCCAGTGTAACGGTTAGTGTGGGGGGCGGTGTGGGTTCAAGTCCGGAGAGTCTGGCAATGACCGGACGGACAAAAACCAGAAAACCCACAAAAGCAGAAACCGGATTTCCCGGCAGGCTGATAACGGGGATGTTCTGGTAAGAACCGTAAGTGAGGGGTTTGCCGGGGCGCATATTCACGCGCCAGAGTTTCACTTCTCCATACTCTTCAAGAACTTGCCGAACATAATCAAATGCTCCAACACTTACACCGGCGGAGGTGAGAATCAAATCCACCTCTGAATTTTTGGCTTTTTCAAATAGCGTGCGTACTTCGTCATACTCATCCCGGGCAACGCCAAGGCGGATGACTTCGGCACCTTCCTGCCGGGCCAGTAAACTGAGGGAAAAACTGTTCGCATCAAAGATTTTACCGGGCTGCGGCGGGATGCCGGGGGTCAATAACTCGTCACCGCTGGAAAAAAGAGCGATCCGCGGTTTGCGGATGACTTGGACATGGCTCATGCCCAGGGTGGCTAACATACCCACATCCTGGGGTTGTAATTTTCGACCCCGAGAAATCAGTTTTTGACCTTTACGAACATCCTGACCGCGAGGACGTACATTTTCACCCGCGTTTGGAAAACGGTAGAATGTAATCTCATCGAGCAGCGGAGCAGCAGGGTCGCGATAAGGAAAACTGGTGTCTTCCACCGGCAAAACTGCATCGGCACCTGCCGGCAAAGGAGCGCCGGTCATGATTCTTGCGGTTTGCCCCGGTTTAAGCCGGAGTGAAGTTTGAATGCCGGCGGGAATATCGCCGACGACGGGCAGGATGAAATTGCCTCTGGAACCGGCGCGAATATCCTTCGAAGCGCAAACAGCGAAGCCATCTACACTTGAATTATCAAAGAGAGGAAAATCAAACGGAGAGAAAATATCCTCAGCCAGGGTGCGAAAAAGGGCTTCGGAGATTTCAATTTCTTCAATGGGCAAGGGATGAAATTCTGAGAGGATTTTAGAAAGAGCCTGATTTACTGATATTAAATCTGTCACTTTGCTATCCTCTTTCATCATCCCGGATTAGTCCGGTGAGCTTCCAGTACATTGGGCAGGTTTTCAATGCGGGTCAAAACTCTGCTGAGCTGGTTAATGTCGCTTACTTCCAAAACCATGTGAATAGAAGCCAGATTTTGAGTCACTTTCAAATCAATATCCAGCAGGTTAACCCCTTCATTACCCATAATGATTGAAATATCGTTCATTAACCCCTGCCGATCGTAGGCTTTGACCAGCACGTGGACGGGGTAGGTTTGATGAGGCTCACCCCACGTAACTTTGACTATTCGCTCGCGTTCTTTCAGGCGAAGCATATTGGGGCAATCCTGACGATGGATGGTTGCACCGCGCCCGCGGGTTATATAACCGACGATTTCATCACCAGGGGCAGGGTTGCAGCAGCGGGCAAAAGTGGTTAATAATCCTTTCAAACCCAAAACCGTAACGCCATTTCCGCTGGGTTTACTTTCTTTGGGTTGGTGCAGGGTCAAAATGAAGGGGTCTTTTTTTGCATTTTCTTCATTGATGTGATTGATTACCCTGCCCACTCCAATATCGCCGCAACCAATGGCTACATATAAATCTTCGGCGGTCTTGAATTCGAAATCCTGGGCTAATTTTTCCACATCAAAGCCGCTAATTCCAAGACGGCGGAGTTCTTTTTCAAGCATCGCCTTGCCCTGGGTGAGGTTTTGTTCCCGGTCTTGTTTTTTGAACCAGGCGCGGATTTTGGATCTTGCCCGTTGAGTTTTTACCAGACCCAGTGAGGGGTTTAGCCAGTCTCGGCTGGGGCCGCCTTGTTTGGCCGTTAAAATTTCGACTTGATCGCCGGTTTTCAGGGTGTAATCCAGCGTAACCAGTTTGCCATTGACCTTCGCGCCGCGGCAGCGGTTTCCGATTTCTGTATGGACGTGGTAGGCAAAATCTATGGGGGTTGAGCCTGCCGGTAAGTCAATGATATCGCCTCGGGGGGTGAACACATAAACCCGGTCTTGAAAGACATCGCTTTTCATCCCTTCGACGAATTCTTGCGCATCTTCAATTTCCTGCCGCCATTCCATCAATTTGCGCAGCCAGTTGATGCGCTGTTCGTAGATTTCGTCCTTTGGGCCGCGTTCTTTGTACCGCCAATGCGCTGCAATACCGTATTCTGCGTTCTGGTGCATTTCCATTGTGCGTATCTGAACTTCGAGCGGTTTACCGTCATCATAGATCACAGCGGTATGCAGTGACTGGTAAAAATTATCCTTTGGGGCGGCGATATAGTCATCGAACTCCTGAGGGATGGGACGCCAATGGGTATGAATGACTCCTAAAGCCGCATAACAAGATGGAATATCACTGACAATACACCGAACGGCGCGCAGGTCACGCACCATTTCGAAGGTTTTGCCTTTTTCAACCATCTTTTTATAGATGGAGTAAATATGTTTGGGACGGCCGGTGATTTCTGCTTTAATGCCGTTTTCGCGTAATACGGTTTGCATTCTTTGAATGATTTGCTGGATCTGCCGTTCGCGATCCTGCCGGCGCTCGGCCAGATTTTCGGCAATTTCGCGGTACTTTTCCGGATTGACATAGCGGAACGCCAGGTCTTCCAGCTCCCATTTAATCTGCCAGATACCCAAGCGGTTGGCGAGAGGGGCAAAGATATCGAGGGTTTGCTGGGCAATGCGCCGGCGCTTTTCTTCGGGCATATACCCAAGGGTGCGCATATTGTGGAGACGATCCGCCAGCTTAATCAAGACGACTCGAATGTCATCACCCATGGCGAGGAAAACCTTGCGCAGGGTTTCGTTAGTCAGGTCTTTGCGCCGGCTTCGAGAAGAGGCTTCTGCCCCGGTGGGGAGCAGTTCTTCATCGGCGATGGTTCTTTCGTTGATCTGGTCTCCCCGCGAAACGCGCGGCAGGTTGGTCAATTTGGTGACTCCATCCACCAGTTTGGCAACCTCATCACCGAATTCCTTGCGGATGTCATCCAGCGTGACGATGGTGTCTTCAACAGAGTCATGAAGTAAACCGGCAATGACGACGGCGGGCGGGACTTGCATTTCAGCCAGAATGGCGGCAACTGCCAGGCAGTGGCTGACATACGGTTCACCGGAGGCACGTTTTTGTCCCTGGTGGGCAGCCTCAGCAAACCGGTAGGCGCGCATGACCATTTCGCGGTCAACCACCGAGTAATTTTGTGGCAGTATTTCCATCAGGCTGTCAATTTTCATCGTTCGCCTATATAAACCCGTATTCTATTGTTGTAAGTATACCTTTTCCCGCCTTACTTTCAAGATTTATTTTAATGAAAAGATTACATTTTGAAGGAATTGTTTGTTTTCACGAAATTGGGGATGAATATCTCATTCCGAAAATCATTTAATTTGATTTCCGCAAGGCTGTTCAGGATCAGATTTGCCGCCGATAGGTCCAATCTTTTGCTGATCGGATTGGGGACGGCAACCACGAAAAGGCCGGCCTGGCGGGCGGCCAGTATACCGTTGGGGGAGTCCTCGAAGGCAATAGCCCGATTTGCCTCAACACCGAGCAATTGCAAGGCTTTCAAATATAAATCCGGAGCGGGCTTGACCATTGAGACATCTTCTCTGGTCACCACAAATTTGAAGTAATGAAGCAAACCAAGCCTTTCGAGATGCCCGCAAACCCAGCCACGTGGCGAACTGGAGGCAACAGCCAGGGGGATTGCAGCATTGCAGGCAGATTGAATCAAATCCAGAACGCCGGGCAGGGGTTGTTGTTGATTGGCTTTCAGGATAGAGCGCTTCTTTTGCTCTTCCCATAAAGTTTCGTTATCGAACCGAATGCCCGTGCGTTGATAAAGAATTTCTGCGGCATCAAATGCTGCGGCACTTGTTCCGAGGCAGGTTACCCACTCTTCAAATTTTAATTCGGCTCCATATTCCCTGAAAATTTCCTGCCAGGTTTCAAACTCAGGGCTTTCGGTATCAATAATCAACCCATCAAAATCAAATATTAAAGCACCTAAAGGTTCATCCATGATGAGATACCAGTGTGATAAAGATTTATCCTCCATCCCTTTCAGTTGGTTGAAGGGATTGCGCAATCATACCATAATGTAGAATTTATTTTAGTAATTCCTGCCCGGCAAATTGCCGTTGGGGGGAAAGGATTTGGAGGATGATCTCATCTTCGGGTTGGGTCTTATTAAGTACCAGCCGTGCCAGTAAATCACCAACCCCCGGTCCGAGCATAAAGCCCTGCCCGCACATTCCCACCGCCAGAAGCATGTTGCCCGGAATTTGCGCATAGCCAATAATCGGAAAACCATCCGGCGTCATCGGGTAGAGACCCCGCCACGTGCGTCGGACACGGATATTTTTCAAACGCGGCATGACTTCAATCATCCTGCGGGAAACCATGGGAAGAAACTGACTGGTTTCTTCCACGTCATTCCCCCAGATATTGGGTGAAGGGGTAATGCAGAAGATGATTTGACCGGTGCTGTGCTGATAAAAGTAAAAATTCGAAGAACCCGGCGCAGGCCGAATATCGACAATCATGGGGTTGAGAAAGCGGGTGACCGGTTCGGTAATGGCGGCTTCGTGAGAGTCGGGGAAAACCGGTATTTCCAACCCTGCCAGTTGTCCAATATGACGGGCATCTCCGCCGGCGGCATTGATGACGATATCCGCGGTGTAGGTAGCACGATTGGTTCGGACTGCTTCGATAATTCCGTTACGCAAAACAAAGCCTTCTACCACTTCATTGAAGTGAAATTCCGCCCCCAAAGCGCGGGCATGCCGGTAAAATGCGTGAACTGCCAGCATCGGTGAGGCACTGCCATCTTCGGGGGAATAAGTGCCTCCCCGTAGGTCATTGGGATTCAGGTCTGGTACCACCTCTAATAATTGTTTTTTGTCGAGCCAGTGGATGTTCAGGCCAAAAGATTGCTGTCTGACCAGCAGCTCTTTGAGAATTTGCTCTTCGCGTTCCCGGTAGGCAACAAATACATACCCTCCGGCATACCATTCGATATCGTCACCGTAATTTTCTTTCCATGTCGAAAAAATTTCTATACTTCGCAAACACAGCCGAATTTTTGCCGGGTCTGAATGGGTTGCCCGAATTCCCCCGATGGCGCGTTTGTTGGATTCCTGTCCAACGCTGGGTGCGCGGTCAATTACCAGCGTTTTAACGCCGTTCTGAGCGAGAAAGAATGCGGCGGGGGTACCTATCGAACCGCTACCAATGATAATGACATCATAGTGATTGTGAATCGGCTCAGGCATTTTGGTTTTCCTCATTCGGTGAAATACCTGCAAACACACCCAGCGGAACTTCAATAAACAGGGGACGACGAGTGTTGGGGGTTACCTCTTCGAGCGGTACGCCTTCTTCACGAAACAGACGTAATATGAGCGAACCGCATGTCTTGGAACCACAGGCGCCCATGCCGGCGCGTGAAATGGCCTTAATTTCATTGATGTCTCGATATCCTGCCCGGATGAGGGCGCGAACCTCGCCGGCGGTTACATGTTCACAACGGCATACAATGGTTTCATTTTCAATCCGCTCAACATAGGGATCAAGGGGCTGGATGACTTCTGATGGTTGAATTCGAATTCCGGCAATTCGATTTGCAATTGCGCGCGGAGCTTTGACACGAACAATTAAAGTGCGGTCATTATTGGGAATGGAATTAATTCCAACAACAGGAACTTCACCTAATTCGTTCCCTTCTGTATCTAAAACAAGAACGGTTTGTTTGCCTTCCAGACTCTCGCGGGTAAATTCGTAAGGAATGGAAACGATGGGGTATTCGTGATCTTTACGACTGTTGACGAGGGTAATGGCGAGACCCGGGCAGCCGGCAACGCATTTACCGCATCCTTTACAGTTGTATTCATCCCCGATAAAGTGAGGAACCCCGCGAATATCCGCGCTTTCGATGACAATCAATTCCAACGGACATAGGGTGGTGCAGGGATTGCAAGGGATTTCCTGCTGGCAGTGAATGACGGGCAAAATTCCGCCATCCAGTTCCGGCCATTGTTCGGTGTAAATTTTTCCCGGTTTGGATTTGAGAATTTCACCGGTGGTATACCACTCATCGGGGATTTCGGCTTCCGGATAACCAAGAAAGCGGGCAATCTCCAGCCCTTTAATTTTTCCCGAAAAGATAGCAGCGGAGGCTTCGGCAATTTCTTCGGCATCTCCGGCTACAAAAGCCGGTAGTTGATATTTTACGGCTTTCTCATAGAATTCGTTGACCGGATCCAGACCTACTGCGATGAGAACACAATCACAGGCAAAAGTTTTTTGTGTACCGTCAATGGGCTTGAAGCGGTCATCAATTCGGGCAATGGTGACGGATTCAACTTTTTCTTTGCCATTAGCACTCACAATTGTATGGGAGGTGTAGATGGGGACACCCATACGGGCCAGTTTATCTTTGTGAACCTTATAGCCGCCGCATTCCGGCATGGCTTCAACCAGCCCCACAACCTCGATGCCGGCCTGTAAAGCATGGTAACCGGCAATAAGGCCTACATTGCCGCCGCCGACGATAAATAACCTGTCACAGGGCTTGACCAGATCCCGATTGACCAGAGTCTGAAATGCGCCTGCCCCAATGACGCCCGGTAAGGCATTGCCGGGGAAGGCGAGGAATTTTTCGCGCGCTCCGCTGGCAACCAGTAAAACCTCCGGCTCAATTAACACATATTCGTCATTGTGCCTCAGAACGCCCACTTTTCCATCTTCAAAAACAGCCAGGGCTGTGCTGTTCAACCAAACTTCTATGGACGGTAAAGAGCGGACTTCCTCTTCAAGACGGGTGGCAATATCAATGCCGCGAGTTCCGGCAAAAACGGCCTGGGCAGAACCAAAAAAGCGGTGAGTTTGTAAAACCAGTTTACCGCCAAGGCGGTGCTTGTCATCCACCAGCAGCACTGGAATCTGGCGTTTGCCCAGTTCGATGGCGGCGGATAAACCCGCCGGCCCACCGCCAATAATTAATACCCGATAATGCAGCGTATTAATTTCCTTCATCGGCGGAAGCCGGTCATCTTTGGGCAATTCCGGCAATCCATTCGCCGGCATCACATGGATGCCTTCTTTGACCAGTTCCATGCAAGACTTCACCGGTTTACCATCCACAATTACCATACATTGTGAGCATTGCCCGTTGGCACAAAAAATTCCCAGAGGTGATCCGTCTCTGGGATGATGTCCGAATATGTGGATGTTATTTGCAATCAGAGCCGATGCAATGGTTTCTCCCTTGTTTGCCCTTAACGGGCTACCCTGCCAGTAGAAGGTGATGGGTTCTTTTTCGGTTGAGGGCAGGATGGGATGCTTTTTAATTCTTTTCGAAGACATGGGTGATCCTTCTTTTTTTTCGGGATTTACCTGCCTTTAGCGTTTTGATTTTAACAAACCATATTCTGACTTCATACTGTAATTTTGCCGTTTTTTACCTCACGAGTGTCACCTGTTTGTTGGGAAGGATTTTTGAAATCCCAAGTCTAGTGATGAGGGGAATAAAAAAGTGTGTTAAAATCGTACGGACAAGTTATTATCTGAAAGAAGTAATCTCGGAGGGTTATCTCATGCGAAGAATTGCTGTATTGACCAGTGGGGGAGATGCACCCGGCATGAACGCCGCGATTCGTGCCGTTGTACGCACGGCTGCCGTGCGCGGCTGGGAAGTTTATGGAGTGCGCAATGGCTACGAAGGACTCATTGACGGCAAATTATTTCCTCTAGGGGCCAGAGATGTAGGGGGTATTCTTCAACGGGGCGGTACGATTTTGGGAAGTGCGCGTTCGCCCGAATTTAAGACCGAAGCAGGGCAATTAAAGGCAATTCGTTCTCTCAATCAATTTGGAATTGAGGGACTGGTGGTCATCGGCGGTAACGGGTCTCAGACCGGTTCGTACGCCCTTCATAAACATGGTTTTCCGGTTGTGGGGGTTGCCTCAACGATTGACAATGATCTTTATGGGTCAGATATTACGATTGGGGTGGATACGGCTCTCAATATTGCCCTGGAAGCCATTGACCGATTAAAGACAACCGCGTCTTCACATCAGCGGGCTTTTCTGGTGGAGGTCATGGGCCGCGATTGCGGCTACCTGGCGCTGATGGCTTCCATTGCCGGCGGTGCCGAGGCGGTGGTCATTCCCGAAGTAGAGATTGACCCGGAAGAAATTGCTCAGCGATTGGTGCGTGCTTATGAACGAGGAAAGGCGCACGCGATTGTGGTGGTGGCCGAAGGGGCAAAGTATAATGCCACCACACTGGGGTCCTATTTCGAAAAACACCGAGAGAGATTGGGATTCGATTTGCGAATTACGATTTTGGGGCATGTCCAGAGGGGCGGAGACCCCGGCGCTTATGACCGTATACTGGCAAGCCGCCTGGGGGCAGGAGCCGTTGAAGCGTTGGAGAGAGGCGAATACGGCGTGCTGGTCGGGATGATCAAAAGTGCCGTTGCCACCACACCTTTGGAAGAAGTCATTAAAAACAAAAAACAAATTGATCTGAAATTGTTCGAACTGGCAAAGATGCTGGATTAGCAGTTTTATTCGCGCTTCCAGCGTAAATAAGCCTCGATAAAGCCGTCCAATTCACCATCCAGGACGGCTTGTGTGTTTCCAGTTTCGTACTCTGTACGGTGGTCTTTAACCAGCTGGTAAGGATGCAGCACATAAGAACGAATCTGGTTGCCCCATTCCGCTTTCTGGTATTCTCCCCGCAAAGCGGCCAGTTCTTTTTCCTGTTGTTCCTGTTTTATGGCTGCCAGTCTTGCCCTCAAGACGCGGAATGCGTTTTCACGGTTTTGGGTTTGGGAGCGTTCGTTCTGGCAGGTGACAATAATGCCTGTGGGGATGTGCAGGAGGCGAACGGCGGTGGCATTCTTTTGAACATTTTGTCCGCCGGCACCGGAGGATTTGAAGATATCAATTCGCACATCTTCAGGATTGATGACGATTTCATCGTCATCTTCAATTTCTGGCAGGACTTCGACCAGTGCAAATGAGGTGTGGCGGCGATGGGCGGCATCAAAAGGAGATAAGCGAACCAGGCGATGAACACCTTTTTCGGATTTCAAATAGCCGTAAGCGTATTTTCCATTAACTGCGATGGTAACACTTTTGATTCCGGCTTCTTCTCCTTCGGTCATATCCAGAATTTCGGTTTGATAACCCGAGCGTTCTGCCCATCTCAGGTACATGCGCTGCAGCATTTCTGCCCAGTCCTGCGAGTCGGTTCCGCCCGCTCCGGCATGGATTGCCAGTAAGGCATTTCCCCGATCATAGGGGCCGGATAAAAGGGTGTTTAATTCTTTTTGTTCCAGTATTTTACGCAGATCATCCATTTCCTGTTCGATTTCGGGCAGCAGGCTTTCGTCTTCCAGCTGGGCCAGTTCGAGCAGGTCGGTGATGCGTTTTTCCAGTTTTTCCCACTCCTGCACTTCATCCCGTAAGGATGCAAGTTTCTTCATTAACTGTTGGGCGTGAGCGGGATTTTCCCACAACGCGGGATCTTCCGCTTGTTTTTCCAATTGCTCTAAATCAGACTTCTTTTTAGCGAAGTCAAAGATGCTCCATAAGATCGTGGATTTGACGGGTATATTCCGTCAGCCGATCAATTAATTCCTGCATAATACCTCCTGCATGATCCTTTCAGGCAAGAATGCCATCCACGAACGCTTCCCGGTCAAAGGGTTGAAGATCGTCGGGCTGTTCACCTAAACCCGCAAAGAGAATGGGAATCCCCAATTCTTTTTGAATGGCAAATGCCATGCCGCCGCGGGCGGAAGAATCCAGTTTGGCCAGGATAATACCGGTAATTTTTACGGCTTCTTTGAAGGCTTTGGCCTGCTGCAGAGCATTTTGTCCGGTGGTTGCATCCAAAACCAGCCATGTGGCATGGGGAGCCCCGGGCAGGGCTTTGCCGCTGACCCGATAGACTTTCTTCAACTCTTCCATGAGATTATAACGGGTATGCAATCGGCCGGCGGTATCCACAAAGACAATGTCCATATTGCGGGAAACGGCGGCCTGAATGGTATCGTATGCTACGGCGCCGGGGTCGGCATTGGGCTGCCCGCTGATGATGGGCAACTTTAACCGCTCCGCCCAGATTTCCAACTGATCCACAGCGGCGGCGCGAAAGGTATCGGCCGCGCCGAGGAGCACTTTTTTCCCTTGCTGGGAGAATTTTTTGCCCAGTTTGGCAATGGTGGTGGTCTTTCCAGAGCCGTTGACGCCGACGATTAAAACAACAGCGGGTTTGAACTGATCGAGTTGGATGGGGGGAGGGGGATCCAGCCGCTGAATCAATTCGTTGCGCAGGAGAGTGCGAAGTTCAGCGGTGCGGATAATGCCCTGCTGGGCCGCCTTTTTTTGCAGGGTGCTGATGATTTCCTGAGTGGTTTGAATACCTAAATCTGCTTGAAGAAGCAGGGCTTCCAGTTCTTCCCAGGTGTACTCATCAATTTCGGTGGCGCCAAAAACGGTTGCCAGTTTACCAAAGGCGGCCTTGCTGGTGCGATTGAGAGCCTCTTTCCACTTTGAAAACAAATCTGCCATAGCGCGGTGATTATATCACAAGGGGATTGGTTGGTGAATTTTGGGGTTGCTGAATTGCCAGTTGACCGCAACCGGCTTGAATATCAATTCCTCGGCGAATGCGGATGGTGCAGGGGATACCATGCCGCTCTAATTCGGCTTTAAACGCCTGAGCCCTTTCCCTCGTGCTGCCTTTTCCGGCGTATTTTTGAGTGGGGTTGAGAGGAATGATATTTACATGGCAAAGCACGCCATCCAGCACTTCGGCCAGCCGGCGGGCTGTTTCAACCGAGTCGTTTACATTTTGGATGAGAGCCCATTCAAAAGTCAGGCGGCGGTTTGTTTGAGCGACATACTCCCGGCAGGCTGCAATTAGCTCTTTAATCGGATATTTTTTATTGATGGGTAGCATGGAACTGCGCAATTCATCGTCCGCCGCATGTAAACTGATGGCCAGATTGACCTGCCTTTTTTCTTCTGCAAAGCGGCGAATCATCGGTACCAAACCAACGGTTGAGATGGTAAATCGGCGTGCACCCAGATTCATACCAAGCGGATGATTCAAGCGGTCAATGGCAGCCATGGTGGCTTCGTAGTTGTGGAAAGGTTCACCCATTCCCATCAGAACAACATTGGTGACCTGTTCGCCTTCCATTTGAAGCAGATGGGCATAATAAATGACCTGTTCCACAATTTCGCCGCTGGTCAGATTTCGCTTGAATCCCATTTGTCCTGTGGCACAAAATACACACCCCATTGCACAGCCGGCCTGCGTTGAAATACACAGCGTTCGACGCTTTTCGTATTTCATCAGCACTGCTTCGATGGCTTTACCATCCGGCAGCTGGAAGAGGGTTTTGATTGTTTCTCGATCGGATGATTGCAACACTTGAAGCGGCGTTAACGCCGTGAAGCGAAAATGCTCACTTAATTTATTGCGAAGCGCTAACGGGAGATTGGAAAAATGCTGAGGATCACGCCAGAAATTGCGGTACAAACCCTCCCAGATCTGGCGGGCACGGAAGGCGGGTTGTTGCCACTCCCGGATGAGTTTCTCTAAATCGGGAAAATCCAACTCGTAGATGGAGGGTTTATTTTGAAAGGGTTGTATTTCAGCCATTCAGGTTGTTGCCCCAACTAAACTGGCCAGGGAGTCGGCAATGAGATCCGGTTGAGGTTGCCATGCAAGTGCTTCTTCGAGGCTGGTAACGCCTGTCAAAACAAGAGCAGTTTTGCAAGCGGTGTTTTGCCCTCCGAGAATATCGGTATCCAGTCTGTCGCCAACCACCAGAGTTTCTTCCGGCTTTGTTCCCATTCGTTGCAGGGCTAGATTGAAGAGGTGTGGATACGGTTTGCCCATGATTTGAGGGGAAACGCCGCTTGCGGTTTCGATGGCAGCCAGAATTGAACCTGCACCGGGGGTTAGCCCTTCGGGTGAAGGGAAAGTCTTATCCGGGTTTGTACCGATAAAAGGGATTCCTTTTTGAATAAGCAGCGAGGCTTTGCGTAGTTTTTCGTAAGTGAATTGGCGGTCAAGTCCGGCCACAACAGCCACTACGCCATCATCTGAATGAGAAAACCCCGTCTCCTGGAGCGCTTCAACTAGACCCGCTTCTCCGATGAGAAAGACACTACCTCCTTGCGGGTACATTTGTTTGAGGTGGTGGGCAACCGCCATGGGGGAATTGATCACTTGTTGAGGTGTAACCTGCACTCCAAAATCACGGAGTTTTTGAACATATTGACCGATGGTGCCGACCGCGTTATTGGTCGCAAAGGTATATTTCAGCCCCAGAGCGGTAATTTTTGAAAAAATGCTGGCGAGGTCTCCAATGGGTTGTTTTCCCCGCCAGAGCACCCCATCCATATCCAGAATGAGGGCTTTGATTTGAGGTAATCGTTCAAGTAACATGGTTTGTTTAATTCTCCGGCAGGGGTTCAATCCCCTGCCGGACGTCAATTGCTTACTTTTTGGGCGGGGTCAAGACTTGATCTACCAACCCGTACTCGACAGCCTGTTGAGCATCCATGTAAAAATCGCGCTCGGTATCTCGCTCGATGACTTCTAATGGCTGACCGGTGCATTCGGCGAGGATTTCATTCAGCCGTGATTTGAGGCGCAGAATTTCTTTGGCTTGAATTTCAATATCCGAAGCCTGACCGGAGGCGCCACCCAGCGGCTGATGCATGTGGATGGTGGCATGGGGTAGAGCATAACGCTGACCCTTGGTGCCGGCTGCCAGCAACACCGTGCCAAACGAAGCTGTTACTCCCACCGCAACGGTGCTGATTTTGTTGGGAATCATTTTCATCGTGTCATAAATTGCCATACCCGCGTAAATCATTCCACCGGGGGAGTTGATATACATTTGAATCCCTTTTTCGGGGTCTTCTTTGCTCAGGTAAAGCAATTGGGCTACAATCAGGTTGGCGATTTGATCATCTATGGGTGTACCGACAAATACGATCCGTTCTTTTAGCAGCAACGAGTAAATATCATAAGCCCGTTCACCGCGGCCGGTACTTTCGATGACCATTGGGATAATGTTTTGAAATGACGGTATGGTCATTGTTTCTCCTTTGGCTAAGATTGAGAGTTTACGATCACTTCTCAGCAGGCGGCGTTTGATCCTCAGGGGTTTCTTCTTCCGCAGGTTGCTGTTCGTTGGCCGTGTTGGTATCAGCAGATTCTGAGACGACCTCTTCCTCAATCTGCTGGCCGGTGGCAATGGCTTTCATGCGGTTAAGGATCATTTGATTCAACCTGCGATTGATATTGTAAATCAAGATATCCTGGGTGAGTTGATTTTGTTCAGCCTTTGAAGGTTTTTTCTCCATCGGCATGGACTGCAAATCTCGCAGTGAGTCCTGAACGGCTAACTGGTAGTTGGCTTCATCCAACTTGATTTGTTCTACATCGGCAAACTTTTCCATAATCAGCGAACGTTCCAGCCGCCGGCGAGCAATGGGCTGCAATTCCTCACGAATAAATGTCTCGCGGTCTTTGTTGATCATTTTAAGGTAAGCATCCAGTTCCATCCCCTGCCGGCGGAGGTCGCGTTCAAAATCCTCCAGAATGTGCTCAACTTCGTGATCTAAAACCTGCGGGGGATATTTGATGGTTGCCTGTGATTGCAGCTTTTGAAATAACTGCTCGAAAAACGATTCGTCGGCTTTTTCTTTCTTGGTTGTTTCCAATTGCTCACGGATGGCCTTTTTCAAGTCCTCCAGCGTTTCGAATTGACCGACATTTTGGGCAAATTCATCGTTTAATTCGGGCAGAATAAGCGATTTAACACTTTGTACGGTTACCTCAAATTGAACTTCTTTACCGCGCAAAGATTCGTCTTCATATTCCAGAGGATAGGTATAGGTGATGGTGAGGTTATCCCCTTCTTTGGTTCCCAACAATTTTTCCGAAAAACCCGTGAAAGGAAACGAGCGGTTTTCCAGTAAATCACTACCCAGAATAAATTGGGCGGGTCTCTCGGGGAATACGATTTCGTCCTCGCCTTCTGCTGGCCGGGTCAATTTTCCTGTAAATTTCACATATACCAGATCGCCTTCTTGAGCGGGGCGGTCAACCGGTTCGGCAGTGGAGTAATTGGTTTGCAGTCTTTTTAGAAATTCCTCAACCTCTTTTTCATCTACCGGTTCGGCTGTGTACTCCAGCCGGATGTCTTTGTAATTGCCCAAATCCACTTCCGGTTCCAACGGTACGATGAAAGAGAATTTTGGCGGGTCAAGGCTGATAATTTTATCCAACGCGCCGGCTGCCCCGGGTTTCAGCTGAGCTTCTTCCAATATTTTGGGATAATATTCGTCAATGAGATCTTCGATAGCCTGCTCGATTAACGCCTCATCACCTACAACTCGTCTCACGACATCGTAGGGTGCTTTGCCCGGGCGGAAGCCGGGAATGCGTGTTTTTTCGGCGATTTTTCTCGCCGTTCGACGTTTGAATTGTTCTAAAAGATCAGTTTCAAATTCTGCGATTACATTGACCTGATGGTCATCACGGGGTTGTACTTCGATTTTCAACTTGGTCATCCTTTATCAAGAATTTTTATGTTGAGTGGGGAAGGCGGGACTTGAACCCGCACGCCTTTCGGCACATGATCCTAAGTCATGCCTGTCTGCCAGTTCCAGCACTTCCCCATTGCTTTTGCGCGCCAATTATACCATTTATTAATATCCACGAGTATAGCCGTTCACAAGTTGTCCCATTTCAAGAATATTTATTCTATTTTTCAATCACGGCTGGTATAATTGCTCCAATTTATCTTGATTCATCGAGGACAACTATGAGCCGATTGATTAACCCGGATAGCGCTGGTAAACAGCGCACGCAATTGACCAGAGAGGTCGTTTTGGCCATCCGGGAATTAATGAAACAGGAACAGGCGGACGAAAAGACCCGTGATCTGGCAGCCTTTATCGGGCTGGCTTTGATTGAGATTGGGGAAACAATTGATGTTTCGGTTCAGGCATGGGAAAAAAGGGGGTATTGGGTCAAAGCGGAACGTTTTCGAATGGATTGGGATTGGGTTTTTTCTCTTGGAAGGGCAATATTGGAGGCTGTGAAAAGCGAGGAATGGGGGCAGGTAGCCATGCTGGCGGTGCGCATCGCTCAGAAACTTCAGAAAGTTAACGTGCCGGAACGCAACCGCATTGGAAGCCCATGGGAAGGGGCATGGCGGCGTTTGACCCAACACCAATAAAAAAATAAGGGTTGTGCAGCGCTTGGCATTGCACAACCCTTAGAAACAGTCGCTTGATCTTATTTCTTTTTCAGGATGATCCGGGCATCCACAACCTTCAGACCTTTGCCGGATTCATAAACCAGCACGGGGTTGGCATCTGACTCGCTGACTTCATCGGCAAGATCGAGGATCATGGTGGAATACTGGCAGATCACATCCGCAAGAGCCTGCCGGTCACGAGGCGCTTCGCCGCGCACGCCCGCGATAATGGGAGCGCCGCGAATCTCATCCAGCATTCGCAATGCCTGACTGGAAGTAACCGGTGCAACCCGGAAGGTAACATCCTTCAATACCTCAACGAAGATGCCACCCAAACCGAACATCATGGTGGGGCCAAAGGTGGGATCATTGACCGAACCAAGAATCACTTCGGTTCCCCAGGGAGCCATTTCCTGCACCGCTATGCCGTGAATATTTGCGGTGGCTTTATACTCTTTCGCATTTTTCATAATAATCTTAAAGGCTTCACGAACACCGGCATCATCTTTGATATTGACGCGCACACCACCAGCATCCGATTTGTGCAGGATATCGGGTGATACGATCTTCATGACTACGGGATAGCCGATTTCGCGAGCAAGGGCTACGGCTTCGTCTTCGTTGCGAGCCAATCGGGTTGGTGTGACGGGCAGGCCATAGCATTCGAAGACCTGTTTGGCTTCGATTTCGGTGAGGGAGTCGCGTCCTTCGCTGCGGGCTTTGTTGATGATTTGCAGTGCGCGATCGCGTTCCTGTGCGGCGCAGGGCATAACATCTTCGCGGACTATTTCTTTCATACGGGCATATTCGCGCAGGGCAGCAATCGCATTAACGGCCAGATCGGGTGCTCCATAGGCCGGAATGCCGTTTTCAACCAGCCAGCGCATGGCTTCTTCGGAACGCTCTCCGCCAACGAATGAAACCGTTACGGGTTTATCCTTTACGCCGGATTCAATGATGGCTTTCTTGATGCCTTTGGCAATTTCGAGTGGGTCTGTCATTGCTGTTTCACAATAGAGAACAACCAGACCATCTACCCATGGATGGGCAAAGGCAAAGCGAATTGAGTTTTGGTACCATTCGGTGCCAGCCATACCGGTCAGGTCAACCGGGTTTTTGGCCGAGCCAAACTCAGGCATGTGCTTTTTTAATTCCGCCTGCACATCGGCGGGGGCAAATTTGAGCGGAACGCCCGATTTTTCTGCTGCATCGGTGGCTAATACACCAACACCACCACCGTTGGTAATAACGAGCAGATTTTCGCCTTTCATGGGAGGCTGGAGGGAAAGGGAAAGAGTGCGATTAAACAGGTCGTTCAAATCGGTAGCCTGCACGACACCGGCTTGCTGGAAAGCAGCTCCATAGACTTTTGCAGCGCCGGCCAGTGACCCTGTGTGGGAAGCAGCGGCGGCAGCACCATGAGCAGAAACACCGGCTTTGAGCGCAATGATCGGTTTGTCGGCATTGCGGGCTGCTTCAATGAAGCGGCGTCCATCCCTGAACCCTTCAATGTAAAGGGAAATACAGGATGTGTTGGGGTCGTTATTCAACCAGGTGATCAGGTCGGCAAAATCCACATCGGACATGTTGCCGATGGAGATCAATTTATCGAAACCCACCCGTCGGATGTAACTGGCCGCATCAATGGCGATCAGCAATGCTCCAGATTGTGAAACGAGAGATGCTTTCCCCGCCAGCGGCAGGAAGGGAGCAAACGAGCCGTTCATCTTGTCCGAATTGGAGAGGACACCGACGATGTTCGGGCCAAGCACTCGAATGCCGTAACTGTTGGCTTTTTCCACCAGTTCTCGTTCAAGATCTTTCAAACCCACTTCACTGAAACCTGAAGTGATCACGATCATCCCTTTGGTGCCTTTGGCACCTAAATCGTCAATGGTGGAGAGGACTGCTTTGGCAGGAATCGTGATAATGGCAGCATCAATATCTTCAGGAATATCTCGAATGGTTGGATAAACTTTCAAGCCGAGAATTTCGGTTGCAGAGGGATTGACGGGGTAAATTTTGCCGGAGAAACCGCCATCAATTAAATTTTTCAAAACGGTGTAACCAATTTTGCCGGGGGTTGCGGATGCGCCCACCACTGCAATTTTATTGGGCCTGAGCAGGCTGGTTAATGCTTTCTGATCCACGATTGTGCCTCCTGAAACAAAAAGTAAATGAATTTAAACTCTGTCCCCTTCTTGCGCACGAATGACGATGAAGGTCAGAATAACATCCGTACAGAGTTGTCTGTCAAACTGTTATTAAGGATACCGCATTTACCTGAAATTTCGAGTTAACAAAAATCCCTATTTTGAGGTATTTTCATCATTATTTGACACTCATTATTCGCCGTAGACTTGCGGATTGGCACAATGGGGCAGGCGTTGACCGCGTAAACCGGCGATCAGGTTTTCGACGGCAATGAAAGCCATTTTTTGCCGGGTTGATGTGCTGGCGCTGGCGATGTGAGGTGTAATGATGACATTGGGGTGTTTCAAGAGGGGGTGGTTGGCCGGAATGGGCTCCGGGTCAAAGACATCCAGAGCAGCGGCGGTAATTTTGCCGGTTTCAACAGCCCATAAAAGCGCATCATGATCTACAAGGGCGCCGCGTGCGGTGTTGATGAAAATTGCCCCGTTTTTCATGCGCGCAAAACGTTCGCGATTCATCAAATGCCGTAATTGAGGGGTGTAGTAGGTGTGAAGTGAAATAAAATCCGCCTCGCTCAGAAGGGAGTCTAAATCTCGGTACTCAACCTTCCACTCCTTTTCTGCTTGTTCGTCACGCTGGGGGTCGTTGTAGAGCACTTTCATCGAAAATCCTTGTGCGCGGCGGGCAACGGCCTTTCCAATCCGTCCGAAACCGATGATGCCAAGCGTAGCCCCAAATACATCCACGCCGGTAAGCACATTTGGTCCCCACGGCCTCCAAATGCCCTGATGCACCTCGCGGTCGGCTTCTACAACGCGGCGGGCAGCAGCCATGAGGAGTGCCCAGGCGAAATCGGCGGTTGTTTCGGTCAAGACGCCGGGGGTGTGCCCTACGGGAATGCCGCGACGAGTGGCTGCCTGAATATCAATATTATCGAACCCTACCGCCATCTGGCTGATGACTTTCAGGTGAGCGGCATGGTCAATGATCTGCGCGGTGATCGGGTCGGTTAGCATGGTCAATAAACCATCCATTTCGGCGGCTCGTTCAAAAATAATTTCCGGCGGAGGTGGATTTTCCGCCGGCCATACCTCTACCTGTGCGACTTCGGATAATTTCTGAAGGGCGGGTTGATAAATCGAGCGGGTCAGCCAGACTTTGGGTTTGTTCATTGGTGTTTCTCCAAAGTGTTAAGAATTAAATCATAAATGCGTGGTGCCAATCCAGCCGGATTGGGGTGCAATCCTTCTATCAGTAACGCATTTTCAAAAAGGAGTTCAACCGTGCTGTTAAAGAGTTGTGAATCGAGGGACTGTTGAGCGATTTTTTGCAAAATTGGATGCTGCGGGTTGAGTTCCACAATCGGTTTGGGCGGATCGAAGTCCTGATTGAGCAGCCGATACACTTTTTGCACTTCTTGGGGAACGGCATTTTGAGGCACCACCAGACGAAGGGGAGACTGCAAGGGATGAGAAGAAAGACGCACATCACTGACGCGATCTCCCAATACCTGTTTGAAACGCTGTAAAATATCTTTTCCGCTGTTGATTCCTTCGGATTGCGGCATTTCAGAACGCGTGTCCGGTGGGAGTTTCAAGTCCTCACCGGCTGCATTGACAAAATCGTGTCCGTTGTAACGAGGCATACGCAACATGACAAATGGATCGAGAGGATCGGTCATGAAGAGGACATCCAAACCGCGATTCCGAAAGATTTCAAGATGAGGACTGTTTTCCAAACTAGCAGGATGATCGCCGATCAGGTAATAGATATGACTCTGGTTGGCGGGGGATTTGAGCACGTAATCTTCCAATGAAATCCATTCCTGAGGATGGTTGAGGGAATGGTAGCGGAGTAACGGCTGTAAGGCTGTGACAAGATCAGCCTCGGTGGCAATGGCTTCCCGGATGCTCCGTCCATGAGTTACCCAGAAACGGGCATAATCTTCAGGTTTATCCTTTGCCAGTGCTTTAAGTGTGTCAATCAGTTTATTCGTGAGTATGCGCTTGATTTGTGCCATAATGCGGTTGGTTTGGATGGATTCGCGGGAGACATTAAGCGGTAAATCCTCCGAATCCACCACTCCATCCACAAAATGAAGAAAGGAGGGCGGTAGTAAGTCTTTGGAATATTCCTGAATTAAAACTTTTCTGGCATAAAGTTTGAGACCTTCCTCTTTTCGTAAGCCGAAGGGATTGCGCTCCACAGAAGCGGGTATATACAAGAGGGTGTAAAGTTGAACGGGTGCGTCAATTGCCAGGTGAAGTTTTAGCAATGGTTCTTGAAAATCTAAACTGAACTGGCGGTAAAATTCCCGATATTCTTCTTCGGAAACCTGCTGGGGCGTTTGCCGCCAGAGGGAAGTGCGGCGGTTGACCGGTTCCTTATCACTCCCAAGATAAATGGGATAAGGAATATAGTCAGAGTGTTTCTTGATGATTTGTCGTAGGCGATTTTCTTCGCAAAATTCGGCAGCATCTTCTTTGAGATGAAGGATGATGGCTGTGCCGCGGTCAGGTTTGTCTGTTGGTTCTATGAGATAGGTATCCTCGCCTGAGGATATCCATCGTGCAGCTGATTCGTTGGGGCGGTAAGACCGGGATAGGACTTCGATTTTATCTGCCACCATAAAGGCCGAGTAAAAGCCAACACCAAATTGACCGATGATGTCATTAAGCCTTGCGTCACCTTTTTGGGCCGCTTCCAGAAATGCTTTAGCGCCGGAATGGGCAATTGTACCTAAATTTTGAGCCAGTTCTTCGGCATTCATGCCGATGCCGCTATCCCGTATGGTCAAAACTCTTTCCTGTGGGTTAGCACTGACCCAGATGGCGAGTTCGGCGTGGGGATCAACATAATCGCGATTGGTCAGGGATTCAAACTGAAGTCTTGTCAGAGCATCTGAGGCGTTGGAAATCAACTCGCGCAGAAATACTTCCCTTTCCGTATAAAGGGAGTGAATAAGAATGTTAAGCAGCTGGCGAGTTTCTGCTTTGAAGGGTAAGGGTTGGGCATAAATCTCAGACGCCGATTGAGTCATCTCACATCCTCCTACTTCAATGGCTGAATGACTGACGAAATCATCTTAACCGAATTTTATTAAAAAAGCATCAAAATTCGGTTGGAGAGAATATGATGTGGTTTTATGGGTCAGCCGGCTTTTTTACCGTATAAAGCCATGTTTTGGCGCACGATCAAATATGGCACTTTGAGAGGGCGCATTTCTGGCAGCAGAGGATTGGAAACCTCGACATCATACAACGATGTAAAGGCTTCACGGGTAACATCCAGATATTTCTTCACGGTGGAGAGTGCCGACAGGCGAAGATGCCCATCGAAACGGAAAGTGTCAACCCAGAGAGTAACCGGTTCCATGATGCGGTTTGGTTCGGTAGGATCATAATCCGGTGGTTCTTGATGGGGTGGAATTAAGTGATACGAAAGAATCTGATTGACGAAAATGCTCAATTCAGGATGGGAAACCGGTTTTTGTTTTGCTCCAGCCGCCGGAATTAACATTTTGGCATTATAGAGGGTTAACACTTCGGGGGCTACATTCGTTCTCAGCCACGTGCTGACACGGATGGCATCCTTGACTATCGTTTCACCCCAAATCAATCGACCGGGGATATAAACCATCAACGGCACAATTTTTTCATCTGCGGCCGGAGTGAGGACTATTTTTTCCGGGTCAATCATGGAATTCAATCCATTTCTACACTTGTACGTGATAACGCTCTTTGATGGCAGGTATCAGATATTCGTTGAAAGCGCGATCCTGATCATATACGGGGTACCAGCCCCAGTCTTTGCGCGCGGCGCTGTCATCCACATCGGCAGGCCATGAATCAACAATTGCCTGGCGGCTGGGATGAGGTTTGAAGGTTATTTCTGCCTTTGGGAAGGCTTTGATGACAATATCGTAAATTTCCTGTGCTGTCAGGCTGAAACTGGTTACATTATAAACCAGATGGCGGAGATTTTCTTTTGGTGCGTTTTCCAGCATCAACAAGGAACGAACTGCATCCGGCATTGCCATAAACGGCAGACGTGTATCCGGGCGAACAAAACAGGCGTAGGGGATGCCCTGTGCGGCGTGATGAAGCATCTCGGGGCCGTAGTCGCTGGTGCCGCCGGTGGGTATGGTGTCAGCGCTGATCAGGCCGGGAAAACGGATACAGCGAAAATCAATCGTGTTAGGGGTGTGGTCGGCGGCCAGTTGACGGTAATGCCGCGTGTAGTATCTGCCCAGATGTTCACAATACAGTTTGTTGCAGCCATACATGGTGGTTGGTTCAAGCCACATCCATTCTTTGATCTTACCGGCATTGAGTTTGGTTTCAACATCGGGCAATCCGTAGGCGGCAATCGAAGAAGGATACAGGAACTTAACCGGTTTACCCTGCCAGGCGGATTGTTCAACGGCGAGTCGCAAAAGGTTGAGCGTACCTTCCACATTGACTTTGTGAGCCGTTTCGGGATTGTATTCGGCCTTTGTGGAGAGGATGGACGCTAAATGGTAAATGGTGCGGATTTCAAATTCGGCGACCAGTCGGCCGAGCAACATACCATCCAGAATATCACCCTGAATGGCACGCAGGCAGTACGGCCGCAGCGATTCATCCAATGGCTGGACATCCAGCGCAACGATATCCACTTTACCTTCCTTGCCAAGGTGAGTAATCAGTCCATGACCAATTTCACCGTTTGCACCGGTGATCAAAACAACTTCTTTGCGCATAAATTTCTCGCTTTCTCCGGGATGGGTTGGGATAAATGGGTATGGTTGCTTGCATTCAAATGCATTTTAATTTTATCGAATATACCAATCCTGTCATCTTACAAATGTCATCACTTTGGGTTAGGGTTGACTTGCCTTACAGTTTTGTTTCTTTACCGGAAAAGAGGGAGAAGGCAGGGGCAGGTTTTTTCCTCGTATTGGTGAAAGAGGCGCTCTGCATTTGTCTGAATTGAGCTGAGAAACCCGGGGGCTGGCTACTGGTAAAAAACAGGGCTTCGAAAATTTTCGAAGCCCTGTTTTATTCGATTTCCTGCTTTATTTTTCAGGGTGAGGCTATGCAGCCGCATTTTGTTTGTGGAACCAGGTGCGCCATTCTTTGTTTTCCCATACAACCAGTATGGGGGCGGCCACGAAAATTGAAGAATAAGTCCCGCTAAACAAACCAACCAGAAGAATGACAGCAAATTCTCTTAAGGTAACGCCGCCGAACAAGGCCATAGCCAGCAGCATGAACTCGACGGTCATCAACTGAGTATTGATGGATCGCTGCAGGGTTTGGACAATTGAATGATTGGCTAACTTTTCAAAGGGTAATTTACGCAGGAAGGAGCTGTTCTCACGGATACGGTCAAAAACAACAATCTTATCCTGAGTGGAGAAACCAATCACCGTCAATAAGGCTGTAAGGAATAAGGAATCCATTTGCCAGCCCCACAACAGGGAACCGATGCCGGTGATGCTGAAAACCACCAGAATATCGTGAATCATGGCGATAATCGCACAAACTCCGTAGCGGAAAGCGTGGGGAATACCACGAAAGGCATAAGTAATATAGAGGACAACCGCCAGAGCAGCAACGGCAACCGCTAACGCAGCCCGGTTTGTGACCTGAGCAGCGATGACCGGACCTACGCTGTCAAAGCGGTTGACCACAATCTGTTCAATCTCAAACCGTTCTTCCATTAGATTGACGATATTGTTTTTAGCTTCCTCATCCATAAAGGGAGAGCGAATCACCAGAAGGTCCCTTTGACCCGATGGTCCGCTGGCTGTCTGGACCTGCACTTCGCGGAAGCCCAGTTCGTTGTAAATTTGAACGACTTCTTCGGTGGGGGGCAAATTGGGGGTGGGAAATTGGAGTTCCAAAATGGTGCCCCCGCTGAAATCAATGGCCAGAGGTAAACCATTAATGGCGAGGATAATCAGCCCCGGCAGAATTACCAGCAGGGAAAGGGCAAAAAAGTAATAGCGTTTTCCGAGAATATCTAATTTCATAGCTGCCTCTTAAATTCCGAGTAATTCGGGCCGTTTTTCGGGTTCTTTGATGGACTCGAGGAACATGCCGAGCAACGTTCGGGTAACAAAAAGGGCGGTGAAAAGGCTGACGGCAACACCCAGCGCCAGTGTAAGGGCAAAGCCTTTCACAAAACTGGCACCGAAGGCGGAACCAAACCAGAAGAGGATACCGCTGGTGATGAGCGCGGCGATGTTCGAATCACGAATGGAAGGCCATGCCCGGCGAAAGCCCAAATCAATAGCCTGTCTGATAGTGCGGCCATTACGCAGCTCTTCCTTCAAGCGCTCAAAGATAAGAATGTTTGCATCGAGGGCGGCGCCAGTGCTGAGCAGGAAACCCGCAATACCCGGCAGAGTGAGGGTGACGGGAATAATTTTGAATATGGCAAAGGTGAGGAGGGCGTAAAAAATCAAAGCCAGATCGGCAACAAAACCGGGCACACGGTAATAAATTGCCATGAAGAGCATGACAATCGAAAAACCGATCAAACCTGCAATCAGGCTCTTTTGCAAAGAATCCTGTCCCAGCGTGGGGCCGATCACACGAATCTGTTCGATGTTCAGGGGAATTGGCAGGGAGCCATACCGCAGTTGAACGGCCAGTGCATTGGCGCTCTCGGCGGTGAAGCCGCCGCGGATAACCCCTTGACCATCGGTGATGGGCTGTTCAATAACGGGTGATGAGATGACTTTTTTATCCAGAACAATCGTCAAATATTTACCGACATTTTGAGTAGTCCATTCCTCGAAAATATCGCCGGCTTCGGGCGTAAATTCAATGGCCACTTCGTAATCATTTAGTTGTCCGCGAATCACACTGACAGAACGGAGGTCTTTACCGGTCAGGATGGTATGATAACGAATTTGACCATTTTCTTCTGTCGGTTCGCTGACCGGCGTTTCCAAACCAAAGTCGGTAAGAATCTCTGTGCCGGGTGCCAGAGGGGTATCACCGGTATCCACAAATTCAAGCTGGCCAACCTGACGAATGGGGTTGATTACTTCTTCTGCGTTCGTCGCGCCGGGGAATTCTCCGACGATGATCCGTTCACCAGCAGTTTGAAAGACAACCTCGCTGACTCCCAGTGCGTTGGAACGGTTCTCGAGAATGGTGGCAGCGTCCTGTAAATTTTGTTGGGTCACTGAAATTTCGGGCGGAACGCTGAGAATAACCTGCATCCCTCCGCGCAGGTCTAAACCCAATACGGTTTCCAGTTGTCTTTCAAAAGATCCAATTTTTATGCCGGGGTTATTGGGCAAATCCACCCAAACGGCCAGAGCGAATAGAAGAAGGATGACGATTAAGTTGATAACTCGACGATTCATTAATGCCAGGCCTCCGATTCAAACAAATACCAGCCGTGCGCTGGCGACGTGACAGATTATACTCCCAATAATTCAGGTTTGGTAGGGAAGATGCGCTCAATTGCTCCATTATTGATTTTTCACTTGACATATATAAATGAGTAAAGGTACAATAGTGCGGCTTTTTCAAATGGGAATTTACCAGAACATGGTTTTTGAAGATAGGAGTAATAGGAATGGTACCACTGCCCAAGCGGAAACTTTCAAAAGGACGTCGGGATCGTCGGCGGGCTCACGATGCCCTGCAGAATACGAATCTGGTTCAGTGCAGCCAGTGCGGTGAAATGCGCCTGCCCCATACGGTTTGCCCCAATTGCGGTTATTATCAGGGGCGAGAAATCGTCAGTATGGAAAAAGGCGAAAAGAAGAAATAATTCAAACCTTTGTGTAAAAATAAAAAAGGCTGTCAGAAAGGACAGCCTTTTTTACTTCTGGTTTTAAAGTGCCCAGGCAAGCATGAAACCAAGCAGGGCAATGATCAGACCGAGGTGAAGAAATAAATTGCTCTTCACCAGCCATCCCGCAACAAAAAATTGTAAAACGAAGTTCAACAGGATCATGGCGATGCCAATCAAGGGCAATAATCCTTTGCGGCCTGCAAGAAAAGATGAAACCTGATCCAGAATGCGGGAAAGGAATTGCATCATCCTGTATTACACCTCACTTTTGGCGGGGGCGGGTCTTTTGAAATAGGGGCGGTAAGTGGTCAGCAATCGTCCCGGTAGTGATCCCTTGATTTTTATAAATTCACCGAACGGCTGACTTTCTTCAACTTTACCAAATTCATGAAATTGGGCGATTAAATGACCGTCCTGATACGGAATATACACCGTGACCGGGATAAGATTTTCAAACAGGATATTTTCTACCTCGCGAAGGAGATTATTCAATCCTTCGCCCGTTTTTGCCGAAATTGCAACGGATCTCGAAAATTGACTCAAGGCATTTTTGATGGATTCGGCATCCGATAAACGGTCAATTTTATTCAAGGCGGTGATGGTTGGAATATCTTCACAGCCGATGTCCACCAGTGTTTGTTCAACGGCTTTCCATTGCTCCCAGGCGTTCGGGTGAGTTACATCCAGCACATGCACTAACAGATCTGCTTCGGTAATTTCTTCCAAAGTGGCGCGGAAGGCGGCGATCAACTGAGTCGGCAGTTTTTGAATGAAACCGACCGTATCGGTAAATAAAACGGTGTGACCAGCAGGTAATTCAACCCGCCGGGTTGTCGGATCAAGTGTGGCAAACAACTGGTCGGCCACATAGACATCTGCCTTTGCAAGGGTATTTAGCAGGGTGGATTTACCTGCATTTGTGTATCCGACCAACGCGACGATTGGAATGTTGGAACGGCGGCGCTGTTCACGATAACGGTGGCGGTGGGCACGGACTTTTTCCAGCTCTTCTTTCAAACGGGCAATGCGTTTGCGGATTTCTCGCCGGTCAACTTCCAGTTGGGTTTCACCGGGGCCGCGCAAGCCCACACCGCCGCTTGAGCCGGTACGCCCACCACCGCCGCCGGTTTGACGGGCAAGGTGTGTCCATGCCCGCGTCAGGCGGGGCAGCCGGTACTCATAATAAGCCAGTTCAACCTGTAAAATGCCTTCGCGGGTGTTGGCGTGACGGGCAAAGATATCAAGGATTAATGCGGTTCGGTCTATCACGCGCACATTATCCCCAAACCGCTCTTCTAATTCTCGCTGATGGCGGGGAGAAAGCTCAGTATCAAAGATGACCAGATCGGCCTGCGTTTCCTCCACCAGCATTTTAATTTCTTCGACTTTGCCCGATCCAATGAAGGTATCGGGATTGGGCTTTTCCAAACGCTGGGTAATTTCACCGAGAATTTCTACCTCGGCGGTTTGGGCAAGCAAGGCCAGTTCTGTTAGAGAATCTTCGAGCGGTAACAAGCCGGGTTCACCGGCGAGTTCTACTCCAACCAAAATGGCTCGTTCTCGAGGGGGTTGGGTGGGTTCAGCAATTTTTTTTGCCATGGGTTGTACTTATACCTTATGTTTTGTGTACCCAGCGGATTATCCGGTCAATGGCTTCTTTCAATCGGTCGGTGGGCACACCCAATGAAATGCGGATATACCCTTCCCCGTATTTGCCGTACACCACGCCGGGGGTTACGCTTACGCCGGTTTCTTCCAATAATTGGGCACAGAAGGCCGTGCTATCCGCATAACCGGCGGGTAATTGTGCCCAGATATAAATGGCTGCCGGGGGGGTATCCACGCTGAATCCTGCCGCACGTAAGCCGTTCAGCGCAATATCCCGCCGGTGCTGATAAATTTGATTACGCTCTTCCAGCCAGGATTGATCACCGGTCAGGGCAGAAATGCCGGCCTGCAAAATGGCTTCGAAGTGGGATGAATCCACCTGACTTTTGTAAGTGTGCAGGTAGCGTATCACCTCGGCATTACCGACGGCCATACCCAACCGCCAGCCGGCCATATTATAGGTTTTGGAAAGCGAATTGAATTCAATGGCAACTTCCTTTGCCCCGGACACTTGCAGTATGCTGGGTGCTTTGTAATCGTCGAAGCAAATATCTACATAGGGAGCATCATGGGCGATAAGGATCTGATATTTATGTGCGAATTCAACCACCTTCTCAAAAAAAGATATTGGTGCAACTGCGCCGGTGGGATTGTTGGGATAGTTAAGCCACATCAAACGGGCGCGTTCCAGAACCCATTCCGGAATGGAATCGATATCAGGCAGGTAGTTGTTCTCTCTCAAGAGGGGCATGGGGTAGATTTGTGCGCCGGCAATGATGCCGCTGGCCTGATAAACCGGATAACCGGGATTAGGCACCAATACAATTTCACCGGGATTGACACAGACCTGACTGAGATTGAAAATACCCTCTTTGGATCCCAACAGTGCAATTGTCTCTTTTTGCGGATCGAGTTCAACCTGAAAACGATTGGCGTAGTAGGCGGCGATAGCCCTGCGGAACGCAAGTGTACCCCCATTCGGGGTATAACCATGTGTATCCGGGCGGCGTGCAGTCGAAATCAAAGCATCGGTGATAAATTCCGCCGGCGGCAGATCGGGAGAACCCATATCAATACGGATAATATCCATTCCCAATGCTTTAAGTTCGGCAATTTTCTGGTTGAGGCTGGCAAAGAAATAAGGCTTGAAGGATGCAATGCGGTCAGCCGGGCGGGAAATTGATTTATTCTGATTCATAGGCTCCAGTTTTATTGGTGGGGGTTAAGAGAGATGCAAACAATCGTGCGGTTTTCGCGTCGGGCGGCTCCACATGCAAAGGTACGAGGATGTGAAAGGTGGAACCGGGGCAGGTTACTTCATCGTAACCATTGGATTCAACCCAAATCGCACCGCCATGGGCTTCGATAATACCTTTGGCAATGTGCAATCCCAAACCCGGTCCGCCACCTTTGAATTTGGTTTTTCCGCTCGAATGGAGAGCGACATTACCGATGCGGGAAAATTTTTCAAAGATGATCAATTGGTCCTCAGCATCAATGCCAATACCTTCATCTGTGATGGAAACCTCAATGAAGCCGGGTAATTTTCTTCCGTGAACGGTAATTTTACCGTGATCGGGAGTGAATTTGATGGCGTTGACCAGCACATTTCGAAACACCTGCAAAAGCCGTTCGGGGTCACCAAAAGTAAGTTCGTCTGAACCCGGAAAATCGTGGATAATCAGAGTCTGGTGTCGTTCTTCCAGTGCGGCGTGCAATTCCGATTTAAGGAGTTGAAGAAGCCGGTTGATCCAAACCGGTTGAATGTTCAAACTCAGCAGGCGGTTGTCAATCAATGATACATCAATCATATCATCAATAATCGTCCGTAATCGGCGGGAACCGTTTGTGATTCCCTCGACCAGCGGGAGATAAGCAGCCAAACCGTTTTGTTGTTCGATCATCTCCCGCAGCATGGCTGTATAACCTTCAATGAGTGTGAGGGGGGTTTTTAATTCGTGGGCAGCCACAGCAATGAAATCGGATTTACTTTTATCCAGTTTTTCCAGATTCTGGCGGGTCTGTTCCAGTTGAGAAGTCAGATGGCTGACCTTGGCTTCCATTTCCAGCTGGGCGCTGTTCTCGGTGATGTAATTGAAGAGGGGGAACAAGGCAGTAATCAATTCGATGGCCTGTCCCTCATCCAGTACCTCCCGACAGGTTTCGATGGTTATCTGATGCAGAAGGAGGGTGAATTTTAATAAACTGCTGGTGCTGACTTCTAAATCCGAGAGGGTGAGCGAAAGTGACCACTCTTTAAGAACAGGATCCAACCAGGCTGGGTCTCCGGTTTCAAGAGCTTGTTCCACCTTGATGAAGAAGGCTTCTGCCTGAACCTTCAAATCATCACGCAACCTTGTTCCACGCGCCAGCGTTTGAACAACACGATTGATCCAGACGGGTTGTACAGTTTTCAGCAATTCTAAAGGATTCATCGAATTAAGTTTATGCTATTTTTTGGGTTTTTACAAAGTGTTATTCATAATTACTTAGCCAGTAATGAATCGTCTCACCCACAATTCCTAGACTTTGGGGTGAGATTTTATCGAGTGTATCCTGCTGTGTGTGCCAGTGGGGATAATCAAAGTCAATGATATCAATGGCGGTGTATCCCTTTTCCAGGAAGGGAGTATGATCGTCAAGAATGCTGTATTTGTGTTGTGAGATGAAAAATTTTTCGTAGCCCAACTGGCGAGCAATTTCCCAAATCTGGCTGGAAAGTTGGGGGTTCGAATTTCTTTCAAGGTAAATATTCAGATCGGCGTCACCGATCATATCCACAATTACTACCGCGTCAGGATTAATGGCGGTTTCTTCAACAAATGCCCGCGAACCTAAAATCCAATCCCAACCGGGAATATTGCCCTGATCCTCAGCATCAAAAAATACCAGCCAGAGGTCCAGCGGTAAATCGGGGGGCAGGCTGCGAGCCAGTTCCAGCAAAACCGCAACTCCGGATGCACCATCGTTTGCGCCGGGAACCGGTTGTTCCTGATTTGCCGGATTGGGGTCCTGATCGCTAATCAGGCGAGAATCGTAATGGGCAGCGATAATAACCTGTGTGCGGGGCGAGTTGTTTCTTCTGGCGATAATATTCGTGAGGGGGTGACCCATCCGCTGAGATTGATGAAGTTCAATTTCCCAACCGGCATTTTGGGCCTGTTCACGGATATATTCAATGGTTTGTTGATGAGCCTGGCTGCCGGGAGTGCGCGGCCCAAACGACATTTGAATTTCAACATCCTGATAAGCGCGCCGCGAGTCAAAACGAAAGAGATTGCTGGGCTTATTGCCAAATAATGCGCTGACCGCCCAGCCGAGCATGAGCAGGAATATCAAGAGAAATAAGGGGGTTAAGGATGCTTTTTTCATGATTTGTTTTGTATCCTGACGCTCCATTGTTCTAAAAAGGAGTGCAAATCACGTAAGGCTCGTTGAGCATGAGCTTTTGCCCGCTCTCTTTTACCTTTTACGGGTTGGGGGAGCTCTGGCAGAATGCCGAAGTTGGCCTTCATGGGTTGAAAGTCTTTCATGGAGGCGTGGGTTACATAGTGGCACAAAGCACCCAGCATGGTAGTTACTGGCAGTGTAAGAGGTTGTTGATTCTCCGCTAGTCGGGCGGCATTTATGCCGGCAAGCAAACCGGTGGCGATGTTGCCCATGTATCCTTCAACGCCGGTAATTTGACCGGCAAAAAACAGAGTTTCTCGTTTTCAAGATTGCAGGGTCGGGTTTAGGATGAAGGGAGAAGCGATGAAGGTGTTGCGGTGCATTTGTCCATAACGAACGAATTCCGCATTTTGTAATCCGGGAATCATCCGGAAAACTCGTTTCTGTTCAGGAAAGGTGAGGTTGGTTTGAAAACCGACCAGGTTGTAAAGTGTGCCGGCAATATTATCCTGCCTCAGTTGAACAACCGCAAAGGGACGTTTGCCAGTACGAGGATCTTTGAGGCCGACAGGGCGCATGGGACCGTAAGCGAGAGCAAGGTCACCCCGTTGAGCCAGAATTTCTACGGGCAGGCAGCCTTCAAAGTAACGATCCATGCCGGCCTGGACACCCGATTCAATCTCTTTTTCAAATTCTCGCAGCGAAATTCTCTGTGCGGTGCGCAAGGCTTCGACGAAGCTGAAATATTCATCTCGGGTAAATGGGCAGTTTATATAATCGCCCTCTTCTTCTTCGCCCATTCCATAACGAGATGCGCGGAATGCTGTCGAGAAATCAATCGAATCAAGCGTGACAATTGGAGCGATGGCATCATAAAAATATAACCGGTCTTCCCCCGTGAATTGTTGAATTGCTTCGGCAAGGGCAGGGGATGTAAGGGGTCCTGAAGCGATAATGACGATTCCCTCAGGAATGGATTTAACTTCCTCACGGATGATGCGAATGCGTGGATGGTTGGAAATGCGCTCGGTGACCATTTGAGCGAAAATCTCGCGGTCCACCGCCAGGGCAGCCCCTGCCGGAAGCGCCGAGGCTTCGGCGCACTCCAGTAGCATTGAGCCAAGTTGACGCAATTCTTCTTTCAACAATCCAGAAGCCCTGTCAATCAAGTTGGAACCAAGGGAATTGGAGCAGACCAGCTCGGCTAAATAACCGGATAAATGAGCACCGGTTGGAATACCGGGACGCATTTCGTATAGATAGACATCGCAGCCGCGTTCGGCTGCCTGCCACGCTGCTTCACTGCCTGCCAGACCGCCACCAATAATGATGATCTCTTTCATACTCCGCTCTTATTGAAATTGTACCATGCCTGGAAAAAAACGCTCTGGCATAGAACTTGCACCAATTCGGCTTGATCAGTATACTCTGTAAATAAGCAGGTGAAATCATGTTTCAAATCCAAAGTCCCAGTCTTCGCACGGTCACCACCGCTCATCTAACGCAGACCATGACCCTCCTCAACCAAACGGTGGGGGAGCTGTACCAGCAAATTCAACAGGAATTGACCAATCCCGCGCTGGAACTGGTAGAAGAACGACGGTGCCCTTCGTGCCATCGAGTGTTGCCGGGTCAGGGAGAATGCCCGATCTGCAGCCGACCGGTGACCATGCAGCCCGATGAGCCGGTCGTTTTTGTCTCGCCGCGTGAGGATTTTTATGGCAGCGGCAGCCACAGTGAGGATATGATCCCTGATGAACCTGTTTCTCCAATAGTAGAGGAATTGCCGGTTTTTATCCTGCGTCAAATCGCGGTGGAGCTGGAACCAGAAGAGCGGCGAATTGCGGCTTTCTTTCTTACTCATCTGGATGAAGATGGGTTTTTAACCATTTCACCGGTTGAAATTGCCCAATATTTTCATGTTTCACTTTCAAAAGTCAATCGTATCAAGCAACTCATTCAACGAGCGGAACCAGTGGGGGTGGGATCGGCAAATCCTCAGGAAGCTCTGCTGGTACAACTGGAAGTTTTAAGCGAAGCCAAGCCAATTCCAGAATTGGCGTACCGGATCATTGCTGAAACGATGGATTTATTATCTCACCGGCATTATGGTGAAATTGCCCGAAAATTGAATGTTTCTCATCATCAAGTTCAAGAAGCCGTCCGATTCATTGGTGAGAATTTGAATCCCTTCCCGGCACGGGCTCACTGGGGAGATGTGAGAAATCCATCGCCCAAAGCCGGGGAGGTTTACTATCACCCCGATATTATCATCAGTTACCTGAACGACTCGCCAGAAAATCCGCTGGTAGTGGAGATCATTCTGCCGATTCGCGGTTATTTGAGGATCAATCCGCTCTTTCGACAGGCCGCAAAACTGGCAAACGAAGAGACGCGGGAAGCGATGAAGAATGATCTGGAACGGGCTGCGTTGTTTGTAAAATGCCTGCAGCAGAGAAACTTTACCATGCAGCGGTTAATGCAGCGGGTGGTCAGCATCCAGCGCGAATTTATTTTGCACGGAGATCGGTTTATAAAACCGTTGACGCGGGCTTCATTAGCAGAAGAACTGGGTGTGCATGAATCCACCATTTCACGGGCGGTTTCAAATAAGACCGTTCAACTACCCAATAAGAAAATTATCCCGCTGGCCAGTTTCTTCGATCGTAGTTTGAATGTTCGTACCATCTTGCGAGAGATCATTTCAAAAGAAAAACACCCGTTAAGCGACTCGCAGCTGGCGCGAATGCTCTCACAGCAGGGTTATGAAGTGGCCCGACGGACAGTAGCAAAATACCGGGCAATGGAAGGGATACTCCCTGCTCATTTACGAAAAGCAAATCAGGTTCAGGTATGAGAGATGTAATCAGCCGTCCAATTCAGGCATTATTTGGTAACAAAATTCTTAAAGGTGAAGCCACCGCAATTCAAAATTTACTGGAAATGATTCCAGAAGCGACACTGTTATATGACCCCGAAGCCAATCGAATTCTGATGGCAAACAGTGCCTTTCTGGTGCTTTCGGCTTATTCACTGCATGAGATTGTCAATGAAAGATTTGAGGGATTGTTTGAAGGAGGTAATCGCGATGAAATATCGCGAACAGAAACATTTGGCACAACTTTGAAAACTCGCAATCGGTTGAGTTTGCCGGTAGAGGTGAGAAAAAGTATTCTCGACCAACAGACGGGTTATTGGGTTCTTAAAGTAATCTCCCAAAGTGAATTGCCTTTTCTCACTGGTATCTGGCCCAAGAAATTACTGGCTTCTTTGAAAGATATCCCTAACATTATTGAAGATACAACCAGTGACTGGTTAAAGACGATTCACCGATTGTTAGAAATTTTACGAGGACTGTTTGAAACTAATTTAATCTGTGTTTTTCATGCCGATGCTGAATATCCAGAATTAAGAAAATTGATCAGTCTGGAAGAATTGACATTCTTTCCTGAAACTTTACCCTCAATGGATTTGATTCGTCTTTCAGCGCCAATGGTGTGGACGCCGGGCAAACGGATGACTACTCAAATCCATCGTTTAGGAAGAGTGGCTGGTATCTCTTATATCGCTACCATTCCCGTTGGAAAAGAAAATGCGCTGGATGGATTACTGGTGGTGGGGGGAATGGATCCACAACCGCCTCCATATTTGCTTGAAACCAGTGAACTCATATCAATTTATCTCTCTCAGGTTATTAGCAAAGCGCTTCTGGTAGAAAATCAAAAAAGAGAAGCGACCAAAAAGGAATTTCAAATCCAACTATATTCTTCGGTTTATGAAGAAGTGCAAGAAGGGGTGGTGGTGGTTGATCCCGAATCAGTGATCGTGGAAATTAACCCCGCTGCAGAAGTGTTGCTGGGATATACCCGCGGCGAAGTGCGTGGGGAAAGGGCTGAAAATATTCTGATCACGCCGGATCGTTTTTTGCCTGCTTTGGCAAATGTGATGACTACAAAATCCCCTTCGTTGTTGGAAAATATCACTTTACACCGCAGAAATGGGGAAACCTTTACAGCAGATGTGAAAATTTTACCCATTCATAAAGATGGGGTACTCTCCGGCGTTGCCGTCCTTGTTCGGGATATTACCGAACATGAGCAGATTTTAGCCCAGTCACGGCAATTGGAACAGCGCGCGTTTCTGGGTGAGTTTATGGGGGTATTTGCCCACGAGGTGCTTAACCCCATTAACAATATATCTACCGGTCTGCAGATTCTTTCCCGCCGGCTTGGAAGTGAACACAGTTTACAGGACCTGATTCAGCGGATGGAAAATGATTGTGAGCGGCTTCACCATCAGATGGAAGCGCTGAAAAGCTACGCAAAGCCCTACGAACCCAAGCAAGGATTGGTGGATGTGAAGCAATTGCTTCAAGGAATTCTGGACCGCTGGCGGCCGAGAATGGAACGATTGAATATTCAGCACGTTTATCAACCCGCAGAAAAATTACCGCCCGTTAAGGGAGATTGGCGGGCGTTGGATCAGGTGTTTAACAACCTGATCAGTAACGCCATTGATGCAATGCGTGAGAGCGGCGGTGTTTTGAGTGTAAAAATCACTCTGTCGAATCAGGTATCCAGCCATCCGCACCTTGAAATTGCGGTTTCAGACAGCGGTCCCGGCATTCCGGATGACATTCGTGAGAAGATTTTTGAACCGTTTGTAACTACAAAATCAAGCGGTACTGGTTTAGGATTATCCATCACCAAACGAATCGTTACTGCTCATCGGGGAAGTATTACTTTTAGCAGCTATCCGGGCGGCACCGTCTTTCGCGTATTTTTACCCGTTAGTGAGGAAGAATAATGTCCATAACCATTCTGGTCGTTGATGATGAAGCCAATGCAAGAAAAAATATTTCGGACTACTTAACCCCACTGGGCTATGAAGTCATCGGCGTTCCTACGCTGAGCGATGCCCGTACCTGCTTGCAACGAGGTAACGGTGATGTGGTGTTGCTGGATGTTTCGCTGCCGGACGGTTACGGCCCAAGCCTGCTGTATGAGATGCAAAATATGCCTTACCGCCCACCCATTATCATTATCACGGCCCATGGGGATATTGATATGGCGGTGGATGCCATGAAGAATGGAGCACATGACTTTTTAACCAAGCCCATTCAATTGACTCAATTGGAGAATTCAATCAGCCGGGCATGTGAAATTGTTCAAATGCGCCGGGAACTTGCCCATTTAAGGCAAAGTCAAAAACAAAGTATCAATTTTGTGGTGGGTAAAACTGCAGCGATGGAAGCCCTGCTCAGTCAGGCACAAAAGGCAGCTCAAGCACAGGTTTCGGTGCTAATCACCGGCGAAACCGGATCGGGGAAAGAGGTGCTCGCACGCTTTATTCACACTACCGGGCCACGCTCCAATAAGCCGTTCATTGCCATAAATTGCGCTGCTATTCAGCCGACGGTACTGGAATCCGAGTTGTTTGGTTATGAGGCCGGGGCATTCACCAGCGCAGAGCGAAGGAAAAACGGCTTGATGGAAGTGGCAGATGGGGGTATTTTGTTTCTGGATGAAATTTCATCCATGCCTCTGGATATACAGGCCAAACTATTGCGAGCAATTGAGGAACATGCCTTTCGTCGAGTGGGGGGGACAAATTTAATTCAAGTGGATGTGCAGGTTCTGGCGGCTTCTAACCGCAATCTGAAGGATATGATCAGCGAAGGCAGTTTTCGACAGGATTTGTATTATCGTTTAAAGGTGGTTGACCTGCACCTGCCGCCATTGAGAGAGAGAAAAACGGATATACCCGAACTGGTAGGTTTCTTTATTCGTCAGTATAAGGTCAAATTGGGGGTCAACGTGGATGATATTACGCCACGGGCGATGCAGGCATTGATGGCGTATGACTGGCCGGGGAACATTCGTGAATTGAGCCATGCTATTGAACGAGCCATGCTCTTCTGTGAGGGAAGAGCCATTGATTTACCTGATTTGCCGGCAGACATTTCCAGACTGAATAGCTGATTTGAATCTGGCACAATTCTTGCATCATACCCTTCCAGCAGAGAATTTTGGGAGGAAGGGTATGATGATTTTTGAAATGACCAGAAATGATTTTTTATTGACCACCGCCGGGGTTGCTCTGACGTTAGGGGTGATCATGTGGTTAATTGGGGTGGTAGTTTTGGTAAGCCGGGTACTGGGTGGGGAAATTAAGAAAATTGCGGAACAAACCGCCCGTTTAGCCCAAAAAGGAATTGCAGAGGAAATTGCCGGCTTAATAGGGAATGCCTCCGGTTTGGTCGAATCGCTGAATCAACTGATCCGCACCAGTGCTGGAATCGGTGTCTTTCTGATTATTGCCGGGATGTTGATGGTTGCAGCAGCCTTTGGGCTTGCCTTTCAGATTCAATAATTTTTCATTTCCCCCCAGCAAAACAAAAAAGGAGTCGGTATGCCTTCAGCAGATCTCCTTGAACTTTTGAGAACACACTTACCGACAGAAGATGTAGCGGTAGTGTATGCTGCGCTTAAGCGAGACCAGCTTGTGTGGGAGTCCTTGCAAGATAGTGCAAATCTCCATTGGATTTCTACGTCTCCGTTAACCGCAAAAGACTGGTCGCCTGCAAATGTGGTTTTAAGAATTTTAAACAGCCGGATGAATTTAGGTGAATTACAGGCCGATCATTTTCCATCCGTTGAGCCTTCTATTCGAAAAAAAGCACTGGAAACCTTTGAACAACTGCTTCGCAGTGTCTCTCAACCGAAAAGTTTAAAAGAAGCAGGATTGATTGCGATTGCTTTACGAGAACGAAGGAGAAAAACGCAAACGTGGCTGGGGCTGATGGACGAGTTGAAATCCATCAATCTAAAAAACCAGAATGCGCTGATCGAGTTATGGAAGACCCCCCTCCTGTGCCTTTTCGGCATGATTCCCGATGCGGAAGATCTGCTGAAAGCCTTGCTCTCCACAGAGGATTTTACGCTTACTAAAACATGGATTACCCATATTTTGCTGGGAAATCCAATTGGTGAAGAAGAAACTCACCGCTTATTTATGCTGGTATTAAAGGAATTGCCCTCCTCACAACAGATTGATTGGCTGATTTATTTAAAAAATCAATCAGAAGATGATCTGGCCGGCTGGCTGGCAAATCAGGTCTTACGGGAAAGCCGGATGAAATCGGGAAATTTAACCACTTTCGACGGCGAATCCATCCGCCAGAAATCGAGAGTTGAAATTGCCGGTGAAGCGTTGGAATTACAGTGGATCGCAACTTTACATCAGATTGCCGGTCATCCTGCCCAGTCCGAATTGTTTTTAAATCGTTCAAAAACATTGCTTCAACACTGGCTGGGCGGAACCATTCTTCAATTAATTTCGGTGAATCAGAATAATCGCAAATCCGCTGAAGAATTGTGGGATGAAGTTGAACCCCTCTTAACTGTATACCCGCTAACTGACACCTTGCTGGAAGAAGCAGTCTGGCTGAATCCTCCAGTTTCGTTGATCCGCCGGTTGAATGAATTGAACCTGCCCGGTTTTCTGCAAGCACTCATCCATGGCCAATCCACTGCGGTTGGAGAAAATCGAGTTGATCGGGAAATTATCGGTGAAAGGATACGCGAATGGGTTTCAATGAAACAAAACGAACATGGGCTGCTCGGCGGACAATTTGTGTTTGGTTATTCACCATGGGAATTGTTGAATGTTCTTGGACAGCTGGGTTTGCATCAAGAGGGTCTTGAAGTTGCCCAGATTTTCTTAAATCAACACCCGCGGGATATTAAATTGATGACATGGACCGCACAAACAGCCCATCGTTTGGGGCAGGATGAAAAAGCTTTAAGTCTCGTGCGTCAATCTATTTTGCTGGAGGAAAACAACCCTGACCACTACCGTTTATTGGCTCAAATTCATGAAGATATTGGCGAATGGGAAGAGGCTTTGAGAATCAGAGAAGAGATTCTGGCGAGATTCGGTACCACCTCTATTCAAGACCTTTTGAGTTATGTAAATTGTGCTATCGGCGGGAAACATTTTGACCTTGCCATCGAAACCTGTCAGAAAATACTGCATCAGGACGAGGGGCAGGGGAAAGCATACACGCTGCTGGGAATTGCACAAATTGGCCTGGGAAAAACCGAAGAGGCTCTTGCCAGTTTAAATAAAGCGACCTTACTGGTTCCGGAAGATTCTACAGCGTGGCTTGAGCTGGCTCGTTTGTACAATCAGACAGGCGAACCTCTGCGGGCAATGGAAACATTGCGTGCGGCGCTGTTGAATGTTCCCAATTCTGCAGAATTGCATCTGGCAATGGGCAAGGCCTGCTTATCCAATGGATTATCAGCAGAAGCTTTGCCTTATCTGAAACAATCTGCTCGACTTGCCCCCGAATCCGATGAAGTGGCGCTGGCGTTGATCAGAGTTCTCACTGCATTAGGGCACTTCAGGGAAGCGCTTGAAGTGGCGGAAAAATCCCGCCATAAGTGGCCGGCTCATGCAGACCTGGCTTATGAACATGCCAGACTGCTTCTGCAGGAAGGTGAGGTAGAAGAGGGCATATCTGTTCTGGAAATGGCATTGCAATTCAAGGGGGCACAACCGGAATGGTTTGTTGAGTATGCCGAAGTATTGTTGAACGGTATTCAATTGCGGCGCCAAATAACCGCGCCGATGCTTTCGATGGTTACTATTGTTAAGGCTCAAAAAGCATTACAACGCGTGCTACGAGAATTCCCCCAGCACTTTTTGGCCCGGCTGCTCAATTCTGAGATTCATTTAATCCTCAAAGAATGGGATCGGGCTCTGATGGGATTTAAAGGTCTGCTGGATGTCGAATTATCTAATTTACCGGAGTGGCACTGGCGCATTCATTCCGGGCTTGGTTTGATTGCTTTTCAAGAAGGTGATTATGAGACGGCTCTGGCGGCATTGCAAAGTGCCAGTCAATCGGCTCCTGAGAACATTGAGATCAAAGAATTGCTTGCCGAGGTTTATTACCACCTGAACCTGAAAGAATCGGCAATCGAAGTTGCAACTCAGGTAAGAAAATTGCAGCCCAACAGCACCGATCATCTTCTCTGGTTTGCCGAGTTTATGGATCGAATGAATGAAATCCATCGCAGCATTGAAGCGATGCAGATACTGACGCAGTTATTCCCGTTTGAGGTTGATTTTGCATTGAAGCTGGCGAAACTAAGGATAAAAGAAGGAAATGAAGATGCTGTAAACGAAGAAATAAAAAGAGTTTTAGGTCTGGACCAGATTCAGCCAGAACAATTACTTTCGCTGGCGAAAATCTCGCTGCTCAATCATAATTTGGATTTCGCCATTCAAGCAATTCAAAAAGCAATTCGTTTATCAGGCGAGCCCTCATATACCTTCCATTACCGACTGGCTCTCCTTTACTGGCGTACCGGCAGAATTGAAGAAGCAAATCAAGAGCTGCAAACAGCGCTGATTCTCGAGCCGAATTCTGCAGAAGCCCATATTTTCCAGAGCGAGCTACACAAAGTGATGAAAAGGCCGCAAGCGGCTATGGCTTCTTTGGAGAAGGCATTGCGGATACTGGAAAGCCAGACCGAGAAGAGATTACAACCTGTGGAACAAACAGAAGACCAGTTATGGGGTTTTGAAAGTCCTTCCTTGTTCTCCGTCCATCGTCTCTTTGTCCCATTATGTTTGGAGGCAGGCGAATTAGGGCTGGCATTGTACCACGCACAAAGCGCATTGGAATATTGCCCGTTCTCGTTGGAAATGGGTTACTGGGCAGCTGCTTTGAGCCGACGACTGCTGCAACCCGAACGATTTGACAGATACGCTGACCTGATAGACCGATATCATTCGACAGGCTGTTTTACCAGTTTCACCTCCGATGAAGAAGCGGGGTGGTTGGCGGGTTTACACGCTTATTATGCAGAGAATCAGATTGAGGCGGGTGATTTTGATGGCGCCGGGCAAACCCTGCTCAAAGGATTGGCACATCAGCCAGAGAACCTGCACCTCAGGGCAGTACGCAGCCGTTTAAATGCAAAATTGGGCAATTTTTCAGAGGCGATACCGGAATTTCAGCAGTTATTAGCAGTTACCCGGTCGGATTTGAATTCTTCACAGGGGAATCGCTTGCATGATGCTGTACTGGCATGCCTGTGTGAAACGGCCTTCGATTTATTGGAGTGGCGAATCGGTTTTCGGCTGGCAGAAGAATATCTTCAACTTCACGAAAGTGAGCCGCTCGGTTATCTCGTATTGGCCAGTGGATTCATTCGTTCTATGGAATGGCAGCGGTTAATGGAGTATGCAGGTGTTAAAACCCATGCCCTTACAGCCGATGAAGTAAAAATTTCCCAACAAAGAATTGGTGAGTCATTAGAAAAAGCGGAAACTTTATCTCATTCTCGCTTAATCGAATTTTGGAAAGCACGAGCAGAGGCACTCCAGCATCCTGACCAGGCAAGGATACAGGCATTGAGTTCATGGGCAAACACCGATGAAGATTATGCCTGGCTTGTTGAAGTTCATTTACGGAGCAATAACTATGCGGCCGCATTTCAGATGACCGAATTGTGGCGACATCACCCATTGGTTCAGGTATTGGCGGCATTGCTGTGGGAAAATGAAGACCCTCAAAGGGCTCTTGGTTTGGCCCGCAGTGCAGTTGAGCTGGCCCCTCACCACCCCATTTATCAAGCCATATTAGCCAAAATTGCAGAGAAAAATGAGGATTACGCGCAAGCCTTTGAGGCTGTTGAGGTGGCCGTTTCGATATGGGACGACGAAATTGAATGGCACATCTGGGCTGCTGCGTTGGGTGAACTTTGCGGTGTGGTAACGGCTACCGCTCAACATCTGGAAAAAGCATTGCTTCTCAAGGGGAATGATTATGATCTGCTTATCAGACTCGTCCAGCATTATCTGAAAAACGGTTTGTACGAGCAGGCGGTGCAGTTATTGCAGCAAAATATCCATGCTCATGCTGAGAGGAGCGATTTCTGGCTGCTTCTTGCAACTGCTTTGCAAGGGGTGAAAAATGACAAAGAGGCACTGCGTGCTGCTGAAAAAGCGATTGAGCTCGATGGCGAAAATGGGAGAGGATGGATAATCGCGGGGGAAATTGCTCTTCGAATGGGTGATGAAAACAAAGCCCTCCAATTTGCAAGGCAAGCCGAAAAAGTTGCCCCCGCCGAAGCCGGAACCCGTTTGCTGGCGGCGAAAATACTCAAGCGGCAGGGTCAGGTCAGAGAAGCACTGGCTGAAATTGAGCAGGCTATTGAAGAAATTCCCGCTCAATGGGAATTGCACTACGAGCGGGCTCAACTGGTTCTGCAATTGCAAGGGGCTGCAGCGGCTCAGCAAATCTTACAAGAACTGGTAAAAATTTATCCGGAAAACGAGCAAATTTTGTGGCTTTATGCTCAAACCTGTATGAAAACTGGAAAAATAAAGCTGGCGGAACAAAGCGGGTTACAGGCATTGAAATTCAACCCGCATAATGTGGAAGTCCATCGTCTTTTAGCAGAGGTGTTTACCGAGCAGGGCCAACTGGATCGAGCGGTTTATCATCTCGGTGAGGCAGTTCGATTACAACCAGACCACATGGAGACCTATTTGAGGCTGGCCGAGGTTTACAGCATCCGTAGAGAATTTAACAAAGCGTTATCCGTCTATCAGCAGGCTATCCAGATCAATCCGCACGACTACCGCCCTTATTATCAATCGGCGCTGGTGTTGCGGGATGGAAAAGATTATCCGGGTGCGGAGGTTATGCTCCGCCGGGCAGCAGAATTGGCGCCGGATGATGTGAACATTCGCCGCCAACTTGGCGCAATCGTTGCACTGAATCTGGTTCATCATGGACAGGAGGCGAAGACATGCCTGTAACACAAAATGAGATCGCGGACGCATCACTGATTGCCAGAGGGAAATTAAATCGCAGTACCGCCTTGATTTTATTGGAAAGTGCCATTGAGGTAAATGAACTGCGGTTTGCACGCCAGCTGGTTCTCTCATGGCTGACGGCGTACCCCGGCGATTTGGAATTCAATCGGATTCTGGGGGAAATATTCTTTCGGGAAAACAAGACAGCTCAGGCGATAACCATCCTGGAAAAGATCGCCCGACTTGATCCGGAAGATATTCGCGTTCAAAAACAACTGGCTTCATTTTATAGCCGGATAAATCACGAGGATGCCAGAATTACTGCCATTCGTGTTTATATATTGGGCGAAAGGCTGGATATTTCTCAATCCATGCCCGGTTGGGCAATTGTTCTGAGAAACGCATTTGCTGCATTTCGAGAAAATCAACTGGATAATGCAGAAGTTAATGTGTATCAGGCGCTGGCTTTGAATCAGGATGAGATTTTAGCGGCGATTATTCATGTGAAATTATTGCGGGCAATTGGGGATACGGCTGGGGTATTGCGTTTTTGTGAACTGTATGCGCAACGTTGGCCGGATTGTCTGGTGTTTCGGTTGGGCATGGCCGAGGCGAAATTGCTTGGCGGTGAAGAAATGCAGGCCGTGCAGATGCTGCACCAGTGTGCGGCGGAAGATTCCGGCGGGCAGGTGAGCAAACGGTGGTGGGGCGATAATCATCCTTATTCCCCGTTGTGGCCGTTGAGTTATGAGATTTCCTTTGGTGTGCCGATACCGGCTGCGGTGGGGGGGAAGTTGGGCTGGAATCGACTGGCGGCAGCCGGCGAGCAGCGTGAGCAGGGAGAGCAGGAACAACCCCAGATCATTGCAGAAAGTGAGGCGCCAGAAGAGGAGAATTCGCATAGCCAAAACGCGGAAATTGTCCCGCAGACTGATGCAAAAGGGATGCAGCAACCTCTTCGTTTCGAACGGCCAAAGATGAAAACTCCAGCGTGGCTTAAAGAAACCGAGCAGGAATTTGAGAGAATTGCCAAACAGTTAAAGTCACCAGCGATAGTAAAAGCAGATGGCCGTTTTCCATTTTATGTGATTTTCTCTTCACGCAGTGGGTTGAGAGCAAAATATGGCGAACAGACTGCGCAGGTTCTAAACGAAGAAATGAACCGTCTGGCAAATGCGGTGCGTCAACGGCCGGGTTGGGGGGCGATTGTCTTTTACCCGGATGATATTGAGTGCACCGGTAAACTGGGGATACCAACAATCTCCGGTAATGACCCGTGGAAAATGAAATTATCGCTGGTGGATTTGGATCAGGCGCTGGCTAAAAAGGGAGGACGAATTGGCGCATTGTTGATTGTGGGCGATCCTGAGGTTGTTCCCTTTCACCGTTTGCCAAATCCAACGGATGATTCAGATGAAGAAGTTTTATCCGATAATCCATACAGTACGCTCGATTCCAATTATTTTATTCCTGAATGGCCGGTGGGTCGTTTCCCGGGCGAAAAGGGTAATGATGCCGGGTTATTGCTGCAACAGTTAAGAAATGCGGTGCAATATCACCTGAAGAAACAAAAAGTGGGTAAGAGTACCCGGCCCACCAGTTTACTGCTGGAGATATTCCGTCTCTTCTGGTTATTTCGAAGAAAACCAACATCTCCTGCTCCGCAAAAGAAAGATCGTTTTGGCTATACTGCTGCTGTCTGGCGGAGATCATCGGTTGCCAGTTTTAAGCCGGTGAGTCAGGAAACAGCCGTGCTGATTTCTCCACCCCACCAGACCCGGACTTTCGAATCCGAAAAACTGGTGGGCTCGGAGCTGGGATTTTATAACTTGCATGGATTGGCTGAAACCGCTGAATGGTACGGGCAGCGAGACCCCCGTGAAGAGTGGAATGGTGCGGAGTATCCGGTGGCGTTGACTCTGGCGGATTTACCGAAAAATGGTCATGCCCCTCGCATTGTGTTCAGCGAAGCCTGTTATGGTGGGTATATATTGGGCAAAGAAGAAACCAGCTCACTGGCGCTTCGATTCCTTTCTATTGGCACTCGAGCAGTGGTCGGCTCAACCGGCATCGCCTATGGTGCTGTCAGTCCGCCCCTGGTAGGTGCCGATTTGCTTGCTCACCTTTTCTGGAAAGCCATTTCTGAAGGATACTCTGCCGGAGATGCGCTGGTTCAGGCAAAAATTGGCATGGCGCGTGAGATGAATAAACGGCAGGGATTTCTGGATGGTGAGGATCAAAAAACGTTGATTTCATTTGTCCTCTACGGGGATCCGTTGGTTTATGCAGAAACAGTGCAGGGAGAGGCTAAAAAATTTGTACGCAGCCGCTCTCACTGGATGGTAAAAACGATCAGCGATTACCGCAATGGAAATCAGCCACTCCTGGATACAGAAGAAAACATCATTCAACAAGCTAAAGAAGCGGTAGCGGCTTATCTGCCGGGGGTGGATTTAGCAGAGGTTCATTACCGCTTACAGAGGATTGGCGTGGAATCGAACGAAGAGGGCGAAAAACATGCTGCTGATGTAGATGTTACGAGAACGCTGACAGATCGAAAAGTTGTCATTTTCAAACGAAAAGTGGTCTATGGTGGACATACCCATGTACACTATGCCAGAGTGACGCTCAACCGCGAAGGAAAAATGCTCAAAATGAGTATTTCCCGCTGACCTGTCCCATTGCTCCCTTCTCTGTGGCAAGAGCCATCCTTCAGGGATGGCTCTTGGCTGTGATGGGGGTGTGGATTGTTGCTTACTTAAGACAGTTCCTGTATAATCAAAGCCATTCCTTATATCATTTTTTACATCACCGAGTTGGAGTTTGAATTATGAGAAAAAACTTGAGCGGCGCGGAAATTCGACAAATGTTCATTGATTTTTTTGTTGAACGCGGTCATACATTTGTTCCTTCCTCTTCCTTAGTGCCGGGCGGGGATCAGACTTTATTATTCACCAATGCAGGTATGGTGCAATTCAAAGATGTTTTTCTTGGAACCGATCATAGACCTTACCGCCGCGCAGTTAATTCTCAAAAATGTATGCGGGTAGCCGGAAAACACAATGATCTGGACGATGTCGGCCGGGATGATACCCATCACACTTTCTTTGAGATGCTGGGAAACTGGTCGTTTGGCGATTATTACAAGAAGGAAGCCATCGGCTGGGCATGGGAACTGTTAACCGAAGTATGGGGGTTGGAAAAAGATCGTTTATGGGCAACGTGTTTCAAGGATGAAAAAGGGGAAATACCCACTGATGAAGAGGCGGCAGGATACTGGGCGCAACAACCCGGTATGCAGCCGGATCACATCCTTTACTTTGGTCGTAAAGATAACTTCTGGGAAATGGCAGAAACAGGTCCTTGCGGACCATGCAGCGAAATTCACTATGATCGAGGAATTGAGTATTGTGACAGGCAGAATGAGAAAGGTCATGTTTGCCGCGTGAATGGAAACTGCAAGCGTTTCCTGGAATTGTGGAATCTGGTGTTTATCCAGTATAACCGTCTCAGTCCTACCCGCCTTGAACCCTTGCCTGCCCGCCATGTAGATACAGGCATGGGGTTGGAACGAATCGTATCCATTCTGCAGGATAAACCCTCAAACTATCGTACGGACCTGCTCTTCCCTTTGATGGAAAAAGTACGCCAGTTGACCGGCCATAGCGAGGAAGAAAGGGATCAAAATATCACTCCTTACCGCGTGATTGCGGACCATGCCCGTGCAGCATCTTTTCTCATTGCGGATGGCGTGGTGCCGGGAAACACAGGCAGAAATTATGTTTGCCGAATGATCATCCGCCGGGCTTCACGGTTTGGCAGCAAAATTGGTTTAAATGAGCCATTTCTGGCTCAGGTCGCGGAAGTGGTGATCGAAAATTATGGCAAGGCATATCCCGAACTGGTGCGTAACCGGGAGGCCATTCTGGATGCTTTGACCCGCGAAGAAAAGCGCTTCAAGCGGACGGTTGAACAGGGTCTGGCTCATCTGGAGGAATTACTGCAAGCCGTCAAAAGCAGCGGCGGCACAGCATTGGATGGCGAAAAAGCGTTCGATTTGTATGCAACGCATGGCCTGCCATTGGAACTGGTGCGGGATATTGCACTGGAAGAAGGGCTGGAGGTTGATCAGGCTGGCTTTGGCCGGGCGATGGAAGAACACCGCCTTGCCTCGGGAGCGGGAAAAGCCTTTGGCCCGCTGGGCGGCGAAAATGTGGATATTTACCGCAGTATTCTGGAAAAGTTACAAAGCACGGGCAAGTTAGGTACAGAAGGCGTACATTATGACCCTTATTCCACTCTTGAAGTGGAAGGTAAAGTTTTGGCTCTGCTGCGGGATGGAGAACCGGTTCAGGAAGCAATGACAGGCGATTCGGTGGAAGTGATTCTACCGGCGACCTGCTTTTATGTCGAAGCCGGTGGTCAGGTTTCGGATACAGGTACCATTGTTTCCGTTAAAGAGCCCCGTTGGGAAATTCGAGTTGAAGATACCCGCAAACCTGCGGCAGGTGTAATCGTTCACATTGGTGAAGTGGTACAGGGTAAACCATCGGTTGGAGATTTAGCCATAGCGGCTGTGGATGCCCAGAGGCGGCGGGATATCATGCGGAATCATACGGCGACCCACCTGCTCCATGCCGAATTACAGCATGTATTGGGCAAACATGCCCGTCAGGCAGGGTCTCTGGTCGCACCCGACCGACTGCGCTTCGATTTTACTCACCCAGAGGCGTTAACTGCCGAACAACTGGAACAGATCGAAGCGGGGGTGAACCGGGCTATTTTCGAGGATTTTCACCTGAAAATCCGGTTCAAGCCCCTCAACGAAGCAATTGCCGAGGGAGCAATGGCATTATTCGGAGAGAAATATGCCGAAACGGTACGCACGATTACGATTGGAGATGAAGAGGTACTCTCTTATGAATTGTGCGGTGGTACGCATGTGGAAAATACCGGCGATATCGGCATATTTCTCATCACCAGTGAAGGCAGTGCAGCGGCGGGAGTGCGCCGCATTGAAGCAGTGACCGGGCGTGAGGCATACGCACTGATCCAACGCCGATTTAAGATACTAAAGCAGACTGCCCACATCCTTGCCACTTCGCTGGATGATGTTGCCCAAAAAGCCGAATCACTTGTGGATGAATTAGAAGAAACCCGCGATGAGGTCACTCGCTTGCGCCAAAAGTTGGTTTCGGCGGAATTCGAACAGGCGATGAATATGGTTCAGGATGTGGAGGGCATTAAAGTGCTAGCGGCTCAACTTTCCAATGCCGATGCAGAAACCCTCAGGCAGATGTGTGATCGGTTCCGCCAGAAGTATGCCAGCAGTGTGGTTGTGCTGGCGAGTGTGGAAAATGGAAAACCGGTTTTGATTGCGGCTTTGAGCGAGGATCTAGTTAAGAAGGGCTGGCATTCGGGAGATCTCATCAAGCGTGTGGCGTCAGTAGTGGGCGGCGGCGGAGGAGGCCGGCCGAATCTGGCTCAAGCGGGCGGCAAAGATGCTTCGTTGCTGCCGCAGGCGTTGCAAAACGTGGTGCCGTGGGTTGAGGCGAAAGTACGGGGTTAAGTTAATCCTCGCCGCAGCCACGAATTTCCCACAAAATAATTTCCGGAGGGCACAGGAAGCGCACCCGTGGCGCGCCTGCGCCCTCCATTCCGATACCGCGGGTGATATAAAGCGTCAAGCCATTCAACTGGTAGCGTCCGGATGAGAAGGCTCTTCCATAAAGGGACGCAGTGAACAACGCACCGAAAAACGGTACTCGAACCTGTCCGCCGTGAGTATGACCGGAAAGCTGCAAATCTACGGTTGTTTTTGCAGCATTTGGGGCAAGGTCTGGGGTGTGATATAACAAAATGGTAAAAGCATTGCTATTTCCATTGGGGAGCAGTTTTTCCAGTCGGGGTGCATCTACAAAGGGACGGTGGGTACAGGAAAGACCAATGAGATGGATCGTCTGGTCATTGACTTTTATTTCCAGCCGTTCTTCTTCTAAATAGCGGACGGGCAGTTGACGATAGAATTCCCGAACAATTTCTGCTAAATCCACCGCCGGGCTGCCGGCCACAGCATACACGCCAAGCGGGGCGTGCCATTCTGACATAATTTGCCGGGCATGTTCAAGAGCCAATGAATCATAGGTGTAGGATAAATTGAGAATATCGCCGCTGAATAGGATTAAATCGGGTTTCAGTTCTTTAATTTTTTGCTGCAACCGCTTTTCGCGACTGGTGATTCGTTCAATATGCAGGTCTCCAAGATGCAAGACTCGCAGCCTGGTGTGCTTGTTGAGTTTTGGTGTTTCAAGGGACTGGCGGGTTATGGTCAAACGATGAGGCTCAATCCAGAATCCGTACACTACCAACAGACTGCCGATCAGCTGCAGGATAAAATTGATGGGCAATGGTAAAAAGGCAAAGGGCAAACGGAGCACTGCCAGTAAAAAGACGGGTGGTTGAGGCGGCCCGTAAGATTTATTGAAGCGCGGCAGCAGCCAGAGCGTTAACCAATCTAACAAGAAATAACCCCACAAAGCGAACGCATACTGCCATTCAAAACGGGCTGGCAGCCATGCCAGCCCGAAAAGAATCGCCGCAAAGAGTAGGGGGTGAATTTTTTGAATGGTATCATAACGGCGGAGTACGACATCGAAATCATTGCCAACATCGCCGGGAAAATTGCGCCGCGATGAAAAATCTCGAACTTCGATCATAGGGCTTTACTGATCTTTTGACGGTATTCTTCAAGTGCATTCACCAGCTCCCGGCAAAAAGCGGGGATATCAGCCACCACCCGACCCCAGACGATATTCCCACTGCGGAAAGCGGCTTCATCTTTCCAGATTGCGCCGGCATTGAGCAAATCGTCTTTGATGCCTTCGCTGCCGGTTGCTTCATGTCCACGCACGATACCGGCACTGATGCCGACCAAGCCCGCATGACAGATCATGGCAACGATTTTATTGTTTTCGTAAAACCAGCGAGTCATTTGTTTAACTTTTTCGTAGCGGCGGAGTTTATCGGGCGCCCAGCCGCCGGGGATGACGATGGCGTCAAAATCGGCGGGATTCAAGTCTTGGAAACTTACATCTGATTTACCATGCAGTCCGTTTTTACCTACATAAGTCTCATTGGCTTTCGCGCCGGCAACAACGACCTCTGCACCTTCTTCGCGGAGCCGCATTAGGGGAACATAAAATTCCAGATCTTCAAATCCCTCTCCGATGAGGTAAAGGATTTTTAACCCTTTCAGTTTCATAGATCACCTCCAAATAATTATCAGTTGAAATTATAACAAACCCCCACTCAAATTTGGCGAGTGGGGGTTTGAAACAGGAGATTTTCCAATCAGTTCTGAACCTGTTCAGGCAGCCAGCAGCACAGCACCAGTTCTTTGGCAGCCTTAACTTCATCCAATCGGCCGACGGGAGTGTTGTGAGGGGCTTCGTGCAAAAGATCGGGTTGTTGATGAGCCTCTTCGGCGATTTTGAGCATTACGTCTGCAAAACGGTCAAGGGTTTGCTTTGTTTCGGTTTCTGTCGGCTCAATCATCAAAGCTTCACGCACGATGAGAGGGAAGTAGTTCGTCGGTGGATGAAAGTTATAGTCCATGAGGCGTTTGGCGATATCAAGCGCGTGAACGCCGGGTGCGTCATCCCAAACACCTTCTGCCACAAACTCGTGCTTGCAGATTCGGTCGTAAGGTACCTTGTATGTGCCGCGTAAGCGTGCCAACAGGTAGTTGGCATTGAGCACCGCATATTCAGCTACTTTCCGCAGTCCCTCTGCCCCGTGCATTGAAATGTACGTATAGGCCCTCACCATCATGCCAAAATGTCCATGGAAGGCTTTAACGCGGCCAATGCTCTGATTGGGCTGATAAAAACCGAACATGGGCGGCATTTCTTCATCGCCTTCTTCGATGACCTCAACGATTGGGCCGGGTAGAAATTCCTTCAATGCGGCAGTTACGGCTACGGGGCCGGAACCCGGTCCACCACCACCATGCGGCGTTGAAAAGGTCTTATGCAAATTGATGTGCATGATGTCAAAACCCAAATCGGCCGGGCGGGTGATTCCCAGCAAGGCGTTGAGGTTGGCACCATCACCATATACCAGTCCGCCAGCCTGGTGAACAATTTTATTGACTTCGACAACCTGTTCTTCAAATAACCCCAAAGTGTTCGGGTTGGTCAACATCAAACCGGCTACTGTATCATCACATGCTGCTCGAATGGCATTGATATCCACATTGCCGCGTTTATCGGAAGGAATGTGAACGACTTCATAGCCGCTCATTGCCGAGGTGGCGGGGTTGGTGCCATGAGCAGAGTCGGGCACTAAAATCCTTGTTCGTTTGGTGTCGCCGCGGGATTTGTGGTAGGCGCGGATAATCATGACGCCGGTAAACTCACCCTGTGCGCCGGCTGCCGGTTGCAGTGTCACTGCATCGAATCCGGTGATTTCTTTGAGGTATTCTTGCAGTTCATACATCAAGGCCAGGTTACCCTGCACCGTTTCGATGGGCTGTAGGGGATGGGTGTGGAGGAAGCCCGGCAGGCGTGCCATTTCCTCATTTATTTTGGGGTTGTACTTCATCGTACATGACCCTAACGGATAAAATCCGCCGTCAATACTGTAATTCAGGTGAGAAAGGTGTGTGAAATGGCGAATGACGTTAAGTTCTGAAAGTTCGGGTAAAGGAAGTTCTTTGCGAACCAAATCCTGCGGAAGTTCAGCCAGCGGGACATCCGGTTGCGGGTAACGGACGCCTTGCCGACCGGGGGATGAGAGTTCATAAATTGTGGGCTCAGTCATGGGAATACTCCTTTAAAGCCTCACAAAGAATCTCGATATCTTCGCGGGTGTTCTTCTCGGTCACTGCAATCAGCATGTGATTTTTCAATGAGGGATAATCATTACCGAGATCGTACCCCCCTAATATGCCGTTGTCCAGCAGGTATTCATTGATTGCTTCGACCGAATCGGGACATTTGACCACAAACTCATGGAAGAAAGGCGTGCTCAGGTCAACTTCAAAGCCGGGAATCTGATTGATTTGTTGGGCGGTGAAATGGGCTTTGTGATAGCACAATTCAGCAACCTGCCGGAGGCCGGTTTTTCCGAGTAAACTCATGTAAACTGTCGCAGCGAGGGCCATTAAACCCTGATTGGTGCAGATATTGGAGGTGGCTTTTTCGCGGCGGATATGTTGTTCGCGAGCAGTGAGGGTCAGGACATAGCCCCGGCGACCCTGTTTATCGGTGGTTTCACCAACCAGTCTGCCGGCCATCTTCCGCACATATTCTTTCTTCGTGGCAAAAATACCCAGATAAGGCCCGCCGTAAGACAAAGGAATACCTAGGGGCTGACCTTCACCGCAGGCGATATCGGCACCCATCTCGCCCGGGCTCTTGAATAATGCCAGTGCCAGCGGGTTAATCACCACTGCAAGCAAGGCACCTGCTTCATGAACTATTTGAGCCAGGTTGGTGTAATCCCGCACCCTACCAAAGAAATCCGGATATTGAACGATGACGAGTGATGTGTTGGTGTCGATCAGGGGCAGCAGGTCTTCAGGAGCATGGAAGGGGTTTATTTGCTGATCCCCCGTGATTTCGACCGTCTCATAACCGGCCATGTAGGTTCGCACAACGGCGCGGTACTGTGGATTGACAGCCGGAGATACAACGATGCGAGTGCGCTTGCCTCGGAAATGATGATATGCCATTACAGCGGCTTCAGCGGTTGCCGTTGCGCCATCGTAATGAGAGGCATTGGAAGCATCCATGCCGGTTAAATTGGCGATGAGACTCTGATATTCGAAAATTGCCTGCAAGGTGCCCTGTGAAATTTCCGGTTGATAGGGAGTGTACGCGGTGTAGAATTCACCTCTGCGCAAAATGGTATCCACTGCGGCGGGAACGTAATGGTTGTAAGCACCAGCGCCGAGGAAACAAATCAAATCCTGGGTGGTTTCGTTGATACTGGAAAGTTCCTGCAATTGAGCAGTAACTTCCATTTCGGATAACGGTTCAGGGAGGTTGAGCTTGGGGAAACGGTGTTCTGCCGGTACGTCTTCAAAGAGCGATTCGATGGAAGGCACGCCAATGACTTTGAGCATTTCCTCCCGTTCGGAATCGGTATGTGGGGTGTACATTAGTGACCTCGTTCCTGACAGTAGGATTCGTAGGCAGCCGCATCCATGAGGGTATCCAGTTCGGATGGATTGGACATTTCGATTTTCAGCATCCACGCTGCGCCGTAGGGATCGGTGTTGATAGCCTCGAATTTATCCGTCAATGCGTTGTTCAGTTCCACGACCTTACCCGAAACTGGGGCATTGACATCAGCAGCGGCTTTAACCGACTCAACCGTAGCGATGGATTGGTCTTTGTGAACCGTCTCGCCGGCATCCACTTTGAATTCAAAATAGACAATATCGGAGAGCTGAGACTGGGCGTAATCTGAAATTCCAATTGTGGCAATGTTGCCCTCCACTTTTACCCACTCATCGGTCTTTGTATATTTCAAATTGGATGGAACTTTCATTGGGAACCTCCTGTCGGATTTAGGTTTGATAAAAAACAGAGGACATACCAAACAAAGGTATGCCCTCTGTTATAGACCTGTGAGATTCATCCCGCAGTACGAGATTTGCTCCATGGGTGCACGGTATGCTTTTCAGAGGAATTGCCGTTCGGGGTCCTTTTACCTGAGAGATTCGGCTTCAAAAAGAATGAAGCCTTGCCCCTTCGGTGCCAATGAGGATTGGTCTCTTCCCCGGCCGGATGGATTAAGCTGTGAATTTTAATTACTGAAAAAATTATACCAAAAACCGGGATAGATAAATACATCCTTTTGGAAAAGACTTACCATAAAGATAATTGTTGGTTAATCATTTTTCCGTTGACCAAAATATACGAGGAAACTTTATCAAGAGGAATGCCCAAAATTTTCAAATCGGCTTCGGAGTTGATTTTGTTCTTCCGGCGAAAATCAATAATCTTTCTGGCTGTTTTTGGCCCGATGCCGGGAATGCGGAGAAGAAGGTTGTAATCCGCCTTATTTACCTCAACGGGTTGATAGATCAGGTGATTTTGTGCCCACTGAGTTTTAGGATCTTGTTGTAAGGGCAGGTTGCCAGTTTGGTCAAATTCAAAATCAGAAGGTGAAAAACCATAATCTCGAATCAGGAACGAGGCCTGATACAACCGCAAAGGTCTTAAAGGATTTTCGGGTGTTAAGTTTTCCAGGGGTGTGTTCGGGATGGGAGAAAAACGAGAGTAGTATATTCGACTAAGTTGTAAGTGATTGTAAAGATAGGCGGATGTTTTTAAAATTTCGGTATCCGTTTCGCCCGCAGCACCTACCACCAGTTGGGTAACCAATGAGGGTTTACGCTGCCCTTTGTCAAAAATCAAATTCTGCCGAATTTCGTTTGCCCATTGCAGGAGTTGCACCAGTTCATCTAAAAAGGACTTATGGGGTGCAAGTCTTTCAAGCCGCTGTTGATTGGGCGCTTCTAAATTTACCGAAACACGGCTTGCCAGTTGCAGGGAGCGGCGAACCTGTTCTTTATCCGCTCCGGGCATGAGTTTGAGATGTAGGTAACCGCGGAAATCATATTTTGTCCGCAGAATTTCTGCTGTATCAATTAATTTATCCTGCGTGCGAACTCCACCGCCAATCACACCTGAACTGAGGAAAAGACCCTGCACCAGTCCTGCGGCCGCCATTTGGGAGAAGATTTTTGCCATTTCGTAGGGCTTGAGAGTGGCACGGCGAAAGTCCCGGCCGGCACGGAAGGGACAGTAATAACAATCTTTTTCGCAGGCCGAAGTTAGCAGGGTTTTGAGTAAAGGGGTGCTTCCTCCGCCAGATTTCTTTGCCCAAAAAATATCCGGTACGGTGGAAACGGGGGATTTTGTCGTCAGGCAAGGGGGATTCGTTGATGAGGTGAATTCATCTTCGAGGTCAAAATCTGCCTGACTCGTTAATAATTGAAAATTATTGAAATCGCTTTGCATATAATCATTATAGAACATAATTTCAGTAAAATCAATCTTTTTCAGAAAAAGATATAATTTCACCGGCTAAGGGTTTAGTGGACGAAAACAAAACAAGGACAAAGTGACCCTATTTTCTTCAGGAAAGGCTCTCTGATGGGCAAGGTAGTAAACAAATTCTGGTCAAGGTTTCTACTTTGGGCTTTTCGGTTGCTTTATCATCAACTGGCATTTGCCTATGATTTGGTTGCTTTTTTAGTTTCGGGGGGCAAGTGGAGGCGCTGGGTAATCAAAAGTTCTCGATTTTTAATAGGTCAGCCCATTCTGGAATTAGGCTTTGGCACAGGTCATTTACAGGTTGAATTGGTCAGGAGAGGGATTAAAATTTTCGGTCTGGATGAAAGTGCGCAGATGTGCCGCGTTGCATCTCGACGCTTATCCAAAATTTATCAGAAAGAGGGATTGCCATTCGGCCTGACCAGAGGAAAGGCTCAAACCCTCCCCTTTGCAAATGGAATTTTTATGTCCATCGTTGCAACTTTCCCCTCACCATACATTCTGGAAGCCTCAACCATCGAGGAATGCTGGCGTGTATTATCACCTCAGGGAAGATTAATTATTTTGATGGGTGTAAGGCAGGAGGGAAGATCTTTATATGCCCGGTTTATCCGCTGGCTTTTTGGTGTAACTCATCAAAGCGTAAATAGTGAAGGCGTAAAACCTCAATGGTTAGATAAATTTACGCAACGAGGATTCCGCGTGGAGCAGTACTGGTACCGTTCTGACGAAGACGGTTTGTGGTTTATCATTGCAGAAAAATCTTCAATGCCCTTTGCGAATGATTAAAAAACCTGTAAAATCAATGTTATGGAAATTCAAATAGCGGTAGCCAAAGCAATAAAGCATGGATCGTTAGAAAGCGGCGATTCGGTTGAGATCATCGAGCGCCCAAACGGCGGTCTTTCCGTGGTAATGTGCGACGGATTGACCTCTGGCCGGGAAGCCAAGATGATTTCCGGTATGGTGGTTCGTAAGGTGATTGCCCTGATTGCTGATGGCATCCGCGATGGGGCCGCTGCCCGGGCTGCTTCTGATTTACTGTTTACCGAACGAAATGGTCAGTATCCGGTTTATCTCAATATTCTCAGCGCAGATTTACAAAGCGGCACGATTGTCCTTTCCCGGAATAATCCGATGCCGATTTTCATTGCACAGGACAGCCACATTGAATGCCTTGCCGGTGAAACCCAGGCGATTGGCACGGCGCGAAACATTCGTCCACTAATTTCTGAAATTACATTGAAACCGGGAACGACGGTGGTAATGTACACCGATGGTGTTGCCAATGCAGGTGTTGGCGCATCTGGGATGAAATTTGATGTCTGTTCGGCATTAGAGGCGGTGATGGATGAAGAAAATCCTACCGCCGATAGAGTGGCCGATGCTCTTCTGGGACAGGCCATTCGCTTTGATTCCGGAGAACCACGAGACGATATGACTGTTTGCGTGCTGCGTATTTTGGAATCTGGAAAAGATCAAATCAGGCGGTTGAGTGTTCGTCTGCCTGTCCCGCAACCGATTGATCAGGAAGAATGAGCCTTCTTCCGGGAAGTAAGCCAAAACGCGACAATCAAGATTACTAACCCTGTAGCATCAAATAAGATAAAACGGTTAACAGTTGCGCGCAGGACGATTTCTTCAGCGGGGAGAGTGAACCGTAAAATCGATTCTCCGATCACGCCGATCCCTTGCATCAAGATGGCTTCAATCAGTGAAATTCGGTGGGTGATTGGGTTCAGAAGGGCAAAAAAATACGGCACATTCCACATTATAAACAGGATGCCAAACCCTTGAACAACCGCTTTGCCGGCAATCCCGCTTAATTGAAAAGAAGGAATATACGGTGCCGGGTTAAGAATAAAAAGGAGAGCAGCCTGAATATTCCAGAAGATCACGATGCCGATCAGGATAGAAGCAAAGAAACGCGTTAAAGATGGATTTTTCATCATTGGGGCGATTGAAAAAGCAATCTTGACAAAAAAGATAGAATTATCAATATAGTTGACTTGTGTAGTAAAATGAAGGCTTGTGGTGATTAAACCACAGAAAGTGGGTGAGATATGAAAATTTGTGCAGTGATTTCCCCGCATGGGTTTGGACATGCCTCGCGAGCAGTGGCGGTTTTACAGGCGCTTTACCACAAACTCCCAAATCTCCAAATTGATATTTTTACCTCAGTGCCAGAGTGGTTTTTCAGGGATTCTTTCAAAGAGGAGAATTTTCGGTATTTTTATTTTGAGACAGATATTGGTGTGGTACAACAAAACCCCTTGCAGGAAGATCTACCCGGCACGGTTGAACGGTTGAAATCGTTTATTCCTTTTGGCGAGGAAAAAGTTAAGTATCTGGTCAAACTCTTCAAGCAAAACGACTACCAGCTCGTGCTTTGTGATATTTCACCGCTGGGAATTTCTGCTGCAAAACAAGCAGAAATTCCAGCAGTTTTAATCGAAAACTTTACCTGGGACTGGATCTATGCTGGATATCTGAATCTGGAACCGCGTTTCCTGCCTTTTATTGAACCTTTGCACGATATCTTTCTTCAGGCTGATTATCATATTCAAACCGAACCGGTATGCGAATATATGCAAGCGGATTTAATTACTTCGCCGGTCTCACGACAGCCAAGAACGCCCAGAGAACAAATGCGCGAACTTTTGAAAATCGGATTATTCCAACCGGTTGTGCTCATCACGATGGGAGGAATACCCCAGGCGGTGGAGCAACTGCAACCGTTGCAGCGATTTCCGGAGGTGATCTTTGTGATTCCGGGGGCAAGCGAATCATACGAACGACGAGGAAACCTGATTCTGCTGCCGCATCATCATTCCTATTATCACCCCGACCTTGTCCATTCCAGTGATGTAGTGGTGGGAAAATTGGGGTACAGCACCATTGCAGAGGCATATCATGCCGGCGTTCCTTATATTTATATCCCTCGCGACCATTTTCGAGAAACGCAACCCCTCGCCAGTTTTGTTGAACGCGAATTGGGCGGGGTGAGGATTGATCAGGATGCATTTTTTAGCAATAAGTGGCTGGATGTATTGCCACAAATGCTTTCTAAACCAAGGAAAAGCGGTCGGCGTGCTAATGGTGCACAACAAATCGCTGAATTTATCAGCGAGCGATTAGGTTTATGGCTATTTCATCCCACTAATTGAACGACTATTCTTTCCCTGAAACCCAGTTCTCTAAAAACGGCTGGTATTTTACCGGTGTGAATTCAGAAAATATGTATTTGGCTGCTTTTTGCTGGTTATAGGGATCCTGCTCAAAAAAATTTTGAATCTCTGCCAATGATTCGGCGCGGGCAATGACTACCCCGCCCGTGCGAGGGTTTTTAGGGCCGGAGCAAAGCAGCATCCCTTTTTCATAACCAATCTGCAAGAATGCACGATGTTGAGCAAGGATTTCATCAATTTTTTCAAGAGGGGCGGTGTATTGAATTTCAATTAAAAAATGTTTCATCTACACTATCCTTTGTTTCGAGGATATACTAACGGCATGGCCAAATTCGATGATACCACAAGGTTTCATTCCTTCGAACCCATTCCCGTTCCGGCTGAGGAGCGCCGGGTGCAAATCACCGTCGTTAATTCCCGCTTTATCGCCATTGCTGCGCCGGCATTTTCGGTTGAGGAAGCCCGGCAGTTCATTCAGCGGATACGCAATGAATTTCCCGATGCAACTCACCATGTGCCGGCCTACCTGATTGGGTATGGCTCGACGACCATTGAACATTGTAACGATGACGGCGAACCGGCGGGAACGGCAGGAAAGCCGATCTTGAGTGTTTTGAAGGGGAGCGGGATTGGAAATATTGTGCTGGTCGTGGTGCGTTATTTTGGCGGAACGAAACTGGGTACGGGCGGGTTGGTCAAAGCCTATCAGCAGGCTGCCCGGGCGGTGATTGCGGAATTACCGCTTGCTCATCAAATCAGAGTTTGCGAAGTGGAATGTGAGATTGCGTATTCGGATTTCCAAAAGGTAAAGTGGCTGATCGAGAAACACGAAGGGGTGGTGGTTAAAGAAGAATATGCTGATAAAGTAAAATTACGGATACAAATTCCGGAGGGGAAAGTGAATACCTTTGGTCAGATGCTGCGGGATGCGACCAACGGAGCGGCGATGATGAGAATCATTGAACAGGAATTGTTTGTTCTCCGCCGTTTTTCGAATCATTGACTTGAGAGGCGAGCAGCTCCATCACTTCGTTGGTCATAAAACGGCGGCGGTAGTTCACCAACGCGAGCAACAAAACAAACTCAAACAGGGCGTTGATTGATGCGGAAAACTGATCGAGGTAAAAAACCAGAATGTTTACAATCGTGAGAGAAGTGGTCAGCACAATGATGGCAATACGGATTGCGTTTCTTTCATGACGGATCAGCATAAGGAGCGCGGACGCTAAAGATAAAATCCCGATTGCTGCCTGCGTGCTGACCTTTATCATTAACCAAAAAAGAGGAATATTGGGTGGTATTGTCTGGATTACTTGAAGCAATTTTTCTGCCTGCCCATTGGTAGATTGGATGGAAAGCAGAGTCAGATTGAATAAACCCAGAATGGAAATTACCCCATGCCAGATTAAGCCGAGAACCAAGAGACTCCATAGACGCTGTTGAGTAAAGAAACGATCAATATTCGTGATAAATTGTTTCCATGCTTTTTCAAAGGAGTTCGGTGTCTCGGGAATAACGAGGCAATTACTCTGGACAAATTCCAATAAAGAAGCAGCCAGGCGTGCCAGCGTAGTTTGTTGAGCATTCTGCGTTATGTGGGTGAGGCGTTGAATGAGGAAATTCCTTTCCTCTTCATCGAGATCTTCATCCAGATACTCTTCTAACATACTGAAAATATGATACAGGTCTTCTCTGGTCGTGTTTTGCCGGGGTTTGCGAAATTGAAGAAAGACCAGGACAGTTAGAAGGAAAAAGGCGTAAATTAAAGGTGCGGCGGGGGGGGTAAAAATAATCATTGGATTGGGTAATGAACTTCCCAATTTCGTCAATGAAAAGACCAAACCCGATGCCGCTCAACAGGGCTGACCAGAATAATGCCCAGCGGTTGGCAAACATGAGCGGCAATAATGCGGCAACGAAGAGAAATAATCCGCCCCAAATCACATGAGCAATGTGCAGGCTGCCAAATTCTACACGCGGGTAATTGGTTAATTCCAGAAATAAACGAACGCCCAGTACCGAGGCGGCATAACCAATCAGCGCAATGAGGAGATATCGTTCCGCCAGCAATCGCCTGACCGGTAATTTTTTTCTCGACAAATTGCTGCTCATCAGTCCTCGTTTCCAAATTTTTGATTTATTTTTATTATATTCTGTTTTGGAGTGTGATATACTGATCCATGATTTATACAAAAATTACCCATTAATTCCACTTCTGGAAGGTGTGCAATGGAAAAAATCAATCATAGCGATGAACCTATTCGCTTATTCAAGTCCGATTTCCTCGAATTCTTTACGCATATCACACCTGTTGTGGTGGTAATCATCTGGCTGCCCGTGGCAACATTTTTCTTTGTGCAGGGAGTTTTGATTAAACCTGCTGCAGTTTCCGTGGTGTTTATACCCTTTGGTTTTCTGCTGGGCTTGTTTTTATGGAGCCTGGCCGAGTATCTGCTCCACCGATTTTTGTTTCACTATAAACCAAAAACTCCGCAACAGGAAAAGATATTTTACCTATTTCACGGTGTTCACCATGAGCAGCCGCAGTGTAAGACGCGTCTGGTAATGCCGCCGGTGGTGAGCATTCCGCTGGCGTTAATTTTCTATGGTTTGTATTACCTCATTTTCAGTTTGCTTTTTGGCGCTTCCTTCATGACGGGGATGGTCTTTTCTGGATTTATCATTGGATATTTGATTTACGATATTACGCATTATGCAACTCATCACTGGCCGATGCGTACCGGAATTTTGAAGGCTCTGAAACGCCATCATATGCGCCACCATTATAAAAATCCCAATCAACGTTTCGGGGTTTCCTCACCCTTGTGGGATTATATTTTCGGTACAGAGGGTGACTAACAAAAAAGGCTGCCTGTTCAAAAGGCAGCCTTTATAAAAGTTTAGGAGGGTTGTTATTCCTTTTTCGCCAGACCCTGCTTTGCCACCGCTTCGGCAGCAGCTTTGACTGTTTCCTCATCGGCGAGATAGCGGCGTGAAATTACATTAAGGTTTTCGTCAAGGGCATAAGCCAGCGGAATTCCGGTAGGGATGTTTAATTCGGTGATATCTTCGTCTGAAATCTGGTCAAGATATTTGACCAAAGCCCTGAGGCTGTTACCGTGAGCAACGATGAGGATTTTTTCGCCGGCTTTCAGACGGGGAACGATTTTTTCGTTCCAATAAGGCATAACCCTTTCCAGTGTCATCTTCAGTGATTCGGTTGAAGGCAGCAACGCTGGATCTACCTTAGCATAACGCGGATCGAAGCGCGGATGGCGGGGATCATCCCACGACAGCGGTGGTGGGGGAGTGGCGTAACTTCTCCGCCAGATATGAACCTGTTCGTTGCCGTATTTGGCGGCGGTTTCGGCTTTGTTCAAGCCCTGCAATGCGCCGTAGTGACGTTCGTTGAGCTGCCAGGCGCGCTCAACCGGCAACCACATCAGATCCATCTCATCCAGAATGATCCACATGGTGCGGATGGCTCGCTTTAGAACAGAAGTGAAAACAAAATCAAAAGTAAATTTTTCAGCCAGCAATTGTTGACCGGCTAAACGCGCTTCTTCTTTTCCAATGTCGGTCAGGTCAACATCCGTCCAGCCGGTAAACCGATTTTCCAGATTCCATAGGCTTTGACCGTGGCGAACAAGTACAAGATTTTCTTTCATGGCTTTCTCCTGAACTATCCCAAAATTTGATACAACCACGAAATGATTATAACCGAGAATTTAATGGTTAGCGAAAATTTTCACGATTTACTCTGCTGGAAATCAGCCTGATTTGCCGGGCACGGAGCATAGAATATAAAAGAAATACCAGAATGAGCATTGCCGTTGTACCGGCTACATTTGCCACAAATGGTGAACCTTCCGGCTTAAACAGAATGCCCGAAAATGCCCAAACAATTACCAAAGGATAGGTAATTTCTTTACGGAAATGAATCATGAGAAAGGCTAAAATTCCACCCACAATGATAACAAAAGAAGTCCAGAGTTCTGCGGAAAGTCCAAAGCCATTCCAATTAAGGGTGTAAAGTAATACGCTGGCATTGGCAATCGTTGCCACCGAAATCCAACCCAAATACAGGCTAAACGGGAAGTGCAATAGACTTCGATCGCGTTGAGATACGGCGGTAAGGCCAATGCCTAAACGGGTGTAGATAATGAGTAAAGAAACCAGCAAACCGAGCATGAGAATCATCGAAAGGGGAATCATGCCATAATGCCAGGCAAAAATCCAACCGCCATTGAACAGGTTGGCGGCGATGAACCAGCCTCCAATTTGTTCTATGTGCGGGTTGTTTTTCTGGGATGGAAGGAGTTGATACATTGCAAATGCAATCAGTGAGAGATAAATCAGACTCCAGATTGCAAAGACATATCCTGCCGGGGTAAATAACACCGGATACGAATCGGATATTTCACCTGTGGTGCGGTTGTTGATTGGCAGGATGTTTGCCAGAGAATTGACGGCGATTGTACCGACCAAAGTAAGCAAGTTAAGCCATCTTAAAATTTTCATCGTAGTTTTTCCTCACAATTATTTCTGGAAATAAGGTTATCATAGGTTTGGTAAGTGATGAAGGTTGTGTGTAAGGTTTTTTAAGATCCTCTCCGTTGGAGTTCACCCCATGTTCGTATTTCTTTCGAAGTTTCTTCCACTGCTGGTTTATCCTTTGGGTCTGGCTTGTTTGTTGTTATTGTTCAGTTTTGTTCAAAAGATATCTGCTTCCGTTCGTAAATGGCTTGTTTTGACTGCTTTGTTGATCTTGTGGCTGGGAAGTAATCGCTGGGTAGCATACGGTATCATTTATTCACTGGAGAGGCAAATCAAAGCCCCCGAGACTCTGCCATCGGCTGATGTCATTGTGGTGCTGGGCGGAGGAACCGAGTCACTGGATGCACCGCGCAGCTCGGTTGAAATCAACGGAGCCGGGGATCGGGTGCTTCATGCGGTTCGGCTTTACCGGCAAGGAGTTGCGCCATTTGTTCTGCTCAGCGGAGGGAACATTGAGTGGTTAACTTCTCGTTCAACCACCCCGGCGCGTGAAATGGAAGAATTAATGGTATTCATGGGGGTGCCTCAATCGGCGCTGATTATTCAGGATCAATCGCAAAATACGGCTGAGGATGTTCAATATTCTGGGCAAATCATCCGGGAAAAGAAATTTGAAAGGGTCATTCTTGTCACTTCCGCTCAGCACATGCCGCGCTCGGTGGCTTTGTTTCAGGCTGAAGGAATAGAGTTTATCCCTTCGCCTACCGATTATACGATCACCGATGCGGAATGGAAAAGCCTGTGGAGTTTGAATTTTCCGGCTCAGATAATCAATTTGTTACCTAATGCGGGCTATCTTTCGATGACGACATCCGGTCTGAAAGAATATATCGGTATTCTGGTTTATTCAGTCAAGAACAGTCTCGCCGCTGAATGAATTTCAAATTCTACGGAGAACTTTCAGGCGTAATAAAGCGAGCAAGAAAGGCAAAGGTGGCAGGGAAGCCAGCACTTTTAAGTCGCCTGTAAAGGTTTGATTTTCGTCCAGAAAAGCGAAGATTCGTTGGATGGGGTTGTTTTTAAAGAGTTGGGTAAAAACCTCGTCCATCTGGTTGCCGTTACGCAGCATGACTTGCAGCATAATGCTATCAAACAAGCGGTAGCGAGACGGCGAATCCGGTAATTCAAAAGGATGCCCATTTTTAAGCAGGGATTCAACGATTGCGTCGCTGTCCCGCTGAATACGCAAAAAAGCATAACCGCTGGAGGGTTTGACTCTTCCACCCAAAGTGCCGATTGCCAGAATTCGCTGACCGAGACGCCGGGGCAGGGGATGATCGGTCATCGGTATGACACCATTTTCAACCTGGCCGATCTGAAATTCTTTTATTCCTAATTGACGATGAATGTATTGCTGTAAATTAAGATTGTATTCTTCATCGGGAAGGAGATCGGTTGAAAAGAGGGTGTACTCAATTAATGCCCGATGTTCGGAAAATGGAAGGATGTACATGAAGCGCATCTGTCCATTTTGAGGTATGCGAAAATCAAACAGTGTAGGTGTTTGCGGGTCAAAGGCGGCAGCCTCTGTTTCAATTTCCCAACCACGAAAGTGTTGTTTCAGGTAGTGATATTTTTGGGGCTGGGGTTTAATTCTTTGAGGGTCGTAAAGGCTGCTAAATATCCACTCTCCCTGAAAATTTTGATCATTGACGAATAGGGTTACAAAATTTTCCGCTTCCTGCAGGTGTGTGATTTCGCCAAATTCAAACTGGACTTGGGGTGATGAGTTTAACAGGGAGTATGTATGATGGTACAAATCAATTCCGCGTATCAGATAATAATAATAAGGATGCAAAGAAAATACTTTTGAAAAGTTTTTTCCGAAAAAAGCCAGTTCTTGCCACGTGCGGTAGGTGGCGGCGGGATAAGGACTGGGATCTTTGGACCAGAAACACCACGTTCGGTCGTTGGAGGTTTTAGGCTGGCGATCAACAACCAAAATGGATTTATCAGGGAAGGCCCTTTGCAAGCGGACGGCTAAACTCAAACCGGCGGCTCCGCCGCCGGCAATGATGAAATTAAATGTTTTCACTGTTCTGGTTGAGACTTTTCTTTTTCAACAATTCAGATTTTTGCTGGCTGGTGATGAATGCCGCTTGTAATGCGTTTTTCTGCAATTGCCGGATTTGCTCCCGGTTTAAGCCGGCTTGAGGGGCGGCTACATTATATTCATAGGGTAAAGTAATAGCGCTAATGCCGGGGTCATCGGTGTTGAGGGTCACACAAATGCCTTTTTCGAGGAAGAGACGGGTTGGGTGCTGCTCGTATCCGGCTACGGTGGAGGTTTGCACATTGCTGGTCAGATTAGCCTCAACAGCAATCTGGAAATGAGCCATGAAATCCAATAATGGCTCGTCCTCGACGGCATGAACGGCATGGCCGATGCGCTCTGCACCCAATAATTTTATGGCCTGCCAGATACTGGCCGCACCGGCAGATTCGCCTGCATGGATGGTAACCCTTAAACCCGCATCTCTAACTTGCTTGAAGTGAGAGGCGTACCATTCGGCGGGATAATTGGCTTCGTCCCCTGCCAGATCTACTGCAACAAAAGCATCTTTTCGGCTGAGAATGGCTTTCAGTTCCTTTTGACAAATTTCCGGGCCGTAGGTTCGGCTGATAATTCCGATTAAATTGACAGGCAAGTCGAATTGCCGACTGGCCGAACGGACTCCATCCACAACGGCATCAATTACTGCAACAGGGTCAAGATGATGAGATTCGGCCATGAATAACGGGGAGAAACGCAATTCGGCGTAGTCAATGCCTTCATTTTTCAGGTCTTCAACACACTCGTAAGCAACGCGGCGGCAAACCTCTTCGTTGACCAGAATCTTCGTCATCCACTCAAAGCGAGCAATAAAAGCCATTACGCCGGGTTGGGCAGTGGTTACCTGCACAAAGGGGCGCAAGCCTTCCACATCGCCGGCAGGGAGGGGAAGCCCGAAGGCTTCCCCAATTTCTAAAATGGTTTGCAAGCGGACACTCCCATCCAGATGGCGGTGCAAATCAATCAAGGGAATGGTTGGGTCAATAAAATTACTGCTCATTTTGGAGATATTTCTTGAACCAGCGCGCGATATGATTCAGGCGTAAAATGCGCCGATCAGTCCTGCCGCCGCGTGAGAGGCCGTGGAATTCTTCTGGAAAGCGTACCATTTCGGTATCTACACCCAGCCGTTTCAGGGCAACGTAAACCTGCTCGCCCTGTTCAATGGGGCAGCGTAAATCCATTTCGTTATGAATGACCAGCGTGGGAGTTTTCGCATTGCCAATATGAGCAATAGGTGAACGCTGCCAGTAATAATCCAAAGCCTCAAAAGGTGGTTTGTCGTTCAATTCACGCTGAAAAACCCAATTGAAATCACTGGAACCCCACATGGATATAAAATTACTTACGCATCGCTGAGTTACTGCGGCGCGGAAACGATGGGTATGACCGATAATCCAGACAGTCATGTAACCACCGTAACTTCCGCCGGTTACACCCATGCGAGAGGTATCAATATAAGGTTTTTGAGCCATGTAATCTGCCCAGGTCATCAGGTCGGCATAATCTCGGTCGCCCCAGGCGCCGTGAATTGCGGCGGTGTGTTGTTCACCATAACCGCGGCCGCCGCGAGGATTGCAAAAGTACACAACAAACCCCTGCGCTGCCAGATAATAAAACTCATGCATGAATAACTTGCCGTATTGGGTACGCGGGCCGCCGTGGATTTCCATGATAGATGGATACTTTTTATGCGGGTTGAACTGCGGCGGCTTCAAAATCCATCCCTGAAGGTCGTTATTATCCGGTCCTTTGAACCATACTTCCTCGATTTCTCCCAAATCCACCTGATCCAAAAATTCCCGATTGAAACGGGTGAGGATGCGATGTTGACGGGAAGGCAGGTCAATCACCATGACTTGACCGGGGTCTTCGAACGTTCCGTATAAACCGGCAATACGGTTTCCGCTCTTATCTATGCTGTGCGAATGAAATACGCCGCCTTCACCAATGACGGTGTCCAGTCCGGAGCCGTCCAGGTTGATTTTCATCAGAATACTCGAGCCATGAAGGGTTACCGGGAAATACAGGCTTTTTCCATCCGGGCTCCACAGTGGCGGATTGGTCACTGCACCGCCGATATCGTTAATTGTCCACGCGCTTACATTGAGATCAAATGCTTCGGTCAGGTTTTTGGCCGGCTTTGAGCCGTCCAGCGGTATGACCCACAATCCGATATTTTTATAATCTTCGCCAATACCCTCCTGCGCATAGTAGGCGAGCCACCGGCCATCTGGAGAGAAGCGAAGCGAAATCTTACTGCCGACGGGTGTCTCCAGGCGGCGCGGTTCACCGCCCCGCGAGGGCATGATGAAAATATCATCCAGATCAGGAGTAGAGTCGGGGTCAGGGCTATGGTTTGAGATGAAAGCAATCCACTTACCGTCCGGCGACCAATCGGGTTTATTTTCGTCCCAAACGGGGTGGTCGGTTAACTGTCTGGCTTTGCCCGATTGTGCATCCACCATCCAGAGATGCCAGCGTTCGTGAGGCAGATAGCCGTAGCCATCAAGTTTGTAAAACAGCCGGGTGTAATGACGGGCAGGGGTGCTGAGGTCTTTTAAGTTGGGGTCTTTCTGGCGCTGCAGGATTTCTTTATCAATCTTTCGGACGGTACAAAGGATTTTCTTCCCATCCGGTGACCAGAGCATATCGCCAATTTCGCCGTCTAATTGAGCAAGAGGGCGTGCCTCGCCGCCATTGGTCGGAATCAGAAAAATTGCGGGAGGTTTTTCCTTGTTCTGACGATTGGAAAGGAATGCGATCTGGGAACCATCCGGCGACCAGACGGGGTGATTGTCGCTTTGATCGCCATAAGTAAACTGGCGGGGTTTACCGCCGGCAACAGGCACAAGCCACAGGTTGGAAAACTTCTTTTCGGTTTTCCTTTCAACCCGTTGCACGCTAAGGATAACGGCTTGTCCATCCGGTGAAATAACCGGGCTTGAAGGAACCTGAAAGAGATAAAGATCTTCGGCGGTGATCAGACGTTTTGCCATGATTTGCTCCTTGTGCAGTCAGGATTGCAGATAAGTGAGGGTATTATGCTCTGGGTAAAAAATTTTATTGCCCAACAACCTTGACGCTATGGTTCTAAACCTGTTTTTATTCTGTTTGAAGGGAATGGATTTATCCCCATCCAGCCACTGCTGGATTAATTTTACCCGTCTATTGTTTTTCGATACAGTCATTTGTAAAAAGAATTTGAAAAATTACTTCCTCGAAGCGTTTTACCATAAAAATTATGCCTGATTTCTTTGTTCCGAATCAGAAATCAGGCATTTTTGAATGAGAGACCCTTTGGGAATCAGGCAGTTTGCAGGGCTCGATCTTTTAGTGCCAGCAAGATTTTCTCCTGATCAACCGGTATCCGATCAAAGCGTACGCCTACTGCGTTGTATATGGCATTGGTAATGGCGGGGATGGTGGGAATCAAAACAATCTCACCGACACCTTTTGCGCCAAAAGGCCCTTCGGAAACCGGATGTTCTACGACGAAAGATATGATTTCAGGGGTAAAAGTAATGGAAGGCATGCGGTAGCGAGCCAACCGGTCGGTGATTACACGGCCCTCCTCGACGATGAAGTTTTCGGTCAGGGCATGACCAATACCCATGATTGCTCCGCCTTCAATCTGACCCTGCAAACCGAGTGGATTGATGGCAGTGCCCACATCATTGGCAATGATCAGCCGCATTACTTTAACTTCCCCGGTAAGGGTGTTGACCTCCACTTCGGCTGCCTGAGCCGCAAAAGAAAAAGCAAAGTGCATATCACCGCCCTGACCCAACGGCCGTGTGGTGGGTGCCCAGTAGGTAAAGGCGGCCAGCGGCGGTCTGCCGGATTCAATCATCTCCTCGGCCAGTCTGGCAAGACTGACTTTTTGACCATTGACCTGTGCCAGCCCTTCGATAAAGCGAATTTCCTGAGGCGGAACATCATAGCGTTCTGCCAGTTCGCTGGTCAGTAGCTCCCGAAGAGCGCGGGCTGCATGGCGGACGGCGTTTCCGGTCACGAAGGTTTGCCGGGAAGCGGTGGTTGGGCCGCCATCCGGCGTGAGATCGGTGTCCATAAGCAGCACATCAATCTGGCGCGGATTCTGGTTGAGTTCTTCGGCGGCGATCAATTGCAGCACGGTGGGCAATCCCTGTCCCAGTTCGGCTGAGGATGAGCGCACTTGAAAAGTACCGTCACGGCGAAGCTCGACTTCGGCACCGGCTTTATCGGGTGCTCCCCCCCCCAGACCGGTATTCTTGTAACCGACCGCAAAACCCCACGCTTGAATCAGATGAGGCGCACCGCCAACCGTCTTGGGCGTGAAGGGATCGCCGTTGCTTAATCTTCGCATTTCGGTTTCGACCTTCTCGATACACTCTAACAAACCAACGCTCTCACGCAATACCTGCCCGGTATTGGTGGTGCTTCCCACCCGCAGAGCATTTTTCTTGCGCAATTCAACCGGATCTATGCCTAGTTTTTCTGCCAGCGTATCCATTATGGATTCGATGGCAAAGGCGGATTGCATTACCCCAAAGCCCCGAAATGCTCCAGCCGGTGGGTTGTTGGTGTACATGGCATAACAATCAGCTTTGACATGAGGTACTTCGTATGGGCCGGAGGAGTGGGTGGTTGCCCGGGTCATTACCTTTTCTCCCAATGAAGCGTAAGCCCCGGTATCTCCGAACAGTTCGGTTTCCACTGCTGTAAGGCGGCCGTCGGATTTTGCCCCCACCTTGACCCGGATTTGAGTGGCATGGCGTTTGGGGTGAACGATCAGACTTTCCTGCCGGTCAAAGAGGAGTTTTACGGGACGACCGGTTGCTTTTGCCAGTAAAGCAGCATGGATTTGTCCGGCAATATCTTCCTTGCCTCCAAAGCCGCCGCCAATCAACTGCCCGATGATGCGAACTTGCTCTTCGGGAACACCCAAAGCACGGGCCACCTGATTGCGATCCGAGTAGGGTATTTGTGAACCGACGTAGATCTCCATGCGGCCATCCGGCGTGGGGCGGGCGATGCTGCATTCCGGCTCCATAAAGGCATGGTCGTGCATGGGTGTATGGTAGGTGTGTTCCAAAATAATGTCTGCTTCGGCAAACCCCTGCTCAACATCCCCTTTGCGTACTTTGATGTGTTTAAGAAGGTTACCGTTTTGATGAATGCGCAGGGCATCTTCCTGAATGGCTTTAACGGGATGATCTACTACCGGCAACGGTTCAATCTCGACTTCGATTAGTTCGAGCGCTTGGGTAGCAATTTGCCGCGTTTCAGCAGCAACGATTGCCAGCGCATCGCCTACGGTGCGAATCTGCTCGCCCACCTCGATTAATATTGGCCAGTCAGGAATAACCAGACCATGATAGCGTTCAGCGGGGAGGTCTTTGGCAGTTAGAACGGCAGCCACGCCGGTTAACTGACGGGCTTTTTCAACATTGATGCTGCGGAGGATGCCGGATGCAATACCTGCTCTCTTTACCCGCGCGTGAAGCATGTTCTCAAATTGAATATCATCGGTGTAAATGGCTTTTCCGGTTACCTTTGCAACGGCATCGGGACGAGGTTGAATTTTCCCCACTACACGTTGGGCGTGAGAGGAAAGCGGAATGCGAGGCCGTTCAACCGGTTGACCGGTTCGCATTGTTTTTGCGGCGGCTTTAATGGCATTGATAATGGTGGGGTAACCGGCACACCGGCACAGGGTATCCTTAAGTGCGTATTTAATATCTTCCTCGCTCGGATCAGGATTGCGTTGCAAAAGGGCGTAGGAGGTCATGATCTGACCGGGAATACAAAAGCCGCATTGAACCGCTCCGTATTCAATGAACGAATGTTGCAGGGGGTGCAGGGGGATTTTTCCTCCATCGGCCGCGGGTGTGTTCTGAATTTGGGAGAGTCCCTCGATGGTTAGAATGGTTGCGCCGTTGGCTTTGGCGGCCGGAAAAGAGCAAGAAAGCACCGGCTCACCGTTGAGGATGACGGTACAGGCACCGCATTCGGCTTCGCCACAGGCGACTTTGGTGCCGGTAAGTTTCAAACGGTAGCGTAACAGGTCCGAAAGCATCTCGCCGGGGATTTCCGGCAATTGATAGGTTTGACCATTCACGGTTAAAGTGATCAGGTCAGGCTCGTTCATACTGCCTCCAATTCGAACGCCCGTTGCCAGGCTTTACCAATAACTTCTTCCAACAGAACTTCGCTGAGGTAGTGGCGATAAGTAGAACTAGCACGCATGGCACTGCTGCGGAATTTGATGGATTGATGAATGGACTGTTTTGCTTTTTCCAGAACGGCCCGCTCGCAGGGTTTACCAATCAATTCATTCTCAACCTGCGTTGCGCGGAAAGGCACCGGACCGGAAGGTCCGATGGCAATGTGGATATCACGAATAACCTGATCTTCTCTTTCCATCCATACCGCCAAGTTCAATATTGGCAGTGCTACCCCTTGAGGGCGCATGACACGGCTGAATGCAGAGGATTGACCCGATTTGCGGAGAGGAAGATAAAAACCAATCAGAATTTCCCTGCTCAGGTCAAGGGCTGATTGTCCCGGTCCTTTAAACAATGTGTGGATCGGTTGAATGCGGCGGCCAGAAGGACTGGCAATTTCTACCTGCGCATCAAAAGCAAACAGGGAGATCATTCCATCCGCTGCCGGAAGAGCGTGGGCAACATTCCCGCCTAATGTGGCGGTATTACGAACCTGCGGCCCCCCAATTAATCCGCACGCTTCTGCAACAGCAGTTGCATGGTGACGAACCAGCGGTGACTCGGTAATGGTTTTTACCGGCACCGCCGCGCCAATAAATAATTGATCTCCCCTTTCTTCAAGGCAAAGCAGTTGCGGGATTCGGGTTACATCTACAAGGGTGTGAACGGGTGGGTGGTGACCTTGTTGAATTTCAAGTAACAGATCTGTCCCGCCCCCGATGGGGCGAGCAGGACCGGGAGCAGAAATCAGGTAATGGAGGGCTTCATCAATGCTTTTTGGAATGACATATTTCTGCCAGATGTTCATGGGGATCGGTGGACTCCTTTGCGTAAGGCGGCACTTTTCGACGGACTCATCACGGTCCGACGCCGGTTCGGCATCTCGCCGAATTCCGACCACCGATTCTTGTGTTTATTTTACGATATTTTTTGTCAAATTTAAAGTACTAAATCCGAAATCGTCGTCAGAAAAAAGCGGAGTGGTCAACCTTCTTGTTTTTCGCGGATACCGGCCATCATCAAACCCAGTTCTTCGGTGGTTGCAGTTTTGCCATCCACAATGCCGACGATTTCGCCTTCATAAATTACGGCGATGCGATCTGAAAGAGCGCGAATTTCATCCAAATCCTCGGAGATGAGCAGTGTAGCGGTGCCGGCTTGCCGTTGTTCGAGTAATCGTTGATGAATATACTCGGAAGCGCCAATATCCACTCCGCGTGTCGGTTGGGAAGCAATCAACACTTTGGGCTTCCGGGAAAGTTCGCGGGCTAAAATCATCTTCTGAATGTTTCCACCGGAAAGATTTTTGATGGGGGTATCAATGGTCGGCGTTTTGACATTGAACTCCTGAATCAGGCGTTCGGAAACCTGCCGGATGGTGCGAAAGTTTAAAAATGTTCGAGAAGAAAACGGCGGTTTGGCGTGATCTTCGAGGATGAAGTTATCTGCCACACTGAAATCTTTGATTGCACCATCCTTCATGCGTTCTTCCGGGATATAGGACTGGCCGGTGGCAATCCGGACGGAGGGAGAGGTGTGAGTTACATCCACTCCATTGAGGATGATTTTGCCGGCTTTGACCGGTCTGAGCCCGGCCAGCACCTCAGCCAGTTCCCTCTGCCCATTACCGGAGACACCCGCCAGACCCAAAATTTCTCCGCTGTGGACTTCGAATGAAACACCTTTGAGTGCATCCGTGCCCCGGTCTCCCCGCACCACCAGATTTTCGACTTTCAAAAGCACTTCACCGGTTCGTAAGGGCGGTTTTTCATATTGCAAGATGACCGGTCTGCCGACCATCATTTGTGCCAGTTCGGTTTTGGTGGCGCCGGCCGTTGGACGGGAACCAACCACACGGCCATCACGAAGAACCGTAATTCGCTGGCTGATGGCCAGAACTTCGTGTAGTTTGTGAGATATAAAAATTAAGGCATGACCTTCTTTGGCCATCTGCTTGAGAGTCACAAACAGATCCTCCACTTCCTGCGGTGTCAAAACCGCAGTGGGTTCATCCAGCACCAACAGGGCGGCACCCCGGTAAAGGGCTTTAAGAATCTCCACCCGTTGTTGCTCCCCAACTGATAATTGCCAGATATAAGCGTCCGGATCTATTTTAAGATTGTATTGCTGGCACAGGTTGACGATGCGCTTTCGGACGCGATCCAGATCCAATACTATACCACGTGAGGAGGGTAACCCCAGAGCAACATTTTCAACTACGGTAAGATCGGGGACGAGCATGAAATGCTGGTGAATCATGCCGATGCCGGCGGCAATCGAATCCTTTGGTGAGTGAAAGGCAACCTCTTTGCCGTTGATAAAGATTTTTCCTTCATCGGGTCGGTACAAGCCGTATAGCTGCCGTACCAGCGTGCTTTTGCCAGCGCCGTTTTCACCTAAAAGAGCGTGAATTTCACCCGCTTTAACATCGAAATCAACGTGATCGTTTGCCAAAACGCCGGGGAATCGTTTGACGATCCCCTCCATCCGCATTTCTTCAATCTTTTTATGGCCGGTTGGTAATAACTCGCTCATAAGCCATTCTCAGAAGAAGGGGGTGGCTCTATAAAAAATCAAGCCACCCCCAAAAATAATGATTATTGTTTGGGTCCGCTGAGCGGGTCAATAGTGCCGTTCATGATGCCGTCAATGGCAGCCTGAGCAGCCGCTTTAATGTCATCCGGCACTGGAACTTTATCGTTATACACCAGTTTCAATCCGCCGTTTTTAAATGTAAGGGTGTAGGCTTTTCCACCTAAAACACCAGCGCGGACCGATTTCACCATATCGCGAAGAACAATCGTCCAGTCGAATACCTGAGTAGCGACAACGGTATCAGGTCCCACCGGGGTTTGTTCCCACTGGGTACCAAACCAGTAGGCCCCCTTATCTTTGGCAACACCGATAGCGCCAACAACAGACTGAGATGAGCCCGTCAGCATATCCGCACCGGCGGCGATGTGAGTCTCAGCAGCCGATGCCATCAACGAAACATCCGAGAACGAGCCGGTGAAGGTAACATTGACTTGAATATCCGGTTTGGCGTTCTTCGCACCGGCCACAAAGCCATCCACATACAATTTGGCATCACCCGCGTTGACAGGACCACACACTCCCAGTACACCTGTTTTACTCATCAGCGCTGCAATGGTGCCGAGGACATAACCGCCTTCCTGAGATTCAGCCTGATAGGCATAGACATTATTGATGCCCTGCGCCTGGAATGTATCCAGCGATGTGCCCCAGGCAAAAGCAGTTTCCGGGAAGTCGGGTGCAATTTGGGATAGTGAAGTGCCGTATTGCGAGCCGTGAGCAATGACGAGGTCATATCCCTGAGAAGCGTAATCCCGAATGGCGGCGGCTGCATCCGGCACATTGAACATGCCTTCGGAGTAGGCGATTTCGAATTTGGCCTCACCGCCTTCTTCTTCCTGAATTTTCTTCAATGCCTCGAAGAATGACTGGCTGAAGGCAAGGTCCGTAATGGTACTTGGCATCACCACGGCAACACGGAATGGTTTTTCCTCCTCCGCGGGTTGAGTGGGTGCGACCGGTTGAGCGCAGGCACTCAGGAGCAGGGAAAGGAGGGCGGCCAGAAGTGCAATCCGAACAATCAATTTTTTCATTTGTACTCCTCCAAGACGTGAAAACTGATTTGGATACGAAACAAACAAGCCGGTTTCTTTGCTTTTTTAATTTTTCCCAAAACACCTCCTTATAAGATTACGGCTCGAAAGACTTTTGTTTACGGTCAGGCTTCACCCCGCTCAAAAGGTTTGGTAAGAGCTTGCGGTTGGCGGGCACGCCGACCGGAAAGGGTCAGGGCAACGATGGTGAGGATATAAGGCATCATTACGGCGATATCGTATGGAATGTTGATACCTTTTACCTGCACCCACAATTGAAGCGCATTTACGAAACTGAACAATAAGGCACCTCCCATCACACCCAGTGGCCGCCAACCCCCAAAATAAACCAGAGCAACAGCAATGAAACCCATTCCACTGGTCATGTTTTCCTGAAACAAATTAATCAAAGCAAGAGAGAGGGATGCGCCGGCAATACCTGCCAGAATTCCGCCCAGACAGACGGTGGTATAACGGATTAAATTTACATTGACCCCGAGCGTATCTGCCGCCTGTGGATTTTGACCGACGGCTCGAATTTTCAAACCAAAGGTGGTTTTATTCAACACAAAATTTGCCAAAGGCACCAATAAAAAAGCGCCATAGACGAGCAGGTTATGATTGAAAAATATGTCACCGATAACAGGTATTTGCCCCAATAGTGGAATTCGAACAGGTTGAAAACCGCGAATTGACTCGACTCCGCCAAGGGTCACTTTGAAGAGGAGGGTGGATAAACCCAAACCAAAAAGATTCAATCCAATGCCGCTGATACCTTGCTCGGCCTGTAAGGTGACACTAACCACGGACATTAACAATCCCATACACAGACCTGCACCCGCCGCGCCAAGCAAACCCAACCACAAACTGCCGGTTTTCATGGCAATATAAAAGCCGGTGTAGGCACCCATCAACATGATACCATCAACACCCAGATTCAAAACACCAGAGCGTTGGGCAAATGTTTCACCAATGGCAGCATATAAATATGGAGTTGCCAGCCGAATGCCAGAATAGATGATTCCCAAGAGGACAGGCAGGGTGAACAGTTCAGCCACGAGTTTCCCTCCTGCGCGCCCGACGGCGAGCCCAGATTTCACTGCTGACCACAAATAAAACCACCAGTCCCAGTAAAACGGTAATCAAAGCCGAAGGCACCTGCGTTGCCCGCTGCATCCGATCCGAACCAACCAGCAAACCGCCAAACAAAACCGAAGCAGGAATGGCACCGAGGGGGTGCAATTTTCCAAATAACGCCGCCACAATCCCGGAAAAGCCGTATCCGCCGGAAAGTCCTTCGATCATACGGTGATGAACGCCGGTTACCTCTACCCCTCCCGCTAAACCGGCAAAAGCACCTCCTAAAATGAGGGAAAGAGCCTGATAAACCTGTACCGGGATACCGGCATAACGAGCCGCATCCGGGTTTAAACCAACCGCCCGGATGCGGTAACCAATCGTTGTGCGCCAGAGGAAAATATACACCACAATAGCCATGATGACGGCGAGAATGGCTCCACTGTGGAGCAAGGTGCGGGGCATCAAGCGGGTTAACCAGACAGTTTGCGGAAGTAAGGCGGATTGGGCGATTTGTGTACCCCGTTCAACCTCGGCAGGATCAATCATCGGGCCACGTAATAGAAAATTAGAAAGCTGCAGAGCAATTGCATTCATCATGACGGTGCTGAGAATTTCATTAACCCCCAGACGCGCTTTCAGTATGCCCGGCACGCCCCCCCAGACAGCGCCGCTCAAGGCGGCGATGAGTAAAGTGAGAGGAAGGAGAATAAAACGTGGCAGGTTCGAAAATCCAATCGAAAAGGCAGTTGCTGCCAGCGCACCGACAATCAACTGCCCTTCGCCTCCGATATTGATCACCCCGCCCCGGAAGGCAATGGTGACACCCAACCCTACCAATAACAACGGGGTTGCCTTGACAAGTGATTGGGTGAAACCGGAAACGTTTCCGAAGGCACCTTGAAAAAGGGTTCCATAGGCTTGAAGAGGATTGACCCCCAGCGCATAAATCAGAATTGCCCCAATGAATAATGCAACAGGAACGGCCAGTAATGGCAGGAGCGCCTCAATGGTACGATTGAGTAAACGAAAATATTCTTTTTTGGCAGGCATGGAGGGGATGACCCTTTCCTAAGGGCTTTTTAGAAGTGGATAGATGTCATACAACTAAAAGTTACAAATCAGTATAGCAAAAATGGAGAGAGTTTCCAAATATTATTTGTCATGAATCTGGAATTTTTAAGATATTCTCTTCGAGGTGCTTGAATAATAAATCCAGGTTGCGATAGTAAGTTTCGAGGTCGTTTGCTGTGAGCAAATTCTTTAGCATATTTTCCGGAACCGGATAAGGGGAAAGGAGACGCTTGAGATATTTACGAAACAAAATCAGCCCCTCCATGTCACCATGAAATTCGATCATTTCATTTAAGTGATCACGAATCCAATGTTCCAATTCAATGATTGAAACCTGTTCGCGATCGCGGCGGGAGAAAATCCACGGATTTTCCAGCGCTGCTCTGCCGATCATTACTGCATCACAGCGGGTGTGGAACTTAATCCGCTCAATATCTGCTACTGTGCGAACATCGCCATTGGCAATGATCGGTATTTGAAGGGATGCTTTGATTTCTGCAATGGCATCCCAATCCGCCTGACCAGTGTATCCTTGTGCTTTGGTGCGGCCGTGAACCGCAATTAATTGAGCGCCACTATCCTGAAGGATTTTGGAAATTTCAAGATAGTTGCGGTGTTGCTCATCCCACCCCAGCCGAATTTTAGCGGTTACAGGCACGGGTAAATGGCGAACCAGATTGCTCATAATGTGGGCAATCTTTTTGGGGTGAAGCAAAAGGCCTGCCCCGGCGCCCCGGCCGGCGACATGCCTTGCCGAACAACCGAGATTTAGGTCAATGATATCCGGTTCGTAGCGCATCAGAATTCTGGCGGCTTTCACCAACCGATCTGCATCATCGTCAAAGATTTGAAATACGACCGGGCGTTCAAATTCGTGATAGAGCGTTTTCCTCTCGAAATGATTGCTGTTAGATATTACATCCAGCGCATTGATAAATTCGGTGTAGGACATTGCCGAGCCGATTTTACGAACCAGTGAGCGAAAAGGCCGTTCCGATAAGCCATCCATTGGAGAGAGGATTAAGTCTCCATACACTGGTATATGTTTGATGAAGAAGACCGCTTGTTTTTCCAAACGCAAACCGCCAGTACTTTTTTGTAAAAATCCGGTAAGATAATGTGTGGGAGGGATCATTGTATCAAATAACAGAGCGATGTACAGGGTGTGGAATGTGCCGGTTGTGGTGCCCTGTAAGGGCAATTGTTGGGCGAAAGAAACAAAGACATCTGATTCGGGAGAATTGTATTTCCTGTGGGGTATGTGGAAGGGTGTGCGGTTATGGTGCAATTGTGGATGACAGCGGAGAAGAAGTTAAGAAAATCCCCATACGGTTATGGTTCAAACCCCAGTGGGATTATTCGATGTGTGATTGTTGTGGGGAATGTATCAGGGCTTGTCCGGCCCGGTGCATTGAGTATGCTTTTAGGGGTGAGGAAAGGGAGAAGAATCCTTCGCTGGTAAGGCCATCCCTGTGCATTGGCTGCCAGTTTTGCCGCCATGCCTGCAACCGGGGGGCGATATTTCCACCGGAATATAATCGTGAATAGAATGGTGATAAAATCACTTCTAAAATAAAAATCAGGGAAGCATTATGGATTTTGCTGTTCTGGACGATTATTTCAATTTATTAGATGTACAACATATCCCATTTACCTCCAAAGGTTCCAGGTTGAGCCTGTTGCTGGATAAAAGGGGTATTTGCCTGAAAGTAACCGACCGCCTGCGTTCTCAAGACCTTGCCAAACGAATGGGATATGCGTTACCGCCTTTGATTGAGGATTTGTGTTTTTTTGACTCGGATGGAGAACGCCAAAGTTATACGATCGAGAGCTATCCTCATTGCTTGATTTTTGACACACCAATCGGTAAATTTTTCTTTACCTACGAGGACGCGGAAAACATCATCATTTTTCCGCCGGCGTCTAGTTGTGGCATTGGGGGAATTATTCATTTCCCGGATGTAGTTATGGATCGGCGAGGGGGCGTTGCAACAGGTCATGGCGAGGACCGTACCCGGCTTGTTTATTCAACGAACCGAAAAATAGTCACGCACGAGGTCAAAAGACGACCGGAGGGTGGCTGGAGTTTCCGGTTGATCTTTGAAGAGGACGAAAGGGGAGGCGTTTTACTCCACGTTTCCACTCGCCTTGGACTGACACGTTACATCAACGATCCAAAAATTGTGCTAAATCGGGCTGCACAAAGCTGGCTCGACTGGTTTTCCAGGATTCCAAAGATCAGCGACTTCGACCCCAGTTATCAAATTGCCTGGTGGATTCTTCGAGCCGGTCTGGTTTCTACCCGATATTTTCTGAGCCGTGAAGTGCTGGTTTCTTCAAAAAAGCACTCGACTACAATCTGGCAATGGGATGCCTGTTATTATGCGCTGGCTTACCGTCATATTGACCGCAAACTTGCTCAGGATCAGATCCGCATATTTCTGGACCATCAGGCACCTAATGGTCATATTCCGGATGGTATTTATGAAGGTGGGGTGATCCCGAAAAGAGATCAACCGGCAGAGGTTGACTGGTCTCGTCCGCCATTGCTAGCATGGGCGAGCTGGAAGTTGTTCGAACGAGATGGTGATAAAGAATTTCTCAATGAAATTTATGATGGTTTAACCCGCTGGCTCAAATGGTGGTTGAATCTACTTAACATGGATATAGATGCCCAATCGTCATTCACGCACTCCATCTTTGCAGAAGATATGGATGACCCGGCAGTCGTTGAGGAATTGGGGGGCAGTCTTTCTCCGGAAATGAAGGTGTTTTTATATCTCCAACTGGATTGTATGGCAAAAATTGCTGCGGCCATTGGTGAAAAAGGCGATGAAACCTTTTGGACTCAAGAATCGAAACGAGTACTTTCTCATATACAAATGGAGGAAGAAGACCGCAAGGAAGGACTCTTCTGGATTCAACAACAAGGGAAACCGGTTTGCGTGCCAACGCCGCTGAGTTTACTGGATTTGATTACGGGGAATTGTGAGGCTCAAAATACAAAACAATTGATTGGCCATTTAACTGATGAGGATGGCGTTTGGAAGAATTTTCCCCTGCCTACGATCCAAATGGTTAATGAAGACATCGAAGCGCAGAGGCTGTGGCAAAGCCCGGAATGGTTGAGCGTTTACTATCTTTTATTAGAGGGTTTGGATCGCTGTGGTTTTGCCGAAACGGCAAACCTTCTTTGTTCCAGAATTTTGGAAACCGTGAAATCGCGGTTTCCGGAGGATCGAAGTGCCGCTGCGCTAACGCAAGGGAAAATTGTTCATGCACCTGTTTATGCGTGGACTGCTGCATTGTATATCGAACTAGCGGTTCGAGCGGAACAGGTGAAAGCCTTTAAACATTCTATTTGACCTGACATTTATGACAGTCTAATTGATCCTGTTCTGTTCCGGCTGTTGGAGTTGGACGTAAATCCGAGTAGCCCATTTCGATCATCCACTGGCAAATCACCGGCCCGCCATGCCGGTCGGGGCCTGGGCCGCCGTATTCTGGCGGCAAGCCGGAGTAGCCTCGAAAATAACCATATTGGCCGGTTAGCTGATCAATTGCAGCGGGGGATAAATCGTGATCGCCGATGGCAACGGCATGGATGTGAATGGGTGAACCGGGGTATAGTTCATCCAGATCTCTCAACCAGGCTGCAAAACCGGCAACCCGCAAGGCGTAAATTAAAGGCGGAATTTCTTTCCATAAAACTGTGTAGGTGTCTTTTTGCATTACCGAAAGATCAACCGCTCCGCCGCCGGCGTGTGTGCCAAAACTGGCTTCGACCTGTTGGGTATATGAACCTTGTGTGATGGCATATCCTAAAATGTCTATCTCACCCTGATAGATTTCAGCGGTATGTTGGAGCATCGTATAAGTGCGTTGATTGAGACGGACACCATTGATGGAGATGATTTCGTAATTCTCAGGGGGCTTTTTGCATCCTTGCGGCTCAGGAAATGGCGTTTCGCTCGCTTCGAGAGAGGGGGAAGGAAGGGAAAAAGTTTGAACCGGAGGTACAGGGGTGGGGGGTAGGGATGCTACCTTGCCGGGAGTGTAAGAGGGGTTGATTAGGGGTGGTCGTGAGGTGGCGGGTGTAAATGTTGATGCGGCATTCGAGCATCCGAATAATGAAAGCAAAAACAGTATAACCAGAATTTTAGGTCCCTGATTGGGTAAATTCATTTTTGTAAGCCATGTTTGTAAGGTGAAAATTTTGAAATAGATTAATCAGATTAATCAAAAACGCGGAGCTCGTCCCAATTTATGCTCCGCGCCTGTCTGGAAAAAATTATCCTGAAATCACCTTAACCGCCTGTGGCGATTTGATCATCCAGTAGAATCTGGATGGTCTCTTCATCCAGATCCAAATCAACAGGAAGAACAGGCGCAGAGATTGTTTCTTTGTTGTCGATTTGTATTCTCAGTTCGTTTTCTTCTTTAGGAGTGGTCATTAAAATACCTCCATAAATCTGGTGTTTTCATCCTAACAGGATTAGAGGTGGTCGTCAAGTGATATGTCGTTTTTTGTTTGGTTCAATATCATTTTCGCCTCTTCAATCTGTTCTCTGACTTTTTCAGAGGAAGTGCCTCCGTATTGACGTCTCTTTTCAACCGCATGACGCGGATCAAGTAAATGATTGATTTCCTTGGGTAAATAAGGGTGCAATTTTTCTAACCGCTCGTTGGTTAACTGATTGAGATTGTTCCCTTTTTCCAGACATTCGCGGATTAATTCTCCAACCAGATGATGAGCATTTCGAAATGGAACACCCTGCAGAACGAGAAAATCGGCCAGTTCGGTCGCCAACAGCATGAAATCAATACCGGCTTCGGCTTTTGAAGGTTTTACCCGCAGGTTCTGAAGAATACCGGTCATCACCGGAAGGAGTATAGATATAGTATCGTAAGAAGAGAACACAGCCGGTTTATCCTCCTGCAAATCCTTATCATAGGCAGAAGGAAGATTTTTCAATACAGATAGAAAGCCACTTAGTAAACCAATCATCGTGCCGCTTTTGGCGCGGGTCAGTTCCAGCATATCGGGGTTTTTCTTTTGCGGCATGATTGAGGATCCGGTGGTGTACTCATCCGGTAATTCGATGAAGTCAAATTCAGCGGTGGAGAACAGGATGAGCATTTCGGCCAGACGGGAGAGATGAATTGACAAAAGGGAAGTAAAAAACAAATAGGACGCAGCGGCGTCGCGGCTGGAAACAGCGTCAATACTGTTGGGCGATGGAGCATTAAAGCCAAGTTTCTTTGCCAGTCGAAAACGGTCAACCGGGAAGGGACAGCCGGCCAAAGCAGAAGAGCCGAGGGGAAGGTAACCGGATTGGGAAAGGAGAAACCGCAGAGCAAGACGATCCCGATGCAAAGGCCAGAAATGAGACATCCACCAGTGAGAAAGCAGGATGGGCTGAGCGCGTTGCAAATGCGTGTAGCCAGGAATGATGATTTCAAAGTCCGCTTCTGCCCGTTGAAGCAGGGCCAATTGTAGATTGTAGATGAGTTCATCCACTTGCCCTACGGCATAACGCAGCCACAACAGAAAATCGGTCATCACCTGATCGTTACGGCTGCGACCGGTATGAAGTTTACCGGCGGTTTCGCCAATCAATTCGAACAGACGGCGTTCGACTGCGGTGTGAACATCCTCATCGTCCACTTGCAATTGAAATGAATTGCTCTCGATTTCAACAAGGATTTGCTGAAGACCTTGCTGGATATCCTGATTTTCTTTTTTGGTCAAAATCCCAATTTCTGAAAGTTCTTCAGCCCACACCATAGAACCTTTGATATCAAAGGGGGCAAGCCGCCAGTCGAACGCAATCGAGGCGTTCAACTGGGCAGCGAGAGAATCGGTTCTGGCGGAAAATCGTCCACCCCACAATCTGGTCATAGCATACTCCTTAGTCGCGCTTGAATCTGGTGTAATCTGGTTGTTCGTGTTCGACCGGCTCGGTTTTATGAATCTTCCGCAGCGCTTGCACTTTCATGGGCAGACCGAAGAGGGTGATAAATCCCTGCGCATCCTTTTGGTTATACACATCATCCTGTCCAAAAGTGGCAAAGTCTTCCCGGTACAGGCTTTCAGGGCTGCGGCGTCCGGCGATGATGATGTTGCCTTTATACAACTTCAATTTGACGGTGCCGCTGACCGGTTCCTGAGTCTTGTTGATGAATTGATCCAGCGCCTCCCGCAAAGGAGTAAACCATTGACCGTAATATACCAGTTCGGCGTAGCGGTGGGCGATAATCTCTTTGAAGTGCAAGGTATCGCGGTCAAGGCAGAGGGCTTCCAGTTCCTGATGCGCGGTTACCAGAATTGTGCCGCCCGGCGTTTCATAAACGCCATGCGATTTCATCCCAACCAGCCGGTTTTCTACCAGATCCACCCGGCCGATGGCGTGTTTGCCTCCGATTTCATTCAAAGTGGCGATTAACTCGTGCGGCGGCAGGGGGTTGCCGTTAAGTTTAACGGGTACACCCTTCTTAAAGTCCAGTGTAATCAACTCAGGTTCAGCGGGTGCATTTTCCGGCGAAGAACTCATCTGATACATGGATTCCTCAGGTTCATTCCAGGGATCTTCCAGCAGACCACCTTCGTGAGAAAGGTGCCACAAATTTTTATCCCGGCTGTAAATGGACTTAAGCGACGAGGAAACAGGGATATGATGAGATTGTGCATAAGCCAGCGCGTCCTCGCGGGAGCGAATATCCCATTCCCGCCATGGTGCAATCACCTTCAGACGCGGGTCGAGTGCCATTGCGGTCAATTCAAAGCGCACCTGATCGTTACCTTTACCGGTACACCCGTGGGCAATGGCATCTGCACCTTCCAGATGGGCTGTCTTTACAAGGTGATAGGCAATCAATGGGCGTGCAATGGAGGTGCCCAACAGGTATTTCCGCTCATAAATGGCTCCGGATTTGAGAAGTGGCATGAGATAATCGCGGGCAAATTCTTCTTTGAGGTCTTCGATGTAAATTTTGCTCGCTCCGCTAGCCTTTGCTTTGGCAGACAGGCCGGAAAGCTCCTCACCCTGCCCAATATCGGCGGTGTAACAAATGACCTCACAACCATAATTTTCGATCAACCATGGGACGATGACGGAGGTATCTAACCCGCCTGAATAAGCCAGCACAACCTTTTTGATTTTTGATTTACCGTTCTTTTTCATTTTTTTACTCTCCTTTTGGAAAATTAATATAAAAAAATGCCCTCCACGGTCGGGAGGGCATTTTTGCTTTGCGATGAACTTAATTCAAGAAAGATGATCTCTCTCTGGTTAGAAACCGCAAATGCCGACCTTCCCGTGGTTTGACGGGTTAGTCAGCGTACGACGGATGCGGAGCTCAACAGATAAGATCATTTTAATTCACCACTAGAGTTGTAATGATATTAAACAGGTTTTACCGATTTGTCAATGATCAATTTTGAAAGATTTAGAAGCGTTTTTGTTTCAACTTGGCGAGAATTGTGTTCATAATTCCACCATCGAGATAATATTGGATTTCTTTAGGGGTATCCAGCCTTATAACGGCATTAAAGGTGATCACCGAACCATCATCGCTGGCCGCCTCGACCGTTACCTCTTTGCCGGGAAACAGGTCAGCGCCAATATTTTTAATCGAATAAACCTCATTTCCCTTCAGGCCGAGTGTATGGGCGTTTTGACCGGGTTTGAATTGTAAGGGGAGCACTCCCATCCCCGCCAGATTGGAACGATGGATGCGTTCAAATGATTCGGCGATGACAGCTCTGACACCGAGCAATAAGACACCTTTAGCTGCCCAGTCGCGGCTGGAACCGGTCCCGTATTCTTTACCGGCGATGATAATCAACGGAACGCCCTCCGATTGATAGCGCATGGCAGCATCATATATTGTCATTTGCTCTCCGGAAGGAAAGTGACGGGTATAACCACCTTCCACACCCGGCAGCAATAAATTTTTCAATCGTATGTTGGCGAAAGTGCCGCGTGTCATGACGCGATCATTGCCGCGTCTTGAGCCGTACGAATTGAATTCAGATGGTGGGACACCTTTACTGATCAGGTACTGCCCGGCAGGACTGTTAACGGCAATACTGCCGGCGGGAGAAATGTGGTCGGTGGTAATCGAATCTCCCAACAACGCCAGCACACGGGCATTCAGGATATCTTTCCCTTTACCGGGTTGAATGTCAAAGAACGGAGGCTCCTGTAAATAGGTGGAATTTTCATCCCATTGGTAAAGAAGATTATCTCCGGATTGAATTTTATTCCACTGCTCGCTCATCCGGTAAATTTCAGCATAAGCATCGGCAAACATTTCCGGGCGGATGTGGCGGTGGATGTGTTCTTCCACTTCTTTCGAGGAAGGCCAGATATCCCGCAGATAGACAGGTTGACCGTCCTTTCCCGTACCAAGCGGTTCGTGCAACAGGTCAATATCAACCGTTCCGGCCAGAGCATAGGCAATAACGAGGGGAGGAGAGGCTAAAAAGTTAGCGCGGGTTTGCGGGCTGATGCGCCCTTCGAAATTGCGATTACCGGATAGGACGGCGCCTACGACAAGGTTATTTTCTTTGATGGCATTGACAATTTTTTCCGGTAAGGGACCGGAATTGCCGATACAGGTTGTGCAGCCATAGCCAACCAGGTGAAACCCCAGGGCTTCTAAATCGTCCATCAGGCCGGCATCACTCAAATAATCGGTGACCACGCGGGAACCGGGGGCAAGAGAGGTTTTAACATACGGCTTTACCTTTAGACCTTTTTCGACGGCTTTTTTAGCCAGCAAGCCTGCACCCATCATCACGAAGGGATTGGAAGTATTGGTACATGAGGTTATGGCAGCAATCACCACCGAACCGTGTTTCAGTTCAGATGTCTTGCCATTGTTGGGGATTATGGCACTCTTACTCAAATCCTCAGGCGGAATGCCGAAGCCGTTTTCGGTTTTGGGGGCAATTAACGAGCGCTGAAAGACTGTACGGACTTCGCGCAAAGGAATACGGTCCTGCGGCCTTCGCGGCCCGGCGACGGATGGTTCTATGGCGCCGAGGTCAACTTCCAAAACCTGAGTATATTCCGGATCGGGTGTTGAGCTGGTGCGGAAAAGCATTTGAGCTTGATAGTAGGCTTCGACGAGATCAACCAAGGAATCGGGACGATTGGTCAGGCGCAGATAGTCTAAGGTTTGATAATCAACCGGGAAATAGAGCATGGTTGCGCCGCTTTCAGGGGTCATGTTGGCAATCATGGCGCGATCTGCCAATGCTAGATGATTGAGCCCCGGCCCGAAGAATTCCACAAATTTATCCACCACGCCCAGTTTGCGTAAAGATTGAATTATGAAAAGGGTCAGGTCGGTTGGGGTTACCCCTTCTCTCAACTTACCGGTCAAGCGGACACCGATGACATCGGGAGCAACAATTTCAATGGGTTCACCCAGCATGGCGGCGACGGCTTCAATTCCACCAACACCCCAGCCGACAACCCCAAGGCCGTTAATCATGGTGGTATGGGAGTCGGTGCCGACCAAAGTATCTGGAAATACCAGCGTGGTATCACCTTTTTCTTGGGTAAGGACAACCGTTGCAAGATATTCGAGATTTACCTGATGAACGATACCGGAAGCGGGGGGTACAACTTTCAGATTTTGGAATGCCTTTTGTGCCCAGTGGAGGAACTCGTACCTTTCGCGGTTGCGTTGAAACTCCAGTTCGGCATTGTAGCGATAGGCATCCGAACTGGCATAATAATCAACCTGAATGGAGTGGTCAATGACCAGATCTACTTTGACAACGGGATTGACCTTTCGCGGGTCATCCTGCATTCTGGCAAGAGCAGAGCGCATGGCTGCCAGATCGTTGATGACCGGGACGCCGGTAAAATCCTGAAGAATGACACGCCCGGGAAAAACGGGGATAATTGGGCGGTTTAACTGATGAGGCTGCCAGTTGAGCAGATTAGTAACATCCGCCTCGGTAGTTTGACCCTCGTCTTTTTTGCGAAGCACACCTTCGAGTAAAACTCGAATGGAGAAAGGCAGGCGATTTAATTGATCTATACCTGCACCGGGAGCGTTGATCAGGGGGTAAAAAGCAAAATGCTGATCGTTGATCTGAAGGTATGCATGATGGGGATTATTGGTGGTCATTACCGCCTCTCCTAATGGAATTGGATATTATAGGATTATAATCTCAACATTTTTCGACTTCAAGTTTTCTGGGGAATTTAGAGTAAGTTGCCCGGCTTCGGCGGGTTTGGATTGAGCGTTGTTAAAAGAATGATAAAAAAAATTTTAAGATTATGGACTTGTTCGTTGTTATTTTTAGGTATATATTTGTATAGTATGGTCGCCTTGAGCGCCCATAAAATCCCCACAGAAAAGGAGAAGAGAATGAAACGCCAAAAGTTGTTTGTTCTTGTGTCCTTGTTGGTGGTGGCTGCATTCGTTTTAACCGCATGTCAGCCAGCAACAACACCGACGGCTGAGCCGACTACACCCCCGGCCACCGAAGTCCCTACTCAACCGCCGGCTCCCACTGAAGTACCGCCTACGCCGACCCCTGAGCCGCCCAAGATTGGAACCGCTGAGCGGCCTATCAAAGTTTTATTTGTTCCATCAGTGGATACGCAGGTGATCGTCAGCGGCGGCCAGATCATGGCAGATGCGCTCAAGAAAGCCACCGGCCTTGAATTTGTTGTGAGTGTGCCGACCTCCTACGCCGCGACTATCGAGGAAATGTGCGCCTCGCCGGAAGATACAATTGGCTTCATTCCCGGTCTGGGATATGTGCTGGCCAATCAATTATGCGGTGTGGATGTGGCCTTCAAAGCAGTGCGCTTCGGGATGGATGTCTACTATGCTCAATTCCTTGTGCGACGGGATAGTGATATTCAATCGCTTGAGGATTTGAACGGAAAGAAATGGGGGTATGGTGATGCCGGTTCAACTTCCAGTTACATGGTACCGCTGGTGATGTTGCAAGAGGCAGGTGTCACACCATCGGAATCGGTAGAAACCGGTGGTCACCCCCAAGCCGCCAAAGCCCTTTACAACGGCGAAGTGGACTTTGCGACGACCTTCTATTCACCTCCGCTGAAACCTGAAGGAATGGAGCCGTGGAAACCGGGGGATGATCCTGATATTCCCGAAGATCTGGTTGATGACTGCAAGGTTACTGAGGATGGCAACAACATTGATTGTGGCGGTTGGATTGTGATGGATGCCCGCCGCAACCTGCGAACTGAAGCTCCGGATGTGGTGCAGAAACTGCGTATTCTGACCATCAGCCCTGCTATCCCCAACGATACGCTATCCTTTGGCCCGGATTTCCCCGCAGACTTACGCGCTCAAATCGAACAGGCGCTGGTGGATTTTTCAAAGACTGAAGAATGGAAAAATTCCATCGGTAACAGCGATTTTTACGGCTGGACCGGGTTGAGCCCGGCCGAGGACAAGGAATATGACTTTGTCCGCAAGATGGTCGAAGCGGCAGGGATTACGCTGGAAGGGCTCGGCCAATAATCTTATCATGAATGTGGTTTGAAAATCGGGTATCGCCAGGGGAAGAGTCAATCAATCCCTGGCGATACCTCTAAACTCAAGGAAAAGGAAAAAAATCGAGGATGTTGATTGTAAAGAATCTGTCCAAGATTTATGAAGGGGGCGTTCAAGCCTTACATGATGTAAGTTTTGAAGTTCCAAAAGGTCAGTTTCTGGCAATTATTGGCTTGAGCGGTTCGGGAAAATCTACCCTGTTACGCTGCATTAACCGACTTGTGGAACCAACTGCTGGAAAGATCATCTGGAATGGGGTGGATATTACGGCTGCCACACAGGATGAACTGCGGTATATCCGCAGAAAAATAGGGATGGTTTTCCAGCACTTCAACCTCGTACTGCGTTCGAAAGTTATTACCAATGTACTGGCAGGCAGATTAGGTTATGTCAACCCGGCGTGGAGTTTAATCAACCGGTTTCCCAAGGAAGATATTCAGATGGCGATGAAGCAACTGGAACGGGTGGGTATTGCTGATAAAGCCTTTAACCGGGCGGACGAATTGAGCGGCGGTCAACAGCAACGGGTTGGGATTGCGCGGGCGATGATGCAGCAACCTGAAATGATACTGGCTGATGAACCGGTGGCCAGTCTGGATCCGGTGCTGGCGCACAGTATTATGCAATATCTGGAAAATATCAATAAAGAAGATGGGGTAACGGTGCTGTGCAGTTTGCATTTTCTGGATCTGGTTCATCGGTATGCCGACCGGGTAATTGCCCTGAACGAAGGAAGATTGGTTTTTGATGGATTGCCGGAAGAAATTGATGACAAGAAATTCAAAGAAATATACGGCAAAGATGCTGAACGGGTGGGGTAAATATGTTTAGAGATAAAAAATACCGCGCCATTTTTCGTTCCATTGGTGTTGGGCTGGCTGTTTTATTTGCTTTGATTGTGTATGCTTATGGTTTTCAGGTTACCAAGGTGAATCTGGAAGAAACCCGATCCCCGCGGAGGCAGGAGCAGCTGGTGCGAATTTTGAGAGCGCTGGCAAAACCGGATATTTTCACCTATGAGAAAATTGAAGTGAGTGTAGATGTGCCGATTATGGTACCCTGCCCACCGGAAGGATTCACCCCTCCGCCGGTTAACCCTGATGAACCCTACATGGTTGTCGAACCTGCCTGTGCGGAGCCCGGAGATACGGTTCGGATCTCAGGTTTTAATTTTGAACCCAATACAAGCGGACCTGTTGCTTTTATTCCACCCAGTGAGGTAACTTTACAATTGGGGACAATGGAAGTGGATGCCAATGGACAATTTACCATTGAGGTAAAGTTGCCCAAGCGACCGGAACAGGTGGTTCAGCACATCCGGGCTACCACACGCGAAAATGTGGGCTTGCCGAAGTTTACAAAAACGGCGATTGACACATGGGAAAAAATTATTGAAACCATTTTTCTTGCTTTGCTGGCAACCACCATTGGGACTATCTTAGGGGTTCCCCTCAGTTTCTTTGCGGCTAAAAACATCATGCAGGATGTAAAAAGCCCGCTCATCAGCATCGCATTGAATGTTTTGATGATACCCATAGCGGTTGTGGCGGGCATTTATTTGACAGGATTTATTAAGGATTTATCAAATCATCTTGCAATTTCTGGATGGCTTGAGCTGGCAGGTTTTATTTCAGGACCGGTGTTGTTTATATACATTTTTCGGTGGGCAGTACCCACGGCTGAAGAAAAGATACCCGGTTTCGGATTGCGTCTCGTGCGTGTACTTTCTCTTTTGGTAAGCGCTTGCGTGGTTGTTTTGAGCCTTGATCTATTGAGTAAATTGACCATTCGGGCAGGCGATTATCTGATTCCCCGTCTTGGTGAGTGGGGTTTTATCGGCAAGTTTGTCCGAGACATTGGTGATATCCTTGGCATGATGTTGGTGGTACTCGTTGCTGCCGGCATGGCGGGGGTATTCAGCAGTGTTGCTGATCGAATTGGAAAGACAATTGCCTATAAACTTCCGATTTTACCCGCCAAAGCAATTACGGTGGTGATCACAACAATGGCGTTTGCCTCCTTGCTGGTGTTGATAATGGCAGGGCTAAACTGGTTTTACCAGTTCAATAACCCGGCTGTTCAATACTGGTATCCGGCGGGGATTGGCGGTCTTTTAGGACTTTTTGCTTCGCTCAGGCTAGCTCCAAAGGATGATTTACCGGTTGGGTTTGTGATTTATTACTTATCCCGAACACTCTGGAATGGGTTGCGATCCATTGAGGCGCTGGTGTGGGTGATTGTCTTTGTAGTGTGGGTGGGGATTGGGCCATTTGCCGGTGTGCTGGCGCTTTCATTGCATACCATTGCCGCGCTGACCAAATTGTATTCTGAACAGGTGGAAAGTATCATGCCCGGACCATTGGAAGCCATAACAGCCACGGGGGCAAACCGCTTGCAGACGATTATTTATGCGGTCATTCCTCAAATCATTCCGCCGTATATTTCTTTTACCATGTACCGCTGGGATATCAACGTGCGTATGTCCACCATCATCGGTTTTGCGGGCGGCGGCGGTATTGGATTTTTGCTGTATCAGAATATTAACCTGTTGAACTACCGCGCTGCGAGTGCCCAGATGTTGGCCATTGCCATTGTGGTTGCGGCGATGGACTATCTTTCCTCAAAGATGCGCGAAAGGTTTGTATAAACCGGAACGTTTCACTTTTAAATAAGAGACGCTGGCGAAGGCTGGCGTCTCGTTTATTTTTCCCATTTTATTAGCGGGATTATAATTTTGGGTATGAATCAATCGGATGATTCTCAAATCCGCACCAGCAGCGATGCCGATTTAGCGTTTGCGGTAGTTGTTCTGGCTTCGTTCTTTGCGGCTTTCAGTTCCATGAAGACAGCCACGCCGCTTGAAATCATTCTGATGATTGTGCTGGGAACGGCTTATCTTGCTTTGGGTATTTACGGATTTGGCTATTGTGTCCGCACTCAAAATTTGATGTTGAGTATCGGCTATTTTGGGGTGCAAATTTTTTTAGGCTCTTGGATTGTTTATTTAAGCAAAGGCGCAGGCTTTAATGCGATGGTTTTATTGCCTCTGGCCGGTCATGCGGTTATTCTCTTGCCGCGCAGGATCAGTTACTTTGCTCAATTTTCAATTCTGGTGGGATATGTGGGGGCGGTTTATGCTTTTTCCGAAAATTTACAGGTTGTTTGGGATGGGATGCCGATTTTTTTTGCGGGGTTGGTTTTCATTGTAGTCTTTACTCAAATGGCTTTGAACGAAGAAGCATCCCGGAGAGAGGTTGAACGGCTGGTCAAAGAATTGACTCAGGCGAATCAACAACTGCGGGATTACGCCGCCCAGATTGAAGAAATGGCCATCATCAAAGAGCGAAACCGACTGGCTCGCGAAATACACGATGGTTTAGGTCATTATTTGACCAGCATTCACATGCAAATCAAGGCGGCCAGCGCTTTGCTGGCAAATGACCCGAAAAAGTCGGCAGAACATTTGCAAAAAGCAACCTCTTTAACTCAAGAGGCATTGGCAGATGTTCGCCAGTCGGTTGGTACATTGCGCAGCCAACCGAATCAGTATACTCCCCTGGATAAAGTGATTTTACAATTGTTCGAGACAGTTAAGACCTTTGGGATTGAACCTGCTCTGGAAGTGCGCGGGGTTTCGCGGGAGATTAGTGCCACCACTTATTGGACGCTCTACCGTGCCGTTCAGGAAGGAATTTCGAACGCCTGCAAACATTCGAACGCTCGAAATTTATGGGTGTGCCTGGATTATTCTGCTCCCGATGCGGTCGTTTTGACAGTCAAGGACAACGGCATTGGGAGTGATGATTTAAAAGAAGGTTTTGGTTTGATGGGGTTGCGAGAAAGGGTTCAAATCGTCGGTGGTGAATTTGAGATTTTTTCCAACCCCAATGAAGGCTTTGGCTTCAGCATTAAGGTGCCCGTATGATACAAAAAATCAAGATACTTTTAGTAGATGACCAAGCCCTTTTTCGGGAAGGACTGCGCACATTGCTGGATTTGCAGCCAGATTTTGAAGTGGTTGGTGAGGCTTCGCAAGGGGAAGAAGCCTTAAGAATGGCAGTTAATTTAAGTCCACACGTCATTTTGATGGATTTAAGGATGCCGGTAATGGATGGTGTCACCGCAACCAGAAGGATCAAAGAAACATTACCGCAATGCAAAGTAATTGTATTGACGACTTTCGATGACGATGAGGATGTTTTTGAAGGTTTGCGCGCAGGTGCGGTAGGGTATTTATTGAAAGACGTATCATCCGAAAAACTATATGAGGCGATTCGTTCGGCTGCGCGGGGAGAATATTTCCTGTTACCTTCCATCACGGCAAAGGTGATGGCGGAATTTGCACGAATGGCAAGACCGCCGAAATCATTTGTTGATGAAGGGGGAGTCAAATTATCTGCGCGAGAGTTGGAGGTATTAAGACTGGTGGCTCAAGGCGCAAGCAATAAGGAAATTGCCGAAACATTGGTCATAGCCGAAGGAACTGTAAAAAATCATCTGACCAATATCCTTTCCAAGCTGGAAGCACGCGACCGAATGCAGGCAGTCATCCGGGCGCGCGAGTTGGGATTAATATAGGACAAATGGGCTGTGACTGAGGTTGTGACTTTTTACTCATCTCAACTGGTTGTTTTGAATTTATGATGTAAACAACATTTAAGGAGGATGCTGTGAGTGAAATGCCGCCCGTACGGGCAAATCCTCAAAGAGAATTTCCTTACATTTTGGACATTGGCTTTGTTTCGGTTGGATTGGCTATTTTTCTGGAGCAGTTTTTGAAAACCGGCTGGATTGTGCTGGTATTGGTGCCCATCAGCGGCGTTGTATTGCTGGTGGAGGCCAATCGTACCAGAAGGATGGGTTTTTTGATCGCCGGCAGTCTAATTTTGGGGGCAGGGGTAGGGGGATTCCTCTTCCTGAGTTCGGCCATTCATCTTTCGGTTGTGCAACGAACAGGCTGGTTGATCCTTGCCATCGCTGCCGGGTGGGTTTTAATCACTGCAGGATCACGAATTATTCTCCCCACAACGGTATGGTGGCCGATGATTCCGGCTGGCGTTTTGTGCTCGGTGGGGCTGTGCTTTTTGGCGACACCTCTGCGGGTGGTGGACTTTGTGCTTTTCATTTCTACCGGCGTGGGGCTGGTGCTGTTGATTTGGGGGATTTTCTGGCGGTTGTTTGGTCTTATCATTCCCGGCAGTTTATTAGTAACCACAGGACCGGGAATCTATTTAGCGTGGGGGACCGATTTGGCGATTAACGCTCTTTCAAAAACCGGCATGATGATTGCTATTTTTGCGCTGGGCTGGGGATTCATCATTCTCTTTTCACGCGTGGTTACCACGAAATTCGTGTGGTGGCCGTTAATTCCGGGCGGGGTGATGGCGGTAGTAGGATGGGGGCTGTATATTGGAGGTGATCCAGGCAATGCCCCTTCCTTTATTGCCAACACCGGTTCGATTGGATTGATCATTTTTGGATTATATTTGTTATTGCTTCGCAAAGGGATTCACCGATAGCCCTTTACTCTATTCAATTAGCGAATAGTTTGATAATATTCAGCGTTCATTATTTGTAAGCATGGAAAGGTTAAGTTGAATGAAAGTTAAACGAGAGAATATTCGCAATGTTGCCATCATTGCGCATGTTGATCATGGAAAAACTACTCTGGTGGATGGTCTGCTCAGACAAGCGCGCGTTTTTCGAGAAAATCAACAAATACAAGAAAGAGTAATGGACTCGAATGATCTCGAACGGGAACGGGGAATCACGATTCTGGCAAAAAATACGGCGGTCCTGATTCCCGACCCGCGAAGCGGTGAAATGGTCAAAATCAATATTGTGGATACACCCGGCCACGCGGATTTTGGGGGTGAAGTCGAGCGTGTGATGAATATGGTGGATGGCGTCTTGCTGCTGGTGGATGCGGCTGAAGGTCCTATGCCTCAGACGCGTTTTGTGCTGAAGAAAGCGTTGGAAATGGGACATCAAGCCATTGTTGTGATCAACAAAATGGACCGCCGTGATGCAGAACCGGATCGGGTTTTGAATGATACTTTCGACCTTTTCATCGAATTAGGAGCAAGTGATCGGCAGGCTAATTTCCCGGTAATTTATACCAATGCAATTTCCCAGCAAGCGGGTTTAACGCCGGATTTGTCTCCGAATTTACAACCGCTGTTTGATGCTATCCTTCGCCATATTCCCTGCCCCGAGGTGGATCCGGAAGCACCATTTCAAATGCTGGTTGCCAACCTCGGTTACGATGAATATCGCGGGGTGACGGCAATTGGCAGGATCTACGCCGGTAAGGTAAAAAACGGGCAACCCATTGCCCGAATCACCTTACAGGGAGAGGTGCTGCCGGAAAGAGCCCGCTACTTGTTTGTCTTTCAGGGATTGGATAAAGTGGAGGTGGACGAGGTTTCGGCCGGTGACATTGGAGTAGTTGCAGGTCTGGAAGGGGTGGAAATTGGAGAAACCCTTGCGGATGCGGAGCAGCCGATTGCTCTGCCGCCCATTCGGGTGGAAGAACCCACGGTCAGGATGACATTTGGGGTGAATACCTCACCTTTTGCTGGCAAAGAAGGCAAATGGGGGACTTCCCGGAAGTTGCGGGAACGGTTATTTGCTGAATTGCGGCGAAATGTGGCTTTGCGCGTTGAAGAAACGGATAACGCTGACACCTTTTTGGTTTCGGGCAGGGGGGAATTGCATCTTGCCATTTTGATTGAGACGATGAGGCGCGAAGGATACGAATTTCAGGTATCCCGGCCGGAGGCGATTTTCAAGGAAGGACAAAACGGCGAGATTCTTGAGCCGTATGAGGAAGTTCATATCGAAACCAGTGCAGATACGGTGGGTGCGGTGGTGGAAATGCTCGGCGAACGCAAGGGGCAGTTAATTAACCTGACCAATAACCCGGATAACACTGTGACGCTTGTCTATGTCGTACCCACCAGAGGACTGCTCGGTTTTCGCTATCAATTTTTGACTGCAACGCGGGGCATGGGGGTCATGCATACTCTCTTTCATGGCTACGCTCCATTTGCCGGTAACATTCCCACCCGTAATAGTTGTTCGATTGTGGCGTGGGAAGCCGGCACAACTACCAATTACGGCTTAAAAAATGCCGAAGAGCGCGGTATCTTGTTTTATGGGCCGGGGGTGGAAGTTTATGAAGGCATGGTGGTTGGTGAAACTTTACGCTCCAGCGATCTTGTGGTCAATGTGTGTAAGAAAAAACACCTGACCAATATGCGTTCTTCCAATAAAGATATCGAAGTGAGATTAACCCCGCCGCGGGTGATGAGTCTGGATGAGGCCATAGAATACCTCGCTGAGGATGAACTGCTGGAAGTTACGCCGAAAAATTTTCGCATCCGCAAGAAGATTCTAAATACTGAAGAGCGCGGTAAGCAGACAAAACGAATCAAAGAAATGTATGAGGTTGGTTAAAGGTTATCGGGTTTGGTTTGCAATGTTCCTGACCGGTGTTGCAATGAGCGCCTGTGTAATTTCAACACCGGCTGGGTTGGATAACACTACAACACCAACAGTTACTTCGACTACCTCTACCTCCACTCCATCTCCAACCGAAACCGCTGCCGATCCCACCCCCCTGGCGACCCCGACGGTCTCAATTCCAGAACAGTCCGCGCCGCCGAATTCTTATGCTATCCATGCGGTTTATGATTTTGCTCTTCAACAGGTGTCGGTCAAGCAAGTGATACGGTACACTCACCTGTTTGACAGACCCCTGAACGAATTGATCCTGCTTGTAGAACCCAACCGCTTTGCCAACGGTTTTCGAATGAATCAATTAGTGGATGCCAGTAGCGGTCAATCAGTTAACTGGGAGCTGGACGGCAATCTGATGCGGGTATATCTGGAAGAGCCGTTATCATTACAGGATAGGATAGAACTGATAGCCGATTATGTGCTTCAACTGCCACAAATTCCCCCGCCTTCGGAGGATGCAAAACCTCAAATTTACGGTTATACTGATCGGCAAACGAACCTTGTGGACTGGTATCTCTGGCTGCCTCCCTATGATGAAGGGCAAGGGTGGGTCGTGAACCCTCCGGCGTACTTTGGGGAATATACGGTTTATCCGCTGGCCGATTTTGAAGTTGCACTTGAGGTTATCCATTCACCGCGAGATGTGGTCGTGGCTGCCAGTACCCGCCCTGTTCAACAGGGACAAAACAGGTGGGACTTTCGCTTTTCGCGGGCGAGGAATTTTGCGCTTTCCATCAGTGCAGATTTTCTTGTTTCCGAAACAGAAGTGCAGGGGGTTAAAATCCACAGTTATTACTTTCCCATGTATCAACGACAGGGGGAGGTTGTTCTCACTCATACGGCTCAAGCCTTCAGCCTTTACTCGGAGTTGTTCGGCCCGCTGCCACGCACAGAAATCAGTGTGGTTCAGGCTGATTTTCTGGATGGAATGGAATTCGATGGTTTGTTTTTCTTGAGCAAAGGTTTTTACGAATTATACGATGGTACAGACAAGGGATACCTGACAATCATTTCAGTCCACGAAACGGCTCATTTATGGTGGTACGCTGCCGTTGCCAATGATCAGGCGCAGCATCCGTGGCTTGATGAATCGTTGTGTACATATGCCGAGCGTTTATACTACGAACGATATTTACCCGATCTGGTAGATTGGTGGTGGTATTACCGGGTTAATTTTTATCAACCTGAGGGGGTGATTGATTTACCGGTTTACGATTATCAGGGGTATACGGCATATCGGGATGCGGTTTATTTACGAGGAGCAACCTTTTTGGAGGAGTTGCGCCAATTGCTGGGTGATGAAAAATTTTTCGAGGGGATGCGCCATTATTATGCCGCGCAGATTGAAAATATAGCCAGCCCCAATGATTTTTTCGCTACCTTTGAAAGTTATGGTGTGGATTTTTCAAACATAAGAGAAAAGTATTTTTATAGGGAAGAATAATTTATCGGCGATATTGCGAAAGACTCATTATACCCAATCCCATGCCGGCGCAGACTTCTACCCCTGAAGAGCTTCCCCATTCTAAAATGGATGTTAGGATAGCAGGAGTTGGGCTTTGATCGAAAACCATACATTCAAAAGCCCGTAAAAGCCTTTCGTCAATTTCTCCCAGCATGGCTGCTTTTATCAAATTAATGCTGATAGACGTGGTGTTGTTTTCTAGAGTGGCTGCAAGCAGGTTGTGAAGCGGACTGATTTGCAAAGTGGTATGACCGGCCAGCCGAGTCAGAGCATAGATCCAGCCAAGCAGGATGTCGTCTCCGGAAGGGGTTAATCCCCTGCCGCGGCCAACGAGATAGCGAAATGAGGGCAGGCAATGTTCGGGAGAATGATTAATTCCTTCTAACAATCCCCGAAGGAATGAGAGAATTTCATTTGAATTGTCTTGGGGAATAGAGGTATCCAGAAGGTCTAGAACCGCTTCGAGATAGGGGTTGGGTTGAGTCAAAGCTGAATGCAAAGTCAATAAAAAAGAACGAACCGCATTTAACGAGGGGAGATTGGTAATCTTACGAGTGTTATTTTGCGATGACCAAACCTTAGCCGACGCATGGTGGATGACGAGTGACGATTCTATAAAATAGATTTCCGTTCCGGAAATGAAAACTTTTTCTTTGACAATCGCGGAGGGATTTGTTAATTCTGAATCGAGATTAATGGTCAGGGGGTTATGGAAATCCATGTTCGAGATAAAAACGATGGAGTTGTCATCCATTTTCAAAAAAATTCCGCGGGAGGTAATGCCGCTAACTTCGCCGGAAGAATTTTTGGATAGATTTTCAAAAGCAATTTTGCCAATAGAATTCGCTTGATAAATTTCCACTGAATATATCCACTACAGGATGTCAGACAATTTTATGAGGAATGTCAGTTGACATGGGCCTGATTTTATATGATAATTTTGATAGTCGTTACGGTTATTGCATCTGAATTTTAATCTTTTTTGATTACAGGGTACAGAGTATTCGAAAATGATGAAAAGTGAGTTCCTTCACGCTGGAACGCCCATGTATAAAAACTGGCAGGTTTATTCCCATGGGATGTCTATGCCTGTAATCAAAATCTAAATAATCTCTCTGGGCGTTAATTCTCAGGGAGATTTTTATTTTCGACCCGTCCATTTAAACCCAGGCAATTTCCAATCCAAATCAAAAAGGAGAAGAGAGCATGAAATTGATTGACTTAACGATTCCACTCGGTATTGGTACACCGCCATGGCCAACTTATGAACCATTGCAGGTGAAGTATTTTAAACGGCTTGCCCCGAATGGAGCGAACGGCCAGGTTTTGACTCACTCAAATCATCTCGGCACACACCTGGATGGCGAAATTCACTTTCATACTCCCGGCAAAGACATGGCCTCTCTGGACATGGATTTCCTTGTGCATGAAGCGGCTATTGTTGATCTTTCGGATGTGTGCGGGGATTACGATGTGTATACCAGCAAAATGGTAGAAGAACGGGTTGAGGTAAAAGAGGGGGATATCCTGATCATCCATACCGGCTACCATCACTTTGGATGGGATCAACCCAATGCTAACGAAGTGCGGTACATGGTCATGCACCCCGGGCCAGACCGTGAATTTGCCGACTGGGCAAAGGCCAAAAAACTACGCTGGATCGGCGTGGATTGCGGTAGCGCCGATCATCCCATGAATACCATCATTCGTGATTGGATGCCGCGCCAGGCGCGACAGGCTGAAAAAGTGTTCCGTAAAAAATACGGGATGGGACTGGCTGAGTTCTTCGATGACAGCAAATATCAACTGATGCACCTTGAAATGTTCCCGTATGGCATCATCCACGCCGAATGTCTGGGTGGAGATATTGATTTGCTGCTCAATCGGCGTGTGACGGTTGGGTTCTTCCCCTGGCGTTTTGTGGATGGAGAAGCCAGCATCGGTCGTTGTGTGGCTATGGTCGAAGACGATGAGTATGAAGACCTGATGAAAAAGAAAGCCGCACTACCTAAGACGAAATTCGGTGATGCTTACAATCCAGCCCATGTTGAAAGCATCAACGCGATTTCTAAAGCCAATTTATCTTAATTCACTTCAAATTCTAAAACTGGAGGATTACGATGAGATTACCAACCCCCGAAAAAGTAAGTGAACCAAAGATCACCTTCGATGTGGAGGAGATCGAACCCATTCTGCAGGCACCGGCAATGGATTTGAAGCCCTGGCCGGGCGCGATGGTGACCTTGAAAGATGGGCGGGTCATGTATATCCGCGAGGCAAAACTGGAAGAAGCACCTATGATGCTGGAATACATGAAGAAAGTGATGGAAGTGGATCACGACTTCTATGATATTGTAGGCGCGCGGGTTTATGCCGAAATTTTGGGCTGGTATCGCAAACGCCTGAAGGATCCCTACACTCTGGTAGGCTTGATTGATGGTTTGTGGGCCGGTTTTGCCAACGGACGTCTGCTGAACGAAGACATTAACATCAGCCTGCACACCATGGCGCTGGTTCGCGGTGGCCGGATTGGTGCCGTGATGTATTACGCCAAAGCCTATTATGGGTTCGAGATTTTGGGTAATAAAGAATGGTGGGCGACTTATGAAAGTTACAACGGTTGGATGCGCTGGGGGATTGGTATGGCACAACCGAGTTATCCGTGGCCCGAGTATCAACATGAATTGGGTGGGGCTCGCGTTTACTATGTAACCAAGAAATACTGGGATAAGGTTGTAAAGGATTATGTCCGCCAGATGACCGGCACCGAACTGGTCTTTGATGTACCCGATGAAGTTATCAAGGCCAACGAGGTGATGCGAGTGCCGGACGAGGTACTGGTTTAATCCTTAGAGAACCAGAGATGCAGAGCCAGTTCAAACTGGCTCTGCTTATTTAAATTATGAATCGCAATTACCCGAAGAGAGACTTTATTCGCACAGTATTACGAACAATTGGGCGTTCTTTACTGCCATTGTTCGCGGATGTTAAAACCGAGAGTCTGGATCTTTTGCCCCGTAAAGGGCCGGCAATTTTTGCAGGTAATCATGAGAATATTATCGAAGTTGTTTTGTTGGCGGTATATTCTCCGGTTGCAGTTGAATTCATTGGAAGCGGTGATGTGCCGATAGACCCTCGCTTTGCATGGCTGGCAAAATTATATGGTTTCATCCCAATAAAAAGAGGGAACATTGATCGCTCAGCAATCTATGCTGCACTGAAAGTGCTGAGAGAAGGAGGGGTAATTGGTATTTTCCCACAAGGGGGTATTTGGGGTGCCGAAGTAAGTGAGGGGCGAAGCGGCGTGGCCTTATTGAGTTATCTTTCTGGTGCGCCTGTTTATCCAATTGGTTTTGGGGGATTGAAGGGGGCGATGAGAAAAATTGCCTCTTTCCGGCGGCCACGTTTGACGATGCGGGCCGGTTCTCCGTTACACATGATGCCTTCCAATAATACGCCGCTAAAAGAACAATTACTTTCCTTCACCAACTTGGTAATGGAGAAAATCCGCGAATTATTGCCATCGGATGAGCAAAAACCATACAGAAAAATCATTGAAAACTTTACCGTGGAAATCCGGGTTCAAAATGACGGCCTGCCTTGGCGAGAGGTAGAGGGGTTAAACCCGGAAATCAGATCGGGTTTGGGCTTGCTGTTTCATTATCCGGTATTGTTGGATACCTTTAGTAGAAATCTCAAATTACCGGTACATCCTTTGCAGCGATTTGGTCAACCGGTTAAGGGATCGGATGTGAAGAGAGCGGCAATGGCGATATTAAATTACCTCGAACATGAAAACAATGGCTTTTTTACGTATCGGTTTGGAGTGGTTAAAGGGTTAACGATAAAAAATGCCATTGTCCAACTGGCTGGATTGGCGGAGGAATATAAGGAAGCCAATTTTATCTTTGAGCCCGTTTATGAATATTCCCAAGATGGAAAATTCTTCAGTTTCAAGGGCAAAGATTCACTTTACCGGTGAAGCTGGTCGGATTTTTGTTTTTCAACCAGTGAAAAATTGCGGATAGCCATAGAGGCAATGGTTATGCCGATACTGATGGATGCAGTTGCCGCCGGAGACGGTGCATTAAGAACGTGAATCATGCGGCGTGCCTCCACAATACGAAAGTCGTCAACCAGTGCGCCGTTTGCTTCCAGGGCTTGCGCTCGTACACCTGCTCCGCTGCGGTGAACATCCTCCATGCTTAATTCGGGAATCAGTTTTCTCAGAGCGTTTACAAAAGCTCTTTTGGAGAGAGAGCGATAAAATTCATCGAAACCCATGCGCCAGTATTTCAAGGCCATGCGCCAGAAACCGATGAATGTTGCATAGGTCAGCATATCCGGAATCGAAATATCGCTGAATTTATACCCTTCTCTTTTGAAAGCCAATACCGCATTCGGTCCGGCCTCAATACCTCCTGTAACTCGGCGGGTGAAGTGGACACCCAAAAATGGGAAACGGGGATCGGGGACGGGGTAAATCAGATTTTTTACGAGATGATGTTTTTCCGGCACGATATCATAATACTCACCCCGGAAAGGGATAATTTGTAAACCGGGATTGACTCCGCATTTTTTCGCTATGCGGTCTGAGTATAAACCGCCGCAATTAATCAGATAGCGGGCTTTTATCTCTCCCTGTGATGTGTGAAGAATCAGTTCGTCATTATTTTGAGTTAATGACTGAAAAGTACATTGAGTGAGAATTTCTCCGCCTTCGGCTTTGAACAGTTCTGCATATTTTTCGACCACCTGCACATAATCAACAATGCCGGTTTGCGGGACATAAATCCCTGCCAGACCCGTGGTATGGGGTTCGTATTCTTTGATCTCTTCAGGTGAAAGGCGGCGCAAACCTGTCAGCCCATTGGCCTGTCCACGTTCCAGCAGATTTTCGAGGCGCGGGAGTTCTTCAGGCGTGGTGGCAACAATAACCTTACCGCAATTCTCATGGCGAATATCATAATCCTGACAAAACCGGTAGAGAGCTTCTCTGCCTTCCACACAATTGCGCGCTTTGAGAGATCCGGGTTTATAGTAGATACCCGAATGAATGACCCCGCTGTTGTTACCGGTTTGATGAGCGGCCAGTTTTTTTTCGGCTTCCAATACAACAATGCTGGCGGAAGTTTGTCTGGAAAGTGCCATCGCGGTGGCCATGCCTACAATTCCCCCGCCGATGATCGCGATATCATAAGTACGGTCACTCATTCTTCGCCTCTCTTTTTGTTATTTTATTTAAAACAAACTGAATTACAGATAATTCATTATACTTCACCTAAATTGTAAGGATTAATCAATATGTTAGTGATTTTTTTACGATTTTTGAGTGATTTTCAATTCAACCACGCTGATAAATTGGCCTGATTGGGAGTGGTTTTCTTCTGGTAGTTTATGACCGAAATTTCCCGACGGTACAATCTGGTTAATTTATAAAGTAGATGGGCGGTGGTTTCCGATTCGAGCAAATCCTGTTTTTCATGCAAGGGGATTTGCAGCAATGAGGCGGCCAGGTAAAGTTTGACAAGAGGATCTTCGGGGAGTTCAAGGTGCTGGATATCCACGTGCAGTTCTTCATCGGAAAGAGAATTAAGAGTCCGGATATAACGGTAAATCCATGGTTCAAAAATGCGTACGCCGCGCGCAACGGCAATGGTGTGAGGTTCTTCCATCGGGAATATTTCTACCATGGCTGTCAGATACGGTAGATCGTAATTGAGAGATTTAATTTTGAATCGTTCCTCACCAATGGTGAGAATATTCATCCTGCCATCCTCCAACTTTTCAACCTGAATGATGCTGGCAGTACAACCAATGGTATAAGGTTTGGCTAGAGGGCCCGATGCTTCCAACCCTTGCTGGATGAGAACTATGCCAAACGGCTGGTTTTCGGAAATACAGCGTTGAATCATCAGGCGATATCTCGCTTCGAAGATATGAAGCGGTAAAGGCATGCCCGGAAACAAAACGGTGTGTAATGGAAATAAGCATAGTTCACGCATAATTCGATCAAGTTTCCCACCTAACTTTAAAACAATTTAAGAAATGTTGCCAGCGCTTGTATGAGGTTTCTTCTGCGGTTATAATCGCAACATGGATTACGAACGACCTCAAATGGATTTTCCCACCGTTTTCCGATTAAGAGTAATCGGTGCTAATCAAGACGATTTTGCAACTTATGTCATGGTCGAAGTACGCAAGCATGTGCCGGATTTAACCGAGGATGCAATCGAAGCCAAGACCAGCAATGGGGGAAAGTATCTGGCGGTTAAAGTATCCTTTGTTGCCGAATCACGTGAACAGCTGGATGCAATTTACGCTCACCTCAGTGCTCAAGAGCGGGTTATTTATGTGTTATAGAGCAAGTAAAGTCAAGCCGGCGTTTGACGGGATTGCATCCAGCGTCCGCTAATGGATTTTTCAACGGTTAAAATTCCGCGGTTGAAGAAGAGCGCCAGCAAACCAACGAAAACAGCCCCAATCCAGATTTTATCCATCCTACCGGCCTGAGCAATTCCCTCGAATAGCAAAACACCCAGACCGCCTGCGCCAAATTTTGCCCCAATGGTCGCTATTGCTACCGAGATAACGCTGGCCAGCCGTACACCGGCTAAAATGAGCGGCAAAGCGATGGGTATTTGAACGCGAAGAGCAATTTGAAATGGGCTCATGCCCATGCCCCGGGACGCTTCTAAAATAGAGGGATCTATGGCTTGGAAGCCGGCGATGATGTTCCGCAGTAAAATGATTTGACTGTAAATAACCAGTGCAGTCATGACGGAGCGGGCATTGAGACCCAAAAGGGGGATGAGAAAAATCATCAGAGCGATACTGGGGATGGTGTAAAGGATATTATTGAAAGAAATAACAAAACCGGAAAGGCGTGGATAACGATTAATCAACCACCCCAATGGCATGGCAATGATGAAGGCGATTGCAACGGGAACAATTGCGAGTTGGAAATGTCGAAGCGTTAGTTGGAGGATGTAATCGAGGTTGTTGAATAAATAAGTCATCCCTTAACCTCTACGAAGAGCAACCCACTTTTCGAATCTGATCAAATGTAACCAGGCCAACAGGTTGATTATTTCTGGTCACAATCACACAATCAGTCACGGGGGAAAGCATGAGAGAGAGAACTTGTTTCAGATTTGTTCCAACAGAAACGCATGGAAACTGGCGGGGATCCAAATTTGGATCCACAGGCCGCATGACTGATTCGACTCTCACCAGTGATAATTGTCTGATGCGGTCATCCGTATTGAGCAGTTGTTGAACGAATTGACCGGCTGGGTGCGCCAGGAGATTACAAGGGGTGTCTTTTTGTACGAGTTTGCCCTTATCTAAAACGATGATTTCATCGGCCAGTTTCAATGCTTCTTCTACATCGTGGGTAACAAAAATGATGGTTTTTCTCAATCTTTGCTGCAATTCCAGCAATTGATCTTGGAGATTGGCGCGGGTAATTGCATCAATTGCGCCGAAGGGTTCATCCATGAGCATTACAGCCGGGTCGGCTGCCAAGGCGCGGGCTAAACCTACCCGCTGCTGTTGACCGCCGGACAATTGAGCCGGATACCGATTTCGATACTCAATGGGAAGGTGAATGAGTTCGAGGAGTTCGTCAACTCTGGCCTGGATACGCTTCTTTTCCCAACCCAATAATTCCGGAACGACAGCGATATTTCCGGCAATAGTCATGTGGGGAAATAAACCCACCTGTTGGATGACATAGCCGATATTACGGCGTAATTGGTTGATGGGCAGAGATTGGATATCCACACCACCGAGGTAAATTTTGCCGCTGGTTGGTTCGTGAAGGCGGTTAACCATTTTGAGGAGTGTGGTTTTGCCACACCCGGAAGGACCCAAAAGCACAACGATGGATCCTTCCGGTATTTCCAAACTAATGTTGTCAACGGCAGGTGCCGGATTACCCGGGTAATGTTTGCTGACATTGACAAACTGAATAGCAGTCATAGGCAATTATTTGAGAAGTCCTTGCTGCTGTAAAAATTCTCTGGCAACATCAGCCGGTTCGCGTTGATTGCCGGATACTTCGTAGTTCAATTTCTGCATGACCTCATCGGTCAGCAAAGGAGCAAGACTGTTGAGAATCTCGGCGATTTGAGGATTGGCATCCAACACATCCTTGCGGATAACAGGCGCAACCTGATAGGGAGGCCAGAGTCCTTTGTCATCGCGTAGGACAATCAGGTCGAATGCCGCAATTTCGCCATCGGTGCCAAAAGCAACGGTTACATCGGCTTGCCCTTCGTTGATGGCCTGATAGCGCAACCCGGGGTCAACCGATTTGTATTCTTTGAAATTAAAATCGCCATAGACCTTGCGCATGCCCGGCAAACCATCCTCTCGTTCCTGAAATTCGGGTGGTCCGACCATAATTAGATTTGAGGCTTGAGCAACCAGATCAGAAATGGTTTGAATGCCCAACTCCTGTGCTTTGCTGCGCTTCATGGCAACGGCTTGCGTGTTATTCATGGGGGCAGGGTCAAGCCACACCAGTTTGAAGCGACTTTCGTATTCGTTTTTAACGGTGTTATAGACGGCGGCTGGATCGGTGTTGACCGGCAGTTTCAATACGGTCAATAAACCGGTGCCGGTGTATTCGGGGTACAAATCAATCTCATTTGATTCGAGGGCTTTTTGGGCAATGGGTGTGCCGCCAAGGTTTAATTTGCGTTCCACTTTGAAGCCGTTTGCTTCAAGTAATTGAGCATACATTTCGCCGAGGATAAACTGTTCGGTGAAATCTTTTGATGCAACGCGAATAACCGTCTGAGAGTTGTTATTGCCGGCAGGGGAACAAGAAGCCAGTAATATCAGGATCAGGATCAAGCCGAAAAACATAGATGTTACTTTTCGAAATTTCATGATTCACCTCGTTTATGATTTCCATCAGGTTTTGATGGGTTGGAGAGATTTTTGGATGAGGGCAAGCAAACCCTCGATAACCAGAGTCAGGATGGCAACCGGTATTGCACCTACGAAGAGAATGCTGTAATCATAAAGTGCAAAACCACGCGTAATGTAAATACCCAAACCGCCGCTACCCACAAAAGCAGCCAGTGCAGCGCTGGCGAGTACATCCACCGTTGAGATGCGAACACCGGTGAGGATCACCGGCAAGGCGAGAGGGAATTCCACCTTAATCATCCTTTGAAAACCGGACATACCCATGCCGCGGGCAGCTTCAAGTACGGCGGGTTCGAGGGTTCGAAATGCAGCATCGGTGTTGATTAGAACCGGCGGCATGGCAAGGATGGTCAACGCAACGATTGCTGCCGAGGAAGTGAGACCAAGATAAGGGATGACGAGGAATAATACTGCCAGCGATGGAATAACCCGCAGGCCGTTAATTACATTCATCAGGGTCATTGTGGCAAACCGCGATCTGGCTGTCCAGATGCCCAAGGGGACACAAATGACAATGGCAATTCCGATGGATATGCCAGACAGAGTTAAGTGATCTTTTACCGCTGTCCAGAATTCTGGCTGGCGGTTCAGATAATATAAGTAACTTAGTTGGAAAGTTTGAAGGAATGCTTCTACCAATTTTCGCTACCTGTCTCGCTTTTAAATGGGCCGATCAGGTTGGAAGTGATCCAACCGCCGTAAAAATTGCCGGGTTGAGGTTTAACGCGCTCACCTTCTACATAACAAGCGTCCATTAATTGAGGATAGAAGGCAATATGGTTTTCGATTGTGGAAAAGGAGGGCGAAGGTTTGGGATAATACCATGCCGCATTTTGAACTACCTTATTGTCAACCTGAATGTTGTAATACAAAGCCCTGCCCTTCCATTCGCAAAAAGAGGAGCGAGGCGATGGACTCAAATATTTCATTTGAACATCCTGCGGGGGAAAATAATAGACCGGTGGATGGCTGGTTTCCAACACACGAAAGGCATTTCTGGTTTCGGCAATCAGGACGCTGTTAAACAGTACCTGTAATCGCAGTTGGATTCGTTCAACTCGAGGTGGGCGGGGGTAATCCCATACCGATTCGGGTTCCAGTAGAGAGGGGTTTGTAATATTTTTCATTTCATATTCTTTCTGAACCTGATTCTATATTTCAAAAAATTAATGTCAAATATTTGTATAAGAAGATTATAACCTTGAAAAATACTTTTATTGATAAAATTTAGTTATATTGTAATATATATAAAAACAAAAAAATTAGAATCGGAGAAGCGGAATGAAAAAAAGTTGGGGTAAAAAATTGCTGTATTACTTCGATTATTTATTCTCTTTAGGGCCGGGAGTATTGATTGTTGCACTGGCTTTGTTTACGATATTCCTGTCTGTAATTACGGCTTTGGGTCTGGTCATTAGCGGTCTTTCTCCCGGGGGAGAGCCGCCATTTGATTTTATTGAAGGACTGTGGTTCAGTTTTCTGGCGAATTTAGGGGAAGGGTCGGTTGCGGGCAGAGAATCGGTCTGGCCTTTTCGGTTTTTGACGTTGGGATTGACGCTGGCCAGTATTTTCATCGTTTCAAACCTGATTGGTATTATTTCCAATGCGATCAGTCAAAAAATTGAAAATTTACGGCGTGGAAAATCAGCAGTAATCGAAAAGGATCATATCGTCATTCTTGGCTGGTCAGAGCAGGTCTTCAACATCATTCCCCAACTCTTTCTCGCAAAAAATGGCTTGAAAGAAAAGAAAATTGTCATTTTGGGGGATCGTGATAAAGTGGAAATGGAAGATCAGATTCGTAACCGGATTGGGGCGGAAGCGTTGAGAAGGGTGGTTTGCCGAAGCGGAAACCCCATCGAAATGAGTGATTTAGAAATTACCAACCCAAATGAATCGAGTGGCATATTGATTCTTGCCCCTGAAGGGGATAATCCGGATGCGGAAGTGATCAAAACGGTGCTGGCCATCACCAGAAACCCAAACCGGCGAGTGGAGCCTTATCGAATCATTGGCGGATTGCGGGAGAAGAATAATCGCGAATTAGGCAAAGTGATCGGCAGCGGTGAAGTGGAATGGCTTTTCACCGGTCAGGTGGTTGCCAGATTACTGGCACAGAGCTGCAATCAACCGGGGCTTTCTGTTGTATATACAGAATTATTGGATTTTACCGGCGACGAGATTTATTTTTTCGATGAGGCTGGTCTGATCGGACGAACTTACCGGGAAGCGCTGGGATATTTTGAAAAAGGGGCGGTTATTGGTTTAATGCAGGGCAATGTGGTAACTCTGAATCCGCCAATGACTACATATATACGCCCCGGTGACCAGCTGGTTGCAATAGCCTGTGATGACCACGGTTTAGTTAGAGCAGAACGACCTCCGACGAGAGAAGAATGTATCGTAACGAAACCTATCAATGGAAGAAAAAGTGAAAATGTGATCATTCTGGGTTGGAGTGAGCGGGGAATTGAATTGCTGCGTGAATTGAACTATTATCTTCCGCAAAAATCGAAAGTTAGTATTGTCTCAGACAGGTTTGATCTGACATCCGAATTGAAGAATATCAACGACCAATTTGACCGTTTAAAAATAGAATTTCAGAACAAGTCTATATTAGATCGAAATGATTTGGAATCATTAAAACTCCAAAAATGCGATCATGTCATTATACTGAGCAATGATGACAAAACCATGAACATTCAACAAATTGACTCAAATACATTGTTTACGCTGCTGCATGTGCGAAGCATAGCAGAAAAACACCAGGCAAAGTTTTCTATAGTGACAGAAATTCTGGATAGTAGAAATAGTCGTCTGGCTGAAGTGGCTAAGGCAGATGATTTTATTGTCAGTGATCGGTTAATCAGTTTGATGATGGCGCAGATTGTTTCGGACCGGCGCAGAAATGCGGTATATGAAGACCTGTTCAATCCTCAGGGTTCGGAAATCTACTTGAAACCGATTTCTAATTATGTTAAGACTGGCATGGCTGTTAATTTTTACACTGTTCTTGAATCGGCTGCCCGCGTGGGGGAAACTGCAATTGGATTTCGGCTGGCTTCTCTTTCGGAGGATGCAAAGCGGGCTTATGGAGTGGTGCTGAACCCCGCCAAAAGGGCGGATATCGTCTTTATCGAACAAGATAAAATTATCGTACTGGCAGAGGGTTGAAAAATTCAATCTATTGGCTCGAATCCTGCACAATGTAGATAGGGTTTATACATTCTTTATAATTTTAAATCTACACTTCATCGTTTCTGTGCTAACATTGTAAGAAAGTAGTAGCTTTTATGACATTGAAGATGGTAGAACCTGTGGATCAGGATGTTTCCCTGCAACGACAAGGAAAGGCGGAGGAAATTGTTTCTTCCGCTTTAAGTCGTGTTGTAACGCTGCGATATCAGAATCCGCAGCAAGCGATTGAAATTTTAAAATCTACCTGTGAGCAATTAGAAAATTATCCTTTCGGTACACCTGACGAATTGCGAATAATTGCCGACTGTCAGCATTGGGCTGGAAAATTGTACTTACAGATTGGGCAGTTTGATCAAGGTGTGGAAGTTCTGCAATCTGCCCAGCAGATTTATGAAAAAGCCGGAAACAAAAAGCAACTCGCCTTAGTATATGCCCTGCTCGGACAAACATATCTCTATCTTTCCAGTTTTGTAAACGCTCTACAGTATACATTGAGTGGTTTGGAGCTGGCTCAGGAGATTGATGATCGGGCGGTTGAAGGGCGACTTTTGATTAATCTCGGCAGTGTTTACATTCATCGCGAAGAATATACTCGTGCATTGCCCTATATTCTTCGAGCAACTAAAGATGCTGAAATCAGTCGCGATTTACTGGTGCAAGCCGAGGCATTGGAAAAATCCTGTCTGGTATACAGCGGCCTTGGCAATCCCGGCATGGCTTTGAGCGCAGGGATTAAGAGCCTTAATCTTTTCGGGGATTTGAAGGAAGAGTGGGGAAAGGCAATGGTTTTAAATTCCCTGGGCCGGGCGTATCAAAGCATGAAGGATTTTCCCCGGGCGTTGGAATGTTATGAAGACGCATTAAAAATTTGCCGCCACATTTCCACACCTTATGAAAGTGTGGTCTCGTTGATCCGCATAGGACTGGTATATGCAGAGCAGGAATTACCGGGTCAGGCTTTGGAGCCATTGCTTGAAGCCTTACAGATCAGCGAAACAATCAAATCACGTGGGCAGCAGGTGCAGTGTCATCAGGCACTTTCGTCAGTTTACAGACAGGCAATCCAATTTCAGCGAGCATTAGCCCATTACGAGCGTTTTCATGAGATAAAAGAACAGGTTTTTAACGATGAGGCGGAAACCAAATTAAAAAACCTTGAAGTCGTTTATCAGGTAGAAGAGGCGAGGAGGCAAGCCGAAAGAGAGCAATTGAAGAATATTGCTCTGGAACAAGAGATTCAAGAGCGTATTCAAGCCCAAAGAGCCTTGCAGGCGGCAAATGAGCAACTTCAAAAAGAGATTGCAATTCGCGAACAATTGATTGGCGATTTAAATGCGTTTGCCCGCATGGTGGCACACGATTTGAAGGCACCGCTTCAAAACCAAACAATTCTCATTCATATTCTGGATTTAAAACTGAAAAACATTAATGCGCCTGAAGAAATCATGCAACTTACTCACCAGTTGCAGCATCTTGTTCAAAAACAGGCTGAAATTATTCAAGAACTACTGACGTTAGCCAGCCTGCGCAGTCAGGAAATTGTTTTAGTGCCGTTGGACATGGAAAAGGTAGTGCAGGAGGTATTGAATCGCTTGCATTTCGTAATCGAGGACAATCGGGCTGAAATCATTTTACCGTCCTCGTGGCCGGTAGCGATGGGACACGCACCCTGGATTGAGGAAGTCTGGGCAAACTACATCACCAATGCCATTAAGTACGGCGGCTCCCCGCCCGTTGTGCAGCTCGGCGCAATCGTTGAGGATGATGGATTTGTGCGCTTTTGGATTCAAGATAACGGTGATGGAATCAGCCCGGAAAACCAGAGTAAACTCTTTCAGGATTTCAGCCGGGTGGAGCGAGGCAAGGTTGAAGGGCATGGACTTGGCCTTTCGATTGTGGCTCGCATCATTGAAAAAATGGGCGGAAGGGTAGGCGTTGACAGTCGGGGCAGACCCGGTGAAGGAAGCAGGTTCTGGTTCACTTTACGGGTGGCCGAACCGTAATTAAAACCGTCAACTGTAATGTGTTTGTAAGTTTTTGTGTATAAAGTTTTAATAAATTCTGCCTATAAATAATATAAGAGTTCCTGGATTAATTTCAAAGCGGTTAAGGGCATCTTTATTCAGGTAAGTATGTAGAACCGCACTTAATAAATCCGTACCGACAAAGGCAAACCCGGCGAAAGCCGGCGACGCAAAGCCATGGGTCTAAGGGCATTAAGCCTATGATTGCCAGGCTGCCGAAAACGCGATTCCATGCGTCCAATTGCGGGCAGGGGAATCCTGCTCTATTTATTTAATTGGCGGTAATTGGTTTTGTGCCGGGCGCCTTTGTCAGAAAGGAATGGAGATGAGGCGACCGGGTTTTTTATCTCTCATCATTGGTTTTGCAGTGACCATTGGATGCTTTATTTCTTATAACCAGACCCCCGTTCAAGCCGATGGAGAAGTTAATCGAGTCTTTCTGCCGCTATTGACAAATGGGGGCTCCGCCAGTTCGCAGCCCGAAGCAACGACAGAGTTTCCAACCCTTATGCAGTTCGTTGAAGAAGTAAAAAGTGGGGAGGATCGGATCAGTGGGGTATATGTGGCTGATATCCTTGCCAACCCCATTATCCAGCAATTAAATGGAGATTTTAGTTATATTTCAAACGAGGAAGAAATTATCACCCAGTTTATGCTGACCACTCCGGAGGTGGTTGGGTTGCTGGCCCATAATCATCTGGCCGGTAAGAAATTTTTTGAGATTAAAGAAGGAGATTGGATCTACCTGATTAATGGAAAGGGAGAGTATAAACGATATCAGGTGAATGACATCAGGTCATATCAGGTGATCAGCCTTCCTGATTCAGTCATTGCATATCAAGATTTGAAGACAGGAGAGATACTGGATACTGCCGGATTGTTTCAAAGATTTTATATGGGAGAACCCCACCTCACGCTGCAAACCTGTATAAATAGGGATGGTAATCCATCCTGGGGACGGTTGTTTATTACTGCACAACCGGTGGATTAGGTTTATACTACGTATAAATATAATTTAGGGAATATTTTTATGTACTTTTCGGTGGTGGAAAGCCCCCTGGGTAATATCTTATTGAAATCAGATGGCATAAGTTTATGCGGCCTGGAATTTTCACCATTTGAATATCCTGTTGAAAATTTAACGAACAATTTACCACTGTTTGATCTGGTAAAGGATCAGTTAAGATGGTATTTCGAGGGTGAAATTCAAACGTTTACGGTTCCCTTGAATTTTCAGGGTACTCCATTTCAGTTGAAAGTCTGGCGGGAAGTGCAAAGAATTCCTTATGGAACGACCCTTACTTACATGCAACTGGCGGAGCGGGTTGGAGATGTAAAGGCAATTCGGGCGGTTGGACGCGCTAATGGACAAAACCCGATTCCAATCCTTATACCCTGCCACCGGGTCATTGGGTCAAATGGGAAACTGATTGGTTATGGGGGCGGAATTGAAAGGAAATTGTTTTTGCTGGAATTGGAAAGTGGGGGATTGTTTCAACAGAGCATCTAGCAGAATGACAAATATCTGATATTTTCATTATTTCCGGTACTAATCTAATTTGCTGTGGGTAAGTAAAATATCATTGGTTATTGCAAATGATTTGCAATAAGAATTTTGGAGATTAACATGCAATTCGATCTGATTGATACGGCCGAGGCACAAATTCATGCACTGGGTGGAAGAATGACCTCCCAGCGTCGAATGATTCTTCGGGCACTGATTGAATGTGCCGATCATCCCACTGCCGAAGATATTTATCAAAAAGTCAAGGAAAAAAATCCTGCCCTAAACCTTTCCACAGTTTATCGAACCCTACGCTGGTTGGAAGAACATGGACTGGTCAACTCGCGTCGTTTCGATGATGAACCACGCCTTGAGCGGTTTGATCCGGTCGTGCAGAAAGGAGAGGATCATTTTCACTTTCGTTGCAGAATGTGTAACCAGATTATCGAATTTGATACCCCGCTGGTCAATACTATTAAAGCGGAATTTGTGGATTGTTTCAGCGGTTATGTTGAAAGTGCTAACCTTATTTTATACGGTTTATGTTCGGAATGTTTGAATAATTCTAAAGAATAATCAGAGGTGTTCATGACAGCCTGTCACACATATGGTTCTTTACCGGAAACACTCGCAGGTCAGCGAATTGCGTTGATTGGTAACCCCAACGTGGGAAAATCAGTTTTATTTCACCGCCTTACCGGTAAGTATGTGGTTGTCTCAAATTATCCCGGTACAACAGTTGAAATTTCACAGGGAAAGTTAAGGAAAATTCAAGGAATTACGCTTATTGATACACCGGGGGTGGTAGGTTTTCCATCTCGAAGTGAGGACGAACAGGTAACCGAGAGGATTCTCTTCAACAATGATTTGCGCACGGTGATTCAGGTAGGGGACGCAAAAAATTTACGCCGAACTTTACACCTGACCATACAACTGGCTGAAATGGGGCTTCCGCTGGTACTGGCTTTAAATATGATGGATGAAGCCCGAATGCGCGGAATGGAAGTTCGCACCGAAATAATGGAGAAGGTGTTTGGCATACCTGTTATTCAAACCGTTGCTACTCGCGGAAAAGGGATTACAGAAGTTGAATATGCAATATCTTCGGCAAAACCGGTAAATTTGAAAATCGCATATCCCGAAAATATCGAAAAAGCGATTGCCGAAATCCAGCGGCTGGATTTTCATACACCCATTTCCAAACGGGCGTTTTCGTTGTTGTGGCTTTCGAAAGATAATGTTTGTGAAAAGTGGGTAGAGGAAAACCTGAGCGAAGATTTGTGCCTTCATCTTGTGCAAGTTCGTGAGAAGTTATCTCATGATTATCCTGACGGTGTAGATTTCGCCGTTCAAAAAGCAAGGGATGAATTCATCGAACAAATGGTGCAAGAATCACTGCTGAGTGCCGGCAAGGCAATCCAGGCGGGGTTCAATCTGAGTTACCTGACGACACATCCGCTTTGGGGAGTGCCCATTTTACTGGCTGTACTGTATGCCATGTACTGGTTTGTGGGTGTGTTTGGGGCGGGAACACTGGTTGGCCTGCTGGAAGAAAACCTTTTTGGTGAAATCATCAATCCCTGGCTGTTAACAGCCGCCGAAAAGGTTATTCCATGGGTATTTTTGCGCGATTTTTTGGTTGGTGAATATGGTTTGTGGACAATGGGGATGACCTATGCTCTCGCGCTACTTCTTCCAATTGTCCTGACATTTTTTATTGCCTTTGGTATTCTGGAAGATTCGGGTTATTTACCCCGCGTTGCGGTTTTGAGCAATCGTTTATTCGCTTTCATCGGTTTGAACGGTCAGGCGGTTTTGCCGATGGTGTTGGGATTGGGTTGTGTGACGATGGCCACCATGACCACCCGCATCCTCAACCGGCCGAGAGATCGAATTCTGGTCACATTATTACTGGCACTTGCAATACCCTGTTCGGCTCAACTTGGGGTAGTCATGGGCATGCTGGCTTCGATTTCCTTCAGCGCTGCCTTGATTTGGGGGGGAGTCGTTTTTCTGGTTCTCCTGTCGGTGGGCTGGCTGGCTGCCAGAGTTTTACCGGGAGAAAGGACTCCCTTGATTGTAGAATTGCCACCGTTGCGAATGCCTGTTTTGAGTAATGTGATCTTCAAAACACTGGCCAGGTTGGAATGGTATGTCAAAGAAGCCGTGCCACTGTTTCTTTTGGGGACGGTAATCCTTTTTGGGTTGGATAAAGCGGGTCTTTTACCGGGGTTAATCGAGATCTTCAGACCCATCGTAACCGGCTGGCTTGGACTGCCCGCCGAGGCTGCTTCCGCTTTGATTTTAGGTTTTCTCAGACGCGATTTTGCCGCCACCGGCTTTTTTGTGATGCAGTCTCAAGGACACCTGACGGATATGCAGGCATTGGTTTCTATCACCACGATTACACTGTTCATCCCTTGTATTGCATCTATTTTTATGATGATCAAAGAGCGTGGTTGGAAGATGACACTTGCCATGACAATGTTCATTCTTCCATTTGCCGTACTGATCGGCGGTGTGTTGATGCGCGTATTGAGTGCGCTGGGATGGGGAATGTGAAATGACCGGTCAAAGCAGGTTGATGAGTGAACGATTACACACTGACGACCAACTGGTCAGATGTTCGGTATGTGGTTTTGAATATGAGGCGAGCGAAAACCCATCCTGCAGGGCATGTCCTCTTCATCAGGGATGTTCGATGAGCTGTTGCCCTAAATGCGGCGCTTCAAATATCAATGTGCATCAATCGAGGCTTGTTATTGGAATTAAGAAACTGATTTCCGGAGGCAGACATGTTTCGTCATAGAAGAGGTCGAAGATGTCCGAGGGGATTCATTGCGGACAACAATTGCATGGCCTTATGTCAGGTAGCGCCGGGACAGCAGGTAAGAATTCGCGACCTTGAAAGTCTCCATCATCCCTTTCGCAGTCATTTGCATGCCTATGGATTAATACCGGGCCGTTGTATTCGAGTGATCACCCAAACTCCGGTAACCATTGTGCAGGTGGAACAAATGGAGCTGGCGATAGAGGAAAGCGTGGCAGAGGCAATCCTTGTAGAACCTGTTCGCGAGGATTAGATTTAGAAATCTTAAAATTTTGCCCCTTGTATTGACAAGGGGTTTTGTTTTTTGCTATACTGAAAGTGCTTTCATAAAAGTACTTTCAGTTTCCGCATTCCCGATGCTTACTCGAAAAAATCACCCTACGATTTATGATGTTGCCCGTACGGCGGGGGTGAGTATTTCTACTGTCTCGAGAGTACTCAATAATCCGGAAAGAGTTAATGAATCAACTCGTTTGCATGTGCTGGCAACGATTGATGAACTGGGATTCGTTCCTAAAGCAGAAGCACGCGCCAGAGCGCTGCGTTCTTCTGGCAGGATTGGCGTGATTACTCCTTTCTTTACTGCCCCCTCTTTTGTTCAGCGTTTGAGAGGGGTTGCCTCGGTGCTCACCGAGTCGAATTACGAACTGGTAATTTTTACGGTTGATACGCTGGATCGGCTGCGGCACTATCTGGATACCATACCCCTAACCCATAACCTCGATGGCTTAATCCTCATATCTGTGCGGATTGATGAGAGAACCGCCGAACGAATGATCCAGCATAAACTGGAAACAGTTCTGATTGAATACCCCCTTAAGATGTTCAGCAGTGTAGAGATTGACGATGAAGAAGGTGGCAAAATGGCAGCCCGGTATTTATTAAGCAAAGGGCATACCAATTTTGCCTTCGTGGGGGAAACGAATTTTCCAAAATACGGCATCAATCCGATCAGTTCCCGATTGAAGGGTTTCCAATCTATGTTAAGTGAATCGGGGATAGAGTTTTCCGAAGAAAGAATTTGGGAAACTCCTTACCATGTGGATGCGACGCGTTTTGTGGCGTTGGAGCGATTGAAAAAGGCTTCATTTCCGCTGGCCATATTTTCTGCTACCGATTTACAGGCCATTGGTGTAATAAAGGCAGCCAGGCAGCTTGGTTTGCGCATCCCGGAGGATGTGGCCATTTTGGGGTTTGATGATCTGGATATTGCCGATTACATGGAACTATCTACTGTTCGGCAACCATTGGATGAATCCGGGCGGGTGGCTGCAGAGTTGTTGTTTTCGAGAATTCTCGATTCAACCCGACCGGTTCAACATATTCGTTTACCGTTGTCTTTGATTGAACGAGGGACAACTTAGGGCTTGTTAGTATTCTTGAAAGGAGGTGGTGTATCGAAAACAGTTTCGGGTTGATGATGTTGATAATGCCAATGGGGCATGTAAGTCGTTTCAAACCATAATCTTTTGGAGGAGAAAATGAAAAACCGTGTTTGGCAAATGTTAGCCGTGTTGATGGTAGCAGCGTTGGTGCTGGCTGCCTGCGCGCAACCGACTGCTACTCCTACCCAACCGCCGGCCGCTTCCGCCAGTTCTTTCCTCGACCGCGCATTCGCCGGTGAATTCAAAGGAACGGTTGTAACGATGGCCGGGCCGTTCACCGATAATGACGCTGTCAAGTTCGAACAATCCATCAAGGATTTCGAGGACAAGACCGGCATTGACATTCAATACGAAGGCTCGAAGGAATTTGAAGCCTCGATTTCCATTCGTATTGATGGCGGCAATCCGCCGGATATTGTTGACTTCCCGCAGCCGGGTTTGCTTTCAACTTTTGCAGCCAAAGGCAAAGTCATTGATGTGAGCACTTTCCTTGACATGGAGAAATTGAAGAAAAATTACAACCAGTCCTGGCTGGATATGGCCATGATGGATAGCCCGAATGGCAAGATCATGGCAGGTGTATGGGGACGTGTCAACGGAAAGTCGCTGGTGTGGTATCCCAAGAAAGCCTTTGAAGAAGCCGGTTACAAAATCCCAACCACCTGGGAAGAATTAATTGCATTGAGCGAAGAAATCAAGGCCGATGGTGATGCGCCGTGGTGTGTGGGTATCGAATCGGGTGCAGCCACCGGCTGGCCGATGACTGACTGGATTGAAGAAACCATGCTGCGCACCACTTCGCTGGAAAACTATGATAAATGGGTTGCCGGCGAGTTGAAATTTGATTCGCCCGAAGTGCGCAATGCCATCGAAAAGGTCACCGAAATCTGGTTCACCGATGGTTATGTTTACGGCGGCCGACAGGCAATTGCCACCACTTTCTTTGGCGATGCTCCGAAGCCGATGTTCGATAACCCCCCGAAGTGCTGGTTGCACAAGCAGGGTAACTTCATCACCACCTTCTTCCCGGAGGGCTTGACCGCTGGCGTGGATTATGACTTCTTCTACCTGCCGCCGATTGACCCGGCATATGGTAAACCCGTGCTGGTGGCCGGTGATATTTACGCCATGTTCAACGACCGACCGGAAGTCCGTGCCATGATGGAATACTTCACCACGGGTGCTTCGGTGGAAGGCTGGGTGCGAGCTGGTGGTGCAATCTCACCGCATCTCGATTCCAGTCTGGACTGGTACTCCAATGAAGTGGACCGCGGCGTTGCCGAGATCATCCTGAATGCTACTTCGGTGCGTTTCGATGGCTCGGACCTGATGCCCGGTGAGGTTGGTGCAGGTTCGTTCTGGAAGAGCATGACTTCCTATGTATCCGGTGCAATTGATCTGGATACCGCTTTGCGAGATATTGACGCCTCGTGGCCGAAATAAGCCAGTTTAAAGTGAATAACCTCAGCGGAGGTTAGTTCTTCAACAAACAGGAGGGGCAGGTGATGGTGTTAGGGGATAACCTGCCCCTCTTATTCCCCAAATCATATATAATCTTTTTACCGGGATCCTTTTACAAGAAAGGAGCGCAAAATGCAAACCCAAATAAAAAGAAGCGCTGGTAGCCTGATCGTTGATTGGTTGACCACAGGGGTGGGAAGGATTGTTGCTTCGGTGTTTGTTCCTTTAGTGACCTTCCTGGTTTTGTGGCGCGGCTTTATCTTTCTAAGGGACAGCAATGCTCCACAATTGATTATCGTCGTTGTGGCAATAGTGTGGGGGGTGGGAGGAGTAGCGCTCCTTTACGGAGTATCCAACTGGCTGGTCGAAAAATTAGCCGGTGATTGGGTGCGCCGGCTGCAACCTTTTATTTTCATCGGGCCTGCGGTTGCCATTCTCTTCTGGTATCTTGCCCTGCCTACGCTGAGAACGCTGATTCTAAGTTTTCAGGATGGTTTGGGAAGGCGTTTTGTGGGAATTGATAATTACATCTTTGCCTTTACAGACCGCATCATGCTCGAAGCATTCCGCAACAATTTGTTGTGGATGGTGCTGGGGACGGGTTTTAGTGTTGGTTTGGGGCTGCTCATTGCAGTGCTGGCAGACAGAACACCCTTGGAAAAAGTCTATAAAGCCATTGTCTTTATGCCAATGGCGATTTCGTTCGTTGGTGCTGGCGTTATCTGGAAATTTGTTTATGCCTATCGCGGTGAGGGGGTTGGAATAAATGAGATCGGATTATTGAATGCTATCGTAATTGCACTGGGAGGAAAAGCACAACCGTGGTTGCTGCTGCCGCCCATTAACAATATCTTTCTGATTGTCATTATGATCTGGCTGCAAACCGGCTATGCCATGGTCATCTTATCCTCCGCAATTAAGGGCATACCATCTGAACTTCTTGAAGCAGCAAGGGTGGATGGTGCTAACGAGTTTCAGGTTTTCTTCCAAATCATGATCCCAACCATTCAAAGCACACTGCTGACGGTAACGACAACCATCGTGATTTTTAGTTTGAAATTGTTTGATATCGTTCGCGTGATGACCGGCGGAAATTATGGAACCAATGTAATTGCCAACGAATTTTATCTTCAACAATTTACTTATAATCATTCCGGCCGTGCCTCAGCTATTGCTATTGTGTTGTTAATTGCGGTGATCCCGGTGATGATCTACAATCTGCGACAGTTCCGCGAAAGGAGGGCGTTCTGATGAGCAGCGGTACAGCAAGCCAAAAGAATCAAAAGAAGTGGGGAAGTATTCTCGTCAATGGCGTGTTGATCCTCATCTGTTTGATCTGGCTGATTCCCACCATTGGAGTATTTATTACCTCCTTCCGGAACAGCGAAGATATTTATAGCAGTGGATGGTGGACTGTTTTTCCGCATCGTGCGTGGGTTAAGGTAGAGGAAATTCAGATTCCTGAATCAGTAAATGTGGATCAACCCTTTGAGGTGGCGGGCATAACCGCCGATTTTACAACGCTGCGGCAGGGTGTAGTCACACCGGATGGACGCAAAGTTACCTGGATTGGCAATAAACGTTCCCGGCTGGTGGTGGTTGAAGAGAAGCGATGGGTTGGCTTTTCTGCCCGATTAACACTGGATAATTACCGCGACACGCTAAGCGGAAAGGAAATTCGTTTTCGCGATGCCTCTGGAAACGAAATTACCCGTAAGGGCAACAATCTCGGCGGAGCATTTTTGAACTCGATTGCTGTGGCGGTGCCTTCAACGATTATTCCCATCCTGATTGCAGCGTTTGCCGCATATGGCTTTGCGTGGCTGAATTTCCCCGGCAGAAAGTTATTGTTCACGCTGGTAGTCGCCTTACTGGTGGTGCCCCTTCAGATTGCCCTTGTGCCAATTCTCAGAGACTACACTAATTTGAATTTGAATGGCACCTATCTGGCCATGTGGCTGGCCCATACGGGTTTTGGTTTGCCGCTAGCGGTGTATTTGTTATTCAATTACATTGGTTCTTTGCCAAGAGATATTCTGGAGTCGGCTTTCATAGATGGTGCATCGCATTTTACCATTTTCACCCGGCTGATTTTGCCTCTGTCGGTGCCGGCACTGGCTTCCTTTGCCATCTTCCAATTCCTGTGGGTGTGGAATGACTACCTAGTAGCGCTGGTGTTCCTTGGCGATCAGAATCGAGTGGTTACCAGTGCACTGGCGGCGATGGTCGGTGAGAAAGGTCAGGACTGGCATTTGCTGACCTCCGGCGCTTTTGTGAGCATGATTTTGCCTCTGACGGTGTTCTTCGCTCTGCAGCGCTACTTTGTGCGCGGCTTGATGGCGGGATCTGTCAAAGGTTAATCAACGAAAGGGTTTTATGATATGAATCTATCCAGAGAATCAAAACGAACTCTGGATCGGTTAATACCGCGTCTTAAGACGCGGTTCACCGATTTCATCAACCGTAATCCGCAGGATTGGGTGCTGTTTGAAGGGCGACTGGAGAATAACTTTGAGCGCCTTTTCGGGATATTACATCACCTATATAGTAATCATTACGACTTTTTCTTCCACCTTGAAGAATTACTGGAAATCCTGGCCGGTTACTGGGTGAAGCGCAGTGCGGAATTAAAAAAACTGGATTTGGAGAGGGAAAATAAACCGGATTGGTTTCAATCCAATCAAATGTTGGGCGGTGTGTGTTATGTGGATTTGTTTGCCGGCAATTTAAAAGGTATTCGAGAGAAATTACCCTACTTTAAAGAATTGGGCCTCACTTATCTTCATCTGATGCCGCTGTTTCGCTCTCCGGCAGGGGAGAACGATGGCGGCTATGCCATCTCCAGTTACCGGGAAGTTAATCCTGCTCTGGGTACAATGGAGGAACTGGCTGAACTTGCCGGACTGCTTCGGAAAGAAGGAATCAGTCTGGTGCTTGATTTTGTTTTCAACCACACCTCCAACGAACACGAATGGGCGCTTAAGGCGCGTGCGGGTGATGTTGATTTTCAATCCTACTATTACATGTTCGAAGACCGCTCGATGCCGGATGCTTACGAACGAACATTACGTGAAATATTTCCGGAAGAACACCCCGGTGCATTTACTTACTTTCCCGATGTTGGAAAGTGGGTGTGGACCACATTTCACTCCAATCAGTGGGATTTGAATTATTCGAATCCGGTGGTGTTCAACCGCATGGCAGAAGAAATGTTATTTCTGGCAAATGCCGGGGTTGAGGTGTTGCGGCTGGATGCGGTGGCATTTATCTGGAAAAAATTGGGCACCAATTGTGAAAACCTGCCCGAAGCACACATGCTCATTCAGGCTTTCAATGCAATTGCACGGATCTCAGCACCGTCCTTGTTGTTTAAATCGGAAGCAATTGTTCACCCTGATGAAGTTGTTCGTTACATTCATCCGACCGAATGCCAGCTTTCATATAATCCATTATTAATGGCGTTATTGTGGAATACACTGGCGACCCGCCAGACCGATTTGTTAACTTATTCCCTGCAAACCCGGTTTCATATCCATCCTCAATGTGCATGGGTCAATTATGTCCGCTGCCACGATGACATTGGTTGGACTTTTTCGGATGAAGATGCGGCCCGGTTGGGAATTAATGGTTTTGATCATCGGCGTTTTTTGAATGATTTCTATACCGGTAAATTCCCGGGGAGTTTTGCCCGAGGCTTACCTTTTCAAGAAAATCCACGCACCGGTGATGCCAGAATTTCAGGCACCTGTGCTTCTCTTGCCGGTTTGGAAAAAGCCATATTTGAAGAAACCGAACACGAGGTGGAGCTGGCTCTACGGCGGATTTTACTCATTCACAGCGTGATTATATCTATTGGTGGAATTCCGTTAATCTATCTGGGAGATGAAATTGCCACACTCAATGATTACCGCTATCGGGAAGACCCGGCCAAGGTGCGAGATTCGCGTTGGGTTCATCGCCCCTTCGCGGACGAGGAAAAATACCAGCGCCGACACAACGAGAAAACACCCGAAGGTAAGCTCTATAATCGTTTGAATAATCTTATCCGTTTACGCAAGAATATCCGTGCATTTGGCGGCGCTGAAACCGAAATTATCGGATTACATTCGAAACAAATTTTTGCATACATTCGCCAGAGTGCCGGTGAACGGGTGCTGGTGGTATGCAATTTCAGTGAACAGCCTCAAATGATTGACGGAAACGAAATTCGTCTGCACGGTTTAGGTTACGATTTTGTGGATCTGGTCAGTGGAAAATCATATTCCTCTACCAACACATTGTTGTTGGAGCCATATCAGTTTGTATGGTTGAAAGTTACAGAATGATCAGTTGTTCACGGCCAGTTCTGCAATGCGGACGATGACCTCGACTGCCTTTTCCATGGACTCAACCGGAATGAATTCGTAGCGTCCATGGTAATTATGCCCGCCGTTGAAAATATTTGGACAGGGCAAGCCCATGTAGGATAGACGGGCTCCATCTGTTCCGCCGCGCACCGGCCGAATGATTGGAGTCACACCAACATCCAGCATAGCACGTTTTGCCAGTTCAATGATGTGCATGACCGGCTGGATTTTTTCTTTCATGTTGTAGTAACTATCCCGCAGATCCATTTTGATCAATTCTGTTTCATACAATTCATTTTGAAATTGAATTGATCGAAGAAGCAAGGTTTTCATGTTCTCAAACTTCTGGCGGTCATGCTCGCGAATGATGTAGCGCATCTCGGCATAATCCACGTTACCCGAAATGTTGGTGAGGTGGAAAAATCCCTCATAATGTTCGGTGTGCTCCGGGCGCAGGTGGGGAGGCAGCATCTGGTGCAGATTGACGGCAATCTGTAAGGCATTAATCATCTGGTTTTTTGCTGTGCCGGGGTGAACGTTTCTCCCTTGAATGGTGATTTTTGCATTGGCCGCGTTGAAGTTTTCATACTGGAGTTCACCAATTTCACCGCCATCCATGGTGTAGGCAAAATCGGCGTTGAATTTTTTGACATCAAAGCGATCTGCTCCTCGACCAATTTCTTCATCGGGTGTAAAACCGACTCGAATGGCAGCGTGGGGAATTTCTGGATGCTGAGCAAGATATTCCACCGCAGCCATGATCTCGGCTATGCCGGCCTTATCATCTGCACCCAGTAGGGTATTTCCATCGGTCGTGATTAAGGTTTGACCAATATATTTATTGAGGATGGGAAAGTCATTTGGAGATAGAATGATATTCTTCTCCCGGTTGAGGACAATATCTCCCCCTTGATATTCCCGAATTTGAGGGTTTACATTTTCGCCGGTCATGTCAGGGCTGGTATCCATGTGGGCGATGAAACCGATGGTCGGTGCATTTTCCACGGTTGCCGGTAAAGTTGCCATGACATAACCGTTTTCATCCAATGCGACCTCAACCAATCCGATTTGCTTTAATTCTTCTACTAGCAGGTTGGCGAGGTCTAACTGGCGGCTTGAACTGGGAGAGGTATTTGACGAAGGATCCGATTGGGTATGTATTTTCGCATAGCGAATAAATCGGTCAACGACACTGGTTTTCAATGTGACACTCCTGGATATTTTTATCGAGAGAGATTATACTCCAATTATAAAAATGGATAGCAACCTCTCCTTTCGAATAGTTCGAGAGAGAGAATATCCGCTGATTTGGCGAAAGTGAGGAAGCAATGGAAAAATATCCCATTCCCTTGGTGCCCGGCCCAACAACCGTTCCTCAGATCATTTTAGATGCGATGAATCGAGATTATCCATCGCCTGATTTGGAAGTGGAGTTTTTAGAGTTATACAACCAGACGGAAAAACTTCTGCAACGATTGTTTGAAACCAAAAACCGGATTGTCATTCACACCGGTGAAGGTATGATAGCTCTATGGGGGGCTTTAAAAAGCACCTTGCAACCGGGTGACCGCGTGCTGTCGCTGGCAACCGGCGTTTTTGGTTACGGTATTGGTGAAATGGCTTCTTCTTTGGGGGCGGAGGTTAAGGTTTATGGAGTGGATTATGATCAGACATTGAGCGATTGGAAGGTCATTGAAGGGTTAATCAAGTCGTTTCGTCCGAAAATGATCACTGCTGTTCATTGTGAAACCCCTTCCGGGACACTTAACCCGCTGGATAGGATTGGTGAACTTAAGCGAAAGTATGAAGTTCCTTTGCTGTATGTGGATGCGGTTGCCAGTTTAGGGGGTGTGGCGGTAAAGACCGATGAATGGGGCATTGATTTATGTTTGGGTGGTTCTCAAAAGGTGCTTTCGGCCCCTCCTGTGGCGGCGTTTGTAGCCGTGAGCGATACTGCCTGGGAGATTATCAAGCATGTTGGTTATGTCGGTTATGATGCTTTGTTACCGTTTTACGATGCGCAGGAGAAATTTTATTTTCCGTATACGCCAAACTGGCATGGGGTGGCGGCAATTTATCAGGCTGTAAAATTGATCCTTGATGAGGGGATAGAAAAAGTGTTTGAGCGCCATGAAACAGTTGCCGGCTTATGCCGCAAGGAATTAACTAATCTTGGCTTACGTTTGTTCCCGGCAGAAAAAGCGGTACCCGCTCCAACGGTAACAGCGGTGTATGTTCCAGAACAATATACCTGGCAGGAACTAGACCGGCAATTTCGAGCGAAGGGTCTGGTTGTTGGCGGTTCATACGGCCCATTAAGCGGAAAGATATTTCGGTTGGGTCATATGGGCAGTCAGGCCAAAGTAGAACTGGTTGAGCAGGCTATTCAGGTCATCAAAGAGGTGGTCGAATCAACCTGAATCTAAAACCTGCCGAACGGCTGCCAGAAGGGCTTCGTATTCCGGCACGCCACGAAATCCGCTGGAAGTGGCATAAACACGGCAGCCCAGAAAGTAATTCTCCTGTTTTGTCGGGAAAATATCCTTCCCATTGACGAAGAACGAAGGGGAGCCGGCAAATTTACGTCGTTGGGCTTCTTCGTTCGAGGTTATTTTCACGAGAATAATCGGTTCGGTTCGGTCTAAATCCGCAATTACATTTTGAAATAGTTCCAATCCCTTTTTCCAGCTGGGGCAATCTTCGAAATACAATAATTCAAAAATAGCCATGCCGTCTCCCACTTTGTAAATATTGTTCTTATTATAGTGTCAAATCAAATCGGGACTAGGCATGAGTTTTTAATCCCAGTGTTGTGGCGATGATCATTTTTTGCATTTCACTGGTGCCGGAGTAGATTTTAGTTCCAATGGCATCGCGCAAATGACGCTCAATTTCAAAATCTGTCGTGTAGCCATAACCGCCGAAAATCTGGATGGCGTCCAGAAAGGTTTGGACGGCGGCTTCACTGGTGACCAGCTTGGCAATGGAAGCCGGCATGGTAGGATCGCCGTGTTCGAGTTCCCAGGCGGCTTTATAGATCAATAAACGAGCCGATTCCAGTCGCACCTGCATATCCACAATTTTGCCGGAAATTGCCTGATAGGCAGAGATAGGTTTGCCGAACTGGACTCTTTCGTTCGCATAGCGGACACATTCCTCGATCTGATGCTGCATTGCTCCTAAAAATGGTGCAAGAATGAGAGCCCGCTCCCAAAACATAATTCTGGAAAATATACGCGACCCACTGCTGGGCGTGCCGATGACATTGGAGGTTGGGATCCGGGCATCCTTGAAGATGACATCTGCCATAGGGGAGGTTCTGGAGCCCATTTTTTCCATGTGAGATTCGACCGAAACTCCCGATGTGCCAGCCTCAACTGCAAAACAAGTTACACCGGCAAAGCCATATTTTTTATTGATGGTGGCAAAGGTGATGAAAAAATCGGCTACGGGTGCATTGGTTACAAAGGTCTTGCTCCCATTCAGAATGTACTCGTCTCCCTCTTTTACGGCCGTTGTGGACATAGACATCGCGTCCGAGCCGGCTGCCGGTTCTGAGATGGCGTGGGCGCCTACCCATTCGCCGGAGGCAAGGCGGGGGAGATACTTTTGCTTCAATTCTTCGCTGCCAAATAAAAGTAAAGGCATTTCAACTGCCCAGATGTGTGCACCAATGGAAAGGAATATACTGGTTTCCTTGCTTCCATAGCCGAATCCTTCCAATACCCGGGCAACGGTAAGGGCATCCAGACCCAAGCCGCCGTATTTTTCAGGGATAATCATCCCCAGCAACCCTAAATCAGCGCAGGCCTGCCATTTTTCGCGGGAGAAAATTTGGTTTCGATCTTCTTCAATGAGGTTTTTATTCATTTTTTTCTGAGCAAATTCAATTGCCTGATGATATAAATCGTCCTGTTCCTGTGTCCATTCGAAGTTCATGTTTAGCCTCTTTTATCAAAATTATCCACGAATGATTGTACATCACCCCCCCGCGAAAAATTCTTTGATTTATCTAATAATTTTTTAAATATTCCAAAATTGCTTATGTTACAATCCTAACAAGATAATTTGGTAGAAGAAAACATAAGCATGGGAGACGAGGATGAAAGTTGCATTTTTACATTATTCTGCGCCACCTGTTGTTGGTGGGGTAGAAAATGTAATGGCCAGTCAGGCTGAATGCTTAGCAAATTTTGGATATGATGTGGAAATTTTATGCGGCAGGGGGAGTCAATGGCATCCGCGTATTGAGGTAAAAACATTTCCTCTGCTGGATTCTCGGGATCCACAAATTCTGGAATTGAAAAAAAACCTTGACCGTGGTCAAATCCCACCGGCTTTTGACCAGGTGGTAGAAGAAATTTTCCATTGGCTGGAGAAGGCATTAGCCGACAAACGACTATTAATCGCCCATAATGTGGCCTCACAACACAAAAATCTGGCATTGACTACCGCTCTTTATCGGTTGGCTGAATCTCGGCGGGGAAAATTGGAGGTCATTTTATGGCATCATGATTTTGCATGGACGGCAAGTCAATACGCTGGCGAGTTGTATTCATCCTACCCCTACGATTTATGCAAAAAGGCGTGGGATGGTGTGACTCATGTTGTGGTATCGGATGCCCGTAAGCAAGAGATGGTACAGTTAACCGGGATTGATGAAGAAAAGGTGAGGGTGATTCCGGCAGGGATTAATCAAAAGACCTTGCTAGGTTTGTCTGATGAATTTTATCAAATGCTGACGCGACACCAGCTATTATCGGCAGAACCGTTAATCCTTATGCCGATTCGCGTGACCCGCAGAAAGAATCTGGAGATGGCACTTCACATCACTGCCACCCTAAAATCTGAGTTCCCCGAGGTAAAAACCGTTGTCACTGGTCCAACAGGGGCGCACAATCCGACCAACGAGCAATATTTAAAGGAATTATTGAATCTGAGATGGCTGCATGATCTGGACAATCAGATGATTTTTCTGGCAGAGTTCTATCCCAATGGTATTCCAGAGGAGTGGATTGGTTCCTTTTACCGGTTAGCCGATGTGCTTCTGTTGACCAGTAAGGAAGAAGGTTTTGGAATCCCCATATTGGAAGCCGGATTGAACCGTTTGCTGATTTTCTGCAGCGACATTGCACCTTTGCGGGCCCTAGCAGATGGATACGCCAATCTGTTCTCGTTGAAGGATTCTCCCCAAGAGATTGCAAAAGAGATCATTGTAAAATTAAAAACAGATCCTTGTATTTCTTTTCGGGGAAAGGTTAAAAGGGAATATACCTGGGAGGCTATTTACACTCATAAAATCGCGCCGTTGATCAGAGATGTGCTTCAAGAAGTCAGATGAGGTATGGTAATGATTTCGCAAAGAATATTTAGACCATTCAGACGTCTGGTTATACCTGTATTCTATGAAAATGTCCAAAAAAACGTCATCAATTTTTGCAAATTACTGGATGACACTGCAATAACCTTTTTGGGGATCGTGGAGGTTGAGCCTTCCCAATCCCTATCGGCTGGGAATTCCCGGGCAAGAAGATTACGAAAATGTCTGTATGATTTTATCCGTACTCGTAATGTTGATGCTCAAGTTGTCGTGAGCGTCGCTTATGACCGATGGGATGGTATTAATTCATATTTGCAAGACCACCGCTCAGATTTAGTGATACTGGATTGGCTATCTCTCCCTAAAGATCAGCCCAACCTTATTGAAGGAATCAGGCGTATTAATGCCAATGTCGCCATCATTCGGGGGAACTTTTCTAAACTTAGCCCCAAAATTGGCATTCCCTTGCGCGGTGGCCCTCATGCTCAGTTGTCACTCAGACTGGCTCTGGCTTTGCATCGTTCAGAATTAAATGCACTGCATCTCTTTTTACCGGAAACCAGCGCCGAGGTGGTTGAAGCACCTTTATTGGGAATTTCTCGGATTTTACCCAGTTTACCCGAAGTCAATTATCAGCGAAAAGCATCCAGTAACCCCTATGGAGAGATATTGGAGCTCTCACGTAAGTCGGATATTACGATTCTGGGAATTGCCGAAACCGGCCCCGACCGACCTGAAAGCCTTGGAAGAGTGGCCGACCAATTACTGGAAGAGGCGGGGCGGGATCTTGTGGTGGTTAAATCCCAACAGGAAATTCCACGCCGTGAAGAGGACTGGAAGAAAGAAACCATTGGTTCAAAAGCCATCTCCATTTTGGTAGATAAATGGTTTGCTGAAAATACCTTTCATGCCAGTGAATTCGACAATATTGCCAACCTGGTTCGGTTGAAAGAGGAGCAGGGATTGACAATCAGCCTTGCATTGCCTGCCTTAAACGAAGAAGAGACCGTAGGTAACGTAATTAGCTCCATTCACAAATCGCTGGTCGAAAAATATCCGTTGCTGGATGAAATTATCCTGATGGATTCAGATTCTACCGATAGAACCAGAGAAATCGCTGGCTCTCTGGGGATACCCGTTTATATTCATCAGCAAATTTTGCCTGAATACGGTGCACGTGAAGGCAAAGGGGAGGCTTTGTGGAAAAGCTTATATGTGACGCGGGGGGACATCATCGTCTGGATCGATTCGGACATTGTGAATATCCACCCGAGATTTGTATATGGGGTTGTTGGGCCGCTATTATTGAACAAGAACATTCATTTTGTAAAAGGTTTTTACCAAAGACCACTCAAAACCGGTCGGCGAGTTCAATCTACTGGCGGCGGAAGGGTGACGGAACTGACGGCCAGACCGTTGCTGAATCTGTTTTACCCCGAACTTTCAGGGGTGATTCAGCCCCTTTCCGGAGAGTATGGGGGCAGGCGGCAGGTGTTGGAAAATTTAACCTTTTTTACCGGCTATGGCGTGGAAACGGGTTTATTAATTGATGTGTTTGAAAAATACGGCTTATCAGCGATTGCACAGGTTGATTTATTGGAACGAATTCATCACAATCAAAGTCTGACGGCGCTCAGTAAAATGTCCTTTGTGATCATTCAAGCCGTCCTGAAAAAGCTGGAAGAACGATTTAAACAGCCCTTATTTGAAGAGATTAACCGTTCCATGAAAATTGTTCAGTACGAGAGCGGAAATTATTATCTTGAGGTCAAAGAAATTATTGAGCAAGACCGCCCGCCAATGATTACATTACCTGAGTATCGAGCAAAATTTTACCCCAATCAATAATTATAGAGAAGCGAGGCCGGGTTTTATGTTGAATAACAGAACGGAAATATGGCTGGTAAGGCATGGTCAAACTGATTGGAATGTTGATGGGCGTTATCAAGGGCAGGCTGATATGCCGTTGAATGAAATTGGAGAGATGCAGGCCCGTGATTTGGCAAAGAAAATTAAAGAGATTGATTTTGACGCCATTTATTCAAGTGACTTGCGACGAGCCCTGGCCACTGCTCAAATACTGGCAGGGGACAGGGAGGTGAAAGTTGATCCCCGCTTACGGGAAATTCATCAGGGGGTGTGGGAAGGTCAATTGTTCAGTGATATTCGTCGGCAATATGCCGATTTCTTCGAGAACCGCAAACAAAACCCGCTTGAGAGCCGGCCGCCGGGAGGAGAAACCCTGCAAGAGGTTGCCGAAAGAGTGAAGGCCTGTGTTGATGAAATTACCAATCGTCACCCGGGTAAGCGGGTTTTGATCGTATCGCATGGCTTGGTCATTGCTACGCTGGTTGCTGCAGCGAAGGGGTTTCCGCTCTCTCAGGCTTTTGAACTGATACCCGGTAATGCGGAGCCACAAATTATCTTCTGGCCGCCTGTTCGGAATGAAAAAACAAAAAGATGAAAACGCTCACGGCAAAGACGAAAGAACAATTAAACAATCTTTATCAGGTCATATATGGGAGCCGGGCGGATTGGAGCATTTTTGAGCAAATTCTAAACAAGGCTGAAGATATTCTCCGAAATTTAAAAACGAAGGCGCGGCCTTTGCCACTCAATCAAACCGATGTGATGTTGATCACCTACCCAGATCAATTCCGTCGTGAGGGCGAAAAACCGTTGAAAACCTTGCGAGAGGTGGCCTGGCAGTTATTTCATCCAACTATCACTTCAATTCATCTCCTTCCCTTTTATCCGTATACATCCGATGATGGTTTTTCGGTGACAGACTATTTAACCGTCCATCCCGATTTTGGAGATTGGAAGGATATTCAAAGCTTAGCGGAAAAATTCCGCTTGATGTTTGATGCGGTAGTCAATCACACTTCGGTAAGCCATGAATGGTTTCAGCGTTTTCTTGCCGGTGACCCACAATACAAAGATTTTTACATTACGGCTGATCCTGCAGATGAACGACTCAAACGGGTTGTTCGTCCCCGAGCTTTACCCTTGTTGACTGAATTTCAATCGGCTGCCGGGAAAATTAATGTGTGGACTACTTTCAGCACAGATCAGGTGGATCTGAATTATGCCAATCCCAAGGTGCTTCTAAAGATGACCGAGATTGTTCTGGAGTACATTCGTTATGGGGCTGAGTTTATTCGGCTGGACGCGATTGCATATTTGTGGAAAGAGATTGGAACAACCTGTATTCATTTACCTCAGACACATGCTATCGTTCAATTCTGGCGGTGTCTGTTGAATGAAGTTGCTCCCTATGTACGGATTATTACAGAAACGAACGTCCCTCATCAGGAAAACATTTCATATTTCGGCGACGGCACCAACGAAGCCCATCTCGTGTACAATTTTGCCTTACCACCCTTAGTTCTCCATGCCGTTCAATTTCATAATACCCGCTACCTGAGCCAGTGGGCAAGTCAACTGTATCTTCCTTCAGGTCAAACGGGCTATTTTAATTTTCTTGCCTCACATGATGGCATTGGGGTTAATCCGGTGCGGGGAATATTACCGGATGAAGAAATCAATCAGATAATCAAAATTGTTCAACAATTGGGTGGGTTGGTGAGTTATAAGTCGAATTTGGATGGAAGCCGATCTCCCTATGAACTGAATGTTAACTATCTTGATGCAATGGGAAGCGTGGATTCGTCGGTTACCGAAGAAGAAATGATAGCCCGTTTTCTTACGGCACATTCAGTTCTGCTCACTCTGAAAGGTTTACCGGCGATTTACGTCCATTCCCTGATTGGGTCGCGCGGCTGGCGGGAAGGAGTTACTCTGACAGGCGCAAATCGCACGATTAACCGGCAAAAACTTGTTGCCGAAAATGTGCTTGCGGAAATAAAAGATTTAAACAACCGGCGTGCAAAAATTTGGAACGGTTTTCAAAGAATGCTGAAAATACGCCGCAATGAACGGGCATTCGATCCACGCGCTGATCAACAAGTGATCAATGAGGATGATCGTGTTTTTGCACTGCTGCGTTTCGACCCTCAAGGGGAAAGAGATGTGTTTTGTGTTCACAACTTTTCGAATGAAAGGATTGCCTGTAAGTTACCCGATTCGACCGACCTGTGGATAGATCTATTCTCCCCCAATGAAGGAGGGAACAGGCAATTTGTTAGCCTTTTACCCTATCAATTTCGGTGGATGATTAGGGGGGCTTCTTAGAAAGGGATTATACAGATGAAAAATTCAAATTTGAGAATCGGTTTTGTTTCAACGCGCTTTGCCGGCACGGATGGAGTCAGCCTGGAGACCGAAAAATGGGCGGCTGTTTTCCAACGGTTGGGACATAGCTGTTTTTATTTTGCCGGTATGAGTGATCGTCCCGCAGAAGTCAGTTATGTGGTTCCTAATTTGTATTTCCATCATCCGGAAATGGAAGAAATCCACGAGGAGGCGTTTAATCAGACCATACGTACACCCCGCTTGACCCGGCAAATGCAAGAGTATAAAGCCATTTTCAAAGATCATCTTCAAAAATTCGTCAAGCAATTTGAAATTGATCTGTTGGTAGCAGAGAATGCGCTTTCTATACCGGTTAATATACCTCTGGGTATGGCGATCTCAGAATTCATTGCAGAGACGGGCTTCCCCGTGATTGCTCATCACCATGATATGTACTGGGAACGTAAGCGTTTTCTTGTAAATTGTGTGTGGGATTATCTGACGATGGCTTTCCCGCCGGCTTTTCCAAGTGTAAAGCATGTGGTGATCAACTCGGTCGCCGGCCAGCAGCTGAGTTTGAGGACGGGGGTTTCCTGCCGAATTGTGCCGAATGTAATGGATTTTGAAACTCCACCGCCGCAACTGGATGAGTATGCTCAATCGCTAAGGCAGGATTTGAGTCTCGGTGAGAATGAAAAATTGATCTTACAACCCACCCGTGTAGTCCAACGCAAGGGAATTGAACACGCCATTGAACTGGTTTCTCGTTTAGAAATACCAGCCAGGCTGGTGATCTCTCATGCGGCCGGGGACGAGGGAAGGGAATACGAACATCGAGTCAGAGACTATGCCAAAAGAATGGGGGTAAACACTTTGTTCGTCTCGGATATCATCCGCGAAAGAAGGGGAAGAACAGCCGATGGACGCAAAATTTACACACTTTACGATGTCTATCCTCATGCTGACCTGGTTACCTATCCTTCTGAGATTGAAGGTTTTGGGAATGCGTTTTTAGAAGCCATCTATTTTCGCCGTCCAATCGTTGTTAATCGTTATTCAATTTATGAAATAGATATAAAACCAAAGGGATTTCAGGTGATTGAATTTGATGGATTTATTACCGAGCAATCAATCCAGCTGGCACGCCGTGCTTTACAGGACGCTGAATTTGTGGAGGAGATGAGTCAGATCAATTACCGCGTTGCGCGTAAACATTATTCCTTTTCAGTGCTGGAAATGCACCTGAGAGCCCTGCTTACTGAAATTTATGGGGCAAACCATGGCATTTGATCTATGAGATTGGTAGAGGGTGTTGCAACTTGCTGTGTTCATCAAGGCTGTGGTCAGAGATTTGACGGCGTAAGCATAAAATTGGGCTGAAAACAGTCGGCTTCATGGAAAAGCCACCAAAATAATTTATGTTTTATGTTATGGGGGCGAACAGATGTATCGTTTTCCGTCAAATGAATGGATCAAGGCAATGATGCGGGAGTTAAATCAAATCCAATCCTACAAAGAAGCAGCAAAAAATTGGGAGGGGGATTTTTATTTTTTCATCGAACCCAGCGGAGTTTTTACGGAAACGGTTATCCTTTAGTGGTTGTAATATAAAATGTACGGGCTACTAAGGAGCTGGTTGAAGCCCGTACTCGCATACCAACTGAGTTCCCGATCTAATAAAAAGAGGTTCCGGATTGGTGGAACCTCTTTTTTAGAGAAACTGATGCTATTGACTGCAATGACCAGGCCCGGTCAGGCCGTTGTTGTAGTTATCCAGCACTTCTGCCTGAGCAATGGCGCTATTCCGCACTGCCCGGCTGAGAGTAGAAGTGGGAGTGTAGGTCTCGAAGAAGGATGTAGCAAAGCTCAAAGCCGCATCAACACTGGCGGTTGTGGAAGCACCATTAAGGATATTCAATTTGGCGGCCAGGTAGGCATGTGCGAGAATATAATAGGCGTTTCCGCTGGAAGGGGAAGTCCATAGAACCTGATAATTGGATTGCCCGCTCAAGAAGAAAAGAGCATCCTCACCCAATAAAGCCCAGGTTTCATCGTAAGGAGCAGGTCCATATTGGGAGTGAGTTTTCCAGTAACCGGGGGTCAGCGTGCAGGAACCTTCACACGGTATTTTGAAATTTACCACGAATTCTGAATTGCCCTTTGTTCCGCTTTCATTGGTAACGAAGGATGCGATATTCGCGAATTGATATTCTCCACAGACATCTGCGCTGATATTAAGAGAGTAATTGAAAGTTTTTGGGGACTCACCGGCGCACACTGTTCCGAGGGAACCGAATTGATTGTCCTCAATGGTGATGCACTCATCCACTTCATTAGCGGGTGTACCAAAGGAAAAGGGGATTGTTACCGAACTGCCGGCGACATCACCGCTGGTCTCAACGGTGGCGGTGTTTGTTCGGCTGGTGCCGTCAGGTAAACTGGCTTCGTAAGTACAAGCCTGAGTCCAGCCGGCTGGCAATGTGAATGGGAAAGACTTGCCACAATTTACACTTGCCACAATTCCACCACTGATGACATCGGTTACGTTTGTTATCGTGGCAGGGACCGAAGAAGTGTTTTGAAATTGAATGAGACCACTAACCTTCCAGTTACTATCTACGGCTACCGCCTGAACGGTGACCGTATAGTTGACCGGAAAAACCTGACCGGCAGAAAGGGTTAATGAAGACTGATCACCGGTTTTGAGAATATTCCATTTCCACAGGCGGTCAAAACTTGTGTTAGCAGTCTTTTTGACCAAAACAATACCCGATGTTGGAGGCTGATCACTTGCTACGGCAGATCCAACGACAAACTGCATGATGCTGATCGCAACTATTGAAAAAATTAGCAAAAAAATTATGAACTTGATCGGTGTTTTCACTTAATCCTCCTATGTGAGTTAAAAAGATTTACGTTATTTTCATTATGAATATATTTACTGAGATAGTCAACTATAATATATTTAGAACTTTTTTATAAAATTTGACAGATTAAAAATACTGTAACTCTGCCATTTTTTACGAACAGAGATGATATTTTGATTAGAATCTTAAAAGGTCATAACAAATAAGGGGTAGAAAAACTCCCTACCCCATGTCTAAAGAGATGAATTGGAATACCAATGATGAGCGTGATTTTATAAAATGATGGATTATTTCGTGTAGAGGGTCATGACTGATTTCTTCGGGTGTTTTCTTCAATATCCATCAAAAGATACATTCCTTCTGAAATAGCTTGAAGACAGACAAATAAAAATAAACCGGGAATGATAATCAAAAAGGTCTGTACAAGCGTTGGAATCAGCTCAATAAACAAGTTGCTGGATGATTGAGTAATGGTAACATAAATCGCGCTGATGAAGAACACCAGAAACAAGCCCACCACCACAAGGACGATCCATGAGAGAATATTGGCCCAATTTGCAATTCGGATCATGCGCTGGGGGCGATGATATACATCGTTATTATTGACTTCGATAGTAAGAGTTGAGTTATCCATTAAGCAGTCTCCTTAAGAATTTTAATGTTGTTTAATTTTAGTCTCAAATGGGGAATTTGGTTGAAAGTAAGGTTTGGATGAATCACCGACTTTGAAATATACTAAAATTCATCACCGTGATGGAGGAACAGTAAAGATGATTCGAGCAGTACTCATTGGAGCCGGACAACGAGGCGCAGAAGCATATGCACCGTATGCACTGGAACATCCTGATGAAATCCGTTTCGTGGCAGTTGCTGAGCCAAACGCGGAACGCAGGACGAAATTTGCTACAATCCACTCGATCCCGGCGGAGTTTTGCTTTGAAAGCTGGGAAGAACTGATGGAAAAACCTCAGTTGGGAGAGGCTGCCATTATTGCAACCCAGGACTGGTTGCACGTTCAACCGGCAATTGCGGCAATGAAAAAGGGTTATCATGTATTGCTGGAAAAACCGATGGCAATCTCACCGGAAGATTGTGAGGAACTGGTTATAACCAGCGAACGAACACAACGGCAATTACACATTTGCCACGTTTTGAGATATACCCAACATGCCCGAAAAATGCGGGAGATCGTTCAATCCGGACAATTGGGCGAAATTATTGATGTGGACCACCGCGAGAATGTTTCCTTCTGGCATATGGCTCATTCCTACGTTCGAGGGAACTGGCGGAACAGCCAGCAATCCTGTCCGATGATACTGGCGAAGTGTTGCCATGATTTTGATATTTTGCCATGGATTTTAGGCCAAAACCCGGTGGAGTTGAGCAGCACCGGCGAGTTGACTCACTTTCGAGCGGACAAAGCCCCGCAAAAAGTACCGGAGCGGTGTGTGGATAATTGCCCGATAGAAAAGCAATGTCCTTACTCGGCGATTCACATTTATGTTGAGATGATCCCTTTCTGGTATTCGTATAGCCAGACATGCACCAATGCATTTCATAAAGCCATTATTCAAACATGGATAAAGAAACCGGTATTTATAAAATCTTTATCATCTCTATTTCCCTTCCTGAAACAGGTTACCGAATATAAAGGATGGCCGTTGACAGTGTTAGTCAATGATCCAACTCCTCAAACAATTGCCCGGGCAATTCGAGAAGGGCCATACGGTAGATGTGTTTATCATTGCGATAACGATGTTGTGGATCATCAAGTGGTCAGCATGAAATTTGAGAAGGGCACAACGGTAACCCTGACCATGCATGGTCACTCCCATGTGGAACATCGTTCGACGCGGATAGAAGGCACAAAAGGCAGGTTGATGGGGGTTTTGGGTAACGGCGGTGGCTGGTTGATTATTGAAGAACATCGAACCAGACATAAAACAGTCATTGATACCAGCCCGAAAGCCGGGGAGGGGCATGGGGGAGGTGATAAACGGCTGATGGCTGAGTTTGTTGCCCGCGTGCGGGAGGGCGGATACCCGGATAGCGTAAAACAGGTTGCGAGAGAAGCGTTGTTCAGTCACTTGCTGGCATTTGCTGCGGAGCAATCTCGTCTGGAAAAAAAGGTGATAACTATAAAAACACCTTATAATTTCCCTTCAACAGATTTTTTGAGATGAATAATTTTTTTGTGGGTGTATATACAATTTGTATCTCTAACCAACGATTCGATAAAAATAATACTTGAAGTTATAAATAAATATTGTAAAATATATAAAGTAAGTCAAAGATTATCCACCAAATTTATACCCGAAAAAAGCAAACTTACCGCGAGGTAAGGACGCAAAGTCATGGGTCTGTAATTATCAGACCGCCAGACTGCCGAAGGTTCACATACTTCCGCAGTCTTTTTTTGCGGAAAATATCAGGGAGGTGTGTATCGAAAAAAAATCTTCTGTTGTGAGCAGTTGCACTCAATTTGGTTTAAATCAATCCCTTCTGGAGGAAGACAATGATTAAAAAATATTTCTTTTCCAGTCTGTTGATTCTGGTACTCATTGCCACAATGATTTCACCGGCTATGGCAGACGACGGAACGATTGAACCCCTATTTCCAGTTTATTCCTCTGAAACCGGAGAGATGGTTGACGAGACGCCCCAACTCTGGTTTGTCGAGTTCAATGGTTCACCTACTGCTGATGGTGGACGGATGACTACTGTCCGTTCTGAAAAGCAAACCTTTCGGATGCAGGCTCAACAGGCTGGTTTGCAGTTCACCGAAAGGTTCTCGTACGATAAGTTGTGGAACGGTATTTCTATCCAGATAAGCCCTTCAGAACTACCAAAATTATCCCGTCTTCCGGGTGTAAAAGCAATCTACCCGGTTGAAACTTACACTCTGCCTGAACCGGTAAAGAATCCAAGCCCTGAACTGGTCAGCGCGCTGGCCATGACCGGGGCAGATGTTGCTCAGAGCGAATTGGGATTCACCGGCAAGGGAATCAAGGTTGCTGTAATGGACACGGGTGTGGATTTCGATCACCCGGATTTGGGAGGCTGCTTTGGTCCCGGCTGTCGGGTTTTCACCGGTTATGACTTTGTGGGCGATGCTTTCAATGCCGATCCAACCAGCCCATCATATAACCCCATTCCCAATCCCGACCCCATTCCCGATGATTGCAACGGACACGGCACTCACGTAGCCGGGATTATTGGCGCAAACGGCACCATTAAAGGGGTTGCACCTGATGTGATGTTTGGGGCCTATCGAGTTTTTGGTTGCGAAGGATCTACCACCGCCGATATAATGCTCATGGCAATGGAACGTGCATTGGATGACGGAATGCAGGTTCTCAACATGAGCATCGGTTCGGCATTTCAGTGGCCTCAGTATCCCACGGCCCAGGCAGCCGACCGGTTGGTAAAGGCTGGTATGGTGGTTGTTGCCTCAATCGGCAACAGTGGCGCAAGTGGTGTGTATTCTGCGGGTGCACCGGGATTGGGCAATCAGGTTATTGGAGTGGCGTCATTTGACAATACCGATATCTTCCTCAAGCTGTTTCTGGTCAGCCCGGATGATACTCCCGTGGGTTATGGCGTTGCCTCCTCTGCACCTGAACCCCCCACTTCGGGCACCTATCCGATGGCGCGCACGGGAACTATTACTTCTACAGCAGATGCGTGCAGTGCTCTGCCGATAGGGAGTTTGGCCGGAAAGATTGCTTTGATCCGCCGGGGTACATGTACTTTCCACACGAAGGCTTTGAACGCAATGAACGCCGGGGCAATTGGCGTCGTTTTATACAATAATAATCCCGGAAGGTTCAGTGCTACCGTGGCAGGAACACCCGCGATAACGATTCCGGTCGTCACCATTTCTGATAGTGAAGGCGCACTCATTGATGAGCGCCTGGCACTTGGTGATGTATTTCTGACGTGGACCGATCAATCGGGAACCTTCCCGAATCCCACGGGCGGGTTAATCTCATCCTTCAGTTCATACGGGCTATCCCCTGACCTGAATGTGAAACCGGATATCGGTGCGCCGGGCGGATTGATTTATTCAACCTTCCCGCTTGAAGAAGGCGGCTACGCCACATTGAGTGGAACTTCGATGTCATCACCCCATGTGGCAGGTGCTGCAGCCTTATTGCTGCAGGCACATCCCAACCTGCCGGCCGGTGTGGTAAGAACGCTTTTCCAGAATACTGCAGACCCGGCACTATGGTGGGGTGGACCTGCTTTGGGCTTTTTAGATAATGTTCACCGCCAGGGTGCGGGGATGCTGGATATCCCTCAGGCCATTCTTTCCACGGTCAAGGTTGAACCTTCCAAACTGGCACTGGGTGAAAGTGAGGTTGGGCCGATTACTAAGACGATCACTATTGCCAACGATGGAACCACAACCCGGGTGTTCTCCCTCTCTCATCAACCGGCGCTTGGCACCCATGGAAGTACTTTTTCTCCATCATTCAACGCCAGCTTTGCCTCGGTGAGTTTCAGCGCCGATCAGGTGAAAGTTGCGCCGAAGAGTAAAGTGCGGGTCAATGTCACCGTAACGGCGCCGGCCGTTCCCGATAAAGGCCAATTTGGCGGTTACATTGTGCTGACCGATGAGGAGGGTGAAGTCTATCGGGTACCCTATGCCGGTTTCATCGGTGACTATCAGTCCATTCAGGTACTTGCACCGACCCAATACGGTTTTCCGTGGCTGGCCCTGTTGGATGACGGCGATTTCTACAAACTTGGAGACCTTGACTGGTGGTTTTCGATGGAGGGAGATAATGTTCCCTTCTTCCTCGTTCACTTTGACCACCACTCTCGGCGATTCAAGATGGAAGTCTATCAGGATCTCGAGAAGGCTCCGGACCGCTACTGGTACTACGCTTACGACGAATCATATCTGCCGCGTAACAGTTCAGCGACCGGCTTCTTTGCTTTGCCATTTGATGGGTTTACATTTGCCGGTAACAGCGAATTTGAGGTTCCGGACGGTATCTACTATGTAAAGATTTCGGTTCTCAAGGCATTAGGCGATCCAAACAATCCCGCGCACTGGGAATCGTGGACATCGCCGCGTTTTGAAATTGACCGGCCGTAAAAAATCCAATCGGTAGAAAGAAGTCAGCACCAGCCAGCGAATTTCGCTGGCTGGTTAATTTTATGGAGAAACTATACCATTGGCGAGGTTGAATTCAATAATTTGGCCGATACGCTCAATGGCTTACTGGCTTATATTAAGGGCTATATTTTACAAAAAGTTTATCCTCCTTCTACAAAACAAGACCGGCCTGGACAACTGGTCTTGTTTTGTTTTCTGCCAAACTCATGATTGGATGATTTGGGTTGCTGCTCTTCTCAGGCGGTCACGAATAGCCAAACCCAAGCCGGTTTCACCAAAATCAGTGGTCAGGATCATATCGACTCCGGCCTGTTCCAGTGTACGCATGCCAGCAAACAGATTTTTTCCGATTTCGCTTAAATTATGGATTGAACCGAGTGAGATGACTTCAAGATTGGGGAATAAATCAAAAAAACGGGCTTCTTCATCAACAGTAAGGATACCCGCCCGGCGATGAGGCTCTTTCAGTATCCCCCTCAGTATTTCCTGCACCTTTTGAATGGCATTTTTTCTTTCGGATGACGAGACCTCAATCAGGATCAGGGTTGCGTGAGGGGAATAATGGCGTTCGAGTAATCCGGGGGAAGAAAGGGTTTGGTTTGAATGAGCGGCGGAAAGTTTATTTGCCACTCTCACCCTGCCGATGACGGATTCAATTTCCTCTCGAGGAACACCACCCGGTCGGAGTATTACCGGCGGGGTCTGAGTAAGATCCAGGACGGTTGATTCTAATCCAATAGGACATTCACCTCCATCGAGAATCAAATCAATTCTTCCAGCGAGATCATCGAGTACATGGGAGGCTGTGGTTGGACTGGTATGACCAAAACGGTTTGCTGAAGGAGCAGCAACTGGTAAATCGGCTGCCGAAAGCAGAGCCTGAGCAACGGGGTGGGAAGGAGCTCTCACAGCCACGCTTTTACCACCGGCGGTGACAATGAGGGGAACCGATGCACCGCGAGGAAAAATCAATGTTAGCGGGCCGGGCCAAAAATGTTTTACTAGGATTTCGGTTTGGGGAGGGATTTCTTCAACCACCCTGTTCAACCAGGAGGCATTGAGAATATGAACAATAAGCGGATCGTTTGCGGGGCGTCCTTTGGCTAAAAAAATACGCTGAACGGCGCTATAATCGAATGCGTTTGCCCCAAGCCCGTAAACCGTTTCGGTTGGAAAAGCAACCAATCCCCCTCTTTTTATTATTTCAGCGGCTTTTTGGATGATTTCCTTTTCGGGTTTTTGAGGGTTGAGTTTCAAAATTTCGGTCATCAGGAAATTGCCTAGTTAGAATTCCACATCCCACGGTTGTTTTTGATTGCTTCTTGTTGTGCTTCAATGAAAAGGTCTTTACAAGCGCTATCGGGCGGGTAGTCTTTTTGTCTGGCGTAACCCAGACGCACCATTTCATAATTAACAAAGACATCCCCGACAAATACATATCGCAAAAGTCTTCCGAAACGGTCGGTGTCAGACGTGTCTTTGTAAAGGGTCACCATTTGATTTTCAACCAGTTGACGATTGGCTTCTCTTGCTTGTTCGGCGATCTGGTTTTCTTCCGTATCAAGTTCTGGGGAATTTATGCCAATATAACGGACATTTATTTTGTAATTATTGCTTTCTATTTTTATGGTGTCGCCATCAATAACCGAAATTACCCTGCCAGTTTGAGGCTCTTGAGAAAATGCCACACAAGAATATTGCCTTTGCAATTCCGATTGTGAAACATTCTCTATATTATCATTAGTACAAGCAGTTGAGAATAACACGATTAAAGTAACCAATAAGGAGGGGAATAAAGCGGGAATACCTGCGTGGATGCGTTTCATAATTCCTGTGGAAAATTAAAATTTCATTTTCAATACTTCGAAAGGGTATTATAAACGAATATTCAATCAGAAATAACCGATGAGTGTTCTCTAAAAATTCGCTTTCCAGCGAATTAAACATAGAAAAAACATCCCGCAAATAAATTTTTCCTATAAAATTCATCTTATTGTGTTATCTCTTCATTTTGGAGGCTTAGATGGGAATTCATTCTCAAAAAGGAGAAGTTATTCAACAAGAAGCCCGCAAACTCAAACGTGAGTTAACCTTACTTCCGCTTTTTGGGTTAATTTACTTTACGGTTTGTGGAGGTGCATTTGGAATTGAGCCGCTGGTTGGATTTTCGGGGCCGGGAATGGCGCTGATTTTGATTGTATTGACGCCGCTTATTTTCAGTATCCCGAACATGTTATTGGTGCGAGAAATGACCTCGATGATGCCGGTGGAAGGGGGGTATTACCACTGGGTCAAACAGGCTTTCGGCCCTTTCGCGGGTTTTATGGCAGGATGGATGAATTGGGTGGTTTCGTGGGTGGATGTGGCAATTTACCCCGTATTAGCGGCTTATTATTTGGGGTATTTTATTCCAATCCTGCGTACCGGCACAGTGGTGAATGGTGTGGAAATTCCGGCGTGGGTTTTATCGTGGCTGGTGGCTCTGGTGCTTATCTGGATTATTACCGGTCTAAATATTCGCGGAGCGAGGCTTGCCGGCATGACGGCGAACGGCCTGGGAATTATCATGATTATTCCACTGATTCTGATGTCCGCTTTGGGGATTTTTCAATGGATCAGAAGCGGAACAACTCCCCCCATTCCTTTACTGCCAGAAGGCGAGACCATTACAGGAGCCCTGAGTGTAGGATTGTTTGTGGTGATGTGGAATTTCATGGGATGGGAACTTCCCAGCGCTGCAGGGGATGAAATTGTCAATCCCAAACGAACCTACCCACTTGCTATGGTATTGGTATTGATCGCCGCTATTGCAACTTACTCTTTTCCCGTTACGGCAGGCCTGTTTGGAGGCGCGGGAGAAGATGGTAAATATCATTTATGGGGACAGGAGGAACCGGAAACCGGCGCCGGTATTGGCGTGCTAATGGCTGATTATGGGATAAATGAAGAAAAACTGGCTGAATGGGGTGTTGATCCGTCCGCTTCGGTTGGTTGGGAATTTCCAGATATTGCTCATCAAATTGCGGATAAAGTAACCGGTATTAAAAACAGTCCTCTGGCTAATGGGCTGGGTTTATTGATGACCATTTCCGCAATTTTAAGTATGATCGGTTTGTTTATCGGAAATGGGCTGGGCGGTACCAGAGTGCCTTTTGCGATGGCTGAAGATGGTATGATGCCCACTTTTCTGACCAGGGTGCATCCAAAATTCGGTACGCCTTATGTTTCAATTATTCTGTGCGGAGTGTTATATTCCATTTTTTCTTTGCAGCCCTTCGCCTTTCTGGTAGTGGTTGATGTGTTTTTGAATATGGTGGTTTTATTTGTGCAGTTTTTAGCCTTGTGGAAACTGCGCTTTTCAATGCCGCATATACCGCGCAAGAAGGTGCCCGGTGGTTATTTCGGTTTATTTCTGGCTACCCTTAGTCCTTCTGCAGTGATTTTCCTCGCCATATATAGTCAACTGATTGAGGAAGGATTAAACTCATTATGGCTTGCACTGGCAGCAATGGCTTTGGGTGCTATCTTATATCTACCCATCCGGAGATTTGTAAAACCCGGAGTACCGGATATTGATCCATTCCGAGTAGAACCGGAAGGTTTATGATTGAGGGTATAAACGATTGGTATTTATGCGCGGCATTTGATAGAATAATTACGTAGAACTCAAAAAAGAAGGAGAATAATCCCATGCTAGTTGGCGAGCGAATGTCAACCCCAGTATTGACCATTGAACCGGATGTTCCCGTGCAGGATGCCCTTGCCCGTATGCGAAAGGATAAAGTCAGGCGGTATCCTGTTGTGGATAAGCGCGGTAAATTGATTGGGATTGTTACAAATACCGATCTGATGAATGCATCGCCTTCTGAAGCGACAACTTTAAGTGTATGGGAAGTCAATTACCTGCTGAGCAAAATTACGGTTGAGCGGGTTATGACGAAAAATGTAATCGTTACACAAGAAGATTGTCCAATCGAAGAAGCGGCACGCATTATGGCGGATCATAAAATTGGCGGTTTGCCGGTGGTTCGCGGTGAAAGTCTGGTCGGTATTATTACTGAAACCGATCTGTTCAATATACTACTGGAGATGCTTGGAGCGCGAAAATCCGGTGTGCGGCTGACGGTGGAACTATTGGATCAACCCGGTAAACTCCACGAGCTTTCAGGGGCTATATATAATTTGGGTGGAAACATTGTTGGATTGGGAACATTGCTAGGGGAACGGGCTGAAACCCAAAGTGTAACGGTCAAGGTAAATGGTGTGAAACTGGAAGATTTGAAAAAAGCGGTCTCTCCAATCGTTGAAAGGATAATTGATATTCGCGAAACTCGTTTCGCCTAAGGGCGGGTGAGATTCAGTAAGGTGCTTCACTTCGTTGAAGCACCTTTTTTATTTAATCGAATAGATTCATTCCTCATAAAAGATAAATGTGAAATTAGGTACTATTCATTGAGGTATTTTGTTTGTATAATAAATATGGTACTGAGTTTCAAGAATATATGACAAAAGCGGTTTGAATACCCTTGAGATCAGTACCGGCGGGAGGTTGCTATGTTCTATGTGATTGTCGCGCTATGGGCGATCGGCTGCGTCAGCTGCTGGTTGTTACGAAGGGTTCAGAAGAAAGTATTGACGGTCACCTGTGTTGCCGTGCCAGTTGCAGGGGCTTTGACTTCATGGATTTTAATGCAGAGCCATGAAAGGGGAACGGCGATTACCATACTACTGCTCAGTGCCTACCTCTTTATAATTTTCATTTCGGCGTTGGTGACTTACCGAATGAATCGGCAGCACCCCACTACCTGATGGCTTTTTTCAGGTCAGGGCATTCCCTCGTTGAATGAAAGGGGAATATATATTTTTGTTCCATAAATCAATAGAAGACCAAGATCTTTCTTCCTAAAAAACCTCTTGTCCGAGAAACTCAAATTCCTAATGAATGAATATTGTGAATAATTTGTATGCCGTCATGATCACAATCAGGCTGCCAAACATTCGTTTCAAGCGTTGATTTGGAACAAAATTACTGGTAATTCGAGCACCGATAAATGACATGCCTGCACCAACAACCAACAGGATGATGGTCAGCGTTGGATCCCAGATTGCCGTTTTCAGGTGAGGGATAAGAGCCGAAAAGGACGGCGGGGTGACAGCAAAGGCATTGATACCTGCTGCGCGTTTAGGCTCAAACCCTACTAATATCAAGGTGGGAAGCAATAAAAAACCCGGTCCAACACCGAGAAAGCCGGCCAGCGCAGAGATTGGAATAGCCAGAATAACTGCCAGTTTGAAGTTCTCTTGCCCTTGTTCCCGTTTTTTGATGGGACGAAATAAATTAAAGGCCAGGAACATCACCGCGGCAAAATAAAGTACCAAAATCGCTGTTTGCGAAATATAGTGAGCCAGTATCGAACCCAGCGGTGCAGTAATGGTAGTAACGAATCCCAGAATGATGGCTTTTTTCCAATCTATTAATCCACTTCGAGCAAAACCAAAGGCTGAAAAAAGGGCTGTTAAGCCATTGAGCAATAAGGTCAACGGTTGGACCTGATGGACAATATCCCTCATGAAAAAAGAAAAAAACGGTAAAGCAGCGAACGCCACACCCAGCCCCAGCATTCCGCTAATCAAAGAGAGTAATGCCAAACCTGCTATCAGCCAAAGGCTTTCGTTCATGAAAACCTCCTGAGAATTTCTTGAAAAGTGAACTGTTGGTTTGAGAAAATATGGATAATATTATTATATTCAATATTATGAATATAATTTTATCTTCTCGAAAAAGGGTTTCAAGTGATTATTATCCGTAAAAATTAATTACATTAGTCATTCGAATAAAATTATCAATGCTTTGCACAATCAATGAGAAAAAAAGCTTTTCTGGTAAAATGAAACCGAACATCAGAAAATTGATAGAGGAGTAATCCATGAAGGTTTACATCACCGGAATCAGTGGTTTTTTAAGCATTAATTTAGTGCGCTATCTTCTTGAAAAAGGATACAAGGAGATTTCGGGTATTGATCTGGTGGATTTTGCTTATCCGGAGCGTGATCGAATCGAATTTTTACAGGGGGACATTCGCAATCGAGATGATGTTCGTAAAAGCATGAAAGGCGCGGATATTGTCATTCACACAGCAGCAGCGTTACCTCTTTATCCCCCTGAAGAAATCTATTCCACCGATGTGGAAGGAACACGAATTGTCCTCCAGCAGGCACTGGAGTACGGTGTAAAGAGGTTTATTCACATTTCCAGTACGGCGGTTTATGGTGTTCCGGATCATCATCCTTTATATGAAACCGACCCCCTGATTGGTGTTGGTCCCTATGGGAAGGCAAAAATTCAGGCAGAGGAAGTTTGTCTTGAATATCGTCAAAAAGGAATGTGCGTCCCCATTTTGCGGCCCAAATCTTTTGTTGGCCCTGAACGTTTGGGGGTCTTTGCAATCTTTTACGAATGGGCAAGCGAGGGTAAAAACTTCCCGATGATCGGGTCGGGGAACAACCGCTATCAACTCTTGGATGTAGAGGACCTGTGTGATGCCATTTATGCGTGCATGACATTGGACGAAGAACGGGTAAACGACACCTTCAACATCGGCGCAGCCGAATTTACCACAATGAAAGAAGATTATCAGGCGGTGCTGGATGAAGCCGGTTACGGAAAAAGAATTATTCCCTTTCCGGCAGGTCCTGTTGTGCTGGCTTTAAAGGTATTGGAATTATTGAAACTCTCACCATTGTATCCATGGATCTATGAGACGGCCTCGAAAGATTCTTTCGTTTCAATCGAAAAAGCTCAAAAAATTTTAGGTTTTCAACCCAAGTATTCGAACAAAGAGGCTTTATTGCGAAATTATCGCTGGTACCTGGCCAATAAGGATACCTTTAAGGAGGGGGAAGCCGGTGTAACTCATCGCGTCCCCTGGAAGCAAAAGGCTCTAAAAATTGCCAAGGTTTTCTTCTAGAGTATACTTTTGAAACGAGAAAACGCCCTTGGTTTTTCGTTTCCGAGGGCGTTTTCTTCTGGTTTTGCATTATTTTGCTGCGGGTTTTTGGTTTTGAAATTTCAAAACAAAGGGAAAGACCAATAAGGCAAGAACTTCAAGGGTTACGATGGCAATCAAGAGCCATATTCTACTCTGATCATAGAGGAATCCCAGGCATGCACCGCTGACGAACCAGGCAGCACCATACACGGTATTGAAAATTCCATAAGCAAAGGCTCTTTTTCCACCCGGCGTAATATCGGCGATGGCAGCACGCATGACTGTTTCGTGAACTGCCATGATAATGCCCCACAGGACGGCCGCGAGCATCGCTATGGTATATTGATCGGAGAAAGCCAGGAACGGCAGTGGTAAGGAAATCAAAGGTACAATCAATAAGGATAATAAACCAATCTTATCGTAAGTTCTACCGATGATCAGAGCCGCCAGAGCATCTACTCCCATCGCAACACCGTAAAACACTGCAATTTGGGCTACAGGTACAATGCTCTGCGTGACCCAGTGATAAGAAATGATCTGGAAGTTTGCAAAACCAGCCACGCTTAAAAAGGTAAAGACAGAATAAAACCAGAATACTTGCGGTAGGGCGGAGTTGTTTTTGTTATTATCATTCTCCTTGGATGAGGATGAATTTTCTAATTCTTCGGGGTCAGGTATCCGTAACCTGGCCAGCAACAAGGCTACCAGGGTAAGTAAGGCGGGAATCCACAGAACACTAAAACCATCGCGATAACTTTGCCGCTGGGCGAAAACAATCGCAAATATCAATGGACCAATAAAAGCCCCGACTTGATCGAGTGCTTCGTGAATTCCAAATCCCCAGCCGCGTCCGATTTGATAACTGGCATGAGAAAGCATGGTGTCCTTTGCGGGTGAGCGTATTGCCTTCCCAACTCGTTCCAGAATTAGAAAAACAGCGGCTATTTCCCATTTTCTGGTATAAGCCAGCAAAGGAATACTGAGTAAAAGCCCGTAACCCACAAAGGTTGCCGCCCAATATGCTCGTGTGCGGGATGCAAGGTATCCGGATACCAGTCGCAAAGCATAACCCAAAAATTCACCTAAACCTGAAACGAAACCAATGCTGGTTGCACCAGCCCCTAAGAAGGCCAGATATGCTCCGCTAACGCCGCGGCCGGTTTCGTAGGTAACATCGCCAAAAGCACTCACCAAACCAAACAGGAGGATAAATTGTATAGCCCTGCTGCGTAATTGTTGATTTTTGGGTAACGAATCTTTCGCCATGTAAGCATTTCTCCCATTGGGTAAAATCAACTTCCTGAGCAAAGGCAATCAGGAAGGAAAAACAAAAAGGCCGCAAAGCGGCCTTATGATGTGGTTGTGGCGGGAGCGACGGGATTCGAACCCGCGGTCTCGGCCTTGACAGGGCCGCATGTTAACCACTACACCACGCCCCCACGAACGCGCCAATATTATCATAAAGTCGCATCTCCGTCAAGAAAAAAGTGTTCTTAGAAAATTTCCATCAAAGCACGAAAGAGTTACCCCGAAAAGTTATCCCAACTTTCGATTGTCTCGTTGTTCTTTATTTTCTCCAATAGATGGATCGCAAAAGCTCTAACCAGACTTGAGGGATGATGAGCAGCCTTTTCCAGAATTTCCAATTGTTCTGGGTGTTCAATTTTGGCCAGTGCTAACAAAACTGCTCGCAGGAAATAATAGTCTTCAATTTCACTGGCAAGAATTTCCTTAAAGACGGGAACAGCCTCTTGAATTTTGAGATTACCCAAAATCTGAGCGGCAATTATGCGGCGTTCCGGTAGGATGTGATGGAGAGCATCTAAAAGTTTTTGATAATAGTCCTGGCGCGAAAATTCAATCAACGGATAACCGCAATAAGGACAGATTTCATCCTTCTCGTCAACAATTTGCCAGCAATCAGGACAGTAATAGGTGAGCATAAAATACTCAGATAGTTTTTGAATTAGATCGGTTGAGTGTATTGACCAAATCCCCAACAGTTTTAGAAAGCGTATTAATTTCCGTCTCCAGTTCCTGTGCAGTGGAATCGGGTAAACTCCCATAACCGGATAATGTTTTTGGACGTATATCTAGTAAACCTGCCCAACACAGACTCAATTGCGCTGCAACCAAGCGGCTTTCTTTCTCTTTTACCGATTGCAAATGGTATCTTTCTTTGATTTCTTTGAATTTTTCAAGTAAAGAAAAAATTCGTTGTTCTATAACCGCTGAAATTTCTTCTGATATGTCCTTATCCTTTGCGTAGAATATCTCATTTTGATTGGTGTCGTGAAGAAGGTTTAGCACTTGACGCAACAGTTTTTCTAATGAGATCAAAGATGCAGTAAGGTAACGTTTTTGAGCTTCATTCAAGGGATTTATTCCCATTATGTTGACTTCGGGTAAGGTTTGTTTTAGTTCAGTCATTCTACCCTCGCGAACGAAAAAAAAATCCTCTGATGATTAATTGGGGATCATCAGAGGCTATCAGCCTTTTCCGGCGGTTTGGTTCGTACCCAGCGGGCCTCATCGCTGTGATTGCAAAATTATATCATAAATCAATTGCTTCCTACGACCCACTGCTCATTGCTTTGCTTCCAATTAACAATTTCCTCTGGCTTGAACCATAAGGCAATTTCCATTTCTGCATTTTCCACGCTGTCGGATGCGTGGGTCAAATTTCGCCCAACCTCTAAACCGAAATCGTGTCGGAGGGTGCCGGGTGCGGCCTCGGTGGGCCGGGTTGCACCCATTGTCTGACGGACCGCGGCCACTGCTTGCGGTCCTTCCCAAACCATGGCCATTACCGGCGCTGAGCAAATGTAACGGATCAATCCATCGTAAAAAGGTTTGCCCTTGTGAATAGCATAATGCTGTTCAGCCAGATCGGTGGATACCTGCAAAAATTTTGCGGCAACCAGTTTCAACCCGCGCTGTTCAAGACGTTTGATGATTTCTCCAATTAAACCTCGCTGCACAGCATCAGGTTTCGCAAGTACGAAGGTGCGTTCCACAATGTCCTCCAATAATTGAATTTGATTTTAACGCAGCAATTCTTCCGCTTTGGTATAGGCCTCTAACGCCTCCTGAAGGCGATTGCTGCGTAAATAGGCATCCCCAAGGATTTGCCAGATAGAAACATCAATGGGGTAGCGGTAAAGCGCTTCCCTCAAATCATGAATTGTTTCCTCTAAAAATTGACCATCTTTGATCAGTTGATTGTATGCCTGCAAAGCTTTTTCGATGTTATGAGCCTGCATGGAAGATTGGGCAATCTGCAACAACTCAACGTAATTACCTTTCTCGATTAGCGGAGAAACCTCAGGTTGCGGTTGTGGGGCTGGTTCATCTTGAGGTGGAGGTACAAATTCTGTTACCCAATCGGAGGACATGGTCTGCTCGGTAATTTCTTCATCACTTTCCAATTCTTCGAGACCTTGCAGCCATTGAGGGATTTCTTCTTTTTCGGTTGAGGGGACTTCTTCAGATCGTCCGGGAATCTCAATGGATTCTTCGCGAGTGGATTGAGTTGCTGCTTTAAGATGAACCGGTTGGGTGTCTTCGACTGGCTCCGACCCTTCAGTAAATTCGGAATAAGTCTCAACTGCTTCTTCAGTCTGAGGGGATATATCCGATGCAGGTACATTCACCTCTTCAAAAATCTGCTCCTCGTGAATCCAATCCGGAAGTTCTTCCTGACGTTCTTCGGGTTTAGTTAAGAGAGTTTCTTCCGATACACCTTGTTTCGCCGCCAAACTTTCCAACCACGCGAATGCCGCATCTTCATCCATTGTTTGTTCGGATGATTCCGGCGAAGCAATGGGTTCTTCCATGATTGGTGGTTCAAATATTTCATCTGAAGGTTGATTTTCTGTTACATGTTCGAGAGTTGTTTCGGCTGATGGAATCTGCTCTTCCTCTTCTTGCAAGGATTCCAGCAACCAATCGGGCAGCGATCCGGTTTCTTCAACCGTTTCAGGCTCTTTTATTAACTCGGGTTCTACGGAGGGCACTTCCTCACCCTTTTCACTTGCTTCAACTTCTGCGGATAAAAAGCCCTGTGATATTTCTACTTTCTCCTCTTCAATTACTGGTAAAACTTCAGGTAAGCCCTCATCCGAAATAACCTGGGGGATTTCTTCGGTGGCAGGTTGTTGGGGTTGTTCCTCGGCCAGCGATTGAATCCACGCCGGTGGAGTTTCCTGGCGTTCTTCGGGGGGAGTGAGGAGGGTAGCTTCATCAGCGCCCTGCTTTGCGGCTAAACTTTCCAGCCAAGCCATAGTGGCATCCAAATCATCCATATCCGGCAGGGTTGAGTCGGGGGCAATTTCCTCGCCGATGCCGGTTGTTTCCTGGGACGGCTGTGTTTCGGTCACCTGATCTTCCGCTTTATGGGATGGGTGGGAAGTGAATGGTGTGGTTTCTTCTTCCGACAAACTTTTGAGCCATTCGGGTTCCTGGGCGAAGAATTCGGTTTCGGGGTTTTCCTCCTGTAATTTTTCCTCATCAGTCCCAAGAGGCGGAATGGAAATTTCCTGCTCTTTCTCTAATAAAATTTGGTCTTCTTGAGTGAAAGGAAATTCTTCCGGAATTTGCTCCTCGGCTATTGGAGTTACTTGCTGAACTTGATCAACGCTTGTTTTTTCCTCCGAAGGAAGAATTTTTTCTAACCATTCGATATCTTCTTCTCCGGCACCTGGTTCTTCTGCTAATGATTCTGGTGGGGCAATTTCCTGCAACCATTCAGGCATTTCGCCAACTTCCAGACCTTCCTCCGGAATATTAAAGCCAACCTCGGCGGTTTCATCCACTTTTTCAACCGGTATCCAACCCGCTTCCTTCATCCAATCGGGTATGGTTTCTTCTGCTTCTTCGACTGTATCCGAAATTAGCGGTGAGGGGGTTTCTTCAAGCCTGATGGAAGGCTGTTCCTCTTCAAACAGGACACTTCCTTCTTCGGGTGAGAGAGGTGTTGAGATTTGTTCCCGGCCTGTGTCGGGTTTAATTTCAGAGAACCAATCCGGTAAGGCTTCTTCTTCCTTTTCGAATTCCACGCCAGCGGTCTGTGCCCATTCGGGTAAGGTGGTTTCCTCTTCGAGAGTTTCAATTTCCAAACGGTCTAAGGTAACAGCGTTATCCGGCACTTCGGCGCTGCTCAAGGCACCTGCCGGCAAGTAGGCCAGATAAGGATCCATGGCAAAGACCCGCTGCTGGTAAATTTTGGCGTCTTCAGCATGTGAGGTGTTGGGCAGTGTTTCGGCCAGAATACGATTTGCTTCAAAACAGTACGGGAGTTTAGAAATCAGCCGGCTGCAAACCTCGATAGCTGCAACGGTTTGCTCGGAAAGAAAATACATACGAGCAAGGATTACTTCCAAATCAACCCGCAAGGGGTCTTCGGCGAGTGCCGCGCGAATTTCGGCGATGGCTTGCTGATACAATTCTCCACGGGCGTACATTCTCACCAGTGCACCGCGGGTAAGCCGGATTTTAGGGGGTTCTACACCATCGCGCCGTCCGTAGAGGCGGCGTAATTCGTCTTGCACAGCCGTGTTGGAAGGTTGGGCTTCAAATGCTCTTTCCATGTGCCAGATGGCGGCATCCAGATTTCCTTCGTCTTCGCGAATAATGCTCATCCCAATTTGCGAAATAAAATCATCCGGAACGGCCGAAATGATGCGTTGAAGGATATCGGCTGCTTCGGCATATCGTTGAGATTCGAGATATGCTTTACCCAGCAGACGATATGTATCAATATGTTTGGGATAATATTTGAGGATATGGCGACAATGGGCAATCGCCGTATTTGATTCTCCCCGGTCTATCATCGCCTCAATTTCGCGATTATATACTCGTAAAGGAATCTTAGCCATAAGCCACCTCCCAATGGTTAGTATGCCCTAACTTTTAGGATTATGCAAGTCATTTAACCGAGCAGGTGTAAGTAATAAAGAAACCGCAGAGGGCAAATGCCATGCGGTTTCTCGACTCTGGTATTATTCGGTTTTTTACTCACCCAGATAATCGCGCAATTTGCGCCGAATGGTGGGGTGGCGCAGGCGGCTGAGAGCCTGAGCTTCAATCTGCCTGACCCGTTCCCGGGTGACACCCATTTTTCTGCCAACCTCTTCGAGAGTATAGGCCTGACCATCCAGCAAGCCATAGCGCAATTGAAGGATGCGCACTTCCCGTGGCGGCAGGGTGTTGAGCACCTCTTCTAAATGTTCGCGCAGCAAGTTATAGGTAGCAGTATCATCGGGAGGTGGTGCTTCATCGTCTTCGATGAAATCGCCCAGCACGGAATCTTCCTCATCGTCGGTTGGGGTCTCCAGTGAAAGTGGTCTGCGCGCCACCTGAATCATGTTTTCTACTTTTTTCGGAGGCACATCCAGCGCTATGGCCAATTCTTCTACGGAGGGCTCACGCCCCAAACGTTGGGTCAACTGGTGTTGAATTCTCAACAACTTGTTGATTTGGTCTCCCATGTGGACGGGCACGCGAATAGTGCGCCCCTGATCGGCGATGGCGCGGGTTACTGCCTGCCGAATCCACCACGTGGCATAGGTGCTGAATTTATGTCCACGGCGGTAATCGAATTTTTTGGTGGCACGGATGAGTCCGATATTACCTTCCTGAATCAGGTCGAGGAAAGGTACACCGCGCCCCATATACTTCTTGGCCACGCTGATGACGAGCCGCGAATTGGCCGTGATCAGATGTTCGCGGGCAGCCCAGCCATCCTCAATGAGCTTGCGTAATTCATGCCGGCGGCGATTGCCCACATTACCTCGTGCCAGTTCTTCACGAGCCATTCGGCCGCGTTCGATACGCTGAGCGAGTTCCACTTCTTCTTCGGCGGTTAACAGGGGTACCCGGCTTACCTCTTTGAGGTAAAGGCCGATGGTGTCGTCAGTGTCAATGTTTTGCAAATCATCCAGAATGATTTCGCTTGCGGCTTCTTCCGGTTCCTCGATTTCCTCATCTAAAGAGAGTTCATCTTCCGACGGCTCAGGGATGAGACTTTCATCCTCGATGTAGGGAATGCCGGCGCTCATCAGAGCAGCAAAAGCCTCTTCCAGCTGCTCCACATCCTGTTCCGCCTCGGGGAAAAAATGAAGTATGTCGTCAATGGTGACGTAAGATTTTTGCCGGCCCAATTCAATCAGCCGGGCAATGGCGGGATATTCGTCTTCTTCCTCATCAACAACATTAATCAGCGGATTGTCCATACGTTGTGCAAACTTCCTTTTTTGAGAAAAATATCTCAGTATTCGTTCTAATTTTTTGTGTTTTTCTAGCATGTTTTATCTGCTCGTGTATTCTATTTATTCAGAATACACTCTTTTTAAAGGAAAATCAATACCTTGTATGATCAGGCGATTTCCGGCGCAGATCTGCACATGCTAGATCTTTTACCCTTGATCACCTTGACAAACAAACGAGCGGATTTAAAATCCCGCCCGCTGTAATTGGTGAATCTGATCAATGTGGCGTAAACGAGCCGCATAACACTATATAACAAATTGACAAGAATTTCAATAGGTTTGGAAAATTCTAATCAAACATTAATGTAAATTATTTTTATCGAAAATTTAAAAGCACCTAATAAATTTCATAAAAAACCAGGGATAAATTCAAGTTGACATATGATGAGGATGTTATACAATGTTCTAGTGCGTCTTGATTATTCAGGCGCATTTATGGGTTCATCCCCCAATATCCCATTATCAACCTGGAGGCAGCAATATGGATATTTTAGGTCTTTCCAGGCACGGTCTGCAGACACCGTTCGAGCAGATAGCCGTGCTCAGTGTGCTTGTTGTCGCTTTGTTGAGCCTGGTTTATGCCTGGTTCCTGCGCAACAATGTTTTAACCAAAGATAAAGGCACCGAGAAGATGCAGGAAGTATGGGAGGCTATTCGTCAGGGTGCGGATGGTTACCTGCAGCGTCAATTAAAGACAATTTTACCGGCAATTGCTTTATTGACGATTGCATTATTCCTGAGCGTGGCCGTCGTTGAACCCAGCCTTGAGGCACAGGAAGAATTTGGCCATTTAGGAGCAACGAACGTAACCCTTATAGTGGCGTTTGGCAGAACTATTGCCTTTATTATGGGCGCTTCATTTTCACTGATCGTTGGTCAGCTGGGTATGCGTATGGCCATTCAGGCCAGTGTCCGCGCTGCTTCTGCTGCCCGACGTTCGTTCAATGAATCGCTTTCCATTGCTTATTATGCGGGTACCATCACCGGCATGTTGACCGATGGCCTTGGTTTGATGGGAGGCACATTAATATTCATTGTGTTTGGAAGAGCGGCACCCGATGCGCTGCTGGGTTTTGGGTTTGGTGGAACCCTGCTGGCTTTGTTTATGCGCGTTGGCGGAGGTATTTACACCAAAGCAGCCGATGTTGGTGCTGATCTGGTGGGAAAGGTTGAGAAAGATATTCCGGAAGATGATCCTCGCAATGCTGCCGTTGTGGCCGATCTGGTTGGTGACAATGTGGGTGATTGTGCCGGAATGGCGGCGGATATTTTTGAAAGTTATGAAGTTACCATTGTTTCTGCATTAATTTTGGGGCTGGTGTTATATCAATCCACCGGTGAAATCCATTACATCGTTTATCCGCTTGTTATTCGTGCCATTGGGGTGATCAGTTCCATCATTGGCACCTTTACAGTGCCGATTTGGGAGCGATTCCCAATCAAGTTTTTGCGGGCACATGATGCTGAAGAAGCCATGTTCCGATCCTATGAAGTTTCCAGCGTCAATACCGTTATTTTCTCGTTTCTGCTGGCAATTTTGTATGCGGGTGATTGGCGACTGGGTCTTCTCACCACCATTGGCGTAGGTCTGGCGGTGGCTTTCAATCCGTTAACCTCTTACTTCACTGCAACCCGCAAGCCCCCCGTACAGGAAATTGTTAAAGCTTCACGCACAGGCCCTGCAACGACGATTCTTTCAGGGCTCTCCGTAGGTATGGAATCCAGTGTTTGGGCGCTGATGGTGATTGCCATTTCATTTGTTCTGGCAAAATTGATTTATCAAGCAGAAGGGGCGAACTTTATCTTATATGCGGTAGCCATGATCGGCATTGGTATGCTCAGCCATACGGGCAACAATGTAGCAATGGATTCCTATGGCCCCATATCCGATAATGCCAATGGAATTGCCGAGATGGCCTGGCACGACATGGATGATCCGGAAACCCGCAAAGCCCGGCAAATTATGGCGGATCTGGACGCCGTTGGTAATACTACCAAGGCAATCACCAAAGGAATTGCTATTGCTTCGGCGGTAATTGCTGCGGTAAGCCTGTTTGCTTCATATATTACAGATGTCAACCGGGCAAAAAGCGGCGTCATGGAAGCCATTCGCATTTCGGATACTACCGTTTTCATCGGCTTCCTGCTGGGTGGTGCTTTGCCGTGGCTGTTCAGTTCGCTCTCCATCCGGGCGGTATCCAGAGCGGCCAGTGAAATTGTGGAAGAAGTACGCAAGCAATTCCGTGTACCCGGCATTATGGAAGGTACGGTCAAACCCGATTACGCCAGAGTGGTTTCGATCTCTACCCGCTCGGCGCAGAAAGAACTCATTCCGCTGGCGGTGATTTCCATTACCATGCCTTTGCTGGTAGGGTTAGTGCTGCAGGTAGAAGCGCTCGGTGGTTATCTGGCGGGGGTGATCTTGAGTGGTCAATTGCTGGCTGTGTTCATGGCAAATGCGGGCGGTGCCTGGGATAATGCCAAGAAAGCGATTGAAGATGAACCCCGCAATCTGGAACAAAACACCGGTAAGGGTTCGGAGCGACACAAAGCCGGCGTGGTGGGGGATACGGTGGGTGATCCGTTGAAGGATACGGCAGGCCCGGCGTTAAATCCGATGATTAAGGTGGTCAATCTGGTTTCGCTACTGGCAGCGCCGATTATCGTCAATTTCCAATTGAATACCGTGGTTGGGATACTGGTGGTGGTTGTGCTGTTCGCCGGTTTCATCTGGGCGATATGGCAAAGCAAACGCCCCGTGCCGGATGTGGACAAGCCACTTTAGATTGCGGGTTCCAGGTTAATTGTGTACGAAGGGTGGGGTCAATCCCCACCCTCTTTTTGTAACAATTCGAGGGTTTGGAGAAAATCGGCTGGATAAGGTGCGGTTATCGAAAAAAGTTGCTTGTGGTACGGATGAAGGAATTGAATATGTAAGCAATGTAAAGCAATTCGGTGAATTGGGAGCTTCTGGCAGAGGGTTCGATATTCTGCAGGTAAAGCCGGATGGGCATTGGGCTGCTCCGGGGGCTGGTCGTAAGGAAAGTAGAGGGTGTCATTCAGCAGCCAGTAGCCAGCAGCAGCGAGGTGAGCGCGAATCTGGTGCGTGTAGCCAGTTTTGGGGAGGGCTTCTAATAGGTTTATGTGGTTTGTAAACCGCTCAATGGGGCGAACAAGCGTAGAGGCTGCTTTACCGTTCTTAAAATCAATTATCGTTCGATGTGCGCGGTCGCCATTGATTTGCAAAGGATAATCAATTTTTATTTCGGAATGTAGGGGCGAGCCTATTGCCAGCAAATGATATACTTTATTGACCTCCCGATTTTGAAATTGCTGGTTCAGCAGTTTGTGGCTTTCAGCGGTTCGAGCGAATAGAATTGCACCGCTGGTTTCTCGATCCAACCGATGAACAACCCAAAGCCTTCCGTAAGTTTTACTAAGCAGATGGTGAAGATCTGGCAAGTCTTTGCGATATCCATCCGGAATCACGCGTAAACCTGCCGGTTTGTTTACGGCAATAAGATGCTCATCTTCGTGAAGAATTTGCAACTGAGAAAAGTCTGTCATGGTGCTGGGGATTTACAAGGCCTTTTTTTGGTTCACTGCTGAACTAGTAGCAAAGTATAATTTTTTTAACCGCTTTTTATGGAGGTTAATCATGCATATTGTACTCGTTCATGTTCATGTTAAACCGGAATTTCAAGAGGAATTTATAGAGGCTACTCTTGAAAATGCGCAAAACAGCATTCAAGAAGAAGGTATTTTACGCTTTGATTTCTTACAACAAAAAGATGATAAAAACCGTTTCACTCTGGTTGAGGTGTACCGTTCTGAGGCCGATCAGGAAAAGCATCGTCAGACGGCTCATTACTTGAAGTGGCGTGAGCGAGTCGCGGAGATGATGGCAGAACCCCGTCAGGGGGTTCGTTACATCAATCTCTTCCCTGTGGAGGAAGAAGCGTGGTAGGCGAGAATTTTACCTTTGATTTTCAAACCGCTCAACGCATCCTGTTTGGCACTGGTTCGGTGGCCAGACTTGGTTCACTGGCATTGGAATATGGTCACCGTGCCTTTTGGATTACGACCAAGCGCCGCCCATTTCATCAGATTATTGAAGAATCCTTGCTTTCTGCTGGAATTGAATTTCAAAATCTTGAAGTGCATGGCGAACCAAAAATCGGGCAGGTGGTTGAACTGGTAAAGCAAATCAAAGACAACCCGTGGGATATGATTATCGCAACCGGCGGCGGCAGCGTCATTGATTTAGCCAAAGCGGTAGCCGCTTTATCCGTCAATCCCGGTGATCCACTGGATTATTTAGAGGTGGTGGGAAAAAACAAGCCATTGGAAGTAACCCCCCTCCCGGTGCTGGCTATTCCAACTACGGCTGGAACGGGTAGCGAAGTAACCCGTAATGCGGTTATCACCCTTCCGCAGCATGGAATCAAAGTCAGTTTACGCAGCCCCAAAATGCTGCCTGTTCTGGCGCTGGTTGACCCGGCACTTACAGTGGATTTACCACCCGAAGTTACCGCCAGCACCGGCATGGATGCCCTGACGCAAGTGATCGAACCGTATGTTTCCAATCGTGCTAATGTGATGACGGATTTGTTTTGCGAAGGTGGAATTCGTCGTATTAGCCGTTCTATCCTGAAAGCATATCAAGCAGGGAATGATCTCGAGGCTCGTCAGGATATGGCATTTGGCAGTTTAATGGGCGGTCTGGCTCTGGCGAATGCCGGACTGGGGGCTGTTCATGGATTTGCTGCGCCAATTGGCGGTATGTTCCGGGCTCCCCATGGCGCAATTTGTGCTCGATTGTTGCCGGTGGTCTGTCGTGTGAATATTGAAGTTCTCCGACGGGAAAATCCAAAACATCCGCTATTGAAGCGCTATCAGCAGGTGGCCGCGTGGTTGACCGGCGAGGAAACGGAAGATCCGATGCGGGGTGTTCAGTGGCTGGAAAACATCTGTAAAGTTCTTAACATCCCCTCTTTGCAGGCATATGGCATCCAGCGAAAAGATTTTTCGGTGATCGCGGAAGCCGCGCGGCGGGCCAGTAGTATGAAAGCCAATCCGGTTGAATTGGATGATAAAGATTTAATCAGAGTTTTGGAAATGGCTTATTAACCGATTGGATTCGCTTCCACAAAGTAACTGACGCCAATCACACCCGGGCCGGCATGAACCAGAATTGCGGGCGGCAGATCGTATATTTTTACGGTTGAGAGGCCGAGGTGAGTTTTGAATTCTTCAGCGAGGGCTTGCGCTTCATCTTGAGCATCACCGTGCATGATGGTCAATAAGGCACCATCATGGTGAGGGCAGTCGGAGTAGACCAATTCTTTCAAGCGAGCCATTGCGCGACGTTTGGTGCGCTGGCTTTCAACGGGTTCGGTGCGTCCATTTTTGAATTGTAAAATGGGTTTAACTTGAAGCAGACTGCCAACCAGCATCTTTGCGCCACCGATTCGACCACCTTTGTACAGATATTCCAGTGTATCAACAACAAAATAGACCCGCTCACGTTGACTCAGATCGCGAACCCGTTGAATGATTGTATCTGGATCTACACCTTCTTTTGCCCAGCGGTGAGCTTCCAAAACAATCGAAGCCAGACCGGAGCCGATGGTGCGCGTATCCACGATGCGAATATCCCGCCCCGGAAACTCGGCTGCAGCCACTTCTGCACTGCGGAATGTGCCGGAGACATCCGAGGAGGGGGTAAGCACAATTACAGTATTGCCGTTTTGGGTATATTTGTCATATACAGGATGATACAAAGCGGGTGGTGGAGCAGCTGTTTTTGGCAAGATGGCCGATTCCTTCAATCTTTTCAGGAAGGTTTTACTGTCCATCTCGGTATCATCGCGGTAAGTCTCATTACCGAAGACGATGATTTGAGGAATATAGGGGATGCCCAATTCCTGAGCCTGAGGAACGGGGATGCTGGAGGTTGTATCGGCAACAATCGTAACCATGATGAAACCTTTCTGTTTGAGAGCGGATAATAACAAAAATAGCATCACAACATTGTGATGCTATTATACAACGAATAAGCAGGCTCATTAATCCTCGGATAATGGCACTTGCCAGCCACCACGAAAAGCAAACTGGTCTATGGTTTTTCGATTCCGCGGTTGGTTTTCTTTCTCAATAATTTCATCCGGTAAATCCTCAATATTTCCAGGATAGCCAACGGCAATCATTAAGCGTGGGGTGTAGCCGGCGGGAATATTGAACAATCGCCGGGCTTTTTCAGCATCAAAACCGGCCATTGGACGACAGTTCAAACCCATGGCAGTGGCCTGCAGTAATAAATTCTGGTTTGCCATTCCCAGATCGTGAAGGGCTTTGGTGTTTTCTACACCATCGGGTCGAATATCCTGAGTGATCGCCAGCAGGAGCAAAGGAGCACGATTTGCCCAGATTTGATTACCGGGATTGAGACAGGAGCGAGCTTTCTCCAGTTGTTCAGGGTTGGTCGGTTCGAATACCAGATATACCCATGGTTGGCGGTTGCTGCTGGAAGGTGCCGAGCGGGCTGCTTCAAGCAACAAAGCGATTTGCTGCCAGGTCAAGGTTCTTTCAGGGTCGTAAACCCTTGAAGATCGTCTTGACCGGATTAAGGGATGAACATCCGGATGCGGAAATTCGATGTGGAGCAGGGCGTGGAGATCCTTTTCTTTCTCTTTGATGTTCATGTTCTAACCACCTCGCTGTATTTACAAATTTTCACTGTATACTTTTTATTTTAATACGCTAGTTGTACAATTTAAGGCATCTGTATAATGCTCAAGGTCAATTTATAAGGGATTCATTTTATGAATATAAATTCAGAGATTAAAACATCTTCACTGGCATTGGTGATCTTTGGTGTGACCGGCGATTTGACCCGTAGAAAATTGATGCCTGCTTTATACGAATTGAAAAAAGTTAATAAGTTACCGGACACAATTCATATTATCGGTTTCGCGCGCCGGGACTGGAACGATGAGATTCTACGGGAAAAACTAAAAACCGGCATAGAAGAATATGCCCGAATTAAGCCCGTTGATGAAAGCATTATTGACCAGTTATTGCTCAAAACCCATTATGTACAATCTACTTTTAGCGATGAAACTGGCTATAAAAAATTAGGAAGATTGATCGAAGCCAATAAAATCCAGAATGTGATGTTTTACCTTGCCACACCGCCAGAGGAATACCTTGTTATTGTTGAAAATCTGGGAAAGAGTGGTCTGAACAAGAATAAACACGGCTGGACAAGGATTGTGATAGAAAAACCATATGGACGCGATATCGAATCCGCCACAGTGTTGGAACAGGCGGTTCATCGGGTTTTCTCTGAAAAACAGGTTTATCGTATAGATCATTATCTTGGCAAAGAAACCGTTCAAAATATTTTGGTATTTCGCTTTGCCAATGCAATCTTTGAACCATTGTGGGATCGCCGTTATGTGGATCATGTGCAGATAACCGTTTCTGAAACCGTTGGGGTTGGCACACGGGCCGGATATTACGATAAATCGGGTGTGATTCGGGATATGTTCCAGAATCATTTGCTTCAACTGGTAACGTTAACTGCGATGGAAGCACCGGTTGGTTTCAACGCCGATGCTGTGCGGGATGAAAAAGTAAAGGTTTTGAAGGCATTAAGACCCTTAAAAGGAAAAGATGCCATTATGAATACCTACCGTGCTCAATATGTTTCCGGAACGATTGATGGAAAACGTGTGCCGGGGTATAAAGATGAAGCGGGGGTGCCGGCCGATTCTGTCACAGAAACCTTACTGGCAGCACGATTATATATTGACAATTGGCGTTGGGCCGGCGTTCCTTTTTATGTTCGGTCAGGGAAAAGACTTCCCAGTCGGATTACCGAGATTGTCATACGTTTCCGGCAGGCTCCACTATCACTTTTCGACTGGCACAATCTTGCCGGCGATGCTCCAAATACATTGATCCTTAGTCTGCAACCAAATGAAGGAATAAGGCTGGAATTCGGGGCCAAAGCACCCGGTCCAATCAATCAGATTTCACCGGTGAAGATGGAATTCAATTATCAGGAAACGTTCGGCATCGAACCACCGGAGGCCTACGAGCGATTATTGTTGGATTGTATTCAAGGAGATGCAACTTTATTTACCCGTTCGGATGAAGTGCTGAGTCAGTGGGCGTTTACTTCCAATATTCTGGAAGCCTGGGAACAAAACCCGGTGCGGAATCTGCCAGTTTATGAAGCCGGCACGTGGGGGCCCCCCGGAATTGACGATTTTATCCAGCAAGACGGCCGGACGTGGCGTAACCCCGCTTTGGATTGACTTAAGTTGGTTGCCCGCAGTTGGGGCACTTATGTTCGTTGGCTTTCAGAACAAAGCCGCAAAAGCGACAATTTTTGGGTTGGATATCACCCAAAGGCGCTCCGCAAGCAATGCAATGAGCCTCTCCAACGGGGTTGGGGGTGTTGCAGTATTCACACACCAAACGACGCAGCCTTTCGCTCAACTCTCGGGTGCTATTGAGCGACCTCGCAGTTTGCTCAATTACCTGCCAGATTTCGTCAATCAGTTGGATCGATTCCAGATCTTGAACCAGGTCATCAATTCTGTGTATTAAATTCAGAGGATTCTTTAATGCAAATAGTGCAGTTTTTCCTAAACTTGCCGCCACACCCAGCCAGTTTTGTCTGCCTATTTGGACAAGAACGCCGTCCTCATGAGATTGAATGGATACTGAAATTGCCGTTTGTCCACCTGAAACAGCATTGGGGCGTGTGCCAATCTGGACGATGATTCTTTTTCCGCTACCTATTTGTTGGGCCCGGTAATTTCCGCGATTAAATGCCGCGTACAGACTTTGGGCAACGTCTTCAGGCGTGATAGTGCCATGATAGATTCTCTGCAATCCTTCAGATGGGTTATAATCGGGAGTTAGATTCATGGAATGGTTATCTTTATCAGGTGGTAATATGCGTTTGGAAAGAAAACGTTGGTTAATATCATTGATTATTATAACGATAATTATGCCTTGGGGGTTGCTTATCACCAATGATAGTTCGGTTTTGGCGCAAATTCCTACGGTGGACATTCCCACAGTTACAGGTACCCCAAGTGGTCCTATCGTTTCGGTAAGGCCCGGCTCGAATGAGCCATCCATAAATGTGCGCAGTGGACCGAATGCGCTCTACCCGCGTGTTGGGGTGCTGTTGATTGGACAAACGGCGGTGGCTAAAGGTAAATCACCCGGGGGAGAGTGGATTTTGATTGAATATCCCGGTGCGCCGGGAAATGTGGGTTGGGTTTACAGTCCGTTTGTCAATATCACACCCGGCGAACTGCCCATTGTGGAGCCGCCGCCGACCCCAACGAGGGATATGACGGCGACCATTGACCCGACTCTGGCTGCTCAATTTATTGTAACGGTTGCACCAACCCGTTTACCCACTTTTACACCACCGCCACCGCTGGTTATTCCCACTTTTCAAAACCCATCGAACACCGTTGTTCCGGGTGTACCGATGGGGCTGATCATTGTGGTGTTGTTCACGATTGGGATTCTGCTGGGCATTTTCTCTTTCGTTCAGCGCCGCTAATGGTTGAAAAAGTAATTCAATTCTCGAAAACAAGCAGAACTAATGCGATGACCCACCGGCGATTCGCAAAATTTTACTTTAGCTCCGGCTTTATGGAGAAATTCCACCAATTCATAGGCTCGTTGGATGGAAACAATGTCATCCTGAGAACCATGGGCAATAAAAAAAGAAATGTCTTTTAAGGATGGAGACGGTTGGTATTTTTCGGGTAAATAGGGCATAAAGCCGGATAAAACGGCAACTTTTTGAACCTCTTCAGGATATAGAAGAGAATATGCCAATGAAAGAGCGGCACCCTGACTGAATCCCATCAGGTTGATTGACTTATTTTTGACAAGATACTCTTGTTGAATTTGGTGAACCAGCCGGCGCAATGCCTGTGCTGGCTCAATGAATGCGTGTAATGTGGCTTCTCTGCCCGGCCGATGACCGATCCAGCCATAGCCGCCTTCGGGTGCTGGTATGATTCCTCGAGGGGCGATGATGAGAAAATTCGGTGATATATCCCGTTGAAAAATTTGCATGGAGTTTTCATCCCCTGTCCAACCATGGATCATCAGGAGAATTTGAGATTCTGATGGACTTGCAGAAGAGCGGATGCGAAGTATCCATTGCTGGTAGAGGATTACCCGGCTTTCAGCGGTTTCGTTCATGTTCAACAACCCACTCTATTAGAAATAAGATGGTGATGATTAAAACAATGGGGGTTAATCCGGCAATAAAACAAAGCAGCCCCATTGCCAGAGCGCCTGCTCCATAGAAATTCAGAATCAGCCCGCCCCCAACCAGAAGTGTTAATAATAGGGCTCCAAGGATCAACCGAGTAGTGGTTTGTCGGGCATACCGACGAAGATCTCTGGTCATTGATAAAGGGAAGTATAGTTATTCTTCATCCAATAATTTACCGGGTGGCTCCGCGGCACGAAAACGACGGACAATCTTATAATACCAGGCCATTGCTTCATGAATGCGAGGCAAAGCTTCATCTACGCTTTGTTCGCCGGCATCGAGTAATTCTTGAGGATTTACCCGATCCAGCGGTGCGATATGATGGACTTCGGGACGAATGATGACATCGGGCTTTTCTACCTGTAACCGCAGTTCGGTGACCATTCGACTGGTGATGTCCATTGAATTGACAAATATGCGCAGAGATTGCGCGAAGCGGGAATGGGTAATTTGTTCCAGTATTGGGCGGGGAAGTGGCGGCTCAATTGGCACACCCAGTTCGGGCATTTCACGCCATTCCTCGGGAACGGGAGAAAGACAGACCGCAACAATGGGCAGATGAGGGGCCAGCCAGCGGGCTACAGCAACGGGGACGGGGTCCAGCACACCGCCATCAACTAATTCCATCTCGTCCATGATGACGGCTGGAAAAACGCCCGGTATCGCCACGGTTGCCAGAACTGCCCGGATAACATTTCCCTTGTTGAGGATAATTTCCTGTTTTGAGCGAATGTCAACTGCGGTGAGCGCAAGAGGAATATTTAAATCGGAAAAATTTTTCCCTTCAAGGTAAGTATTGAGAAAATTGACCAAACCAGCCAGACCAAGCAAAGAAGGTGGATCGTTAGGTTGACGGGAAAAGAATTTTTTCTGGTTGACCATGGTTAATTCGGAAGTAATCCGGTCAAGATTTATCCCGGCAGCATAAACAGCTCCCACAATACCACCGGCACTGGTCCCGGCAATGGCGCGAATTTTAAATCCTTCCTTTTCCAATCTTCGAATAACGCCGATGTGGGCGATACCTTTTACTCCACCGCCGCCCAAAGCCAGGGCAATATCTGTCATTATCCACCTCCCCATCAATAATTTAATCGGAGACTTGAGGAAGTATAACAGAAAGTGCCCGTTTCAAGGCCTGGATATCTGCTTCCGAGTTATAAATCTGGATGGAGAAACGGAGCAGGTTGTGGTTCCTCCAATGTGTGACCGGAATCTCAATACGAAATTCCTCCCACAAACGCTGTTGCAATTCATCAGCTCTGATGGAAGGGGGCAAGGGCACGCTGCCCATTTGCATATACCAGTCGGGATTGTCCGGATAAAAAGCCATGTTGCCGGTCACTTCTTCGATGCATTGACGGGCATGTGAGGCCAATTGATGACAGGAAAGTCTCAATTCAGGCCAGCCCAATTGCTTTTGAAATTGAATCGCATCCGGCACGGTTAAAAAGGCAGAAATATCACGCGTACCACTCCATTCGAGATAATCAACGAATGGAGATTCGCCGGGAATGTTACTATCCCATCCCCATGAAACAATTAGAGGTTCAATGAGATGCTGAACTTCAGGGCGGGCATAAAGGAAAGCCGAACCCTTAGGTGCGCATAGCCACTTATGAAGATTGCCCACATAAAAATCGGCGCCGAGTTCATCAAGATTTAAGTCAATTTGGCCTGGAGCGTGCGCTCCGTCAATGACGGTGAGGATGTGATTTTGCCGGGCAATTTTACAGATTCTGGCCACCGGAAAGATCATCGCTGTGGAAGAGGTGATGTGACTGATAAAAATAACTCTGGTTTTCTCTGAAATTCCTTTTATTAAACCGGAAATAATCTGATCTTCGTTTTCCACTGGCAGGTTTATGGGCTGATTGATATACTTGAAACCGATCTTGCGGGAAAGATACTGCCACGTTTTATCCATAGCGCCATATTCATGATCCGTACTTAAGACTTCATCACCTCTTTGCAGGTTGAGACTTCGGGCGATAATGTTTATTCCTGTGGTAGCGTTGGTTACATAAACCAGGTTGGCGGGATCGGTATTTATAAAATCGGCTAATGCAGCACGAGACTGGTAAAGAAGATGTTTGGATTTTCTCCCCAAAAATTCTACCGGTTGACTTTCCAATTCTCTTTGCCAGTACTGGTATCGCTCAAAAACGGGTTTTGGTGTTGCCCCAAAAGACCCGTGGTTGAGAAAAATGATATCAGGTCTGAGTAAAAAGAATGAACGATAATCCATTGGTTCACCATTCTCCTTGTCGGGCATAAATTTTAAACCTCCTATGAAATTTCGTTTTTTATCAATCTTACCACCTGCAGCACCCGAAAGAATAAAATGGAATTTTTATCATTTTTATGCTGATGTACTCTGGTTTGGAATTCTTAACGGAAGTACCCTTTCCTTTTTATCGGTTTATGCTGCGCGGCTTGGTGCAAGCACTCAACAAATTGGTTTGATCAATGCAGCACCGGCCATCATGGCGTTGCTGTTTTCGCTTTCTTTTGGGGCATGGATTGAGCCGCTTGATAAACGGAAAGCCACTTTGATAACGGCTGCTCTGATGCGAATATTTTACCTGCCTCTTTTTCTGATCCCTTCCCGATTACCTTATGAAATTCAAATACCGGTCATTCTCATCATGGTTTTTTTGATGCACATCCCGGCTACCGGTTTAGGCGTGGCTTTTAATTCTTTGTTCGCCGAAGCCATTGATATTGAGCATCGAGCTCAGATTGCCGGCGCGCGCAATGGGATATTTGCGATTGTTTCTATTATTACTTCGCTCGTTTGTGGTTATATCTTAGAGCATTTTCAATTTCCTGCAGGGTATCAGATTGTCTTTGGCATTGGTTTTTTTAGCGCTGCAATTTCCACTATCCATTTGGGAATGATTCGGGTGTCCTCTTCGCCGAATTTTAAGTTTTTACAAACGTCAAAAGACTTAAGAAATAACTTACAAAAGCTGAAACAGAAACAACGGGAGAGATCTGGATTATTGCCTTTAACTGGCATGCATGCTGAAATATTAGGGAGTCCGTTTCGTAAAGTTTTGTTAATGATGTTTTCTTTTCATTTTGCTCAATTTTTGCCCTTACCTCTATTTCCAGTTTTTGCAGTTAAAGTACTTCAGGTTTCCGACCAGATCATCAGTATCGCCAATGCGATTTTCTTTTTAGCGATGCTACTCGCTTCGAGTCAGGTTGCCCGGATTGTGAAAAAATATGGCAACCAGAAAACCATCGGAACGGGTTTAATTTTTGTGGCAGGGTATCCTCTGGTATTAAGTCTTTCGTACAATTATGTGCCTTACCTGGCTGCGCATTTATTGGGCGGCACGGGGTGGGGATTGGCCAGCAGTACAATGTTTAATTTTGTGCTCGAAAAGTCACCGGCAGAAACCCGCGCTACCCATATTGCGTGGTTTACCTTCTTTGCAAATGCAGGTATTTTGCTTGGCTCCACGCTCGGCCCATGGATAAGTTCATGGACTGGTATCCGCTGGGCATTAATGCTCTTTGCGATTTTTCGTCTTATATCAGGATTGAATATAGTCCGCTGGAGATAGTTGTGTTAAAATCGCAGATATGTCCGTAAAAGTAGTAGCAACGAATCGGAAAGCCCGTTTTGAGTATTTTCTCCTTGAATTTTTTGAGGCGGGAATTGCTTTACAAGGGAGCGAAATAAAATCAGTTCGCGCCGGGCAAATCAGTCTGGCTGAGGCTTATGTTCAAACCGATGGCCGGGAAGCATGGCTCATCAATGCTCATATTGCGCCTTACGAACAAGCCAGCCGTTTCAACCATGATCCTCGCCGTCCTCGAAAGTTATTGCTTCATAAAAGGGAGATACGCGAATTATGGAACGCAGTCAGACAAAAGGGGGTAACAATTATCCCGGTGCAGGTTTATCTTAAAGAGGGAAAGGCAAAAATAGAAATTGCCATTGCCAAGGGGAAGAAGTTGTATGATAAGCGCCACGAAATTGCCAAACGCGACCAGAATCGAGAATTGGAACGAGAAGGAGGATAAGATCTTCTGGAACACAAAAATCGGCTGGGAGCGGTTGATTTTCAATGCTGGGTAATAATCTTCTCGCCCTGATCGTTACCTTTGCTCTGGCATTATTGTGGTTGAGATTTAACGATTATCTGGCCCACCGTGGTTGGATCAGTTCCCAACTCAGTCGAAAAATCATCCATGCCGGCACAGGGCCAATTTTTGTTTTATGCTGGCTTTTATTTTCCGATCATACCTCTTCGAGATGGCTTGCTGCGCTGGTTCCGTTTGCAATAACTGTTCAGTTCTTTCTGATCGGCATTGGCGTCATTAAAGATCAGGCTTCTGTTGATGGAATGTCGCGCAGCGGAGATCCTCGGGAAATCTTGCGCGGCCCATTATTTTATGGAATTGTGTTTGTGATCCTCACAATCCTTTATTGGTATGATTCACCCATCGGCATGACTGCCCTGATGATGATGTGTGGCGGGGACGGCTTGGCGGATGTGGTCGGCAAGAGGATCAACAGTGCGGCAATTCCGTGGTCGCCGAGAAAAACATGGGCAGGTACGTTTACCATGTTTCTGGCGGGCTGGGTTTTTTCGTTTCTTATTTTATCGGTGTTTATTTTTGCCGGTAAATTGACCGTTAGTTTTTCTTCCATTTTTATGCCGGTAACGTTTTTGGCCCTAGTTTCTACTGCGGTTGAATCGCTACCGATGAAAGATATTGACAATCTGACAGTGCCATTGGTTTGCGTGGCATTGAGTCACTTTTTATTCTAAAAAGCAGAGGGATTTTGATGATTCAAATTGACGGCCGTCATCTGCAGATCAACGATGTTGTTTCTGTTGCACGGTATGGTGAAAAAGTGGAAATTTCCCCTGAAGGAAAAGAAAATTTAGAGAAATCTCGCCAAGTGCTGAACAGGATTATCAAGTCTGACCGAGCGGTTTATGGAATTAACACCGGTTTTGGAATATTTTCTGAAAAACGAATTCCAACGGAAGACAGCAACCGTTTGAGCCGCAACTTAATTCTGAGCCATGCCGTGGCTGTTGGCGAGGCACTTCCCGCAGAGATTGTACGGGCGGCCATGCTGGTGCGCGCAAATACACTGGTCAAGGGGTTCTCCGGAGTCCGTCCAGAAGTTCCGCAGACCCTCATTGAGATGTTAAATAAGGGGGTTACTCCGGTTGTTCCTCAACAAGGGTCTTTGGGATCTTCGGGGGATTTAAGCCCGCTTTCTCATCTGGCTCTGGTTTTCACAACCGATCATGCTGATCTGGAAGAGGAATCGGGTTGGGCGGATTATGAAGGGGAAATTCTTACCGGCAAGAAGGCGATGGAAAAAGCAGGAATACCTCGGCTGATATTAGGACCAAAAGAAGGTTTAGCCATCAATAATGGTGCAACATTCAGCACAGCGATGGCTGCACTGATCGTGTATGATGCCTATCGGTTGGTGAAATTAGCCAACCGGATTACAGCCTTGAGTTTAGAGGCTTTACTGGGCTGTTCAGCCGCCTTTGATGAGCGTATTCATGAAGCGCGCGGACAAGATGGGCAATTGCGCATAGCCAGAGAAATTCGTGAACAAATTGAGCAAAGCACTTTTATTGATGCTGCCTGTCGAGTACAGGATGCTTATTCACTGAGATGTACACCGCAAGTGCATGGAACAATCCTTGAAACCATCGAATTTGCAGAGCGGGTGATTCAAAAAGAACTGAATGCAGCGACTGATAATCCGTTACTCTTTGAGCCGGATGTTGCCCTTTCTGGTGGAAATTTTCACGGCGAACCCATTGGCATGGTAATGGATTATTTAAAGGTGGCTTTGAGTGAACTGGGTGCGATTTCCGAACGGCGAACTTTTCGATTGCTGGACGCAAAATTGAACGGCGGACTTCCTCCTATGCTGGTGGATTCTCCCGAGGCTGCTGGTTTAAATTCGGGTTTAATGATGCCGCATTATACTGCCGCATCCCTGGTTCTTGAAAACCAGACTCTTGCTCACCCTGACAGCGTCCATTCCCTACCCACTTCCGGCGGTCAGGAAGATCATAATGCCAATGCCATGACTGCTGCTCGTCATTGCTGGCGGATTTTAACCAATACACGTCATGTGTTGGCGATTGAATTATATACCGCCGCCCGTGCAGTTGATTTACGAATGAGACAAATGCCTCAATGCCGTCTCGGTAAAGGAACCCATCACTTATGGTCATTGGTCAGGGAAAAAGTGCCGTATCATGCCGGAGACGGCCTGTGGGCGCCTGAAATTGAAATCATCCAGCGGGAAATTCAATCTGGCTATTTGAACTGAAAATTCTCATTTTCTTTTAATTGCCGATTGATTGACAATATACCTTTTTATGATTATCTTTTTTGACTATGAAGTGGACAGAAACGCGTTTATCTCGCAGAAACTTCCTTAAGATGGGATTACTGGGTTTGGGCAGTCTGGCATTGCGCCCGTGGAGTTTGTGGGGGCAATTGCTTCAGGAATGGCCAGATGCAGAGCGGTTAGGGAGAGTTTGCGTCGGTAAGGTCAGTGTTCGAAAGAAACCTTCGGCTGATGCCGAAGCAGTGGGAGAACTATACGAGGACGCGGTTGTTATCTGGTTGAGGGAAGTTATTGGAGAGGCGCCGTTAGGCAGGCAAAGCCGTCGTTGGGTTGAAACACCGGATGGCTACATTTATGCACCAAGTCTTCAACCGGTTCGTTATCAACCCAATGAACCGGTCACGGAATTACCCACAACCAGTGCAGGGAGGGGGATGTGGGTGGAAGTGACCATACCTCATACCCAGATATTTTTAGAAAATAACTCACCTGCTTCTCCATGGCTGCAATATACGATTGAGTACAACACCATCCCGCGGCTGTATTACAGTCAGATTTTATGGGTGGATGATATACGATCAAATTCTCAAGGCCAGATTCTTTACCGCGTGAATGAGCGGTTTGGCTCTTATGGCGATGTCTTCTGGGCAGCAGCAGAGGCTTTCCGCCCGCTAAAGCCGGAGGAGATTGAGCCAATTCATCCTGATGTGGAGAATAAACGAATCGTTGTAGATGTGACTCCCACAAGGCAGATACTCTCTTGCTATGAGGGAAATAGCGAAGTTTACTCATGCCTGATCTCTTCGGGGGCAATTTGGAACGCCGCCGGAGAAATTGTTGAGGCATGGAGAACACCACTCGGTGCGCACCCGATCTGGAGGAAATCAATTTCCATTCACATGAGCGGAGGGCAAACCGGTACGGGGTACGATTTACCCGGAGTGGCGTGGACAACTTTATTCACTGGTGAGGGAGTGGCAATACATTCCACATTCTGGCATAATGACTTTGGCACACCTCGTTCGCGGGGGTGTATCAATTGCGCCCCTGAAGATGCCCGCTTCATTTTTCGATGGACTTTGCCTGTCGTACCGCTCGATCCCGGTGATGTGCAGGTTGGCATGCCCGGAGGAACGATTATTGAAGTGGTAGAAAGATGATGAGTAAGGAGGAATTATGGTAACTGCAAATGTGAGCGCAGGTCTGGCATTTTTAGCGGGTTTGGCTTCGTTTCTTTCACCCTGTGTCTTTGCTTTGATCCCTGCTTATATTGGATATTTAAGTGGCCGTTCAATAGCTGCTGCTCAAACCAATCATAATAAAGTCAATAAATTTTTTACGCTTTTGCACGGATTGGCATTCATTCTTGGATTCAGTGCAGTGTTTTTGACTCTTGGGCTCACAATGTCAGCAGTTGGCAGTCTTTTATACGATTTTCGGACGGTATTGGCGAAAGTTGGCGGTGTAATTGTAGTAGTATTTGGTTTACACATGACCGGTTTGGTGCGGTTGAGTTTTCTGGAGTATGATTTACGACCACAAACAAAAACGCAACAAAAGCGGAGCCTTCTTTCGTCTGCGCTGCTGGGAGTTACCTTCTCTGCCGGCTGGTCGCCATGTATCGGCCCGGTATTAGGAATGATTCTCACACTGGCTATCAACAGCGGCTCGGTCAATCAGGGGTTGATGCTCCTCTCGTTTTATTCTGCGGGTCTGGCGGTGCCGTTTTTACTGGCTGCGCTTGGAATTGGATGGGTAACAAACCTGATTCGTAATTATGGCAAAGTGATGTTTTATATCGAAAAGACCATGGGGGTTTTGATGATCATTGTGGGGGTGATGTTGTTCTTTGGCATTTTCAATCAACTGGCTCAATTCGGTACTTTTGTTGATCTTGGATTGTAGAGGTTATTCAAGTGAGCTGGAAAGCGGTGATTTTCATTCTGGGAGGGTTACTGATCGGTGGTTTACTTGGTGGAATGATTTTATTAAGCGGTAACCAGAGAGTTGCAGCCAACGGAGAGCAGCAAATTCCACAAAAGGGTCAAAAATTTCCGGATTTAGTTCTGGAATCCCTGGATGGAGATCGTATTGCATTTTCCAGTTTTGCGGGAAAACCGATTGTGATCAATTTTTGGGCGAGCTGGTGTGAACCGTGTAAAGAGGAAATGCCGTTGTTTGAGGCGGTTTATCGTCAGCAAAATGCCGATGTGATGGTGCTGGGCGTCAATTATAATGAACCAGCAAATGTCATTCGACGGTTCATCGAGGAACGACAAATTACCTTTCCTATTCTGCTGGATATGGATGGAAAGGTAGCCGAGAGATTTCAGGTGTTTGGTTTCCCAACAACCTATTTTGTGGATGGTGAGGGAGTGTTAAGAGCCGCTCATGTTGGACAATTAAACGAGGCTCTTTTGAATTCTTATTTGAGAGAAATTGGGGCAGAAATCCCATGATGGTTGTGACTTTATTTATAAAAGATGGCGACTCAACAAACGATTCGGTTGTTGAGATGTTAAACCGACTGAAGGACATCTACCCTCACCAGTTAGCCATCGTAAAAATTGATCAGGATGAAGGTCTGAGAGAGGCATACGAAAAAGATGCTCCGGTAATTCAGGCAGGGCCGTATCGGCTCGGTTTTCCTTTCACAGAACAGGATTTAAAAGTTACGCTTGGGGCGGCACTCGACCGAAGTAAACATCTGCAAACAATGGGAGACCAACATTACGCGAAAAGAGTGGAACGAGGCAGAAAGATCAGCACAGCGGATCGGGTTTCCCTGTGGCTTAGCAACCGTTACATGCTGCTGGTGAATTTATTTTTATTTCTATACGTGGGTTTGCCGTTTTCGGCACCTGTTTTAGCGGCCGGTGGATTGAATACACCGGCACGGGTGATATACACAATCTACAGTCCACTTTGCCACCAGTTAACCTTTCGCTCGTGGTTTTTGTATGGAATGCAGCCTTATTACCCGCGAAACCTTGCAAAAGCGGGAAATCTGGCATCGTATGAGCAGGTGTTCAATGCACCCCCCACCGATCTGAGTTATGCAAGACAATTTACCGGTATCGAGGAAATCGGCTACGGGGCCGGTAGAATCGGATTTAAAGTTGCCCTGTGTCAGCGTGATGTGGCCATATACGGTTCCATGCTTTTATTTGGCCTCATCTTTTCTTTTACGGGCAGAAGAATCAAAGCCCTGCCATGGTACTGGTGGGTGATTTTTGGATTAGTACCAATTGGTGTGGATGGGGTCTCACAATTGCCTGGTCTATTATCCTTTTTGTCCGGTTTTCCTATCCTAAGGGAAAGCACACCGGTTTTCAGAACAATCACCGGTCTGCTATTCGGCGGTACGACCGGCTGGTATCTTTTCCCGATGATTGAAGATAGTATGCGTGAAACCAGAGCATTACTGACCCAAAAGCAAACCGTTGTTGCACAAATAAACCCTGAGGGATGATTAGATATGCCATTTGTTCAGGCAAATGGGTTGGAGTATTACCGGTTTAATCTTTTCGGCGATAGTATCATCCATGGAATCTTCACCCGCAAAGGCGGTGTCAGCCCTTCACCATGGGCAACGCTTAATCTGGGGGGCACGGTGGGAGATAGCCGGGAGAATGTGATCGAAAATCGGAAACGAATATTCGATGCGCTTGATATTGAAGTGGATTCCATTTTTGATGTCTGGCAGGTGCATTCGGATACGGTAATGTTTTCCAGCAAGCCGCGACCTTTCGATCAACCCCACGAGAAGGCGGATGCAATTGTTACCAATAATCCAAAAGTCACGCTCTTTATGAGATTTGCCGATTGTGTCCCAATTTTGCTTTATGATCCGGTTGAAGAGGTGATTGGTCTGGTCCATGCCGGCTGGATGGGCACAGTGCGGAAAATTGTTGTAAAAACCATTCAATTCATGCAACACCACTTGAATTGCCGGCCAGAGAATATTCTCGCAGGCATCGGTCCTTCTATTGGAGTGGATCATTACGCCGTGCGGGATGATGTGGTCCAAAAAGTGAATGAGGCTTTTGGAAGGTTGAGCGATAAAGTTATCCATAACCGCCAAAACCATACTTATTTTGATTTGTGGACGGCAAATGAACTTCTTCTGAAAGAAGTTGGTGTAAAATCCATTGAAATTGCTCAAATCTGCACGGCCTGTGACTTGAATAGATGGTTTTCTCATCGAGCAGAGATGGGGAAAACCGGGCGGTTCGGTGCTTTAATTCGACTTCGAGATTAGCAGGATTAAAACAAAGATGCCACTAAACGCGGAAGAGATAAGCAGGAATTATCTACGGATAAAAGAACAGGTTGCACAAATTGCCCTGCAATGCGGCAGAAAGCCGGATGAAATTCGCATTGTGGTTGTTTCCAAGAGCCAGCCTGTTGAAGTAATCCGTGCTGCTTTGGAAGCAGGAATCCGCATATTTGGCGAAAATTATCCGGAAGAGGCAGCGGAAAAAATTGCGGCGCTGGGTGATGTTGATGCTGAATGGCATATGATTGGTCATTTGCAAAGCCGAAAATCGAAATTAGTGGCCACGTATTTTAAATGGATGCATTCGCTGGATAGCCTGCGGCTGGCGGAAAAGTTAAACAGGGTTTTGGTCGAACAAAACAAAAAATTGAAGGTGTTATTGGAATTCAATATTGGGGGAGAACCATCTAAGTACGGCTGGCCGGCCAGCGATGAAAGTCAATGGCGAAACCTGATTCCTGAACTTGAAAAATTACAGGCGTTTGACCATCTACAAACATGTGGCTTAATGACCATGCCTCCCTTAACTGCCACAATGGAAGAGTCAAGAGTATATTTCCGCCAACTTCGGCGGTTGCGAGATTATCTTCAGAAGTATTTACCGGCGATGAATCTGACAGAATTATCCATGGGAACGAGTGCGGATTTTACTGCTGCAATTATGGAAGGGGCTACCCTTGTGCGAATCGGACAGGCGATTTTAGGACCGAGAGAGAAGAAAGGATGAAATGATGATTGATCTTTTGATTGCATTAATTCAGGCAATAGGCAGTATTTTGTTCATTGTGGTAATTGTCAATGTGGTTTTATCATATTTTTTATCGCCCTATCATCCGATTCGCGCCAATCTGGATCGAATTGTCGAACCGCTTTTAAAACCAATCCGGCGGGTGGTGCCGCCATTGGGAATGATTGATTTCAGTCCCCTGATTTTGATCATCCTGATTCAGGTGGTACAAACCTTGCTGATTTCCCTGTTGGCTGCTTTGAGGTAATGTGATGCCCAGTTCAAAGAAAAATCGGTTTCGCGATGCGAAGTCTGGCTCGGCTATAACCATTTCTTTACGGTTCAATACAAAATCGAGCCAGATTGAAAAAGTCTTGCCGGATGGCACTTTGCAGATTGGTTTGACTTATTCTCAAGATGATCCTCATGTAGATGAGGGTTTGATTAATTTTTTGTCGGCAACATTTGGAGTACCGCATAATCGCTTCGAGGTTATTGGGAATAAAACTACCAACAAAAGACTGGTCAGTATCATTGGTGTCAGTGCAGAGCAAGTTCAAGCGATTGTGGGAAAAATCGTAAAAATACCTGCCTGACCAACTCAATTGCCGCAAATGGTCATAAACCATAGAGCATAGTTTGCAGCCTCACGCAATTCAATTTGATGAGAATAGAGCAGGGGATAGATTTGCTCGATCACGGTTCCCTCATTGTGATGTCGCAAAAACCAGAGGGAAGCAATTTTTTCATCCTCACTGCCATTTTTCAAGGCCTCTAAGAGAAGAGGCAGGGCCGAATCGCCCTTCGATATACCTGCACCTCGCTTTGCAGCAAAAGAAATGAGCCAGGCAGTATCTGCGGGCTCTTTTTGAGGTTGTGGAATATAAGGGTTGCCTTTTTGACGGTTTTCCAGTGCCTGACCGGCGGCATTGCGGACAACCCACTGGCTATCCTCAACGGCAATTTTTTCCAGCAATTCTATAACCCATTCTTCGTCAATGAGCGAAAGTCCAAAGACAGCCGAGCGTCTGACGAGTAAATCTTCTGAAGTGATCAAATCCTTGAGTTTTTTGTGGCCTTTATGCGAATCGAGAGCCAATGCCTCCGCAGCAGCCAGGCGGAGTGATTCTTCGGCGAAATGAATGCAATCAATAATCGCTTTTTCGGCTTCTGGATTGTCGAAACAAGCCAGTGCAAAACAGGATGAATAGCGCACTTCGGGAGATGGATCGTTAAGTAAGGGAATTAAGCTGGCTATTGTCTTGCTCTCCTGAATCGCTCCACATCCGATTGCAGCAAGGGATCGCAGGCTGGCTGAAGCATGGGAAAGCAATTGTTTGAAAAATAACCCCAGAGCAGGATCGTTTGAGGTAACGCTTCCGGCGAGCACTCTCGTTCTGACCGATTGAGGCAGGGAATCATTTTGGAACAATGGGATACTTTTGCGCATAACCAGCGAACGACTGGTGTGATTGGAAGGGGTATCTTTTATCCAGCGTAAAGCATTGATGGTGTTGGTATAAAAAGGCGGATGATCTTTTTGAAGATAGTTTTCGAGCCAGTTTCCGGGCTGAAAGATGGTCAGGTAGTGAAAATATTCCTCTTCGATGGAAGAATAAAAGCGAGTGGGCGGAAAAATTTCGCTGGATTGGGTTTGAAATGCTGCCAGAAAACCCGTCCAGACCGGAGAAGAAAATCTTATTCGATCACCCCGATGTTCGGTTAGGATGCCTGTTTCCAGGAGTATAGATAAAATGCGTCCTCCGGAAGTAATGGTTTTTGTACCTTTTTCTTTTGAAAGTGAGGTGGGGGTAGAGGATATCGCTTCCTCGTTCAGTTTTTCCTCTTCGGTTTTGTTTAAACGATAATTGGAGAGATTTTTTTCGGCATCCGAATAGTCAATATCCGGTGACCCTTGCAGAACAATAGCATTGGCTAAAACGCCCATGACGCGCAGTGGAATGCGATTCTGACATAGGCGATTCAAGCAAGCAGATACGGCAGCGTATTCTTCTTCTCCTTCAAGGTCTCCGGCAAACGCTCCCCAAACCTTCAATGTCCATTGCAGCGGAGTGTAATATAAAGGATCAAAGCTTAACCAATTGGTAACCAGCAGATTGTCCAAAATTTCAATTTTTTGTTGCTGAGAAGCAGCCACGCCAATCAGGTTATTCCATAAAACGCCCCAACGGTTGATAAATTCGGCTATTTCGCTTTTCGTCCAACCTGAAAGTACAAAAGGCTCAAAGCCTAACCGATTCAAACCGTTGATGTATTGGCTTGAAGCGGCTACAACAAAACGAATTGAGGGATATGCGGATGTGATATCTTTGAGGAAAGATTCAAGAAGCAGATACTGATCTTTGCTGATTTCATCTAGTCCATCTAAAACAAAAATGATTCTTCCCTCACTGAAGGTATTTCGAATAAAGCCGGGGAGTTGGGGCAAGGTTGTAACCGGCGCGTTGGAAGAAATTGCTTTGATGATCGGCTCTAACAATTCTTTTTTGTTGTAATTTTGAAATTCAATATCGCAAACGTGAAGATAAACCGGTAAATGTTCTCCCCATTTGCCAGCATGTTCATCTTGGCGGGCTATTGAGGATACTAAATAAGCCAAAGCGGTGGATTTCCCACTGCCGGCATGACCAATAATGGCGAGATGGTTACCTCCTTGCAAGGCTTCAAATAGCGACAAACGGGGATTGCCGAAGCGAACGGCAAATTCGGGAAATTCCGGCAGGAACGGTACAACGCGTGAATTAAATCGTTCTATGGCTACCGGATACTGGGGATCGGTTTGGGGCGGCGCAGCCAGAAGGTGAGGTTTAATCAAAATTTCGTCTAAAGAAAACAAAGAAGCGGCTATATGACTCCGCTGCGCCCGGCGTAAGGCATCCTGTCTGAGGGCGGTTTCGATGCCCGACATTCGTTTGCGGCGGTTTGCCTCGTTGATTTGCTTGATGGTCTGACGAATAAATGGCAGTCCCTTCCAAAGCCGCTGTACCAGCAACCAGAAAAGCGAGCCGCCGATGAAACCCAACCAGAATGACAACCGGTCCAGAGCAAAATTTTCAATACCAAACATAATTTTCTAACCCGCGTAAATTATTCGTCCACAGGAAGGGCAATAAAAAATTGAGGAAGGGGAACGGGCAGACTGACATTGTGAGGGGGTCAGGCCAGCTCCACAAGCGGTGCAGGATGAATCTTCGATTGTTGCAACGGCAATTCCTTGCTTATTTTTTCTCAATGTTTCATACTGGGAGAGATGATGAGAGGGGATTTGTGAGAGTACGGCCTGCTTTTCTACGAGCAGACGTTGAAGGTCATTTTCCAACCGCGATCTTTCACCAATCAAACCTGCATGATCCTGGGCAACTTTCGATTCTGCCAGAGCCAGAAATTGTTGTGCCGCATCGTATTCTTTTTTGGCTTCTTCCATTCGAATCATGATTTCCAACTGTTGGTCTTCTAATCCGGCGATAATCCGTTTAAGGGAAGCAACTTCATTTTGCAAGTCTTGCAATTCCTTGGGGATTTTGATTTTTCCAGAGTAGAGAGTCGTTTCGCTTTGTTCCAGTTTTATCCGCCGGGCTTCGACTTCATGCTCAATTTTCATTAACTCCCGTTGGATACTTTTCAACCGCATTTCCGCTTGTGAACATTGATCTGCCGCGTTTCTTAAGCGGCTATCACCCCGAATCTGTTCCTCAATCGCTTTGAGCCTAAGGTTGATTTGGTCCAGTTGGGTGTCAATTTTCTGGAGCTGGTAAAGGTGGAAGGATTGACTCATAAGCTTGATTAAGAAGAGATTTTGGTTAGGAAAATGGTAATTTTTAATTGCGGGAACATTTCTAATCAAGTATACTTCATTTCAAGTTCCCGATGCATCAAAAATCGGTTCGATTTGTCATGGCCAGTGCTGTCATCCTGAGCTTTTTCCCTTTGCTTTTGGGGATGGTTCTTCAGGATGAGCGGTTTATTTTCAGCGGATTCGTTTTGAATCCGATTGATGGATACAGTTATCTGGCTAAAATGCAGATCGGTATACGAGGAGAATGGTTGTTTCAACTGCCGTATACCGCGCAGGAGGGCGGGGGAGCATATTTGTTTTTGTTTTATATTTTTCTGGGTCATCTGAGCCGTATTTTTCAAAGTTCTCCGGTTGTCATTTTTCATCTTGCCCGATTCGTTGCCGTTGTTTTCTTTGTTTATTCAACTCAGCGATTTCTGGATTCCATTCACTCTCCATGGTTGAAATCCACCAGTGCCTATCTATCCGCTTTGATATTTTTTGGTTCCGGTCTGGGATGGCTTGCTGGCCCGTTGGGTTTGTTTACAATGGACTTTTGGGTGGCAGAGGCGTATCCATTTCTGACGATGTTGGCAAACCCTCATTTTCCGCTGGGAATGGGGTTGTTATTGGTCTATTTCACAAATCTACAAAAATATCATAAAAAGATATCCTGGTTTGATCCAATTTTAGGGGTGGGTATCGCCATTGTTTTACCCTTCGGTGTGGTTGTTGGTATCACTGTAACGCTATTTTTTATCATACTTAACTGGTTTTCCAGAAAATTACTCTATTGGAAATATCCGCTCGTGGTATTTGCTTCAGGCGGATTGGTACTTGCCTATCAATATATTGCCACTTTATCCGACCCATTCCTATCAAACTGGAATTTACAAAACCAGACTCCAACGCCTTCGCTTTTTATATTCTTTCTTTCATTTTCACCCCTCTTGTTATTTGCACTAATTGGGGTTGCCAGGGTCGTTATTGATAAGCGAAATTCAGAGTACTATCTCGTAATGGGGTGGTTTCTCAGCGGTTTGCTCCTTGCTTATTTTCCGTTTGCATTACAAAGACGGTTTCTGTTAGGTTTTTTGATCCCGGCAGGTGTAATGTCCGTTATTGGATTGGGCAGGATTGTAAGGGAGAATTTTTCAAAATTCAGTCAATTTTTCTGGATTATATTTCCTGTGAGTGTGTTGACCAATGTTTTCATCCTTTGGGGGGCATTTCAAGCAATGGTTAATCGCGATCCCAATTTATTTTTGAAAGTGGGAGAGGTTCAGGTATTAGAATGGCTGGATAAGGATATTTGTAAGGAAAGACCGGTTGTCCTCGCACCACCTGATATCAGTTTAAAAATCCCGGCATTTTCCGCCTGCCGCGTAATTTATGGACATCCTTTCGAAACAGCGAACGCGGATGAAATGCTCCAGTTTGTGGAGAGCATCTACGGTGAACAAAGGGGGATGGCATTGGAAATCGAGGGAATTAATGTGGACTATATGATAATTCCAAGAGAATCTGCTTCGTTGGAAAATGGGGCGATCCATTCGGGCAAAATGATTTTTCAAAATTCAGAATATTCCGTACTTAAACTTCAATGAGGACAGAATGCGAAGAAGAATTTTCGTTCTCCTGATTCTTATCCCCCTACTGCCGTGGCTGATAATAGCCAATCATTTCTTTTATGGCAGGTTTAATGAATATTCTGATTTAACTGTCAGTCATCTGCCCAATGCGATTTATCTGTTGAGCAGTTTGAAGGAATATCATCGGATTCCTTTCTGGTCCGATTTGATCTTCAGCGGTTATCCGTTTGCCGCTAACCCTCTGGCAGGGTTATGGTATCCTCCCGGCTGGGTGGCTTATGTGTTCCCTCAACCGCTTGGTTTTAATCTGGTTGTGTTTCTTCATTTACTCTGGGGAACGTTTGGAATGAAGCGTTTATTGGAGAGCTTTAGATTGAGCCGATTTGCCAGCATGTTCGGAGCGGTGGGGTTCCTGATTATGCCCAAATTGTTTGCTCATCTCTTCGCCGGTCATATCACATTGATTTATGCGGTGTGCTGGACGCCATGGTTGATACTTAATCAGAATGTAAATCGGCGCAATTCCCGATGGCTGCTTAACGGTGCGATTTTAGGATTGATTGCGCTTGCCGATGTGCGCTGGCTGGCTTACGCAAGTTTATTGTGGATTGGTTATTGTCTTTATCAGTATTTTCAAAAGGAACGAAAATTATCCATAAAAATTACAGCAGTCGAAATCTTTGCAGTTTTATCACTGGCAATTTTATTATCTGCGGTTTTATTAATCCCCCTCGTTCAATATGTTGAACTTTCTACGCGAGGTTCGATGGGGCAAAGCGATACGGCGGTCAACTCTTTACCCATCGAGGAAATATTTGGTCTCTGGATACCGGATTTTGGTGGTTTTGCCGAATGGGTCCTTTATCCCGGTGCGGTGGTTTTTTGTCTGGCTGTTTATAGTCTGGTTATACCTGAAATTCGGAAAAGAACTTTATTTTGGTGGATCGTGTTCTTAGTAAGTTTGCTTTTGTCATTTGGAGATAGCCTTCCGATATACGGGGCGGTTTCTTCATTACCCGGTATGGATTTACTGCGGGTGCCGACAAGATTTTATTTCCTTGCCGGGCAGGCTTTGCTGATCATAGCCGCACATGGTTTGGATGATCTGATGCAACGAAAGGATGTTTTTCGTCCAGATCCGGTATTTTTCATGACCCCATTTCTGGCTTTTTGCGGCTTTTTTGGATTGGGATTTTATTTCTTTGAGGGAATTGTTCCTGATAATTTACTGTGGGGTTTCATGATTTTTCTGTTAACTATTATTTTGATCGCTCTCATTGAGAGAAAAAAGCAACATCTTTCGCTGGCGGTTGGGTTATTGGTGGTTATTTCAATAATTGACTTATCGATGGTTAATTTTCAAAGCGTGAAAATAATAAAACCGGATTATATATACTCTGAAGGTCGGCGCGCTGCGGAATATATAAAGAGCCGGGGAGATAATTTCAGGATTTATTCCCCTTCTTATAGCATTCCCCAGCATACGGCTGCAATATTTAATATCCGCATGGTTAACGGTGTTGATCCGATGATTTTGCACAAATATCAGACCTTTTTTGAAAAGGCAAGCGGTGTGCCGGTCTCTGAATACAGTGTGACACTTCCTCCGTTTCCGAATGGTGAACCGAAAACCGACAACCGAAATTATGAACCGGATTTGGAATTGATGAGTCTGCTGGGGGTGCGGTTTATTGTTTCTGAATTTGATATCGCTTCTCTTGAAAACTATAAAATTGAACAATTTTCATCAACGCGCATTTATGAGAATCCAAAATTTTTTGGGCTTGCCTGGGTTGAACGCAATGGGGAAAAAATACCTGTGGATAATATAAAAATGGAAGCCGATAAAATAGAAATCAGTTATTCAGACTCCGGCAAGTTGTTTGTTTCGCATGTTCTATATCCGGGTTGGGTTGCTTACCTGGATGGTGAAATTTTCTCAATTTCAACGGTTTATGATTTGTTCCCGGTATTTGAAACGGTGAGCAACGGTCAGCACATCCTGATGTTGGAATTCCACCCCCGGCTTGTGAGCTGGGGAAGCATACTCAGTGTGATTTCGTGGATGCTGGTGGGTTTAATTGTGGCCCTGCAACATAAAAATGCTCGGTAGGGAAAGAAACATGAAACCGGGTGAACTTAATCCCTTTCACCAATTGGATTTCCAGACCATCAAGAAAAGATTGGGTAGGAAAGTTGAGCGGGTCGAATGGCTCATTTTACTGCTGGTTTTTTCTTTTCTTGGATTATTATGTCTCTTTCAAAATGATTCGATTTATCCGGTAGATTTAGTAAATTATTTAAATGCTCCCCATCGAAATTTTGAGCAATTTTTCTATCTCCCTGTTTGGGTTCCTTTACTTGCTTTGCTTGAAAAATTACCACTCCGATATGCCTGGCTGATTTGGGGCACTCTCAATATATTGGGTTTCTGGTTTGCATGGCGTACTTTCGGCGGACCAATCTGGTCGTGGCTTACCGCATCTTTATTTTTTGTGATCTTTTACGGACAAATTTCAGGTGTCCTCGCTGGAGGATTGGCTGCTTATTGGATTGCGTTATCATTGAATAACTGGTTTTTGATTGGTGTCTCGGCCTGTATTGTTTCTTCGAAATATATTTGGGGTGTCCCCCTGGTTCTGATATTCAGTTATCTTGCAGGCAATTCAAAACGCATTTACTTAAGGTCTTTGGTTGTATTTTCATGTATAGTTTTTTCGTTTATTTTAATATATCCGGAATGGGCGGTTGGATTTATCCAGCGATTCTATGCCAGCCCTCCCAATGATCAGGCAAGCATATCCTTGTGGCGGTATATCGGCCCGATTAGTCTGTTATTGTGGGCTGTGCCGTTTCTGCTACCCATTAAGAAAGTGGAACGACTTGCACTTGTGTTTTTTGCAACACCCCTTGTCGTCCCTTATTTTCAACCTCATGATTTGCTGGTCTGGTTTGCCTTTCCTCTCGGAATAATACCCTTGTTTTCGAACGCCACCTTTGTATTGTTATCTAATTTTGGATTGAGCGGGTTAAGATTTCTGGCAATTATTCCGTTTTCTCTATATACTTTGGGTATCTTGAGATATTGCAACCTGTTATCGCCAAAGTTGGTGAACAAGTGTAATCGTTAGGAGGTAAATAAATCAGGTTAGGCTGGATTTTCAGCAATCTATCGGCAAAGTGTGGGTTTAGGATATAAATTAATAAAGACCGGCAAAAAGCACATAGTTTGTTAAATAATTAAGTGGTTGTGAACTGGCTTTTATTCTTTGCGCCTTTTACGCTTTTCCTGCTACCTTTGTTGCAGGGGAAAGTTCTTTATTGGGGTACTGCGATGTTGCAGTTTATCCCGTGGCGTGCCTATGGTTTTGCTTTAATGGAGCAGGGAAATTTTCCGTTCTGGAATCCCCTCAACGGCATGGGCGCGCCGCTATTTGCCAATTACCAGTCTGCATTTCTTTATCCCATATCATTTATTCTTTATCCTTTTTATCATTTCGGAGGGGTACCGGCGCTGGCATGGGGGTACACCTTGCTGGTTCCAGTTCACCTCGGAATTGCGGGAATCGGCACCGCCATGCTTTTAAAGCAGCTGGGAGTTCCAGCAAGAGGGCAACTGGTCGCGGGTTTAGCATTCAGTTTTAGCAGTTATTTTGTGGCAAGGGCTTCCTTTTTCAGCATGATTTGGGCAGGGGTATGGCTTCCCTGGCTGGTATGGGCGGTTGAGCGATTAATTCGATCGAATACCAGATTCGAGGGGATGAAAGGGGCGGCAGCGCTGGCGTTAATTGCTGCCAACCAATTCCTGGCCGGTCATGCTCAATTAACCTGGTACTCGCTCGTGTTTGTGGGATTTTGGATCCTCTTACACCTTGCATCATTGCGCAACCGGCGGGCGATTTTCCGTTCAATCCTTTATCTTAGTGGTGGGTTCCTTTTTGCCGTAATGATGGCGGCTGTTCAATTACTGCCAACCTTTGAGTACTTGCAGCAATCTCAGCGTTCCAATGCGGTGGATTTTGAATTTGCCCTCAATTATTCACTCTGGCCGTGGCGTTTGTCAGGTTTTTTACTGCCAGATTTGTTTGGAAACCCCGGTTTGGGTAATTATTGGGGCTATGGTGCTTATTGGGAGGATGCTTTATACATCGGATTTGTGCCATTTGTGCTGGCATTTATTTCTCTTCGACGAGTTTTTCTCTCGAAAGGTGAGGGCGAGGGTAATTCTCATCGTTCCCTGATCATTTTCTTATGGGTGATCATTGGGCTTTCAATTTCACTGAGTTTGGGGAAAAACACACCGGTTTTTCCCTGGTTATATCGCAATGTTCCAACATTTGATATGTTTCAAGCCCCCACCCGCTGGATGTTTCTGGTTGTCTTTTCTTTGTCTCTTCTTGCCGGCGTGGAGATTTCTTATTGGAGATCTCCCTCCGAAGTTATGCGAAGAAATTTGAGGTTAATTAGCGTTGGAGGACTTTCGATCTTTGCAGGAACATTGGCTGCAAAATACTTTCTACCTCAAATTGAACCGACTTTTATTCGCTCTTTTTTGATTTTAGGGGTTTTGATTTCTGTCGGCGCGCTGATTGGTTTGAAAACCCCGAACGAATTGAATTCAGCACATGAAAAATTTTCAATTTGGAAGGTGCTTTCTGTCGTTTTTATTCTTCTGGATTTGTGGTTTGCAAACGCATTCACCAACCCCTACGTTCATGCTGCTTTTTTTAATAAAAAGGAGGCACCAAATGTTATTTTGAACCCAAAATCTCGTATTTATATACCTGTATCCATAGAAGATCGTTTGAAATTCGGAAAATTTTTATCCTTTAATGATTTTCACTTTAATAAAAATTTGACAGAAATGTACAGCCTTCCACTTCCAGATTTGAATTTATTGATCGGCGAAGCAATGGTCAATAATTTCGACCCATTGGTGCCTGCCAGATATGACCGCTGGATGAGGTGGCTGGATGAAATTGCTCCAGAACTTGCTGAATTTCAATTGAGAAATATGGGCGTTAGCGGTGTGATCTTGTTGGAGAATGAGAGAGAGAATGACTGGAAACTCCACCCGCTAGATGCAGAAGCCAGAATTGGCTGGAGAGGCTGCCAGAAGGTTTTACCAGCAGAAAAAGAACCACACCCTTCAGAGATTCTACAAGAGATGAGTAATTCAACGGAGGGGGAGTGTATAATAGTTGAGGCTGAAAGTCAATGTAATATGTCTCCTCTTAATGAGAAAGATAATGCAATTTTAGAGGTACACCGCGATGAGGTTGATTTGCTTGAGATTGATGTAGATACTCCATCTACCGGCTGGCTACGCGTGGCGGATACGTGGTATCCGGGTTGGAAAGCGATGATAGATGGACAAAGGGTTAAGGTTCAGCAAGTGGATTATCTATTCAAAGGGGTTTGTGTTCCTGCCGGTCAACATTCGGTGATTATATACTATCAACCAACCGGTTTTCCTTATTTATCATGGTTAAGTGTTGGCGCTTTTCTTGTTTCGCTCCTATCCTATCTGCTGACCAACTTTCAACAAAAAAGAGCTTGTAAAAGGAGTCACGGATGAATCATTCCATTGAAAAAGTTCAATCTTTTTCCAGACGGGTGCTGGAAAATCTGGAAAAGGTGATCGTTGGAAAAACTCACACGTTAGAACTTGTAATTATCAGTCTTTTATGTCAGGGTCATCTCTTGATTGATGATGTTCCGGGCGTTGGGAAAACGATTCTGGCGCGCAGTCTGGCAAAATCATTGGGTGTCAAATTCAGCCGAATCCAGTTTACGCCAGATATGTTGCCCAGTGATGTAACCGGAGTTTCAATCTTCAATCAAGTGACCAGAGAATTTGAATTCCGTCCCGGTCCGATCATGGCACAAATTGTTCTGGCTGATGAGATCAACCGGGCGACCCCCAAGACACAATCCGCGTTGCTGGAAGCGATGGAAGAACGTCAAGTAACCGTGGATGGGGTGACTTATCCACTCCCAAATCCGTTTTTGGTTCTGGCTACTCAAAATCCCATCGAGTACGAAGGTACTTTCCCTTTACCTGAGGCTCAGTTGGATCGCTTTTTGATGAGGATAAAGATCGGATATCCCTCACTTCGTGATGAAATGAAAATTTTAGAATTACAGCAGTTGAGACATCCCATTGAGGATTTAGAGCCGGTTGTAGAAGTGGATGAACTACTGGAAGTTCAACAAATCATTCGGACGGTGTACGTTTCGCAGTCGTTGCGGCAATATATTGTCGAATTAACCCGTGCTACCCGTGAAAATGATGAGGTGTATCTTGGATCGAGTCCAAGAGGCAGCCTTGGGTTGTTTCGCGCCGGCCAGGCCAGGGCTGCTATCCATGGCAGGGATTATGTCCTGCCGGATGATATTAAGGTTCTGGCTGAAAACATACTTTCTCATCGTATGGTTGTTCAACCCTCGGCGAGGCTTAGAAACCTGACTGCCGATCAAATTGTGCATGAGTTGATAACTCTGGTGCCCGTTCCGGGTGGTGATCTGGCATTTCAGCCCTCCAAGGCATGAAAATCCGCCCTCCGTTTTTTGTATTTCTGATATTGCTTGCAGCCTCGTTTGCTGGAGCGTATTTAACCCAGCAGCCAACAGTTTATGTGTATTATCGCATTATCTACTTGCTTTTCGCATTATTGCTGGTTGCATTCCTTTGGGCGATTCTATCATTGCGCGGGCTGACCGTTCAACGCAGCGCCAGAGTCTTGAGATTACCCGTAGGGCAAATTTTTGAAGAGAGGTTTGAGATTCTGAATGAGTCCTGGTATGGAAGGTTATGGCTCGAGGTGAAGGACCTTTCCTCTTTACCGGATAAGCAAGGATCAAGGGTGATTTCGGGTATTGGTGCTCATCAGACACGTTCCTATTTTTCCCGAACGCTGCTCGTAAAACGAGGCGCATTCTTGCTTGGACCAACAGTATTAATTTCCGGGGATCCTTTTGGCTTTTTTTCGGTGAGCAAAATTATACCCGCGGAAAAGACTCTGCTGGTTTTTCCTTACATGGTGGGGCTACAAAAATTTCCTGAACCGGGTGGTGAATTACCCGGCGGCAGAGCGCTGAGGCGTAAAAGCCTCGAAGTAACCCCTTATGCCGCCGGCGTAAGAGAGTATGCACCGGGAGATCCGCTCAATCGAATACATTGGAAAACTACTGCCCGAAAAGATCGCCTGATGGTAAAAGAATTTGAGCAAGACCCTCAGGCTGATGTCTGGCTTGTGTTGGATGCACAAGCGGGGATGCATTACGGGAGTGAAGATGTCCAAAGGATTGGTAAGGAAAACCACTTTTGGCTTATTCCACAAAAATTAATGGTCCCTCTTCCACCGCATACATTTGAATATGGAATTTCCTGCGTTGCATCCATTGCCGATTATTTTTTGCGTCAGGGACGATCAGTTGGCTTTATGTGTGCTGCTCAAACCATGAGCGTTTTACCAGCCGAGAAAGGCATACGCCAAATGGGAAAATTGCTGGAAACCCTTGCCTTTCTCAACGCGGAGGGAGGGGTTTCTCTGCCGGGTTTGATTGAAGGGCAGGCCAATCAAATCCCAAAAGGGAGCACGGTGGTTTTGGTAACGGCGGCGTGTTCCGAAGAACTTGAACTGGCAATCGAGATGTTGTTACGTAAAGATTTAAGACCAGTAATTGTGGCTATGGAGAGGGGTACTTTTGGAGCCCCCACCAAAGATTGTAGTGTGCTGGAAAAGTTGAAGGCGTATAAAATACCCGTTCGCCTAATTCACAATGGCGATAATCTTAAAACAGCTCTGGAAGAAGAGTAAATCAAATAATTTTTACTGAGAATCTTCTTGCTTCAAAACCTGCACAATGACCGGTCCTGCATCGGAATCGAGCGTTTTATGGGTTTCATCACAAAACGGAAATTCCTTCGACTGGAAACAACGGCATAATTTAACCGTTTCGCCGCATTTGAGTTTTACGGTGGTTCGTTTGCGACCATTACGCAACTCGGTTGAATGTTCTGCCATTTTAAACCTCCTGATTATATTATGTAGTTTTGTGATGTCCTTTTTCGGCTGTTGGGCTGTTCTGGATGAGTTCAATTGCATGAGGCAGGACGGGTAGAACAACTTCTAAATTTTCAATTGCCCCTTTGGGACTGCCGGGCAGGTTTATAATCAGGGTATTCTTTCTGATCCCTGCCTGTTGACGGGAGAGCATAGCGTGCGGGGTGATCTTTAAACTATGTAATCGCATTGCCTCAGCAATGCCGGGCGCGATTTTTTCAATAACGGCAAGAGTCGCTTCGGGTGTAACATCTCTGGGAGCAAAACCTGTGCCTCCAGTAGTCAGGATCACATCCACCTTGCCCTCATCACATAAGTCGCTAAGGGTTTTCTTGATTTGCTCGAAATCATCGGGAATAATTATTGTCGAACTAACCAGGTAACCGGCTTCCTGCATTCGCTGACTAAGTGCCGGACCTGATAGGTCGTCACGTTCACCGCGCGCGCTTCGATCTGAGATGGTAATAATCCCTACTCGAATCATTTTTCCCCGTCATCTACTCCCGTAACTTTCCGCCACTTCCCATGAATACCATCTTCAGTGACGCCGAAAAAGTAACGATAGCCATTTGGGGTGCGTAAAATCAAGTCGAAGCGGTTGACATTCCCCTGTTTGTGTTTTCTTAAAAGCCCATAATCTTCGACCCATTTAATTTTATTCGGGTCGAAGGATTTTAAAATTTCTGAGTATTGATCAATGGCATAGTGCCACAACTTTCGTGCTGAAGCGCGCGTTACATTCTTGACAACATTACCATTTCTCAAATCACGCATTGTGAAATAAATCTTCCCCTGTCTTTCTTCAGGCGGCAGGACCTCAACGCCAGTTCGTGGTTCGTCAAATTGCGGAGTGGATTGCTCAACAGGGAAAATATCCGCTTCGGATGAGAATTTGGTTTCCTCAGAAGGTGACAGAGTTTGAGGATTTTTGTTCCGTAGTACCAGGTTAACGATTTCGTCTCTAACTGCCAGGCCGGTTTCGGCTTCATCCCGAATGTAGATTTTGTTATCATCCACCGCATAAGGCGGTTCATCTCCGCGCGGAATTAAGATACGGATGATTTTTTTACCTTTGTAATCAAGCGCGTCAATGGTGCAGTGCAAGGGAGGGCTGATGCGGTTATTAATTTCTTTTTCAAGAATGTGAATACTTTGTTCTACATCCTGAATCCCCGCAGGCATCTTTTTGGGGTCGGAAGTGATTCCAATGTAAAGCGTTCCGCCATTGGTATTGGCAAAAGCGCATACATCTGCCAGAATGGCATATAATTTTCCTCCCCGCACCGTCATGCTCTCGTGAAAATCCTGAATGATATTGGGGCCTTCTTCCTGTGCGGTTTGGACAAAATCAAAAAGCGGCTCTTCTTTGTGGCGGTGGGGGCGTGTTCGTGAAAAATCGTTACTTTTGAACAGCTCCAACAGTGCATCAAATGTACACTCCGGAAGCAGAACATCCGTTGCCCGCTCTCCCACCCCAAAGTTTTTCTTTCGCAAGGGGTCAGTGGTAAGGCGGTGTGCGTCCGAACCTTGAATACAATGCATCCGGCGAGGATATTCCGGTTTGGTGCCGTTGAAAAAGGCGGCGGTTGTGCGTGGGCCTTTTTGTTCCAGATCCGTTACTTCGAGCGCGTGCAGATTGGGATCCTGTGTGAATGCAATTTTTGTCTGTCCGCCAAAATTAAAGCCCCGCATTGCCACGCCATTGCTGGAGTTTGCATGGGCAGCGATTACCAAACCGCCGTTTTCGTTGATCACTCGATAAACGGTGAGAACATCTTCGGTTGCTCCAACCGTTTGTGAGCCTTCATCAATCTGATCGGGAGGTATGTTCAATGAAAGGAGGAGATGTTCCATTTCCCGAACTGTTTTATGGGGAGGAAATATACAAAGAATATGAAATCCGAAGGTGGCGGTAAATTCAAAACCGGGCAGAACCTGGATTTTTGCCAGTAAGCGGTGATATTCATCTAAACGCTGCTTTTCCGAGGGTAGCAATCTGCCCAATTGATGAAGAAATTCGAGAGAGCGAATTTCTTCCACCATTTTCCGGTAGCCGGCGACGGTGTTGTGGTCGGTAATTGCGATCATATCCAGCCCGCGGGCTTCGGCTTTTTGCAAAATATCTAAAAAGGTTACTTCCGGTTGTTGATAATCGCTGGAAGCGGGGGTGTGGATATGCAAGTCAATGGTGTACCACTTAAAATTTGTGAGAGATTGTTTTTTTGCCAAACACGTACTCCTGAATGAGGTGAGAATTTTATGTTTTTAGTTTCTGAATCAGATCTGCCGGCATGTAGGGTTTTAGCAAGAAATCATCTGCCCCGGCCATCAGGCATTCTTGTTTTCGATCTTCGCCGGAGGTCATGATGACTTTATAATGTTTTCGGGACGAGCCGTACTGACGAATGTCCCGTAAAATTGCCATACCGTTGATGTTTTTGAGGTTAACATCCATGAGAATGACATCCGGATCGTTCTTTTGAATTTCAGCAATAAAATCTAGGTCATTTTTTACATCAACAACCGAAACCTGAAAATTTTCTATTTCTAGAAGTGTTTTCAACAGTGACCGCATTGAAATATCGTCTTCAATGATGAGTACTTTTTTCATAAGGCCGCCTTTTTGGTTCAGGCTTGAATGGGTTGGTTAACTTTTTCTTCCAGCGCATGTTCGAGGACTTCATCCACGCTTTCGACGAGAATGAAATTAATGGATTTGTGGACTTCTTCAGGCAAATCTTCTAAATCCGCTTCATTATCTTTGGGTAATATAACCGTTTTCAAGCCGGCGCGGTGAGCGGCCAGTACTTTCTCTTTAATTCCACCAACGGGTAGTACCTGGCCACGCAAAGTGATCTCGCCGGTTAAACCCACATCAGAACGAACCAGCTTTCCGGTAAGCAGAGAAACAAGAGCAGTTGCAATGGCTACGCCGGCCGATGGTCCATCCTTTGGCTGTGCGCCTGCTGGTATATGGAGGTGGATATCTGATTTTTCAAAAATGGTTGGGTCTATATTTAGTTGAGATGCTCTGGACCGTACATAAGATAGAGCTGCCTGCGCCGACTCCTGCATAACCTTTCCGACCGATCCAGTAGTAATGAATCCCTTGTTGCCGGGCATGATTGTGGCTTCAATGAATAAAATATCACCTCCAACCGGTGTCCAGGCTAAACCGGTTGCAACACCGGGAGTTTCGGTCCTGCGTTGAATTTCCTCTGTTCCCAGATATTTTGGTCTCCCCAATAATTCACGAACCGTGTTTTCATCCACAACTTGGCAGGCAATTTTTCCTTCGGTTATCTTAGTGGCGACCTTTCGACAAATTGCTCCAATTTCTCGCTCGAGATTTCGCACACCTGCTTCACGAGTGTAATGGCGGATAATTGTGTGAAGCGCTTGATTTGTGAATTCGATTTCTTCGGATCTGAGACTGTTTTCTTTCAATTGCCGTGGAATCAGGTACCGCTTTGCAATTTCAAATTTTTCACTGTCGGTATAGCCGGAAAGCTGGATAATTTCCATTCGATCAAGCAGTGGGCCAGGAATGGTCTCCATTTGATTGGCTGTGGTGATGAACATTACCTGCGAAAGATCAAATGCAACCTCGATATAATTGTCGCGGAATTCCTGATTTTGTTCAGGGTCCAGAACTTCCAATAAAGCAGATGCAGGATCGCCACGAAAATCGTAACTCAATTTGTCAATTTCATCCAGCATAAAGACGGGGTTTCGGGATTCCACACGGCGCAAGGCTTGTATAATCCGGCCAGGCATAGCACCAATATAGGTGCGGCGGTGTCCGCGGATTTCAGCCTCGTCGCGAACACCACCTAAGGAAATGCGGACAAATTTGCGTCCCATCGCCCGGCTGATGGATTGGCCGAGAGAAGTCTTGCCGACACCGGGGGGACCGATAAAACAAAGGATTACGCCTTCGCGTTGTCGGCGAATCACATCCGTTACAATTTCTTGAGAGAATTCAGCGGAACGATCCACGCGTAATTTTCGTATAGCCAGATATTCGAGGATTCGTTCTTTGACATCCTCGAGTCCATAATGATCTTGATCGAGTACTTCGCGTGCATGGGCGATATCCAGATTATCCGGTGTCGTTTTTGACCAGGGTAAAGAGACCAGCCAGTCAAGGAATGTCCGAATAACCCCATATTCTGCTGCAGCGGTTGGTAGACGCGATAAACGATCTAACTCTCGGAGAGCCAGTTTTCGCGCTTCCTCCGACATGCCGGCTTCCTCAATTTTCTTGCGGAATTCTTCTACATCTGCTGCCTGCTCGTCCGTCTCGCCCAGTTCGCGTTGAATAGCCTTTAACTGTTCTCTCAGGAAGTATTCCCGTTGAACTTTATCAATTTCTGAGCGAGCCTCTTTTTGAATTTTCTGACTCAGCTCTAAAACTTCACTTTCACGGGTCAGCAGAGCGACCAATTTGTGAAGTTTTTCAGTGATTGAATCGAGCTCAAGAATCTCCTGAGCATCTTCAATATCCATCCTTTGAAGGTTGGCGATTGTGTAAACTGTCTGAAGGGGATCAGTGATTGATGTTACTGTAGCCACCAATTCGCGGGGCATTGAGGGAATCATCTCGGCGATGTGCGCGAACTGGTCGCGAACATTTCGAGCAAGGGCCTCAATTTCCAAACCGGTTTCCTGTTTTTCCGGGATTACCTCAATGCGAGCTTTAAGATAGGGTTCAGTAGCAACGAATTCAATGATTCGGAAACGGAATAGCCCTTGAACCAGTAAGCGAATCGTTCCGTCAGGCGCACGGAACATTCGATGGATCAAGCCGGCAGTACCCACCTGATACAGGTGTTCGGGGTTGGGACTTTCAATTTCAGGATGCTTTGAGGCAACCAACCCCATAATTCGGTCGCCGGTGACAATATCATCCACCAATCGGATTGATCGTGGCTGTCCGATGGTCAACGGTACACCGGTCTGTGGATAAACTACCAACCCGCGGAGAGGGAGGATGGGTAGAATTTCGGGTAGTTTGATGACTTCTTCGGGTTGGGAGGTTTCTGATGGCTTATTGAGAGGCTCTTCCACAAATATCTCTTCTTCCCCCCCATTTGAACTCAGGAAAATTTCTTCATACCCCTCTTCCTCTGTGTCGTATTGAAAATAAAACTGGTTCAAATCAATGTTCCATCTTGATGCTGGCATAGAGATGAATTAATCCTTGTTGATGTGGATTTGTTTGGGCCGGGTTTTGGGAATTTCTATTTTTAAAAGCCCTTGCTCATAAATTGCTTCGATTTTAGAGTCATCGACGGGTATGTTGAGGTGTAATTCTACGCTAAATTCTCCATAGGGGATTTCCATTTGATGGATGGCTTTAGGGGATTCGTAAGAAAAGCGACGCACTCCCTGCACCACAAGGGTATTTTGATGGAGCAAAACGTTGAGGTCGTCTTCTTTGATTCCGGCTATTTCCATCAGTATGATGATTTTATCTTCGGTTTCGTAAATATCGGTTGGCGGCTGCCACTTGTGAGGGTGATTGTTGGCCCAGTTATTCATGGGAAACGAGGAAGTTATCTCATCCAAACCAGTAAATGTTGAATGGGATTTTTTGGACTTGAAATAAATTGTAACCATCGTACCTCCAAAAATTCAGGACGTAAAAACTACAACGCCTGTTTTGCCGCCTCAATGACCGCATCGTAATCCGGTTCTGCTCCTATGGTTGGCATGTAATCCGCATATGTGACGTGGTTATTCCGATCTACCACGAAGATTGCCCGCCGCAAAATTCGTAATTCTTTAATCAATACACCATACTTTTTTCCAAAGTCTACGTCCATGTGATCGGAAAGCACCATTACCTGATCGACTCCCGCTGCTCCGCACCAGCGTTTTTGCGTATATGGCAAATCGGTACTGATGACCAAAATGGCGATATCCTTGCTTAAACTGGCTGCTTCCTGATTGAACCGTTTTGTTTCGCGGTCACAAACCGAAGTTTCTAGAGAGGGTACGGCGGCGATTATCCGAACTTTGCCTTTCGTTGCCTCCAGCGCAGAGATAGTTGACCAGTCTTGCTGCTGTACCTCAAATTCTGGGGCAATTTCTCCCACCTGTATATCTTTCCCAATGACGGTAACATCCTTACCGGCAAAGGTTATTATTCCATTTCTTTCCGGAAACACCATTCTTTAACCTCCAGTGGCGAAAAACCAGCGCCCCTGGTGAGACTCGAACTCACAACCAACGGATTAGAAGTCCGGTGCTCTGTCCATTGAGCTACAGGGGCAGTAAATACTGAAAGAGCACCTGCACTAAAATTTTCAAAGTCAATTATAGCACAGGCATGATAAACTTCTAAATATAACCTTACCAATGTAGTACTTTATCCCTTTAGGACAGGGCGAATTCCTTGATATACAGTAGGCCCCGAAAAGGTTTGTAAAATTTTTTCCGCAGGTTTTCCGATGATTTCGGCCAGTTCCAAAGGGGAGAGCGGTTTATTGCCATTGGAAAGAAAAACCCGAAAAACTGCATTGACTAAGGAAGTGGTTTGAGATAAAAACCCCGGTTGTTTTGCACAATGAACCATCAGTGTTTGTTGCAAACCATCTACCTGTGTGACTTCTGCAGTTTGAGGATCAACCCAATCAATCAACACCCCATTGCCCATATTTTCAAATGCAGCCTGATGTTCGGGGCACAAAAAGGAGTGAAGGAAAACCCGCCAGTTTTGATCATGGCTCTTCCACCATTCAAAGTCTATGTGAAAAGGGGTATGTAAAGTTGGTTTTATGAGGCTAAAGCGGGTTGAATCGCTCATGTGATCAAACCTCTGACTCAAGATCATTCAAGCGGTAATATAAATCTCCGAGGTGAATGACATTGGGTTGTTGTGCCAATATCGAAACCAACATACCGGGCGGGCATCGCCTGATCAGATTTACAGCAGCGTATAATTCCTGTGCATGGACGTGGCTCTGAGGAGATAACTTAACCAGTTCACGCATCATCATCAAAACCACTTTTTCCAGAGGGGTTTTTTGCCGGCTGCCGCTTTCCCAGAGTTTGGTGAGAGCATCAATATCAGGAATAGCAATGGCCATGCGTTCATCATATTCGTTGCTTACCTGCTGTTTAAGCATGGTTAAGACAATTCCCCCATCGGTTCCCACCAATACAGTGCGTAACCATTCTTTGGTGGATTTTTTCTTTAAAGCCCGAACCAGAACTTTTCCGGGTTCTTTACCCTGTTTAATAACAAACAATGAGCCGGGGATTAATTCCTTTTTTTCCAACCACTCTCTTATGCCAAATACATACCTGTTAGGCCTCACAACCCAGCCGGGGAATTCTTCGCCCGTTTCTTCATCCACAAAAAGAAAGCGCACCCGCGGAGCTTCATAAGCCGTTGGAAATAGGCGGGCAATACTATTTGAAAGGGGAATTGTCCCTGCACACCAGTGTGGAAAGATCAGACTGACTTCGATTTCTTCGGCTTTGCGGGGTAAATCTCCTTCTGGTTCAAGCTCATCAAAGACCAACCGATTGAGCATTTCAATTTCTGCACGCGCAATGCTGGTATCTACTGGATGGGGCTGGTAACGTAAATAGAGCGGTGTGTTTTGCACTCCCTCTGGTTCAAGCCGCCGCAAAAACCACAATGTTTTACCAGCGGGACCCACTTCGTCAAACCGTTCATCTTCTTGAAGAGCCAGATTCATCGAGAATTCGGTTAATTTTCGATTGACATCGGTGGGTAATTCAATCTGATCCAATATGACTTCGGTGGGCAAAGGTCCGCCGCCGGACATTTCTAACAAGGCTTCAGCCAGATTGAGATGGCCGATATTTACATCTACCAGAAGTGAACGCGGAAACCATGCCCCGGCTATTTGCACCAATTCTGGGTTTTTCTCAAATGTAGCAGTGATTAATTCGGCTACTCTGGAAGAGTATTTCTGGATGGTTTTTTCGGCATCTACTTCTAACTGATTATCAGAATGCTGAATCGGTTTATTGAGAATATGATCTGATAAGGCGGCTGCAAATTCTTTAAATTGACCGTCTTCCATTTCAACTTTAATGACTTCAAACGGGGGAAGATCGGGGTTAAATGCTGGCCGCACGGAAACAACGGTTCCTTTTGCCCAATTCAAGGCGGGAAATTGAAGATGGTCGCCAATTTTATGGGTGTTCTTCGGCTGGTATATTTGACCTGCTGCCGTCCGGAGATTTTGCAGGCGTTCTGTTTCTTTTCGAAGCCTTTCGCGAATCAGAACATTGGCTAATTCTTTCGCTGTGAGCGGGGTTTCTATTTCCAGAAGATAATTGTAAAGAAATTCGAGGTCTTCTTCTTGAATTTCCAAATTTTCCCAATATGTTTCGTGTAATTTTTCAATCGTAACGGGCATGTTCCTGAAACTCAAAAATGATTAAAATGTTTTCATAATTGCTTTATAGCAATTATTATACCTTATTTATCGTTAGAAACCGATAATTATTTATGGGTAAGTATTTTCCAACCAATCGAGTGGTTCTACCTGTACACCATTTGCCCATACTTCCCAGTGGAGGTGAGGACCGGTTGCCCGTCCTGTTCCACCGATTTCCCCAATGATTTGACCGGTTTCAACAAAATCGCCAACATTTACCTTAGTGCTGCTCTGATGCCAGAAGCCGCTATAAACACCCCAGCCATGATCTATGATGGTGGATAGACCTCTCACAGTTAGTTCACCAACATAAACAACTGTGCCGGGTGCGGGTGAGTAAATGTTGAGATTATTGGCGCAAACTCCATAATCTACGCCGGTATGAAAGTAAATGTATGGGCTGTTATTATAGGAGCGACGACTACCGAACCACGATCGTATGCATGGCTCATCCACCGGTACGCGAAATTTTTCTGTCCAATAGCGGGTTGGAGTTGCCGATTGGGTAACGGTGCGGATGATTTCATCTTCTGCTTTAGTAATGGAAGGGTCTAAAGTTGAAGGATCAACCGTCAGGGGAGCATCCTGCGGGTAATAACCGGATTCCAGCAAGATTGGTTGTTCGAAATTGAAAGGGGGAAAATTGGGAGATTGAGCCTGAATAGTAAGATATGCCAGACCGGGCTGCGCCATGGCATGAATACCCTGAATGGCTACATATTGATTTTCTGATTCCTGAAAGAAATTCAACGGAATATTATTAAGAGTACCGGAAAGGTTTGCCGGTTCGGCAGTAATTATTCGCAATATATGCGTTTTACCCTGTCGAAGTGGAAGGGGGGATAACTCAATATCAGTAATTAAAGGTGAGCCAAATACTCCCTTGGGGGATGCCGGCTTACTGCCAAAGATAATTTCACCCTCAAGAAATCTGGCAGAACTTTCTTTTTGATTCAATATTATTAATTTCCAGGGGTTTTCGGAAAATGAAGCAGCAGTTTCAAGTATCGTTTCACCCCTGCCCATTGTTTTAAGAGCAGTTTGCTCAATGGATTGGTCTTGTTGAGGGAGGATGAGAGTGGAACCAACATAAATTTGAGCGGGGCTGGTCAGCTGATTCAGGCGTATGATGGTATTTTTTTCTACTTGAAATTGCTTGCTGATGGAACTTAAATTTGCCCCCAATGGCGCAACCGTCAGCGTGAGAGTGCCTGTAATCCCTTCATAACCCGGTATCTTCAAAGGAGTGCCTATGGTCAAAAGGTCGGGATTGGCGATTTGATTGACTGCGATCAGATCCTGTGCGGAAATACCAAATCGGCTGGCAATGGTGTTGATGGTGTCACCGGATTGAACGATATATACCGGTAACTCAACCGAAGATTGAGCGAAAACCGATCTGAACGGAAACCAGATTAAAAATAAGACCAGTTTTAGAGAAATGACGCGCTGCCATCTATACATGAATTAATTTTACTCGATCACCGGCTTTGTAGTCGAGAAGGCGAGAGGGGTGAGTTTCCAGAATATAACGGGCGGGTTTTGCAGGAGCCAGGTATGGAATCCAGGGTCGGGCAATTTTGGTATCCACAATTTCATGGCTGGAATTTATCCATATCACCGCGATGGGAAAGCGCATAAAGAACATATGAATAGCGCTGTTAATGATGCTATCGGATTTTTCGTCAATCAGTATGCCTTGATCTTCTTGAATGCTTTTTTGAAGCATTAATCCGCGAAATCTGGTTAAAAAAGTATCACACAAACGGGCTTTTACAGGCGGTTTTGCGGCATCCGTGACATTTTGAATTTCAATCAATCTTGCCATTCTATACGGTTTGTGGTTCAGGTATTTTTGTCTTCGATTTTGGTGAGCACTTTTTCAATGCTTTCCAATAATTCCTGAGGGCGGAAGGGTTTGCTGATGTAATCATCTACGTGGGCGATATGCAATCCCAGAACACGGTCAATTGCCTGCGCTTTTGCAGTAATGACGATCACCGGTATATTTTTTGTTCTTTCATCGGACTTCAGCTTATGATAAACTTCCCACCCGTCCATATCGGGCATCATCAAGTCTAAAAGGATTAAATCGGGAGGGGTTTCTTTAATCATTTCCAGTCCGATTTTTCCCCCCTGCGCACCCTGGATGTGGTATCCGCGTCGGCTTAAAATCATTGACACAAGGTCAATCATTTCCTGATCATCTTCAATATAGATTATCGTGCGGTTTTGCCTTGAGTTCATGATTGATTGTCCCTGAAAAATGCTTGCCGAGCGTTTTTTATTCTCCGCCCTTGCATTAGTTTACCACATCCATAAGAGAATTCCAAATTAAAAACCTTATAAAGGTAATCGAGAGGGATTTGAAAGAATGTGAAATAATAAAATAATAATATTCCTGTTTTACTTGCCACGAAGGAATTAATTGACTATACTTTCGCGTGGAGGCTTCTATGAGCAAACAGCGGATTGTTTTGGTTGATGATCATGAGGTAGTAAGACTTGGTTTGAAGGCGTTGCTGGAGCATCATCCTCAATTTGAGGTCGTGGGAGAAGCAGGTACAGCCAAGGAGGCTTTAGAGAAGGTTGCCCTTTTGCGACCCGATGTGGTTCTATTAGATATTCGATTGCCCGGGGCTTCTGGAATTGAAGCGTGTGAAGAAATTACACAAAAGTATCCTGACACGAAAGTGATTATGTTGACCTCATATGCTGAAGATGAGATGTTATTCTCTGCAATTCGGGCTGGAGCTTCCGGTTATGTCTTAAAACAAATTGGTGGAGAGGACTTGATTCGCGCCATCGAAGCCGTTGGCCGGGGTGAAGCATTACTTGACCCGGCTGTAACTCAGCGTGTTTTTCAAGAGGTCAGACGAGCGGTTAAGGAAGAAGAGGCGTCGGCATTTGCCAATCTCAGTCAGCAAGAAAAACATGTTTTACTGCTGGTCTCTGAAGGAAAAACGAACCGCGAGATAGCCAAGGTGCTGTTCTTGGGGGAGGGAACGGTGCGGAACTATGTGAGCAGCATCTTATCAAAATTAGGTGTCAGTAATCGCGCTGAAGCCGCTGCTTATGCAGTGGAACACAACTTGAAAGAGTATCTATAGCTGTTCCCAAACTTCTTTCATGTAAAGCGCGTCTTCTTCCAAAATTGGACTTTCGCATAAAATGCGTCCTGAACAATCCAGTTCTTTCAGGACGAGGAACAAATCTTTCAGGGCAAAATCGGATTCGCGCAATGGGAGGTGATTCTTTTCACCTTTAGCCCCGTATTCAATGCCGGAAAGATGGATATGTAATCTTTTCAGAGAATCTTTTCCCAATGCTTTTTGATATTTTTTTAAAACGGTAAGCCATTCTTCCCGACTGTTCATCGAACCATCGCCGGCACGGGCATGAAGATGAGCAAAATCAAGGCAGGGTTCTACATTCTCAATGCGTTCACTCATCATCAAGGTGTCTTCCAGAGAGCCGAGCATGGCCGATTTACCCATTGTTTCAGGCCTTAAGGTGACATTGATATGGTTTTCCTTCAATTCGATCAAGCAATCCGATAGACGCTGAATTGCTACTTCAATCACTTCCTCGGGAGGCCGGTTGAAATACGAACCGGGGTGAAAGATTATATCGGTCGCTCCTGCCAGAAAGCCATAGTAAGTGGCGTCCATCAATCTCTTTCGTGATTTTGGCCATTCCTCAGCATCTGCATTGAGGTTGATAAAATAAGGTGCATGTACACTGATCGCAATATCCAATTCTGAGGCGGTATTTTTAATTTGCAGGCAAGTTTCTTCAGAAACACGTACGGATTGTACCCAGCCCAATTCGAAAGCGGATAAACCCAAAGAGTGAATTCGTTGAACGGCGCCAACACTTCCGCCTGGTTTTTTGGGTGTAGAAATTGGCGAGCCAACAGTGCCAAAACGAAAGTGGGACATTAAATAATCTCCTGTAAACCGAAAAGATTGTGTTGAGCCAGCCAGTTCAGTATGCGTGGAAGAAATATCATCAATCCTAAAATTAAAGAAATAAAGGAGGCAACCAATACCGCCGCTGCTCCAGTATCTTTGGCAATTCTGGCAAGGGGGTGATACTGATTCGTGGTTAGATCCACCAGAGCCTCCAGGGAGGTGTTGAAGATTTCGCTGATCCAGACTAACCCAATGGCAATCGTAATAAAAGCCCAATCAATTTTTTGTAATTCCAGTAATATTCCTAGAATAACAACCAGAATGGTTGCTAACAGGTGAATGCGCGCATTGTGTTGGGAAAGAAGCACGTGCTTCAATCCGTTAAAGGCGTTTTTAAAAGCGGGTCCTCGTCCAATCAAAAATTTGAGCATCGTTATTCGGGAAGTTTATTAATGTAGATTCCTAATTTTGCCAGAATTTTGGATTGCTTTTCCCACATTGTGGTTTTGTTGATTTCCGTATCGTGATCATAACCCAGCAGGTGCAAAATGCCGTGAACGACCAGCAAAGAGATTTCGTTTTCCAAAGGATAACCGGCGGCTGTGGCCTGTTCTTCAGCGCGGGGGACGGAGATGATTACATCCCCAATGTAAGGTAATTGTTGATCGGGGTCAAATTCATCGGCGGGAAACGAAAGAACATCTGTTGGAGCATCAATGCCAAGGTGCTGTGCATTTAAGGCCCGCAGCGTGCTGTCATCCGTCAAAACTATTGTGACTTCGACTTCGGTATCGGGTTTTTCAAGCGATAAGACTGCATTTCCTACCCGGAGCAAGAAATCTTCCGGTATTGCACTTTTGTATGAGGGTTCGATTTGAATATTAATCATCATGCTCTTTGACCGGTATGGTTGGGGCATTTATTGAAGAACCTGTTGACTCTTTTCTTTCATTTTCCGTTTGAAGTGTTGGTTTGATTTCGGGATATTTTATCCGCGGATGATAGGTGTTGCGGAGGGTTTTAATGAAAGATTCTGTAATCAGGTTGAGATCCCGAAGGGTCAGGTTGGTATTATCCAGCTGCCCTTCCTTTTGACAGAATTCTATTACACCGCGAATTATATTTCGCAATTCCTCATCATCTTTCGGCAGTTCGGCACGGGCTCGCGCTTCCACTCCATCAGCCAGCATGAGAATGGCAGTTTCCCGGGACTGTGGAGGCGGGCCGGGGTAACGGAATTTATCCTTATCAACTTTTGATGGATCGCCCCCGGCTGCTTTGAGAGCTTGTGAATATTGATAACGAGTGATTAATGTGCCGTGATGTTCGAGGATAAAATCCTGAATTCGTTTGGGTAAGCGATATTTTTGCGCTAAAACCACCCCATCCGTAATGTGGCGGATGATAATTTGTGCGGCTTCTTCAGGGTCTAAATCATCATGAACGTCTATTTTATTACCGATTTGATTTTCAATAAAAAATGAGGGATTGAGTGATTTGCCAATATCGTGATAAATTGCTCCCACCCGGGTCAGGAGGGCATCGGCGCCAATTGCCTCAGCAGCCTGTTCAGCTAAATTGGAAACTTGAAGTGAGTGTTGATAGGAACCGGGCATGGTTCTCAGGATGTGTTGAAGTAGAGGATGATCTGGACGAAGCAAATCCATCAGTTGCAATGCAGTAGTAATGCCCAGAAGTTGTGCAAATAGAAATTGGAAAAGCAAGGTCAGGCTGGCGGAGGCTAAGCCATTCAGGAAAGAAACGCCGCTCAGCGTGGCAATACCCAAGAGGTCCGTAAAGGTATCCGGCAACCGGTAAGCCAAAATCACAGCGGTACCCGTCAGCCCAATGGCAATTCCTGCCCAGAAATAATTGGCGATTCTGCGGCCTTTGCCCATAACGAGAACGCCAACCATACTGGTGAGAATGTAATATAAGGTTAAATCAAGACTATTGGGTAAGCCATAAGCGGCGAGGATGCTCAAAATCATCGGGAAGATGAGACCGGCTTCTAAACTAAACAGGCTGGCTAAAGAAAGTGCAAAAGCGGGAACCGGGTAGATATAAGGAATTACCGTACGGTTGGGGATAACAATCTTGGCTCCGTAAAGGAAGACCAGAAAGGTGATGGAAAGCAAGACGAGGCCCTTTAAATTTTCAATAAGCGGCATTTTCCGGCGGTTGAAATAAAGACCGGTGAACACACCGATCAAACCGACCAGCGCAAATGCCGCCAGTATATTTTCTTGTTGATTACTCGGCTGAATAAGGTTATAAGCCGAAAGGGCTTCCCATGCCAAAGGGGTTATGATTTGACCCCGCCGGATGATTGTTTCGCCGGCCAGATATGTTTTTGCAATCGGCTCTATCTTTCTGGCTGCTTCTTCGCGTGCCTGTTCAGTTTGCTCAGGGCTGAACAGACTGTTGGGTACCACAAAAGGTGTGACGAGTTCGGTAACGATAATTGCCTGATCCTCTGGAAGAGAGAAACTGATCAGGGTGGGAATACTGCGGCGCGCATCCTCAAGTTGATCTTCCCGAATTGTTCGCCGCATGACCTGCTCTAAAACAGAGAGGGATTCCTGTTGAATGGTTTGCCAGCGGCTGTCACTTAATTCCAGAATTGCTTCGGCAATTTCAGCAGAAAGGCGGATGTCTTGAATGTTCGATAGATCGGTAATTTTTTGTTCGGGGGTTGCGAAGGTATCAAAACGAACGTTGGTAATGAAATTTAAGGTAAGGCGGAGCTTTTCAATTTGCCGCCGCGCAATTGCAGGGTCCGCAGGCAGATAAACGGGCGCGACCCGGGAGCGTGCCTCCTCGCGGGCTTGTTCGGTCAGTACTTCGCTGACATAAGATAAATCATAAGGGGCTTGAATATCTTGTATAGCGACATCACCGACCTGCAAGGGAGCAACAGGCTGCCGAATAGCCAATGGCAATACCATTGCACCCCACGCCAGGATACTGGTCAGCAATAACAGAAATATCCGAAAAAGATTTCGGTTAATTCTCCTTGCAAAAAACCATGCCGCTTTGCCTTTCATTTATGTTCTGGCTGTCAGCAATTCCCGTACCAACCGACTGACCATTTCGCCGCTAGCCCGTCCTTGGACTTTGGGCATAAGGAATTTCATCACTTTGCCGGTATCTGTGATGTTATTCGCCTGAACTTCTTCAATGGCCGTTTGAATGAGGCGTTTCAATTCTTCTTCTCCAAGGGGTTGGGGGAGAAATTCTTCGAGGATTTTGATTTCTGCCAGTGTCATTTGTTTCAGATCATCGCGGTTGGCTTTGTCGGCTCCCTCAATGGCTTCACTTCGAATTTTTAATTCCTTTTGGATAACCGCTAAAATGCCACCCTCATCCAAAGGTGAGCCTTTCTCGATTTCCGCGTTTTTTATGCTGGCGATAATCAGGCGTAAAACTCGTTTACGAGTTTCATCACCAGTTTTCATGGCTTCTTTCAAGGCATTTTCAATCCGATTCTTTAGATCGCTCATAGTCATGCTTCCTGCATTAGTACTTCATGGTGAGTTGGTTACTGTTATATATGGCCGGATTTTCTCAAACAACACAGGTCCAATTCCGGGTACATTCAGAATTTCTTCAATTGTAACAAATCTCCCATTTTTTTGCCGATAGGAAATAATCTCCGCGGCTTTTGTCGGACCAATTCCGGGCAAAGATTCTAGTTGCTGTTGAGTGGCGGAATTGATGTCTATTGGTGAAAAGATTGTCGGAGATGATTGTCCGGTTTCTAAGGTTGGTGTAGGAACAGCGGCGGGTAAATTTTCCCCCTTTGCGGGGATATGGATTTTCTGTCCATCCATGAGCAGCCCGGCTAAATTTATCTGCTCCTGATCGGCTATTGCAGTAAATCCGCCGGCTGCCGTGATTGCATTCTCCAGTCGGCTGCCGGGCGGCAGGTGATAAACTCCGGGATTTTGCACGCTTCCGCTGATGTGGATTACCAGGCTGGACTGTGTGGGAGTGGGAAGGATTAAAATTGGTGTATTCGAGGTAGGGGTCGTGATTAGAAGAATCAAACCTGCTGCCAACAAACCAATGAGAATCCCCACCGTAATGAAAAAAATGTTTTTTATCATATTTCTGCTGCGATAGGTATGGTTGTTTATTTATCAGTATAATGAGGATTGGTTTCAGGTCAAGCCATAACTGGTTTTGAAATAAATCCTTCCAGATAAGGAGGGCTGGCATGAATGTTTTTACAGCAGAAATAGAGGTGAAAACCAGAGGAAATACGGATGTGATTGATATCACAACAAAAGTACATGAAGTAGTGAAGGATTCGGGTATCCAGACGGGCATTTGTTCTTTGTTCAACCCGTCCAGCACAAGTGGTTTGACGACAATTGAATACGAATCGGGTTGTGTTCAGGACCTTAAAAGGATTTTTGAAAAACTCGTACCTTCCACCGAGAGTTATGCTCATAATGCTCGCTGGGGGGATGGAAACGGGCACAGTCACATTCGAGCAGCATTGCTCGGGGCGTCTGTGACCGTGCCCGTCCAAAACAATCAATTGACGTTAGGAACCTGGCAACAGATTATTCTGGTTGATTTTGATATTCGCCCGCGGCGGAGACGGGTAATGGTTCAGGTGTTGGGTGTGTAACCTTTTCCTGTAATTGTCTTTCAAGTTCCAGCATGGCATTGAAGGAAGCAATGCTAACTTCAATGATGGAAAGGTCTGGTTCGCGAGTGGTGAGAGATTGAAGGGCTAAATTGGGACGAATCAGCCACCTGATCAAGGGGTGATCAAGATGGCTGGCGGTGAAGCGGATGTATTCATAAGCCAGCATTGCCAACACGGGAATCAATAAAATCCGCGAGAGAAGTAAAACTCCGAAAGGCAAATTTCCTACCAGAGAAAAAACCAAAACGGAAAGAACTATCAGAGTCAGTAAGAAGGATGTACCACAACGAGGGTGCTCCAGCGGAAATTTTTTTACAATTTCCGGAGTTAAATCTGCACCTGCTTCAAAAGCATTGATGGTTTTATGTTCTGCACCGTGATAGGCAAAAACACGCTGGATATCCGGAATTCTTCCGATTGCCCAGATATAGGCAACTACCCCAGCAAGGCGAATCAAACCTTCAATCAGGTTCATCGCCAGTGAAGAAATACCGGTAAGACTCTGAATCCCTTTGCCAATGGCGGCAGGTGTAAGAAAGAACAAGCCAATCGCTATGGCCAGGGATGCAGCGAGAGTCAGATAAAGGGAAATTCCTTCAATTTTTTCATTTTCACCGCTTTGTAAATTGGCAGAGCGTGTCAGGTAACGAGTTCCCAATCCCAAAGCATCCCACAGAAGAACCAAACCTCTGAGGAAAGGAATGCGGCTCAAAGCGGACTGGTAAATTCCCTGCAGCGATTCCGTTTCGATGATTATCTTTCCCTCTGGAGAGCGCATCGCGGCTGCTAACGCATACTTGCCGCGCATGAGAACCCCTTCGATCAGCGCTTGACCTCCATAGGAGGGTAGTTTCAGTTTGTCTGTACTCATCGTTGATCCAAAAAGGTTTAATTTTCCTGTCCGTAATTGTAAAAGAAGTGGATTAAAGCCTGGATACCCTTGTACCATGTGGGAAGATGCAATTTTTCATTCGGAGCGTGAATATTATCATCCGCTAAGCCAAAGCCGGTAAGGACTGATTCAACCCCTAAAATCTTCTGCATGTTACCCACAACCGGAATACTGCCGCCTTCACGTTTATACAGGGGTTCCTTTCCCCAAACCGATGAAAATGCTTGTGCAAGAGCGCGCGTAGCCGGATGATGAATATCCGAAATTGAGGCAGCACCATAAGGCATTTGAATTAATTCCCAACGGACAGTTTTGGGTGCTTTTTCCAGAAGGTATTGTTTCAACTGATCAAAAACAGCGGCGGGGTCTTGATCCGGCACCAGCCGCATGGAAACCTTTGCCATTGCCCATGATGGGATGACGGTTTTTTGACCTTCCCCAATAAAACCAGAATAAATGCCATTGACATCCAGCGAGGGGCGTGCGCCAACTCGTTCTACCGGTGTGAAACCCTTTTCACCATAAAGCGCCGGTACGCCGGTTTGCCGTTTGTAGTATTCTTCATCCATCGGAAGTCTGGCTAAGGCTTCTCGTTCTTCCGAAGAGAGAGGGCGAACCTTATCGTAAAAGCCCGGCAAGGTGATTTTGCCATCCGAATCGTGCATACCGGCAATCAATTCGCAAAGGACCTGGGCGGGGTTGTGAACAACTCCACCGTATAAACCGGAATGCAGGTCGTGTGCCGGGCCATGCACGCGAATTTCAAAATAGGCTAAACCACGCAAGGCGTAGGTAATGGTAGGTAAATCCGCAGCGATCATGCCGGAATCGGGATTAAGCGCCACATCACAAGCCAGTAAATCTTTATGACTCTCCATGAATGCGTTCAAATGCGGCGAGCCGATTTCTTCTTCCCCTTCAATCATGAACTTGATATTTACCGGCATTTCGCCGTTTTTTAAGATTGATTCAACCGCAAAAATGCTGGCTGTTACCTGACCTTTCATATCAGAAGCGCCACGACCGTACAGGTTTTCACCCCGAACCGTGGCTTCGAAAGGCGGTGTTGTCCATAAATCATTTGGATCAGAGGGTTGCACATCGTAATGCCCGTAGATGAGAACCGTGGGGGCATTTTGATGACCTGCGCAACGGCATTCACCGAATACCACAGGGTGACCGCCGGTTGGGATGATCTGTATATTGGTCAATCCCAACTCGGTAAATTTTTTGGCGATCCATTCGGCGGCTGCCTGCATGGCAGCTTTTTTATCCGGGTCGGTCGAAATGGAAGGAATATTGACAAAAGTTTTTAATTGATCCAGAAAAGCCTCTTTCTTCGATACGGCATAATCAAGTGCTTTTTGACGGTTGCTCATCATTCTTCTTCTCCTGATAATAGTTGGTTTGATTATATGACAAAAATCATCATTCAGTAAGAATTGTTGCCTCTGCGGGAAATTCTGCTAAAATAAATATACAGGTTCGGTGGTCAGTTCAAGAAATTCCTTGACTGGCGTCGGGTAATTTCAGGCCTGCCCGTCGAAAAGTGCCGCCCCCTTTCCTCCACCGATCCTATGAAAATACATTCAAATTTTTCTCTCCATACCATACACACCACCCGGCAATTTTTCCGGCAGATTTATTGATGAACCGAAAGGGATTCCTTTCGGTTTTTCTTAACTCTGCATCCTCTAATTATCCTGCGAGGTTGATATGATTATCAAAAACGGCAAAATAATTACCTGGCAAGAACCAAATCGGATTCTTCTGGATCGGGCTTTGTTAATTGAGAATGGTGTAATCACAAAAATTGGCTCATTCGATGAATTGACAAAAGAAAAACCCTCAGAAGAAATCATTGATGCCGCAGGTCAATATGTGATGCCGGGAAATATTTGCGCTCATACTCATTTCTATGGCGCATTTGCGAGAGGAATGGGCATTCCCGGTGCACCTGCAAAGGACTTTCCTGAAATTCTGGAAAAATTGTGGTGGTCGCTGGATAAATCCCTCAGTTTGGAGGATGTTCGCTATTCAGCGCTGGTTTGTCTGGTGGATGCAATTAAGCATGGCACGACCACTTTGATTGATCATCATGCCTCGCCGAGGGCGATCAGCGGTTCTCTCGATGAAATAGCCCAAGCGGTAACCCAGGCGGGCGTGAGAGCATCGTTGTGTTATGAGGTGACCGATAGGGAAGGCGAACAAGGAGCAGAGGAGGGGATTCAAGAAAATAGCCGGTTTATAGAACTGATCAAACGAAATAATCCGGCACCCGGAAAACTAGCGGCCACTTTTGGGTTGCATGCGAGTTTAACCCTTTCTGAAAAAACGCTGCAAAAATGCCGTGATGCTGCACCGGCTGATATCGGATTTCACATTCACGTTGCCGAAGATCCGGCGGATGAATATGATAGTCTGCAAAAATGCGGTGAAAGAGTGGTGGATAGACTTTATCGGCATGGGATTTTGGGGGAGAAAACGATTGCCGTCCATGCTGTGCATGTTGATGTTCGGGAAGTGGAATTGCTTGCGCAAACAAAGACGTGGGTTACCCATCAACCCCGTTCAAATATGAATAATGCGGTGGGTATGTCTCAACCCGAGGCGATGATGCGGGCAGGAGTGAAGGTGTGCCTTGGAAACGATGGATTTTCAAATGCCATGTGGGAAGAGTGGAAAACCGCTTATCTTGCCCATAAGTTGTGGAATCGCGATCCGCGGCGTATGCCGGCCACAACCGTAGTGCAAATGGCGGTGTATAACAATCGTGCTCTGGCTGAGCAGCAATTCCACTGCGGGCCGATGGGTGTCATTTGTGAAGGTGCGCAGGCAGACTTGATTTTTGTGGATTATCATCCTTTTACGGAATTGAACGAAGATAATTTACCGTGGCATATTGTCTTCGGATTTCACGAAAGTATGATCACTTCGACGATGGTTGCAGGGCAATTTCTGATGCGTAATCGTGAATTATTGACACTGGATGAGGAAAAAATTGCCTTTGAAGCCCGTCGTCTTTCCGTTCAAACCTGGAAAAGATTTCAACAACTCTATTAATAACTAAGGAGCATGAATGATGTCGCCAGTCACTCAATACACCATTGGAATCATCGGTGGTACAGGGAAAGAAGGCAAAGGGTTGGCCTACCGCTGGGCAAAGGCGGGTCACCGCATCATCATCGGTTCCCGGCAAGAGGAGAAAGCCAAAACTGCGGCTGAGGAAGTTTCTCAATTGCTTGGAAAAAACGGATTGGTGAGCGGTAAAACAAACGAAAATGCAGCCAGCGAAGCGCAAATTATCGTTCTCACCGTTCCGTATGCTGCCCATGCTGAAATGTGCGAGCGGATTAAACCCTACGCTCAAGGAAAGATCGTGATTGACGTGACTGTGCCGCTGGTGCCTCCCAAAATAACCCGCGTACAAATGCCCCCCGAAGGGAGTGCAACCCAGCAAGCTCAAAAAATTATGGGTGAAGGTGTGCAGGTGGTGGCTGCATTTCAAAATATTTCTTACGAGCACCTGCTTCATGATGAAGAGGTGAATTGCGACGTACTGGTATGCGGCGGAAGTAAGGAGGCGCGCGAGGTTGTTTTGCAGCTGGTCGAAGATGCCGGTCTGACCGGTTGGAATGCAGGACCGGTCGAAAATGCGGTTGTGGTTGAAGGGTTGACTTCAATTTTAATTGGATTGAATAAACAATATGGTGTGCCTTCTTCTGGTATTCGAATTACCGGTATACCTAGAAAGTCATAAATTACCATGAGAAAAATGGAGTTAACACCTCTTCTTGAAATACCCTTGATACAACCCGGTGATGACCTGGCAAGGATAACATTGGAGGCTTTGAGCCGTCAAAAGATCCAACTGGAGAACGGCGATATTATAGTGTTTGCCCAGAAAGTTGTTTCAAAAGCAGAAAATCGGTTGGTTTACCTGCCCGAAGTTGAGCCGTCGCAACGGGCCATTGAGCTTGCCGCTGAAGTTGAGAAAGACCCCCGTTTTATCGAACTGGTATTGCGCGAATCCAAAAGCGTGCTGAGAAAGCGCCCCGGTACAATCATTGTGGAACATCGGAGTGGATATGTTTGTGCAAATGCCGGAATTGATCACTCGAACGTTCGGGGGCCATACGGCGACCCGGATTTGTGGGTCTTGATGTTGCCGGAAGATGCCGATCGTTCGGCACAGAATATTCGAGAAAAAATTGAACAGCAAAGCGGCGTGAAAATTGGAGTATTAATCATCGATTCGCATGGACGCGCGTGGAGATTGGGAACAGTAGGAGTGGCAATTGGACTGGCGGGAATGCCGGGACTGGTTGACTTGCGCGGTGAACCGGATATGTTTGGATATCAGTTGCGAATAACGCAAGTCGCTGCTGCGGATGAACTGGCAGCTGCGGCGTCGTTGGTGATGGGGCAGGCAGGTGAAGGCACCCCCATTGTTCATGTGCGGGGTTTCCCATATCCGCTGCGCGAGGGGAGTTTCTACGAACTTCCCCGCCCTGCGGAGATGGATTTATTCCGGTGAGGTATTGGGAAATATGAAGGTAACCGTTTTGGCGGGCGGTGTGGGTGGCGCAAAAATGGCGCACGGTTTTGCGCAGTTAATACCTGAAATCCAATTGACGGTTATTGTCAACATTGGTGACGATTTCGATCATTTTGGCCTGCGAATTTGCCCGGATGTGGATACGGTTTGCTACACCCTTGCAGGTTTGGCTAATCCACAAACCGGGTGGGGAAGAAAGGACGAATCTTTTCATGTCCTGCAGCAAATTGTTGAATTAGGGGGACCAACGTGGTTCCAGTTGGGTGATAAAGATCTGGCAACACACCTTGAACGTACCCGGCGTTTGAGGGAAGGTGAGAAGTTAAGCGAAGTGACCAGAGAGTTTTGCACAAAATGGGGCGTTGCGGCTTGTGTTTTACCCATGAGTGATGAGCCCGTTCGTACAATGGTCCATACTGAAGAGCATGGATGGATAGGATTCCAGGATTATTTTGTTCGTTACGGCTGCGAGCCAAAGGTGAGGGGATTTGAATTTGTTGGGGTTCAAGAGGCCAGACCAGCAGCGGGGGTGATGGAAGCACTTGGTGAGAGTGATTTAATCGTTGTTGCCCCCTCGAACCCATGGGTTAGCATCCAACCGATACTTTCTATAAAGGAAATTTCGCAGGTACTGAGCGAGAAAAAATTTATTGCTGTTTCGCCGATTATAAAGGGGAAGGCGTTAAAGGGGCCGGCGGCAAAAATGTTTGTGGAATTGGGAATTGAACCATCCGCTTACGCAGTTGCCAAAATGTACCAGCCTTATCTTTGGGGGTTTGTTATTGATGAATCAGACCGGGAAGTAGAAACGAGGATCAGAGCGTCAGGTATAATGGTACTGGTTACTCAAACGATTATGCAAACGGAGCAGGATCGTCTTTCACTTGCAAAAACCATCCTGACTTTCAGCAAAGAAAATTATGGTTCAAAAAGAAGGGAGTATTGACGAATGGGCCTGTGGGCGATTGTCCCCGTAAAACCCTTGCGTCGTGGTAAATCACGTCTTGCCGGAGTGTTGTCGGAAGATGAGCGGGCATTATTGAATTTCACGATGTTAAGCACTACATTGCGAACCCTGCGGGAGGTGGAAGAGATTGAGCAAATTCTGGTGGTTAGCCGGGATCCGGCGGCACTTTCTCTGGCGAGGGAATTCAATGCCAGAACGGTACAGGAGGATGGCCAGCCCGAACTGAATACAGCCCTCCAGCGGGCAACAGTTGTTGCCCAAATGTATGCCGCTCAGGAAATTCTCGTCCTGCCGGCCGATTTGCCGTTGCTTTCAGTGGGGGATATCCATCGAATTCTCCAGTACGCCAAACATCCACCGGTTGTGGTTATTTCTCCCGACCGGCGTAACGACGGCACGAATGCTCTTTACATGAATCCGGCAGGGATCATCGAATATCGTTATGGGCCGGGGTCTTTCAAGCATCATGTTGAGCAAGCCCGAATGAGGGGGGTAAGGGTGGAGATATGCCAGCTTTCCACTCTCAGTTTAGATCTCGACCTACCGGAGGACCTGGACTTGCTGAAACAGATAGAAGCCATGCAAATTGAACCTTGAGACATTTTCAAAACAGGAGGAAACCCATGACCGAAAGAGTAGCCCTTTATTTGCAGGATGCCCATGATTTGCGGGACGGTTTGGAATATGTGCGTTATGCCGAAAAACGCGGGTTTGAGGCGGTCTGGCAGGCTGAAAGTCGGTTGGTGAGGGATGCCATCGTGCCAATGGCAGCATATGCAGCAGTCACCGAAAGAATCAAGGTGGGGTCGGGTGTGATTAATAACTGGACAAGGAATATCGGGCTGCTGGCAGCCACCTTTTTGACTCTCGATGACCTAGCGCCCAACCGGATTATTTGCGGTATCGGTGCATGGTGGGATCCGCTGGCTAAGAATGTGGGAATTGAACGACGAAAGCCGTTGACTGCTATGAGAGAAACGGTGATCGTATTACGACGATTGCTAAATATGGAGCGGGTTACATTTCACGGCGAGTTTATTCATGTGGAAGGTATTGAACTGGATGTGGTTCATGGCCGTCGTGAACCGAGAAATGTGCCGATCATGATTGGGGCGACAGGCGATCAAATGATGGAACTGGCCGGCGAGATTGCTGATGGCGTAGTGCTGAATTATTGTGTGCCTCCGGAATATAACATTCGGGCGCTTGAATTACTGGAAAAAGGAGCCAAAAAAGCAGGCAGAACTCTGGATGACATTGATCGTCCACAGCTGGTGGTGTGTTCGGTGGATTATGACCATGAAAAAGCAATTGATACAACGCGTGAACTACTGACGCAATATCTGGCTCAACAACCCCATATTGCCAAAGCATCCGGTGTCTCGGCGGATGTGGTTGCAGAAATTCAATCTATTCTGGGATGGCCGGCAACCCACGAGCAAATTCAAAAAGCCAAACATCTCGTACCGGAGGATTTGATTCACCGAATCACCGCCTCGGGTACGCCTGAAGAAGCTCGGGCAAAGGTGAACGAGTACCGGAAATATGGTTGCACCTGCCCGATTCTGTATCCTGTCGGCGGGGATGTTAAATTACTGATTGATACCTTCGCCCAACAGTAGGAATGCGATATTTCCAGCCAGCAGGTAGGTTTTACACTCAGGGAGATGGTCAGATGGATAAAGAATATTTTCGGCCAAAAACGGTTTCTGAAGCCGACTACCTGTTTTCATCAGGGGAGAAACGGTGCATTCCACTGGGGGGTGGCACTGTGCTCAGTCGTTCAAAGTTGGAGGGCGTTTGTCTGGTTGATTTAAGAGATTTAGGGTTGGATCGACTGGATTTAACTGGTCAAAAGCTTTCGATTGGGGCAACGGTCACATTACAACAATTGATTGAGTCTGATTCCATTCCACCTCAACTCAAAGATGTAGTGAGACGAACGGCCAGTTTGAATGTGCGTAATCAGGCTACGATAGGCGGGTATATCGTTTCAGCAGGCGGTCGTTCGCCGTTGGCCATTGCTTTGATGGCAATGGATGCATTGCTGGTCTGGCATCCCACCGAGGAGAAACAATCCATTGGCGACTGGTTTACCTTACGCCAGCCGGCGGGTTACTGGATTAACTCCGTTCAAATCAACCTGAATGCGAATTTGAGTTATCAACAGGTCGCGCGCACGCCAATGGATCAACCCCTTATCGCAGTGGCGATTTGCCGTTGGAAATCCGGTAGAATTCGTGTAGCCGTCGGCGGTTTTGGCACTGCTCCACTTCTGGCTGTGGATGGACCGATGGAGCAGGGGATATTGGAGGCGGTAGATAATGCTTTGTGCTCCAGCGGCGATGATTGGGCGACAGCTGAATACCGCCGCGAGGCAGGTGTGGTGTTGGCACGCCGAATTTTGAGTGAAACGGAAAGATAACCAATGCTGAATGGAGGATGAAATGAAAATGATATCTTTTATGCTCAATGGCATTCAGCAGCATTGGGATGTGCCGGAAGGAGAAACTTTACTCACCTCTTTGCGTAAGGAGGGATATTTTGGCGTAAAGTTTGGTGGTTGTGAAAAAGGGGAGTGCGGTGCCTGCACGGTATTACTGGACGGAAAACCGGTCAATTCCTGTTCGATTTTAACGGTACAGGTGGACGGCCGCAATGTTCAAACCATTGAAGGATTGGGGGTGCATCCTGATCAGGGATGGAAAAAGACGGCAGGATTGCATCCTATTCAGCAGGCACTTGTAGAAAGCGGTGCCATCCAATGCGGCTACTGCACGCCGGCATTTGCACTTGCTGCAAAATCGTTGCTGGAAAGGAACCCCGATCCGAGTGAAGAAGAAGTGAGGGAAGCAATTGCCGGCGTATTATGCCGCTGTACTGGTTACCTTAAACCCGTTCAGGCAATCTTAAAAGCAGCCTCCCGCTTACGAGGGGAAGAAGATGAAGAAGAGGCCTTTGAGGGAGAAAGTTTAACTCCCTTACCTGTGGATTGGCCATCTATTGAACCGGAGCGGGGTCGGGGTCCATCACCCGCCGAAGACGGAGGTAAGCAAACCCTTGTATTGCCTCGTAAGATCGTGTACATGCCGCGTATGGTTGTTACGCCGGAAGCACGGCAAAAAGTTCTTTCAAAAATTGGGAAACCGGAATTGAAAGTGGATGCCATAAAGCTGGTGCAGGGAAAACCCGCTTTTGCAGCCGATATTGAAAAGCGCGGTATGCTGATTGCCAAAGTTCTGCACAGTCCTGTTGCCCATGCGCGAATCAAACATATAGACGTTAGTAAAGCACGTACCTTGCCGGGAGTGGCGGCTGTTCTAACTTATAAAGACATTCCGCGAGTTGTCTATTCCACTGCAGGGCAATCTGATCCGATACCCGGCCCGCTGGATACCTTTTCACTCGACTCGAAAGTGCGCTTTGTGGGGGATAGAGTGGCTTTTGTGGCAGCCGAAACGGAAGAAATTGCCGAACAGGCTTTGAAATTAATTGAGGTTGAATATGAACCTCTTCCGGCTATTCTGGATGCCCGTGACGCGATGAAAGAAGGAGCGCCGATCATCCATGACGAACCGGAATATGTCAATTTCGCCGAATCCGATCCCCGTAAAAATCTGGCGGCTCAAATCCGCATTGATATTGGCGATGTTGAAAAAGGATTCCGTGAAGCTGACCGGATTTTTGAAGCAGAATACCTCGTGCCGAAAGTTCAACAAGCCCATATCGAACCCCATGTTGTGGTTACTTACTGGGATGAAGATGACCGACTGGTGATTCGAACCAGTACACAGGTTCCCTTTCATGTCCGGCGAATTCTGGCACCGGTATTGGGTTTGCCGGTCAAACGAATCCGGGTGATCAAACCCCGCATCGGGGGTGGCTTTGGCGGTAAGCAAGAAGTTTTGATTGAGGATGTTGCTGCTCATTTGACCATTGCGACCGGCAGACCGGTTTTATATGAATACACCCGAGAAGAAGAGTTTATTGCAGCCCGCTCCCGTCACCCGATGAGGATACATATGAAAACGGGTGTTAAGCTGGATGGTACCATCACCGCCAATGAAATGCGTGTGCTTTCCGATACGGGGGCATATGGGTGCCATGGTCTTACTGTAACGGGTAATACGGGTCACAAATCCATGGCGCTGTATGTTGGAGATGGTCCTTATCGGAAATCTCCCAATATCCGTTTCTATGCGGATGTGGTGTATACCAATACACCGCCAGCGGGTGCGTATCGTGGATATGGGGTGCCACAGGGGTTCTGGCCGGTTGAACGGCACATGGAACGCATCAGTCGCGAATTAGGCTTAGACCCGATTGCTTTTCGATTAAAGAACGCCATCCGAGAGGGAGAATTGCATCCATTTAGCACGGCGTGGAGTGAAGGACGTGAACCTCGGCCCGAAATCATTCAAACCGTTGGATTGGAAGAGTGTGTGAATCAGGGTAAAGCCCTGATTGGCTGGGATCAAAAATACGGCAATCCGGACTGGCATAAAGTGGAGGGTAAACCCTATTTGCGTCGCGGGATTGGGGTTGCACTGGTTATGCAGGGAACTGCTATTCCGTATCTGGATATGGGTGGTGCAAGCATCAAGATGAACGATGATGGTTCTTTCAACCTGCTGGTTGGCGCCACAGACCTTGGGACCGGTTCGGATACGGTGCTTGCCCAAATGGCTGCTGAGGTACTGGGTGTACCGGTAGAGGATATCCTTGTTTACTCTTCCGATACCGATTTCACCCCTTTCGATAAAGGGGCATACGCATCTTCTACAACATATATATCCGGTGCTGCCGTTGTTAAGGCAGCCGAAGAGGTGGCTGAAAAAATCAAAAAACGCGCTGCGCGGATGATCAAGGAACGTTTCGGTGCTACGGAGGTTACTCCGGATGAGATTATTCTTGAGGACCGGAAAGCAATTGCACCCGGCGGCAATTACGTCACCCTTGCCGAGGTTGCTTTGAATTCCTTGCACCACACCGACCAAGAGCAAATTATGGGAATCGGCTTTCATTTTTCACCGGTTTCACCGCCGCCTTTTGCTGCACAATTTGCCGAAGTTACCGTGGATATCGAAACCGGACAGGTCACGGTGGACCGTTTGGTGATGGCGGTGGATTCGGGTGTAATCGTAAATCCGCTCACAGCCTCAGGGCAGATTGAAGGCGGTATGACACAAGCATTAGGTTATGCGGTGTGTGAAGAAATGGTGTACGATCAACAGGGACGCGCCCGTGAGAAGGATCTTGTGGATTATCACATCTTTCGGGCAAATGAAATGCCACAATTGGAAACCATTTTTATCCAGACCTATGAGCCATCTCATCCATTTGGAGTGAAAGCGGTGGCAGAAATTCCCATGGATGGTGTTGCCCCAGCAGTGGGTAATGCGGTGCTCGATGCCTGCGGCGCAGATATTCTGGATAATCCGATCACACCTGAAAAGGTCTGGCGGGCGTTGAAAAAACGCCCTTCAGGCAGTGAAAATTAACTCAAGGTGATGCTGAATATGATGGAATCCATATACCGGGAAATTGTCAAAGCAATTGATGAGGGGAAGCCTGTTGCTGTTTGTACAATTATTGAGACAAACGGCTCCGTTCCCAGACATGAAGGCAGCAAAATGCTGGTTTATGAGGATGGTTCTTTTATCGGTACCGTTGGAGGTGGTGAGGTAGAAAACCGGATCCTTCAAGAAGCGTTGAGTGCCATCAGGGACGGAAAAATTCGAAATTTACGTTACACTATGGTTGATCCGGCACAGGGCGACCCCGGTGTATGTGGTGGAACTCTGGAGGTTTATGTGGAACCGATCTTACCAAAACCCACTATTGTGGTTGTTGGTGGTGGTCATGTAGGAAAAGCGGTAGTCCATCTGGCAAAATGGCTGGGTTTTCAGGTGGCGGTCAGTGACGACCGGCCAGAGTTTTGCACGCCGGAAGCCAACCCGGGTGCAGATTTATTCTTCCCAGTAAAGATGAGTGAATTACCCCAACATTTGAAAATTACTCCGTATACTTATCTTGTTTTGACAACACGGGGTAGTAATATAGATATAGAAGGATTAGAACCTTTATTGAAAACCGAAGCAGCGTACATCGGTGTAATTGGTTCCAAGCGGCGGTGGCTGGTAACCCGCAAAGCACTTCTTGAAAAAGGTGTACCAGAGGAATTACTCAATCGGGTTCACTCCCCTATGGGATTGGAACTGAAGGCAGAAACCCCTGAAGAAATTGCAGTCAGTATCATGGCCGAAATCATTATGCTTCGCAATGGCGGAACTGGTGAACGGATGCGAATTTAGGAGGGCATCGATGTGGAAAGAGGTGTTTAGTGCGGTTTCCATTGAGGAAGTGCTTCGAATCCTCGCAGAGAAAAGAGAAAAAGCACGAATTGTAGCCGGAGCAACCGATCTCATCCTCGAAATTGAACGAGGGTTACGGCAGGGCATTGAAACGCTGGTGGACATTTCTCGAATAACGGGGATGGATCAGATTACCCTCGATGAAGATGGATGGATTCATCTGGGACCGCTGGTAACCCACAATCACTGTGTGGCTTCAAAATTAATTGTCGAGATGGCTTTTCCGCTGGCTCAGGCAGCGTGGGAAGTTGGCTCTCCACAGATTCGCAACCGGGGGACCATTGCCGGTAACCTGATAACGGCTTCACCCGCAAATGACACGATCACTCCTTTAATGGCGCTGGGCGCACGGCTGACTCTCCAGTCCGCGCGGGGAAGTCGAGTGCTGCCGTTACAGGCTTTTTACCATGGGGTGCGAAAAGTGGATATGCAGCCGGATGAGATGCTGGTTGATATTGCCTTTCCGGCATTGAAATCAAACCATGCAGGGATGTTCATCAAGTATGCGTTGCGACGGGCCCAGGCCATCTCTCTGATCAATGTGGCCGTGATCATCTCGAGAGAAAATGAGAAAATTAGTCACGCTTCCATCACGCTCGGAGCAGTGGCCCCCACCATTATCCACGCCGAGGAAGCCGAAAAGTATTTACGGGGTAAAACATTGACGGAAGATGTAATCCGCCAGACGGCCACGCTTGCCATGCAAGCCGCCCGGCCAATTTCGGATGTTCGCGGCTCGGCAGAATATCGCCGCAGGATGGTGGAAGTGATCACCCGCCGAGCCTTGAACGCCCTGGCCAGCGGTAAGGAACGGGAAGGGTTCCCTCAGCGGCCGGTGTTGCTCTGGGGCAGTGAACACTTTCCGCAAGGCCATCTTACACGGTCTATCCTTCATAAGAACGGGGTGGCCATTGAAACATGGATTAACGGTAAAAAGTACACTGTAAAGAACGCTCATCGTAAGTCGTTACTGCGAATGCTTCGCGAAGATGCAGGTCTGGTAGGGAGTAAGGAAGGTTGTGCCGAAGGAGAGTGTGGCGCTTGCACGGTCTTTTTAGATGGTGTAGCAGTGATGAGTTGCATGGTACCGGCGACAAGAGCGCACGAAGCTGAAATCATCACCGTTGAAGGGTTGGGTGATGATGAAAGGCTCCACCCCGTACAACAGGCGTTTGTTCAGGATGGAGCCGTACAATGCGGTTACTGCACGCCGGGTTTCTTGATGTCGGCGGCCAAGTTGCTGGAAGAAAGACCAACGCCGACTACGGAAGAAATTCGACAAGCCATGACCGGAAATTTATGCCGCTGCACGGGTTATTATAAAATTATTCAGGCGGTTGAAGATGCTGCCCGAATAGCCAGTAAGGGAGGAGGTTCGCATGCCTAACAAATACGGTAATCTTCAGGCAAAACAGCAGGAAATGCTACGTGAAACTCGTAACTATGTGCATCCCATCTGGAGGGGAGTGGGTTTCATCCTGATTATACTTACCCCTATTTTGGGTTATTTTGGCACATTGGCCTTGTTAGAAGAAAACGCTAAACAAAAGTGGTTCACTATCCCTGCCGATTTACTCGCGCAGGGTAACGATCCTTTATTGTATGTCAAAATTGGAATGACTCTGATTCTGGCATTCCTGTTGTATTTTGTGTTTCAATTTATCAGTATGGTATTGTTCCGCCTGTTCGGGCCTTCTCGCTTCGGGCCATACGATGTACCGCCGGTAAGTTATCGGGGCAAGAAGTATCGGCGGTAGGTCAGCAACAGGAGGTTATAAATAATGAGTATCGTCGGTGAATCGGTTATCCGCGTAGATGCGGTTGGGAAAGTAACCGGAAAGACGTTGTATCCGGGAGATATAAACCTGCCGAATCAGGCTTACATGAAGATTTTATTTGCGAACCGTCCGCACGCAATCATCAAAAAGATAGATACTTCCAAAGCCGAGCGCTACCCCGGTGTATTGGCGGTGTTTACCGCCAGAGATGTGCCAAACAACGAGTATGGCCTGATTATGCCGGATCAGCCGGTATTGTGCGGACCGGGATCAACCAAACCGTATGCGGATCACGTGCGGTTTATTGGTGATCAGGTTGCATTAGTCATTGCTGAAACCGAAGAGATTGCAGCCGAAGCAATTGCCCTGATTGACGTTGAATACGAAGACCTGCCAATCATCACAGACCCGCGTGAAGCAATGCGAGAGGATGCCGTTTTGCTGCATCCTGACAAGGGCTCCAATGTTTTCTGCCGCTACCGCATCCGAAAAGGGGAGGTTGAAAAAGCCTTTCAAGAAGCAGATGTGATCGTGGAGGGGGTGTACCAGACACCCGCGCAGGAACACGCCTATTTACAGCCCGAAGCCGGGCTGGGTTACATTGACGAAGAAGGGCGCGTGACCGTGATTGTGGGAGGTCAATGGACCCACGAGGATCAGGATCAGATTGCCCACGCCTTGGGATTACCACTGGATAAAGTCAGAGTCATTTATCCCGCCATTGGTGGAGCGTTTGGCGGCAGAGAGGATATGTCGGTGCAAATTGTACTTGCGCTGGCAGCATGGAGGTTACATCAACGCGGGATTAACCGGCCGGTTAAGATTATCTGGAGCCGGGAAGAGTCCATCATTGGTCATCATAAGCGGCATCCTTATTACATTCGTGCCCGGTGGGGTGCCAGGAGGGATGGAACTTTACTGGCGGCAGAAATGGAAGTTATCGCCGATGGGGGGGCATACGCTTATACCTCCACAAAGGTTCTGGGTAATGCGACTTTAATGTGCACCGGACCCTATCGGATCCCGAATGTGAAGGTCGATTCGTACGCGGTGTATACCAATAATTTGCCCAACGGGGCATTTCGCGGTTTTGGAGGCCCCCAGGGTGCATTTGCAGCCGAAATGCAAATGAACAAACTGGCCGAAGCACTGGGCATGGACCCGGTTGAAATTCGAATGCGAAATTTACTGGATGAGGGCGATTTATTATCAGTAGGTACTCCGTTGCCAGCAGGGGTGAGTATCAAAAAGGTAGTGGAAGAATGCGCCAAAGCTGCGGGATGGAAAAAAGGAGATAAGGGGTGGTATCGTCCTCAAGGTTACCGGATCGAGACTGGAAAACCTCATCTGAAGCGAGGAATCGGCTTTGCCTGTGCCTTCAAGAATGTTGGTTTTTCATTCGGGGCTCCGGAGAATTGCTGGGCGATAATAGAATTACATGGCGGAGCGGAAATCGAGAGGGCAGTGTTGTACCATGCTGCAGCCGAAGTCGGTCAGGGTTCACACACCGTTCTGGTTCAAATGGCAGCGGAAGCGCTGGGTATACCGATGGAAAAAGTTGAACTGGTGGCAGCGGATACGGCCGTAACAAAAAATTCAGGCAGTGTCTCGGCTTCCCGTATGACTTTTATGGCCGGTAATGCGATCCGTGGGGCGGCAGAACTGGCCTTGCAAGCGTGGAAAAACGAAGAACGACCAGTACGCGCGGAATTTCAATACCGACCGCCGCGGACTACACCCTATGACCCCGAAACGGGAAAATCGGAACCCAATTTTGCCTATGGATATGTTGCTGAGGCCGTAGAAGTTGAGGTGGATGTTGAAACAGGCCAGGTGAGACTGGTCAATGTCATTTGTGCGGATGACGTTGGCAAGGCCGTAAATCCACAGCAGGTTCAAGGTCAGGTTGAAGGTGCAGTTGTTCAGGCAGCGGGATATGCGGTGCTTGAGAATTTTATCCAGCAGGACGGACAGGTATTAACCAAAACCCTCTCTACCTACCTGATTCCGACTATTCTGGATATTCCTGAGAAGGTTGAGTCTATAGTGCTGGAATATGCAGACCCGCGCGGTCCTTGGGGAGCACGCGGCATGGGTGAAATGCCCTATTTACCATTAGCCCCAGCGATTGGTGCAGCGATTCGCAATGCTACCGGAAAGTGGTTTGATAGCTTTCCTTACACCCCGGAGAGAATATTGTTCGGATTGCTGGAAGGTTGAGCCGGTTTGAGCAATTTGATAACAGGACTACTGGCCGTAATTTGCGGTGGCGGAGACCTGGGAAGCGGTGTTGGTGTCCGGTTTTACAGGGCTGGAATCCGGGTTGTGGTAACCGAGCTGCCCACACCGCTGGCCGTGCGTCGTTATGTCAGTTTTGCGGAAGCGATCATTAGCGGCTCGACATTTGTGGAAGAAGTGCCCGCCAGAAAAGCCGAAAATTTGGAAGAGGTTATTTCGATTCTGGATCAAGGTATTGTGCCGGTTCTCGTTGATCCTGAAATGCAATTTCTGCAATGGTTAAAACCGGATATTCTGGTAGATGCCCGATTGAGAAAAGTTCCAGCGGAATCCAGTTTAGATGCTGCTTCCCTGGTGATTGGACTTGGACCGGGGTTTACGGCCGGTGTAAATTGCCATGCGGTCGTTGAAACAAAACGAGGTCCAACTTTGGGCAGGGTTTACTGGAGCGGGACGGCTGAAGCGGATTCAGGAATACCGGAAGGTGTAAATGGCTTTGTGGAGGAGCGCGTTCTGCGCGCTCCGAGAGATGGAGTGTTTAAATCACGCGTGAAAATTTGTGATTTTGTCCAAAAGAATCAAATTGTTGCTGAGGTGGATGGAGAACCGATTCGCGCTGGCTTCGATGGGGTGATTCGCGGTTTGGTGATGGATGGGCTGGTGGTGTTGAGAGGAATGAAAGTGGGGGATGTTGACCCCCGCAGAGACCCTCGTTTGTGTAATATTGTTTCAGATAAGTCGCTGGCTGTTGGTGGCGGCGCTTTAGAGGCGGTGCTTTCAAAACCAGAGCTGCGCTGCCGGTTGTGTGGTGATTGAAATGCGATTGGTGGATGGATTGCGAATCACCCGGGAAAGCAGGGTGGCCATTGTTGGGGCTGGTGGCAAAAGTTCAATATTATTTAATTTGGCGCAGGAATATGACCATCAGGTTGTTCTTGCGGCCACATCTCATCTATGTGTGGATCAACTGGCATTTGCCGAGAAACATCAAATCATAGAAGATGTAAAAGATATTGAGGCAGTATTTCGAGAGATTCTACCAAAATCCCTTCTCTTAACGGGTCGTGTTGGAACTCTAAACAGGACGCGGGGAATACAACCTGACCAAATAGCGGTGATTCAGCGATATTGTGATGAGTTGAAATTGCCATTGCTCATCGAGGCGGATGGGTCCCGCCAATTGCCGCTTAAAGCACCGGCTGCCCATGAACCGCCTGTACCACAAGGGGTCAATCATGTAATTGTAGTGGTTGGTTTATCAGCATTAGGGAAACCCATTGGGGATGATGTGGTTTTTCGTTCCGAATTGTTTTGTGAAGTTACCGGCAGTAAGCAGGGCGAGCCGGTAAATACCGAGATAATCAAACGTTATTTGTTAGCGGATAAAGGTGGCCTGAAAAATGTGCCTGAAGGTGTCAGGTTGAGCGTTTTTTTTAATCAGATCGATCGAGTTGCATTATCATTCGATGAAATGGAAGCATTATCGAGAGATTTACTGGAAAGATACGATCAGGTTATTTGGGGAAACGCAGGCAACGAAATACCAGAACAAAGGATTATGCGTCGATTTGAACGGATTGCGGGAATTGTTCTTGCGGCGGGTGCTTCTACTCGTTTTGGCAAGCCAAAACAATTGCTGGACTGGTGTGGAAAACCGTTTGTCTGGCATGTTGCTTCCAAAAGCCTGAAAGCAGGTTGTAATCCAACCGTTGTGGTGTGCGGCGCATATGCTGAGGAAGTCAAAAAAGCACTTGCAGATTTGCCCGTGATTATTGTGGAAAATCCGGAATGGGAGACCGGTTTGAGCAGTTCGGTAAAAAAGGGCTTGCAAGCAGCGGCTCAGAAATCCGGTGCGGCAATTTTCTTGATGAGTGATGTACCGCAGGTTCCCCTCAGTTTAATTCAAACATTAATCGAAAAACACCGCCAGAGTGCGGGTTATATTTTTTCACCGGTAACACAGGGTGAATTTGTTAATCCCGTATTATTTGACCAGTGGTGTTTCAAAGATTTAATGCAATTAAGCGGAGACCGCGGTGGAAAAGTGTTGTTCAAAAAATATCCGGTTATTACTATTGAGTGGGATAATGTCCATGATGTTCGAGATATTGATCACGAAGAAGACTATGAGTGGTTGATGAGGGGTGAAAATGGATGATCTTCGTGCGGGCAATAAATGCGCAGCGATTGTTTTAGCCGCCGGTCTTTCAACACGCATGGGGCAGCCAAAATTACTGTTGAATTGGGGAGGGCAGACGGTACTGCAAACCGTTTTGCAAACTCTCCATATTGCCGGCATTGATCACATTATCGTTGTGCTGGGAGCAAATAAGGAAAAAATCGAAGAAAGTATTCGCCAGTTAGCGTTTGGCGTAGAAACCGTATTTAACCCTGATTTTGCCAATGGCGAGATGACCGATTCCATCAAAGTCGGATTAAGTGTGCTGACGCCTGAAGTATCCTGTGTATTGATTGTTCTGGGCGATCAACCGCAAATGCAGGTCGAAACGGTCCGTAAGGTAATGAACGCCCGTTCAAACACGGCTGGAAGAATAATCGTTCCAAGTTATCAATTCCGCCGCGGCCACCCATGGTTAGTGGATCGAGCGTTGTTCGGGGAATTAGCTCAGTTGAATCCGACTTTCACCATGCGGGATTTCTTGAGAAAGCATCATCAGGAAATATTCTATCTGGAAGTGGATACACCTTCGGTTTTGCAAGACCTGGATACACCACAGGAATATCAGGCTTTCAGACCAGAATGATTATGGCTGCGGCATCAGATTGAGCGCTTCGAGCGCGGCTGTAACAAAGCGGTTGTCAATATTTTCGGTGTTTTCGCCTTCTATCCAGATATCAGGGATGACACCATGATCTCGAACGGGGGGCTGCAAACCAGGGATTTCCCATTCCGCTGCGGTAACATGAAGAGAAGAACCATCACTTAAATCAAACACCAGTTGAATGGTGTATTTTCCAAAGGAAGGTACTCCAACAATGGTCGCTCGTTGATTGGCTTTCAATGCACCGGCAGTAATTTCTGCTGCGCTGGCGGTACCGTTATTGATAAAAACTACCATGGGAATATCGCGAAAAACCCCATCTTCATTTGTTTTGATCAGTTCAGGTGGTTTATCGCGGTATTGTTGTCGAAGGATGGGTGAATCAGCGGGTAAAAACAACCCGGCAATTTTTACGCCGCTATCAACCAAACCACCTGAATTATTCCGTAAATCCAGAATAATACTTTGAACACCCTGAGAGATCAAATCGGCGACGGCGTTTTTAACTTCATCTGCAGTGGTGGCAGACATTAAGTTAACCTGAATATAACCCACCAGCTCGTTCTCAAGTAATTTATTCCATGTAACCGATGGTAAAGAGATTTCCTCGCGGGTTATCTGAAAAGTGTATTCTTTTTGATCGTCTTCGCGATAAATGATTATTGTAACCGATGTTCCTTTTTCCCCGCGAAGCAGGGCAAGCACGTCATCATGGGGAGTTTGTAAAGTAATTTGCACCTCATCAATTTGAAGCAAAATATCACCATCCAGAACTCCCGTTCGTTTTGCCGGTGAATCGGGAAAGGGATACAACCGGTATTGATTTTGTTCATCGCGTTGAATGCGTGCGCCAATTCCACCAAATTTCCCTTGCAGTTGCTGGGTTTTAAGCTCGTGTTGTGGTGGTTCCACGAAAGAGGTATAAGGATCGTTATATGCCTGTAATAAACCGCGTATCATTCCATATTCGATTTTATTCTGCTCTGGTAATGGGTAAAATCCATGGGTGAGGAGCAACCGGTAAGCCTGCTCATATATGGGGTAGTTTGATGCGTTTACTGAAAACGTTTGATGATCTCTCACCCAGTAACCGACTGCAAATCCTACACTCCCAACTATCAAAACGATCAGGGTTGCCAGAATGATTTGCCATGGTTTGGAAGGCAGTTTATTCACGATAGAACCTTCTTATAGATGAAGTTGTTTTTATATTTCAACAGTATAATCCAACCACGATTTTAATTCACCGGGAAATAATATGATTTCTGCATATCGAATCAACCAGATTCAAGGCGATTTTCAAAGGATTTTTGATGGAATTGATATCCACTCTTTGGACGAAGCCAATCGCTTAATTCCGGATGGGGTTTATACGACTTTTAGAACTTATGAAAAAAACAAAGTTCTGGATATTGAGGGGCATTTTGATCGTCTGGAACATTCGGCAATCTTGTTGGGATATGAATTGAAGTTGAATCGCGAGTTAATCCGAAAAATTCTGCGGGATGTTCTTGAATCCTTACCCGCCGATGAGGCAAGAATTCGGATTAGTGTCCCACTAACAGGGAATAAGAATTTGTCTGAGGTTTATATTTTCATTGAAAAGCTCAAAACCCCTTCTCTGGAAGAGTATTCAAGGGGGGTGAAAGTGATCACCATCCATTTCTACCGTGAGAACCCTGCGGCAAAAACGACTTCTTTTATCCATTTGGCGGATGAAATCCGGAAAAAACTTCCTCATGATGTGAATGAGGCTATCATGGTGGATAAAAATGGTCGGATGTTGGAAGGACTGAGCAGCAACTTTTTTGCAATCAGCAAAGGAAAGGTTTTTACGGACGAAAGCCACGTTCTGGCGGGGCTTACTCGAAAAATGGTGCTGGAAATTATCAAAGAGGTGGGGCTGCCGGTATGCCCGGAAGGTTTTCTTTACAGCGAAATTGATCAAATGGACGAGGCTTTCATAACCAGCACCAGCAGGGGTGTTTTACCCGTACGGGCAATTGATGACAAAATCATAGGTAATGGCAAGGTTGGCGACCTGACCGGGAAAATTATGCAAAGATATAAAGAAAAGATAAAGGAAGCAATTGAACCAGTTTAAGCGTCCTCTTCGGGTTGTTCGCCTTCTTCATCCAGATCATCGAAATTTTCAAATTCACCCGCTTGCATTTTCTCAATAAGTTGCCGGGCAGTTGAAAACTGGTCGTCAGGCACGTACAGGAGCACTTCACCTAAAGGTCCTACGGTAAGCCCGTATACAGCACCGGCACTTTCCCGCCGTTGAATGACGGTAATTCCGGCGGCTTCCAGCATCAAGCGCACCATATCGGCCTCTAACTGTCCATTGGCGGTAAAAACTTTCAGGTATTCGTTCGACATTAGTTTATTATCCTTCTGTTGAGGTCAGGACTTCCTTAACCAGATTGTAAATCTCTTCTAAACGTTGTTTATACATCTGATAATGTTTGAAAAGCCGCTGCTGTTCGGGATCTGTATAAACGGATAATTTTTCAAATTCGTTGTTCAAATCATCAATTTCCGGAAAGGGGATAAATTGACCGCTTTTTTGGAATGCTTGAAAGATCAGTTTGCTGACGTGTTCGTCAAAATTATGCAGGAATCGATACAGATTGGCGAGAGGAGAATTATTATCCACCTCTTCTAAATGGATGGTTTTTTGCTTAATAATGGCCTGTTTTAATTGGAGGATTCGGTCATTCATGGGATATGCCATTGTGAGGCTTGCCCGATTTTTGAAGAAGTCGGTTTCTGCGATGTTCCAGTTCTTTAATTTTTTGTTTTTTGATATATCGAGGCAAGGGTAAAGTGTTCAGGAATTTCAGGGCAGTCTCAGTCCATTCCAAAGCCTGATAATGTGATTTTTGATGATGTTCATAATATTTCGCAATCTCAACGCAGGCTTCTACTTCGTTAAATTCTACTGCTTTCATCCATAGTACCAACGCTTTGTCGTACTCACCGGTGCGGCGATAAAGACTAGCAAAACGGTACAGGGTTTGAATAAAAAAGTGTGTTGGCAGTCCTATTTTAAGGCTGGCTTCATAGAGTTGAACTGCACGATCATAATCTTTCAATTCTTCATACAATCTCGCTATGGCAATCCAATCCAGACTTTGCCGTTCATTTGCTTCCAGTGGATTTTGCAGTAAATTTGCCAGATGGACAAATAAAGCCGACAAAGAGACTATATCCACTTCATTGTGGTAAAAAACGCCTTTCATGGGGTCGGCATTTTGGGTCTGCAAATATTCGAAATACATTTGCGGCACCATCCAACCGGGGATTTCCTCCGCCGAGCGGTGAAAGCCGAGTATTTCCTGCTCCAGATTACCCAAAGAACGGTCGTTTAAGCGATTCCGCCAAATGCGCCGCGTCAGGGAAAGTAAGTCAATGTGATGTTTTTCCTTCAGGGGGTTATTAAATCCATTCAAAATATAGCGATTATTCAAGAGTGGCGCATCAAAGGATTTGCCGTTATAAGTAACCATTATCCGAAATGGAGTAATCAGCTCATCCAGCGCGGTAAGAAATGCGTCTTCTTCAGCGGGATGGCGTAAAAAGACTTGTGTAATGTGATAATTACCTTGTTTCCAGTAACCCAAACCAACTAGAAAAACGAGCGTTCCACTTCCACCTGCCAGACCCGAGGTTTCGGTATCCAGAAACACGATTTCATCTATTTGAATTGGAGGGTCAACGGGCAGACGTGACCATGCCAAAAGAGTGGTTAAATCGAAGCGACCGTTAAAGTCAATCATCCCGTGCCTGTAATCCGGGGAATATTGCTTTTCGAAAACGAATGCATCTCCAAAAATGGTTGAATAACTTTTACCGGGGATAATTTTTTCAATCGGGATTCCCGAGTCGATTTTGGGGGAAGCATGGGTGGTTGTTGAGTCTGTCCCAATTTGAACTCCCAGCATTCTTAAGCGATTTAAAAACGATTCATCCATGATGTTATTATAAGCGAATGGGTAGTCCATTGAGAATTTGAAGCAATGCAATTGTCTCTTGCTTTCCCGCAAAACCATTTTCACCACCGACGCCAACACAGGAAGGACAACCTTCACTACAAGAGCAGCTTAAAACCACTTCCAATGCGCCAGAAAGAAGCGATTCGTGGCGTTCGAAGAGGCTTTGGGAAAGTCCGATTCCTGCGGCAGTATTGTCATAAATCAACACAACGGGATTGCCCTCGCAAATGGGTGACTGGGAATCGCTGACCGAACCCAAATCGCCTGCATCGCAAAGCACATACAGCGGTGCTAATTGGGTAAGCACGTACCTTAACCCGGATAAGCCACTGCGAATGCGTACCACCGTTTCTGCTTTTTGATGGCAAGCCGGACAAAGGGTGATCAGGTTTTCGAGCCGGTTTGCCTGCTCATACGTGGAAAATTGACGAAAAGGGATTTTGTGATGAACATGGTGGGCTGCGCCTTTTTCCGGCAAGGCACAGAGTTGACAGGTAAAATGATCTCGCTGACGGGCAAGATTTTTTTGCTTTTGCCAGTTAGGGCCGTAATTGATGGGGGTTGCGGACCAGAGATTATTGTCAGAAAGTTGTTGTATGGATTGTGAGTGGATTTCAATCCAATACGCCGTGGTTCTTAGTGAGCGTTGAGGCAATTCCAATTCTTCGGTTGCGAGGATTTCTTTATCATGAAAGGAAATTTTACGAAAACCTTTCAATTGACGGGTGACTTCAACTTCACCAAAATGGATGTTGCAACCGGCCATTGGTTGAACTTTATCTTCGGTAATTTTTTGAATGGTTTGATCCATGATTGGCTGGGTGTAATAATCCCCATTAAAGGGCAACAGACGTGCGTACTTCTTTTCAAAATTCAACTCTTCTACGATATAAGTTTGGCCCTGATGGAGATAAACAGCGCCGGGATGAACCATCCAATCAATGCTGGCCTGATCAATCTCGCCAATGGTGGTTATTCGTTCGTCTTCTTCAACATGCAGGAGAAATGAATCCCCAGAAGTGCTTCTCAACGAGATCATTTGAGCGGGGAATTGATTGGCTCTCCAGATAAACCGATCCGCCGTGGCAAAAACTTCCTGATTTAAGGATAGCACCTGCAAAAACGGTCGAATATCATTCCAGGATAAACGGCCAAAAGCATCACCTTCGCGAAAGGGCAACTCAAAGACGGCGCAACGCAAATGTTGTAATAAAATCAATGGGTTATCTGCGTTTATCAAAGCCATTTCCGGCGCTTTTTCAAAGATAAATTCGGGGTGCTTGATGATGTACTGATCCAGAGGGCTGGAAGAGGCTATCAAAACGACAAGGGAGGTTTGTTTTTTTCTGCCGGCGCGTCCCGCCTGCTGATGGGTTGCGGCAATGCTGCCCGGATAACCGCTGATGACCACAGACTCCATTCCACCAATATCTATCCCCAACTCAAGGGCATTGGTAGCAACAACAATTTTTGCCTGCCCGGTTTTTAACGCTTCTTCGATTTTCCTCCTCTGGGTGGGTAAATAACCACTGCGATAGGCAAAAATCTGGTTGGCGAGGTGTGGATTATGTTCTTGAAGGAACTTTACTCCCATTTCAACATTTTTGCGAGTATGCGCAAAAACAAGAGTTTGTTTACCTCTGGCGAGCAAATCTTCACCGAGGCGAACAGCCTCACTTAACGCCGAACGCCGTACCCCCAATTCCTGATGAATTACGGGTGGGTTATATAAAAGAAAGTATTTTTCACCCCGTGGGGATGAATTGTCAGAGACTTCCTGAAATGGAGATTCGATCAAATTTTCAGCATGTTCTCTGGCGTTTGCAACCGTCGCAGAGGTGAGAATATAAACCGGAGATGAAAAATAAAACCGGCTAATGCGCTTGAGCCGGCGAATCAGGTTTGCGATGTGAGAGCCAAACACGCCGCGATACAGATGGATCTCGTCCAGAACAATAAAGGTTAATCCGTGAAAGAAACGTTCCCACATGGGGTGATGGGGCAGGATCGCCGTATGAAGCATATCGGGATTGGTGATTAAAATTCTTGTTTTTTCCCGAATCATTCGGCGTTGAGAGGTTGGAGTATCGCCGTCATAAATCGCTATGGCATTATGTAATTGGGATGGCGAGAGGTTGATGATATTTTTATATTGATCTTGTGAAAGTGCTTTGGTTGGAAATAATAGCAATGCGGTAATGGCGAGGTCTTCCATGCACTTTTGCAAAATTGGCAAAAGGTAACATAGTGTTTTACCACTGGCTGTGCCAGTGGTGATAATGGTATGGTTTCCTTGAAAAATCCAATTGAGTGCTTCGGCTTGATGGCGATAAAGGGAAAAAATGCCCGTTTCATTTAGTTTTTTTATCAATTCTTCGGCAATATTCCGGGGAAATTCGGTAAAATCTCCCTGCGTTGCCGGGGTTTGATATACTTTAGCGATATTAGGAAAAATGGTCGGATCTTTCAGCCAAAAATTCAACACTTCTTTCATTGGCAATTCTCAATCCTCATAACCGATCTATTTTTAATAACGCACTTAGCATTATACCTTTCAACAAAGTGGTAGAAAGATTCATTTCTCATTTTTTCCAATCTTTGGCTATACTTTGGATGTTTGACATCAATTCGGGAGAGTAATCAATGAAATCTTCTGGTCGGTATCGCTGGTTTGTGGTGGGTGTGTTTTTTATGTTTATGTTATTACACCAGGCCGATAAATTATTGATTGGCCCTTTAACTTCACCGATTATGAATTATTTCCAGATTGATGAAGCCCAAATGGGCCTTGTTTTTTCCGGCGCGATTCTGGTTGGAGGAATTTTCTACCCCTTGTGGGGCTATTTGTATGATCGCTTTGCGCGTGCAAAGTTACTCGCTCTGGCTTCCCTTATCTGGGGGGCAACTACATGGTTAAGCGCATTGGCTAAATCGTTTGGCGTTTTTGTTGCCACTCGTGCCTCAACGGGCATTGATGATGCCAGTTATCCCGGCCTTTATTCGCTGATTTCCGATTATTTCCCTCCCAAAACACGTGGGAAAGTGTATGGTTTGTTGCAAATTGCCAGTCCGTTTGGATATATGATCGGCATGGTGCTGGCAATTGTTTTAGCGCCGGCGATTGGATGGCAGGGGATATTTTTCCTGACCGGTTCGCTGGGAATCGTGCTTGCCATCGTCATCTTCTCAACTGTACGGGAAATGCCCCGAGGCGGCAGTGAACCGGAACTTGAAAATATTGAACAGCACACCCATTACCGATTTGAATGGAAAACGGCTTTGGGGCTGTTCAGGAAAAAGAGTTTGTTGCTTTTATTTACACAGGGTTTCTTTGGGGTTTTTCCCTGGCAGGTGATTACCTTCTGGTTTTTCCGCTATCTGGAAACGGAGCGCGGATTTGACTCGAATCAGGTGCTGATCACAATGATTATTGCCGTGTTGTTTTTATCTGCTGGTTATCCGATAGGAGGCGCATTGGGGGATTTTCTTTTCAAAAAGAATCTGCGAGGACGCCTGATTGTTTCTGCCTTTGGAGTGATCACCGGTGCACTTCTATTGTGGTTCTCTCTGAGCATACCTGAAAATAATGTGGTGTTTTTCACGATTTCGATGGCAATAACGGCTGTCTTTATTCCATTTGCCTCACCAAATGTGCTTTCAACGGTGTATGATGTTACTCTTCCCGAGGTCAGGTCAACAGCGAATTCCATTCAAAATTTGATTGAACAAGGGGGGTCGGCAGTAGCACCGGCGTTAGCGGGATTAATTGCGGTAAACTCATCCCTTAAGGATGCGATTCTTATTATATGTGTAGGTGCATGGGTTTTGTGTTTCCTTTTCTTTTTAGGAGCCATTTACCTGTTGCCGCGAGATATTCAGGATTTGCGCAACCAACTGGCGCTTCGTGCGGAAAAGGAGAAGCAATCTCTCACATCCCCCAGCATTGAAAAATCCATGAGTACTGCACCAGCCCAGGATTGATATGAATTTTTTATTCATCCCCTTGATTGCAATTCTCGGTTGGCTGTGCGGGGTAATCCTTAATTATCTGGCCGATGTTTTACCTCGTACCCGCCGATTAAGATCGCCGCAATGCCATCGGTGTGAAAATAAAATTACGCTGGTAGATTATGTCTTAATTCGTAAGTGCCGGAATTGTGGCAACCGCAGAACAAAAAGAACATACCTCGTTCAAATTTTATCTTTGATCCTGGTGCCTGTGGTGTATTTATTCCCTCCCCAGCTGTTTGGTTTCTGGCTGAGTCTGCCTTATTTTTTATATTTCGCCCTGATCTTCATTATGGATGTTGAATATCGGGTGGTGCTGTATGAAGTTGTGGGAGCAGGTATTCTGATTTCGATTCCAATGGGAATTTACTGGAATGGGCTGGTGGATACGATCATTGGCGGTTTGGCCGGTTTTGGAATTATGTTTATTCTGTATTACTTTGGGGTATTGTTCAACCGCTGGGTCTCCAAACGAAGAGGAGAAAATATCGAAGAAGTGGCTTTGGGTTTTGGCGATGTTAATTTGAGTGGAATTTTAGGTTTGTTGTTGGGGTGGCCCAAAATTGCAATCAGTTTATTCTTCTCGGTAGTATTGGGGGGCGTGTTCAGCGGATTGTATCTGGTCATTCATGTGCTTGCCCGCCGCTACCGCCCGTTCACTGCCATACCGTATGCTCCATTTCTGGTTATCATTGCAGTGGTGTTGTTTTATCTTGCTTAACTGTCGTATTGTTAGAGATGGCGCGGGCATTTTAGAAAATAAGACCCTCTGCTATTCAGGCAGAGGGTCTCTTTTTGTTTACCTTATTCTTTTACGGAGTGAATAAATAGTTCCACTATATTACAGTTTCGAAGGTCAAGAGTGGGGGCCGGTTGCCAGCACCTCTTCAGGAACGTTTTTTGCAAATTGCGCGCAATTATTTTCAAATTGAACAATCAGGTTTCTGGCATACTCTTGATAGGCTTGTTTGTCCTTCCAGCTATATTGAGGATTGAGAACTTCGGAGGGAACGCCGGGACAAAACAGCGGAATATGCAAACCAAAAAATGGTTCCTGCCGGAAGGGAACTTCATCCAGATCGTGGTTGAGGGCAGCGTGAATCATGGCGCGAGTATAGGGCAGATTGATTCGCTTTCCCACACCATAAGGTCCACCTATCCAACCTGTATTAATGAGCCAGACCTGGACATTGTGGCGAATGATTTTCTCGCCAAGCAAATCGGAATAACGGTTGGGATGCAACGGTAAAAACGGTGCACCGAAACAAGTGGAGAAGGTTGCCTGCGGTTCAGCCCCCAAGCCGGTCTCAGTACCGGCTAACTTTGATGTGTAGCCGGAAAGAAAATAATACATAGCCTGTTCATAAGTCAAGCGGGCAATCGGTGGCATAACTCCGAAAGCATCTGCGGTGAGGAAAAATATATTTTTCGGATGACCAGCAAAGCCCTGTGGATGACTGTTCGGTATAAATGAAAGCGGATACGCGCCGCGAGTATTTTCTGTGTATTTATCCGAGTCAAAATCTACCAGGCGGCTAACCGGATCGTACGGGACATTCTCCAGTACTGCTCCAAACCGATTGACCGCAGACCAAATCATCGGTTCATATTGTGGGTTTAGACGAATTGTTTTTGCATAGCACCCACCCTCGATGTTGAAAATTCCCTCATCTGACCAGCCATGTTCGTCATCCCCAATCAGTTGACGTTCAGGATCGGATGAAAGCGTTGTTTTACCGGTGCCGCTGAGTCCAAAAAACAACGCAACATCCCCCGCCTTACCCACATTGGCTGAACAATGCATGGAAAGAACACCGCGTTTGGGAAGCAGGTAATTCATGATCGTAAAGATGGATTTTTTAATTTCTCCCGCGTAACCGGTGCCTCCAATCAACACAATTTTCTTTTCAAAGTCAATGAGAATTACGGTGCCAGAGCGTACGCCATCAATTTTAGGATCGGCTTGAAAGTTTTCACTTTGCAGGATAACAAAATCGGGGATGGTTTGGGGAATTTGAGATACGGGAACAGGAATGAGCAAGTTACGGGAGAATAAGTTGTGCCACGCTTTCTCGGTGATTATCCGAACTGTAAGGCGATAATTCGGATGAGCACCGGCATAGACATCCTGTACAAAAAGGTCTCTGCCTTGAAAATAGGCTAAAAATTTATTGTAGATCTGATCAAAAGATTGAGGCGAGATTAGTTGGTTGACCTTCCCCCACCAGATTTCGTCCTCCAGGTGAGGATATTTGACGATGAATTTGTCATTGGGTGATCTACCGGTATGTTTACCAGTGTAGGCGATCACCGCCCCATCACAGGAGAGGGCAATTTCGTTACGCTTGATACCTTCTTCAATTAAGTTTGCAGATGCATAATTCCAATAAACGTTACCCGTGTTTTGAAAGCCATGGTTCTCAATTCCGAAATTTGATGGAATTCCAAAGGCTTGCATCAAGTTAAGTTCTCCTTGTTTGTTATATTAGATTAAGGGGCGTCTGAGATCCAGTGGGAATACCAGTACCAGAGTACATCAGAAGCCGGTTTTCCATTTATGGAAGTGGAGGCATCCTGTATTGCGGCAGGGGGATAGTATCCCTGAGAAACCACGCCGCTGATCCACTCCCGGTCGTTTACCGAGGAAAGAAAAACATTATAGATATCTGCCTGTAATTGCAAATCAACAATTTGCTGATTGGTTTTATCCAGAGGCGAGATGACCGAAGTAGGGTACGGGCAATTTTCAGTTGCACAGGCGTTGAGATCCAAGGGGGTGGAGGGGACGGATAGAGCGAGAAAAATGGGTTTGCCAGTAGTTTCCCAAATGGGGAGAACAACCGTATCGAGATAGTTATTGATCAATAGTTTTTTATCTTCAAGGGAAGCGGCCGGAGTAAAAAGGTCAGCAAAGACAGGTTCAATATAAAGAAAGTCCACCTGTTCAATCCATTCCGGCAGTACATAGTTGCCGTTTTGAATTGGAATGCTCCAGCCGAGCCGGCCAGTGTATCGCTGGCGTACGCTTTCCAGGATTGACTGCCAGCGGCTATTGGCATTTTCCGGCAGGCTGGATGACGGGGTTTCGATGTTGTCTGGTAATGCGGGTAAAACATTCATACCGCCCAGAATTAAGGCGGGTGTATTGGTTTGGGCAGCCAGATCGGCAAAGTTGACGGCAAAAATGGAATATTGTTCGAACCAGTTGTTCCACCATGAATTTTGAGGATTTAGAACATCGAAAATTGCTTCGCTATTGCGAAAGCGAGGATAAAGCCACACAGAGAGATTGGATTGTTGGGCGGTTTGAATTGCCTGAATATTATCGAGCCACAACGGGTCGTAACCCGGGATGGCTTCGATTACCGGTACCTGGTCATTGGAATAAGACCAGGTCGGGGTCAGAATTACCGTATTTGCATTTAGAAGCTTGATTTTATTCATCCCCCAAAAAATATAAGGCTGCCACGTAGGGCTAAATTTTGGTGAAAATTCAATGCCGAGAGTAAAATCTTCAGAGCGAGTTTGGGGGTTTTCTTCGATAACTTCATAAGGTTTTATGGAAGTATCCCATTTTACCCATGCCTTAATTTCATCACGCACAATTTGAGATTCATTGCTGATAGTAACAGGATATCCTTTTTGTTCAGTGTTTGCTGTGGCGATATCATCGGCGTATCCGCATTGGTCATTACGGCAATAACGATATTCAAAGGAATTCACCATATTCAATGGACTATACAGGACAAATAACCATTGATTATTGCCAAGAGGCCACATGGGGATAGGAGAAGTCCAGACGTAGGGATTGAATTGAATTGAAACCGTATCTTCGATGGGGGTGTTTTCGGGTGCCTGAGCGAGGAAAGTGATTGCACCTTTATCACCTACCTGCCAGGTTGCAACCTGATCGTTTATTGTGGTATCGGTGGAGGGAACAATCAACTGTCTGACCACAAAGTTGCCATTCTGATCGTGTTCGGCGTTCCAAAATCCGTCACCCAGCGTATATTTATAGCGTAAATCGAAACCAGCCGGCAAACGCAAGGTGATGGTATAGGCATTTTCGGCAACACTGGTAAGTAAAGGTGCGCGGGCAGCTATCACACTGTAACCGCCTCTCAAATCGGCGAAAGTATTTCCCAATGAATAGAGATTTCCTACCATCCTGACTGGTAAACCCTGTAAGCCGGTGGAAGGTGTTTGTACGATAAAGGTGATATTGACGTATTTTGAGGGGGTAACAGGAGTAAGCGCAAGTGTTGTGGACTCTGGGGCAACAATCGCCCCTTGTTGAAATGTTTGGAAGTTGCCATCCAGACTGTAAACCACCAGATTGTGATAGCCCTCGGCAACATTTTCGATATAGAACGAACCATCGGATGATGAAGTGGTTATAAGACCGGCGATACTGATAATTGCGTTTGGATAAGGGGATTTGGTTTCGGCATCAAATACCTGCCCTTTAATTCTGCCTACCGCACCAGCGTAATGATAATCGGTCCATCCGGCAATCGTATCTTCAACGATGGTAGGGAAATTAACTACCACCATGCGATAACGAACCTGTTCTCCATGAGAGTTGTATTCGACAAAATAGGGGAAGTCGCCACGCAAATAACGATATTTAATCACCGAACCCACCGGCACGATCAAGTCGAGGGAGAATAAACCATCCGAATTTTGGGCCATCGGATAGCGCTGCGGGTTTATGGCGAGTCCTGTAATATCGTCGAGAATCTCCAGAGTGATATTGCCGGCAGGACCACCAGCGGGGGGGGTTGCTTTAAAAGTCACCTGAGTAAAATTTAAATCCTGCTGGGTGGTTAATGGAGGGGAGACCGTGGTGGGAGAAGGATTGACTAAAGAGGAAAGGTTAAATGAACAGGCGCTGAGGGAAATCAAAATGATGAGATTTATAAGAAGATTTATTTTGGTAGTATAGTTAATACGATTCATGACCTCAGTTTCCCCAGCATAAAAAATAACCGCTCGTTGAGTTGTGGGCTAATGAGCGGGTTGTCCATCTTCTTTACTGGAAGTGATTTGTTTAAATTTTTGTCGAATTTCATGTTGCCGACTTGCCAGGCTGCCCAAAACTCCATTTACAAAACGAGGAGTACTGTCGGCACCAAATAATTTGGCCAGTTCGATGGCTTCATTGATAGCCACCTTAACCGGCGTGCATCCTTCGACTGCAAATTCCCATAACGCGATCCGGAGAATGTTGCGGTCAATTACCGCAACCTGATCTAACGGCCATTCAGGTGCATGTTGGGCAATAAAATCATCCAGTTGTTTTGTGATTGGTAAAACCCCATTGACAATCTCGTAAGCAAACTTGACGAGATTGGCATCCAGCGTTTCGTCTTTCAGGCGCTCTTCCATGGCGGCCTGAGGAGAGTGATTGGTCAGGTCGCATTCGTAAAGCACCTGCAAGGCTATGCTTCTTGCCCTGGTTCGGGGTTTCATATCTTCCTGTATTGTTAATTTACAGATTCAGAGTTTACTGGCCATGTTAATTGGTGATAATGGCAGTATCAATATCTTCGACATGCACGTTAACTTTACCAACTTCCATCCCAACCAATTCCGAAACTGCCCGGACGATTTGCTGTTGAATTGACCGGCAAACCTCTCGCACTTTGACATCACGGTTCAAAATGACATACAGGTCAATATAAACCAGATCATTTTCAACATTAATCTTAATGCCTTCGCTTATTCCCCGACTGAAGAATCGTTCTACTTCCGAAGGAATGGTGGCAAGACGCTTTACGCCGGGCACACCAAGAGCGGTGAGGCGGGCAATTGAGACGAGAACTTCAGGGGCAATGGTTGTTTTACCGGGTGGTCTGGAATTTTCTGTCATCCATCCTCCAATAATTTTGAACTGGCCAACTCAATTACTTACAATTATAACCCTTTCTGGAATAGATGATTTAAAAGTCAGGGATTATTATGTGCAACGACCAGTAAACGCTCAATGAAATTGAGGGTCAAACTCTTTACTGTTTCCAATTCACGATCTAAAACAACGCAATGACCGCTTTTCTCCAACCAGATTATTGATTTTTGAGCGGCTGGTATTTTTTCCAAAATTATTTCAGAACCAGCAGGATCAATGGTGTGATCCAATTTACCTTGAAATATGATGATGGGCTGATGAATGAGAGGCAGGATTTGTATCACTTCTTTTTGTAATTTTTCTAATTGAGCCACTGCCGGAAGAGTGACCACGTTGTAACCCTGCCATGGTAAGGTCTGATCTTCCTCATCTTCTTCGGGTAAATAATTTTTTGGCATGATTTTGATAAAGGGAGCAAGCCATTTTGCTTGCCAGATATTCTTTATTTTCAATGCGGGGGCAAACAAAATAATCCCATTAATATCGGGAACTTCAGCGGCAAGCAGCAAAGATAGAAGTGCTCCCATTGATTCGCCTGCAACAAATCTGAAAGGTTTATGTTGGATTTTTTGATATCCCTCTTTTGCGGCTTTGTACCAATCCTTCCAGGTTACAGGGATCAAATCCTCAGGTTTTGTCCCATGGCCGGGTAAAAGTGGGCAAAAAACCGAAAAACCTGATTTGTGTAGGAATTCGGCGAGGGGACGAACTTCTACCGTAGTGGCAGTAAAGCCGTGCAATAAAAGAATCCCAACCGGTTTGGATCCCTCCAGATAAAATGTTGAGCCGTCCAGATGCGGATTTTGAAAGATTGGGCGTTTCATGTGATTATTCTCTTGGCGCGAATTTTGGAAAAAGTGCCGTTGCATGAGGTAAAACTACGGTGCGAAAATCTTTTGGTAAAAATTCTTTTGCCAGGTGGAGGGCGTGTTGCAGTGTTTTTGCAGGTTGGAGAAAGAATTTCGTCACTACATCATCATCAATTTCTGAAACAAGAAATATTTTGTTTCGTTTGGCTTGCAAAGCCAATTGATATGCTTTGTGGGGACCGATGGTGAAATCCATGCTTTTGAACAGTTTAATTGTCTCATCGGGAGTGGAAAGTTGTTCTGCAAATTGAAGTGCTTTGGGGCTGCCAATCCCTTCTGGGCAGGCGGCTGTCAGGATAATCACCCCACCTTCTTTCGCAAATAGCGCAGCATGACTGATCGCTTTTTGTGCCTGATATAAATTGATGTCTTTTGGAAATCCCCCGGGCGAGGCAATTACAAGATCATAAAGACCAGTCGGTTTTACAGCCCACAATTCGCAGGAAATCTGAATGCCTTTTTGCATCACCTGAATTGGGCTGCCGAACAATGCCGCAATGATCTCGCGATTGGCGTTGAGGATAAAATTAAAAGCAAGATGGATATCCATCATGCTACCAATTTCTTCGACATCCTGACGCATAGGATTGTGTTCATATTCGCCCATTATGGCGTGTGGGTGATCCAGCATGGCGTGATTATGATTGATGGTTTCCCTGCCGGCAAGACCGATAGCCGCACTTTTGGCACCGCCAGAAAATCCCATGAAATGGTGTGGTTCGATGTTCCCCGTGACGATGCGGAGATCCGATTCATAAAAGTGTTTGTTTACCCATACGGGGGTTCCCCTTTGAGTGATACCTAAGAATTTCAGGTTATCTTTATCATCGCAATCGTGTGAATAAACTTGAATATCGCTTCGATTCAGGATTGAAGATGGTATGATCTTTTCGATTTCCTCTGATGTGGCTGGTGAATGGGTGCCGGTTGCAATAAACAATTTGATATTACCATCCGAAATTCCAAAATGGGATAACCAACCCAGCAGCGGAGGCAGAAGCAATGCATATGGAACGGGACGGGTTTTATCATTTATGGAAATGGCAACAGTTCGGGGGGTGTATGATAAATCTTCCCAGGGAGTATCCAAGGGGTTGCAGAGGGCATTCTGGATGAGGAAATCTGGCCCGGCAGGAGGATCAAATTCCGCCTGATCAAATAAATCAAACGGAAATGGTAAATCGAATTCCAATTGATGAATACCGTAAGGCAACTTCAGAAGGTTCATGTTACTGGCAGGTAGGTGGTCGAATCGTTGAATTTCAAAGGGTGGTTTTACCCCATCACGCTGATGCCGATTAGTTTTCCAATACCAAATGTTATCGCTGCAGCAAGCATACCGAAAATTACCATTCTTGTACCAGAATACCAGATTGAGCGTCCCGTAAAGAGAGTTATTGCAGCGCCAAGGAGAAACAGTCCGATAACACTGAAGACTACGCTAAATAAAACTGTTCTTGTGCCTTCCAGGAAAGTGTAAGGTAGGACCGGTATAACCGCGCCAATAGCGAAGAGAATAAAAGATGTAATGGCGGCTTCCCAGGCTGATCCACCCAATTCTTGTGGGTCAATGCCCAATTCTTCTCTGGCAAGTGTATCCAGAGCGCTGGCTTTGTTTTGCAAAATTTTTTGCGCCATTTGCGTTGCCTGGTCAGATGGAATACCACGTGCTTCATAAATCAGGGCCAGTTCTTCGGCTTCTTCATCTGGTGATTGGTCAATCTCGACTGCTTCAATTTTTACCTGATTTTCATACAACTCCCGAGAGGACTGGACCGATAACCACTCGCCTAATGCCATAGAAAACGCGCCGGCAAGTAAGCCGGCAATACCGGCAACTAAAATGGCCTGGTTGTCCATTGTGGCTCCAGCCACACCCATGACAAGGCTTAAATTGCTGACCAGCCCATCGTTAGCCCCTAACACCGCTGCACGCAGGGCGTTGCCGCCGGTGGAACGATGACGGCCTTCCATGAGGGCGAGAGCGCTACCTTCCAGACCGCCGCGCACTGTTTTTTTAATTTGGGCAAGTAAAAGAGCGTGCGTGTGCTCATCTCTTGCCATCTCGGTGGCATGATCTACCTTTATATACGCAGAACCGCCATCTTTTTCCATGCTTTGAAGGCTTGGCAGGATGATTTCTGGTCCAAACCGTTTGGCAAGCCAGATCAGGACCTTTATTCGAAAACCAGGTTTATAAGAAGGCGGCTTGATCCCCTCTTCCATTAATTTATTTTCCCAATTTTGGGCATGTTTTCGCTCCGCCGATGCCATTCTTTGATAAACCTCACGAATACGCTCATCTTTTTCGATTTCGGCGAGAGCTTCATAAATTGTGGCACTGTTCAGTTCATCTTCGCGAAATTCGAGAAATGTTTTAACCGTGGTCATATCTGTACCTCACATCAGCACATTCTATTAGAAATATTTTACTCGTTATAACGGATAATGGAAAACACCTAGCCGTTTGGCTTGTGTAAATCATAAAGGTCTGTAAAATATTAATATCTATTTCTGCGAAAAGGGTGATCGGGGATTCATTGCCTTTTTGCTCAAAATTTTTTATGGTCATTATTTGAAATGTTAAACTTCTTCAAGGGATTACGTTTCAGACTCATGCTGCTTATTTTATTAGCAGTATTACCCATGGTTTTTGCGGCAGGATTTTTTGCTTTTAACTGGGGTTTGAATAGTTACCGCAACCTGGAAAATCAAACCCAATTATTGGTGAACAGTATTGCCGAGCGTCAAATTTGGAGCATTGAAAACGCACAAATTGTAATTTCTGAACTGAGTACGAGAGTTGACCGGTGGTTTCCTTTGCAATTATCCGAGTGCAAGCGCCTCTTGAACGAATATATCATTCGGGGTGGATTTGTCAGTTTAGCCATCCTCGATGAAAGTGGAAGGGCAATTTGTACTGTACCGGATGTGGATTCAATCGGAGATGTGGGGGAAATTTCCGATTTGATCAATTTTTCTGGTCAGGAGAGTTTTACTATAGGCTCTCTCCAACAAGATGCCATCTCCGAGCGGCTGGTCATTCCCATTGTTTTTTCAATGAATGGAAATGGAAAAAAAACGGCGGGATTGATTTATGCGGCTTTTCCGGTTGAGATCATCCAGCAAACGATTATTCGATCTGGAACACCGCAAAACAGTGAAACGGTTTTAACCGACCGGAATGGGAATATCATTGCCAGTTTACCGGAATATTCCAATCTTATTGGGTCTGAAGATCCCGTTCTTAAGGAAATAATTGAAAATGGTGGATTGAGTAATCAAGGAAAGTTTACTTCCGACGGAATTGATGGCATTTCTCGTTTGTTTTCTTATAGAGAGATTTCAGTTAATAGGGAAGCGTTTGCCATTGTTCGAAGTGGTTTGCCACTAGAAAGTGTAAACCGCGAGTTTCAGAAGTTATTCTATTCAATTGCTTTTTTGTATGGAGCGGTTTTTTTGTTCAGTATTTTGCTGGCATATCTGATTAGTGGAAGAGTTTTGGAACAAAGAAGCGAACCTCTTCTTGATGCCGCAAAGAAGATTGCCCGCGGTGATTTGGCGGTTCGCACAAGACCGAGAACGAAAGAAAGCGCTGATGGATTGCTTGAGCTTGAAAAAACCTTCAATCAGATGGCAGAGGCGTTAGAAAAGCGCGAAAAATCTCACCGGCAAATAGAAGAGGCACTGAAAGAGTCGAATGAAAAATTGGCTGCCATCATTCGTACATCACCCCTTGCGATAGTCGTGGAGAACATGGAGGGACGGGTCATCGAATGGAGTCCGGCGGCCTCATCCATCTTTGGGTGGACTGCATCCGAAACGATTGGTAAAAAATTGCCTATCATTTCTTCTGACCATGGAACTTATTTTGATTCAATCCGAAAGCGGATCCTTGAAGGTAAAACGATTCAAATCCAGGAAATCAAATGCCAGACCAAAGATCAACGTGAAATTCCGGTGGGCTTATCGGCTGCGCTTTTAAAAAGCACAACCGGCGAGGCAGCAGGTATTACCTATTTGTTTGCCGACTTGAGTGAGCAAAAGAAGGCACTTGAGGCAATCAACGAAACACAGCAGACCCTGGCGGTTTTGTTGAATAACTTGCCCGGTATGGCCTACCGCTATTCACTTGCAGAAAAGCGGATTACTTTCATAAGTCCCGGTTGTATGGAACTGACCGGTTTTACACCCGATGAATTATTGGAGGACAATAAAATTCATTTTCAAAAAATAATCCACCCGGATGATTGGAATAATGTCAAAAAAATTCTTGAAGAAACTGCTACAAGTGGTAAATCTTATCGAATTATTTATCGAATCCGAACTTCCAATCATCAAGTCCGCTGGGTTCTCGAACAAGGAGTTGGAATTGTTAATAATGGCGGATCGGTTTGTTCTATTGAAGGATATATTACCGACATTAGCGAAGTGAAGAAAAGAGAACGAGAAATGGAGGTGATTGCTTCGATCAGTGCGGTAATGAGATCCGCCCGTGGAAAAACCGAAATCAGCAACATTGTTTTGGATCAGATTGCCAGACATTTAGATGCAGAAGGTGGCGCAATCGCTTTTCGCGAACCAACTGGGTTAAGTGTCGTAGAAATTGCTATAGGGATACTTCGTCCGATTCAGGGCTATCGCTACAACCGCGGTGAAGGATTGATCGGAAGGGTGATTGAAAGTGGATTACCGGTTTTGGGAGATGGGATTAGTTTTGACTCAAGTCTTTCGATTCCTGATATCGAAAATCGGGCAAATGCTGTTTTATGTGTTCCCCTGCTTGAGCGTGAACAGGCCATGGGGAGCATTCTTATCGTTCGGGAGAGTTCTTTCTCTCAAGACGACTTAAGACTGGTAACTTCAATTTCGGATATGGTGGCAACGGCGATACGCCGGATTACCTTATACGAACAAACGGAAAAGAGACTTCAACAACTGGTGGCTCTGCGCACCATAGAAACAGCAATTACATCCAGTCTTGATTTTCGATTTACTTTGAGCATTTTGCTTGATCAGGTTGTTTCTCAATTAAACGTGGATGCAGCGGACGTCTGGTTGTATGATGCAAAATCGCAACGATTGGTATTTGTGGCAGGGTGGGGTTTCCGCAGCCTGGAAATTCGCACCAGTCCTGCGCCGGTCGGATGGGGATTGCCCGGTAAAGTTGCTCAGCAGCGATCTCCAATTTTTGTGCCAAGCTTTTCGGATTGGGAGGGAGAAAAGGAGCATGTCATCCCATTAGAAAGGGAGGGTTTGAATTCTTATTACGGCACTCCAATTATTGCCAAGGGTCAACTTCACGGCGTGTTGGAGGTTTTTCAGCGGCACACCCTGCGATTGGATGCGGAGAAAAGAGAATTCTTGAATTCACTCATCTCTGGTGCGGCAATAGCCATTGACAACGCCCGAATGGTTGAGGATTTACAAAAGACCAACCGGGAATTGGCGGCGGCATATGACCAGACCATTTTGGGGTGGTCAATGGCACTTGAAATGCGGGATGCAGAAACGGAGGGGCATACCCGGCGCGTTGCGGAGGCTACCGTTAAATTGGCTCGCGAAATGGGTTTAAGCGAAGCAGAGCTGGTTAATATCTGGAGGGGCGCCGTTTTGCACGATATCGGAAAAATGGCAGTTCCCGATACGATTTTATTGAAGAAAGGTGAGTTAACCACTGAAGATTGGAAGATTTTGCGAAAACATCCTTTATATGCGCAATCCATGCTCTCAGGTATAGAGTTTTTACAGCCGGCTCTGGATATTCCAACATTTCATCACGAACACTGGGATGGAAACGGTTATCCACTGGGATTGAAGGGGGAGCAGATTCCCTTGCCGGCGAGAATATTTGCTGTGGTAGATGTATGGGATGCCTTGCGGTATGACCGCCATTATCGTGCTCGCTGGAAAGAAGAAGATGTGATTGATTATATTTCCGGCTTGTCGGGAAAACAGTTTGACCCGAAGGTAGTTGAAGTCTTCTTGAAAATGTTGAAAGAAGGCAAGTTATAATTTATTCCATCATGGGATTAGAGAATTTGTTTTGGATGTTTGGCTCGAACGATTGGGTAAGAGCATTAATTACCTTTTTCATTTCATTTTTTATCTTTGAATTGATTAAGGGATTCGTGGTTGGTGTACTCAAAAAGTATATAAGCAAAGGCTTAAATTTTAATCTGTTTCACACCGTCACTAAGAATATAAAAAACTGGTTTTTATTGTGGTTGAGCATTTTTATCGGCAGTCAGTTTTTAGAGTTGAATGAAGATTTACTGGTAGTTCGAAAGGTAATTACTTCAACGGTAGTGTTACTACAAGGGGGTTTTTTGCTAATGGCTTTAGTAGATTTCTGGATAGAACGAAAAATATCCACCGAAATTTCGGATGGGGGAGAAAAAACAACTTTGAGTTTGGTAAACATACTGCTAAAAATAGCCGTATGGGTTTTCGTGATATTAATTATTTTAGATAATATACCGGGGGTTGAAATCACGACGTTAATAGCCGGGCTGGGGATTGGCGGCATTGCCATTGGGCTGGCTGTTCAAAATATTCTCTCGGATTTGTTTAGTTCCCTCTCTATCGCTTTGGATAAGCCGTTCGTGATTGGTGATACGATTAAGATTGGCGACTTTACGGGTACCGTTGAACAAATAGGCCTGAAAAGCACGCGTTTACGCAGCCTGAGCGGCGAGCAGCTGATTTTTTCCAATTCAGATTTGCTTGCCAGCAGAATTCAAAACTTCAAAAGAATGGACCGGCGAAGAGTCGTTTTCACAATCAGGGTTGCCTATGAAACACCGCTGGAATTACTTGAAAAAATTCCCACAATCCTGGAAGAGATCTTAACCACAAAACAAAATATAACTTTTGAAGGGGCACATTTTAAGGAATTTGGTACATTCTCCCTGAATTTTGAGGTTGTCTATTTTATTGAAACGAGTGACTATCGAGCCTATATGGACATACAACAAGAGATTAATCTGGAAATTTTCAAAAAATTTAATGAATCGGGTATTGTACTTGCCTATTCTACGCAGGCTAATATTCCGCAAAGCCGGTAAAACCTTATCCTTGTTTTATTTGTTCAATAATTGTTTTATAAAACTCGTTCTGGCGGGGTGGTGGCCCATCTCCAATCACCTCTCGGTTTCTTCTTCTCGTCCACTCAACCAGACGCGTACCATGGGGTGTCTCCAATTGATCGGCTTTTTCAAGGTTTATGACTTTTGTGGTGTCGGCAACGAATAATAGGCGCCGGTCGGGGCGATAGATTAAGGCAGAAAAATAAGATTCACCCAGCCGAATCGGCTCTGGTAGTAATATCATCGTAATTAAGATGCGAGGGGCAGGTTCACGAAAATAATAATTCAGACCAAACGAGTCGCGCTGAAGGTCTTCAGGACATTTTTGACCGGCAAGTTTCCAGTAAAAAGTCAGGAATTTATTTCCATCGCGGTGGAGAAATTGTAAGAATTGCTCGGGTGAGGAATGGAAGAGAGAAGGGAGGACTTCATCGGCAAATAATTGAGACTGGCTTTTGTTTACGGTCATTTCCACAAGTTATTGGGGTTATAAAAACGAATCAAATGATTAACGAGTCAGGATTGTTTACAACGATCAGTGATTATTTTAATTCGGTCAAGACGGCCTTTGAAATTTCGGATGCGGAGCGCAAGCCGGATTCAACAGCACCTTCAATCCACGCGTGAAACAATGAGGTGTGTTCTCCGGCAAAATACAGGCGTCCTTCCGGTTTGCGAATATGATTATAGAGTAAAGTTTGTTGACCGGGGTCGAAGAGCGCAAAAGCACCGCCGGCAAATTCATCATCGTGCCACATATATGAAGAGCCGACCTCAAATTCCTTTTCTGCCTCTGGGTGAATAATGCTGAGATTTTCCAGCGATTGCCGAAGGCGTTCTTCTTCGGGGAGGGAACCCCATCGTTGAGCATCTTCACCCCATGTATAAGAAGCGAGTAAAACACCACGGGTATGGCCGGGGGTTGGTGTGGGATAATACACATTGCGTATAGCCAAATCGGTAATTGTCCTTCCGCCAAAAATTCCTTCCGCTTCCCAAAACCGCTTGCGGAATTGTAAGAAAATTTTGGCAGAGGCATCGTAATGCAGTTGACGGATGGCTTTTTGTTTCCCGGGCGTAAGAGGGGGGTGGAATTCAATATGGCGTAAAACTGGAAAAGGAATCGTGATAATCCCATACTCACCGCTGAAGCTATGTCTTCCTGAAAAGGAACGAGTATGGAAAGTAACTGAGGATGCATCCTGCTGGATAGCGATAATTCTTTGCCCATACCAGATATCGTTACGCAGCTCCTGGAGAAATGCAGCCGGGAGCTGATTCATTCCCCCCTGAATCGTTACCATATCTGAATAATACTGGCCAACTTCTTCACGTAGTAATTCCAGAAATGAGGAATTCATGATGGCTTCTTGATTGAAAATCAATCCAAATCGCTCAATTGCACCTTCAGACCATCCTTTGATTTCTAAAAATTCCCGTACCGAATATTGATCATAATCACGTACAATTGCATTCCAGCCTTCAACACCTTCGATCTCAATCTTCTTATTGAAGGGTTGTATTACTTCGAGCCATAATTTTTCGGCGCTCTTTCCTTTTTCTAAGGAATTCAATGGATAACCAAAGAATTCTTCATTCCGTTCGCCATCTTTCATTCTGAGCTTTTTACCGTTGATATAGATATAGGCGTTTGGATTGTAGTTTGTGAAAGAAGCCGTTTTGAGACCAAATTTTTCGATATAGGCTAAGGTTAATAAATGTTTCTTCGGGATGCGCATTGCCCCCGCTTCGGAAAATAATCCATCTGAAAAAGGATGACTTAGGGTGAAGATTCTCCCTCCAACCCTGTTACGCGCTTCTAGAATCAATACTTCGTATCCGGCTTTCTTCAATTCGTATCCGGCAACCAGACCCGCTAGCCCAGCCCCGGCGATAATGATCTTTCGGGATTTGGAGGTTTTTGGCAAGCCATCTTTGATTGATTGGAGAAATTGAGTTTGGTCCATTTTGGGTTTGGAATCCTGATTCTGTAAAATAATCTTAAGTTATAATCAGATTGCTTTTATCTTTATAACATTTCTTACACCGAGAAGGAAGATATTTATGGAAAATGAAGCTGTGCAAGACGGGGTGGTTGTAGCACTGGAATATACCTTGTGGGTGGATGGGGAAGTTGTGGATGCTTCCCGGGAAGAACCATTGGAATATCTCCATGGGTTCAACAACATCATTCCCGGTTTGGAAAAGGAACTTTATGGTTTGCATGCCGGCGATGAAAAAGAGATAATCGTTCATGCTGAGCAGGCATACGGGCTATATCATCCTGAAGGAGTTTTTGAGTTGCCAAAATCTCAATTTCCACCTTCGTTTCCATTTGAAATTGGTTACCCCTTTCGCGTGCGTACCGATAAAGGTCAAATCCTGAATGCTCGCATTGTGGGAATCAAGGAAGAGATGGTGGAAATTGATACCAATCACCCCCTTGCAGGAAAAGATTTGCGATTTTTTGTGCGAATTGCGGGAATAAGACAGGCAACCGCTGAAGAACTGGTTGCTGGCAGGGTTGGAGGTGCTTGCGCTACCTGTGGTTCAACAAGTGGATGCGAAAGTTGTGGTTAAGATTGTAAAACCGGCAGCGCTCATTCTGCCGGTTTTCATTTGAGTTTGATGAGAAGTTCAAAATGGATGATAATAGTCAAACTCTGGTAGAAGTCAATGATCTTTCCAAAACATTTGGGAATGTTGCAGCCCTCTATAATGTAAAGTTTTCTATCAGTAAGGGACAAATTTGGGGGATAGTTGGCCAGAGGGGGGCTGGTAAATCAACACTTTTTCAAATTCTGGCGGGATTAACTCAACCGACCACTGGCGAAATCCGTTGGGAAGGGAACCGAATTGCCATTCAAAATCCAGCTCATGCTCACGAATTGGGTATTGAGTTTGTACCTCAATCTCCGATTCTGGTGGAGAATTTCAACATTTTGAATAATGTGTTCCTGGGGAGAGAGATAGCCCATTTTCCTCCGTTAAAGGTTTGGCCTAAAGAAGGGCAAATGCTTCATGCTGTACGCGAGTTTCTTGAAGAATTCGATTTATCAGGGGATATGGCATTTCAAATGCCGCGAGAACTATCCAATGAACAACGGCAGATAGTTGCACTCGCACGAGTCTTCATTAACCCTGCAAAAATTTTATTACTGGATGATCCTCTTGCCTCTCTCTCGTTTGAAAGACAGCAGAAACTATTAAGCAAAATCAAAAATGTATCGCTTCAAAATGTGTCTGTTCTTTTGAGCAGCGATGATTTAAATCATATTTTTGCAGTAACCGATCATATTCTTGTGCTTTATCAGGGCACACAAGTGGCTGTAAAGAAAACCGCAGAAACCACACCGCGAGAAATTGTCGAATTGATTGTTGGTTCAAACCGTCGTGAAAGAGTGACCCCCGTAATTTGGGCGTTTGAAAATTATTATGAAGCGCAGAAAAAAGCCGAAGAATTAAAAAGAACTCAGACATACCTTGAAAAAAGTTTAAAAGAACAAGACAATTTGAACCGGCAATTGATTGAACGGTTGGGTAATCAACTAAAAGCACTGGACCGTTTGAATTTAGCTTTACAAGAGGCGAATCGCCGTTTGATGACCGAGAGGGAGGCGGAGCGAAAAGCGCTGGCTCGTGACTTGCACGATCAGGTTATTCAAGATCTTTTGAGTTTTAACTATCAACTGGAAGCGGTTGAAAGCGAACATCAAGATGAAAATCTGTGCCGTGATTTGAGTAAAATTCGGGAAGGCATCCGGCAGGTGATTGGAAGTTTACGCCAGTTGTGCAGCGACCTGCGACCTCCTACAATTGATAGCCATGGGTTGCCTTCGGCAATTCGTTCCTTTGCTCATCAATGGTCTGAAAAAACCGGCATTGAGGTGGATTTGGATATTGATGATGGATTGGGAAGATTGCCAGAAACGATTGAACTTTCTGTGTTTAGAATTATCCAGGAAGGATTGAGCAATGTAAGAAAGCATGCTCAGGCAACAAAAGTAAAAATTACTTTATTTAGAACCGCAACTGCCAGTCTGGTTGTGCAAATCAAGGATAACGGCAAGGGCAGCCAGCAACCAATAAATCTGGAAAAATTATCCGAAGAAAAGCATTTTGGGTTGATCGGAATTAGCGAACGAGTTTCGTTATTGGGCGGGCAGATGAAGGTCAATGCCCAAAGCAAGAGTGGTTTGGAATTGTATATCGAGATACCCAGCCCGTATCCAATGTATACCTCTTAAAATAAAATTCATTCAACGGTGATGAGATCCTCAAGGAGCTGGTGGATTGCCGCCGCGTCGATATCTTTTTTGTCGAGGAAAGCAACTGCACCGGCATCCATTCCGAGGCGGTGAAATTCCCGGTCGGGATAAGCGCTTATCAAAATGACTTTGGTTTGAGGGGAAACTTCTTTAATTCTTTTCAGACAATAAATACCATCCTCTTCTCCGAGGATCACATCCACGAAGGCGACGATGGGTTTGGTCTGTTTTGAGATATTTATTGCTTCTGTTGAATCTTCTGCTTCGTAAATCGAAAGGGTTGGATTATTCCGAGCAATGATTTTACCCAGTTGATATCGAAATCGAGGATTATTATCCACCAGTAAAATTGGATGCGGAATTTCTTTTGGCGCGAGATTGTAAGGAGCCGGCATGAGTATTAATTCCGGATGTTGCTTGGCAAACAGGCTGGCTTCCAGCCGTCCCTCGACTTTGATGGCGCGATATAATGCTGTGAGGTGATTTTCTACTGTTTTTACACTTAAATCCATCATGGTGGCGATTTTTTGATTACTGAACCCCTGTGATAAATAATAAAGTAACTGTCTCTGACGGCGGCTAAGATTAAATAAAAACGGATCGGGTTTCTTTTCTATTAGCCTGTTGACCAAAGGATCGGAAATCCATTTGCCACCGGCGGTTACCCGCCGTACTGCCATTTGAAGGTCTGAAAGGGGCTGGTCTTTTAAGTGATAGCCATCCACGCCAGCGGTAAGCAAACCAATAACATATGATTGATCGTCGTAAGCGCTGACCACGATGATCTTCATTTGTGGATACGATAAACGGATTTTTTGAATGTCGGAAACCGGTTCGAAATCGGGCATATTTAAATCAACCACCAGCAAGTCTGGATGGGTCAATTCCAATTGAAGAAATAAATCACGCCCGTTTCCTGTTTCACCAATGATTTCGATGTGTTCTATGAGGGCAAGAGATTGTTTCAATCCTGCCCTAATTAATTCGTGATCATCGGCTAAAAGTGTACGAAATATTTTCAACATAGCCTGCTAATGGATTAGGGGGAAACCCTTGTTTTTTCGGGAGTAAACCCCTGTGCCGCGTAAGGGAATTAAGGGTAGATAACCCGGAAAGAAAATGTTAATCTCTATTATAGTGCAACAATCTTGATTTTTAGCGGAAAAGGAGGGCGGCAGAAAGATTAATATTCCCTAACACACGTGAATCCCAGTGTATCACAATTGCCCAATGTTTTTGAGCAACCCCTCATTTTCAAAAATTTATGGAGGAAAACATGTTTCGGAGAAAGTCACTCTTGATCGTACTGGCGTTGTTCGTTATAGCCAGTATCATTCTTGGCGCATGCCAGCAACAGGCCGCTCCTACTCAACCGAGCGAGGAAGGGCAAGCCACGCCGGCAGGTGAGAAGTTAGCGGTTGGCATCGTACTGCCGACGAAGGACGAACCGCGCTGGATACAGGACGAGACGCGGTTCAAGGAAGCGCTCAATCAGGCTGGATATGAAGTAGAGATTCTGTTCAGCCAGGGTTCATCGGCGAAGGAGAAAGAGAATGTTGAAGCGCTGATCACCAAAGGGATCAAAGTCTTGATCATTTGCCCGCATGACGGCACGGCAGCAGCGGCGGCGGCAGAAGAAGCCGCGCGGGCGGGAGTGAAAGTGATCTCGTATGACCGGCTGATTCGGGACACGGAGGCAGTGGATTACTATGTGACCTTTGACAGCATTGCGGTGGGTGCCCAGCAGGCGCAGTATCTGGTGGACAAAGCCAGCGGTACGGGCAACCCGCTGTATCTGTACGCCGGGGCGGCCTCGGACAACAACGCGTTCCTGTTCTTCGAAGGTGCGTGGAGTGTGCTGCAGCCGAAGATTGCGGATGGGACGTTTGTGATCAAGAATTCGAGTGAAGCAGTTGCGCTGCAGGACAAAGCCACCCTGACTCGCGATGAGATGGCCAAGATCATCGGTCAGATCACAACCAACTGGGACTTCAACACCGCCAAGAATCTGGCTGAGGCGAACCTTACTGCCACCACCGCGGCAGATAAAGGTGATGTGTTCATTCTGGCGCCGAACGACGGCACAGCGCGGGCGATTGCGGATGTGTTTGCGGCGGATCCGGATGTGACCAGTTACGTGGTAACCGGTCAGGATGCGGAGAAGGCCTCGGTGCAGTACATCATTGACGGCAAGCAGTCCATGACGGTGTTCAAGGACGTGCGCACGCTGGTGAAGGATGCGATTGCTGCGGCAGTGGCTTTGCTGCAGGATCAGCAGCCGGCAGCCCGCGGTTCATACAACAATGGTGTCAAAGATGTGCCTGCGATCCAGTCGCCGGTGGTCTCGGTGGACAAAACCAATGTCAAGGAAGCCTTGATTGACTCTGGATACTATTCTGCCAGTGATTTCACCGGTCTTCCGTAAAAATCTGATCTAAAATAAAGCAGGAAAAGTGATGTTGGTGAAACATCACTTTTCCTGCAAACCTTGAATGGTCATGGAGTAAAGGGTATGGGGAATCCATTACTGGAAATGCGGAATATCACCAAAGAGTTTCCGGGTGTACGGGCATTGGATAATGTTTCTTTTATTGTAAAGGAAGGGGAAATACATTGTCTGGTCGGTGAAAACGGTGCCGGTAAATCCACATTGATGAAGATTTTGAGCGGCGTATATCCTTACGGAGAATATGAAGGGGAGATATTGATCAACGGTGAGATTAAGCGGTTTACCACGATTCGAGATAGCGAAAATGCAGGCATTGCAATTATTTATCAGGAACTTGCCCTGGTTCCTGAAATGACCGTCTATGAGAATATTTTTTTGGGGAACGAAATTCGCAATGGTTTTGTAATTGATTGGAACGAAACGATCAAAAAGTCGGTAAATGTTTTACAAAAAGTTAAACTCAATATAAATCCGCAGATCAAGGTTAAAGACCTTGGAGTGGGAAAACAGCAACTGGTTGAAATTGCCAAAGCATTGAGCAGAAATGCCCGAATACTTATTTTAGATGAACCGACATCAGCCTTGAACGAGGTGGATAGTCAAAATCTACTGAATTTATTGCGAGATTTGAAGGAACAAGGTGTTACGTGTATTTTAATTACTCATAAATTGAAAGAGGTGATTGATATTGCAGATACCGTTACCGTGTTGAGAGATGGTAAAACTATCTGCACGCTCGATGCGAAAAAAGGGGAAGTCAATGAAGGGGTGTTGATAAAAAACATGGTGGGGCGGGAAATAAATAATATATACCCGAAACGGACCACCAGGCCTTCGGATGAAGTTGTTTTTGAAATCAAAAATTGGACTGTTTACGATCCCAACATCGGGAGAACCATTCTCCATGATGTCAATTTGAACCTGAAGAGAGGTGAAATTGTTGGTATTGCGGGTTTGATGGGATCCGGCCGCACCGAACTGGCTTTGAGTATATTTGGGAATCCACTCGGATATCATGTGAACGGCGAGGTGATCGTTCACGGTAAAAAAAGGCGCTTTCATCATCCACGTGAGGCAATTTCCGCCGGCATCGCTTACCTGACCGAAGACCGAAAGACAAAGGGGTTGATCCTCATGCAGGATGTTAAACAAAACATAAGCCTGGCTAATTTAGGTGAGATTTCAATTCGGGGCGTGGTGGACAGCAACGCTGAAGTTAAAGTGGCTCTCGAATTCAAAGAACGGCTAAATATCAAAACGCCTACTGTTGAACAAAAAACGATGAACTTAAGCGGTGGTAATCAACAAAAAGTCTGTCTGGGAAAATGGCTTTTTGTTAAACCGGATATTTTGATTTTAGACGAACCCACACGGGGCATTGATGTAGGTGCGAAGTTTGAAATTTACTCCATTATGAATCGACTGGTCGAGGAGGGAAAAAGCATCATTATGATTTCTTCGGAATTGCCGGAAATTTTAGGGATGAGTGATCGGGTATATGTGGTTTCAGCCGGAAGAATTGCGGGGGAATTGTCAGTTGAAGAAGCAAGTCAGGAAATCATTATGGATTTAGCAACGGATTACTAGGAGGGAAGGAAGAAAATGTCGCTGTTGAACAATGTTCAAAAGGTTTTGCGGGAAAACATTCGTGAATACGGAATGTACATTGCTTTATTTGTCATTATGGCAATTTTTACGATTGCCACAGATGGACTTTTTATTTCTTCCAGGAATATCAGCAATCTTTTAAACCAAACAGGCTACATTGCGGTACTGGCCGTAGGCATGACGCTGGTCATTGTTATCCGACATATTGACCTTTCGGTGGGATTTCTGGCAGGTTTTTTGGGTGCAGTTGCCGCTATTGCGCTGGTTTTTTGGAAAATGCCCGTCTCTGTAGTTATCCCTCTCGTACTTCTACTGGGAGTACTGGCAGGTTTGATAACGGCTTTTCTTGTTGCACAACTTAAAATACCTTCATTTGTCGCTTCACTGGCAGGGTGGTTGATTTACCGAGGTGCCATATTACTGGTTACCGCCGGCACGGGGACGATCATTATACCGAATGACGCGTTCAATGCTATTGGCAACGGCTATATTCCCGATCCGTTCCCCATCATACCCGGTGTTCATAATTTGACGATTTTTATTGGTTTATTGGCGATTGTGTTTTTCTTTATTACCGAAATACGCGGGCGGATCAAAAAACTTGCTTACAATTTTGAAGTATTGCCCTTAGATATGTTCATCCTCAAGTTGATTTTTATCACTGTGTTGATGGGGGCAATTACCTGGGTGTTATCGGGATATAATGGGCTTTCCTGGACGGTAGTTATTGTCTTACTGGTTACATTGGCCTATCATTTTGTTACCACTCAAACTGTTCTGGGGCGCCACATCTATGCCATTGGTGGTAATCCGGAAGCGGCTGAATTGAGCGGTATCCGAGTTAAGAATTTGATTTATGTGGTGTTCGGTTCAATGGGGATGCTTTCGGCCCTTTCCGGAATCTTGTTTACCTCCCGGTTGCAGTCTGCAACGACAACCGCCGGTACGTTGTTTGAGTTGGATGCAATTGCTGCTGCTTATGTGGGGGGTGTTTCGGCAGCCGGCGGTGTTGGTAAGGTAATTGGTTCAATTATTGGTGCGCTGGTGATGACCTCTCTGACTAGCGGTATGAATCTGATGGGGATTGACATTTCCCTTCAGTATATCGTGCGTGGAGCGGTTCTCGCCGCGGCGGTTATTTTTGATGTGACCACGAGAAATCGAGGGAAATAAAAATTATTTTCATTCGTAAAAAGTAACTCGATCACGACCGTTGAGTTTAGAGTCATAAAGAGCCCGGTCTGCTCGCTGGAGAAGTTCATCCAGAGACAGGTCGGGTTCATTGATGTTACTGGATAAACCAACACTCAAAGTAATTGGAATTGTTACTCCGCCGGCCACAATAGGTTGTTGAGAAATTACCTGCCTGAGCCTTTCTGATAATCTTCTTGCCCCTTCGGGGGTGGTTTCGGGAAGAAGGATGACAAATTCATCTCCACCGTATCGTCCTAAAATATCTACTTTCCGTAGTATGGATTGCATTTGACGGGCAATGTGAACCAGAACCAGATCACCGGTTTTATGTCCGAAAGTATCGTTCATTTCTTTGAAATGATCTACGTCAATCATGACCAGTGAGACAGGGCGACGATAGCGTCTTGCTTGATCTATAATTCGAGTTGCAATTTCGAGAAAGAACCGGCGATTGGCAATACCGGTTAGGGCATCCTGGGTGGCTAATCGTTCTAATGCGGCTTGAGCTTTTTTTCTTTCCTCGATTTCTTTTTGTAAGGCTACATTTTTGAGCTGGTAAATTTCGGCATCTTTGCGGGCATTTTCAACTTCGTGGATTACCTCCAGGGTTCTCAAGCGGCGGTCCTTTTCTTCATTGAATACGATCTGATATGCTTCGATGAATTTCTCAAACTCTTCTAATGCCTGTTCGTAGCTGCCAATTTTTTTATATGCCTTAGCCAGAGCCTGGTGGCATTCCATCTGTTCATTTCTGGCATTGATTTCCTCGGCGATGGTTACTGCAGACTGAAGAGATTGAACCGCTAAGACAGGATTGCCCATCGAAAGGTGAATAAGACCCATTTTACGATATGATCGGCCGAGTTCAAGCCGTTTGTTAAATTTTTTTGCAACATCTGCCGAAAGGTTAAAGAAATTCAGGGCAAGGTTGTATTCTCCGCGCTTTAAATAAACATCTCCAAGGGTATTAAGGGCTTCAACTTCTCCCCGGTGCATCTCGAGGTTTTGATAAATTTCAACTCCACGCAAACCGGCCTGAACTGCGCTTTGATGATGTCCACCCTCGGAAAATGCCTGACTTAAATAGACCTGAACCTGAGCTTCCAGTTTTAAATCGGTGAGATATTGGGCTAAATCAAGGGCGGTCTCTAAATGGGGAAGAGCTTTATCCGGTTCGTTAAGCAGCAGATACAATTTTCCAAGATTTATCCGGGTTGCTGCTTCTCCAGCCGGGTTTTTTAGGGTTTGAAAAGCAGAAAGAGCCAGCATGAGATATTGAAGGGCTTCGGGATAGGAGCCCATCATCAACATGCCGATACCCAGCCCCATCAGAGCTTCGGCTTTTTCATGACTATTTGTCGCGGGGTTGAAACAACTTAATGCACTGACATAACAGGGAATAGCCTGATCGTAGGCATCCAGTTCAAGCAAGGCTTTACCCTGTGCAATCAAGGCGCGCCCCAAAACCTGACGATGTTCATAACTGGAAGGTGCGTTTTCACCGGCTAACCGGGCAGCTTCTCTGGCCAGTTCTAACGCACGTTTTGGGTCAATTTGGGTTAGAGGACCGGTGCGTCTGAGGAGGGCTTCAATCCTTCTGGCAGTTTCGGAATTAATGCTGGCCGTAGAACTGGTGGCTGGTATTTCGCCCATAGGTTTCTCCCCCTTTGATGGTGCAATATTGATGCCTATCCTTTATTTTGGTTAGACCATGGCGTATATTTCAGGGATTAAGGCGCACGGACTTCGGCCTCGAAATTAACTTCCCCTTGCATTTCAAAAATCAGGGTAAAAGGTATTTTTTCACCCACTTTCAAATCCTGTTTGAGGTTGATCAACATGATGTGGTAGCCGCCGGGTTTCAATTCGACCTCGCTGCGGGCAGGCAAATCAATTCCTTCAACCTGCTGCATGCGCATAATATCGTTTTCCATGCGAGTTTCATGTATTTCAACTATCTCTGCTACTGCGGTTCGGGCGCCGATCAGCCGAACATCCTTCTGAGTATCATTATAAATAACCAGATAAATTGCGCTGGTAGAACCGCTATTGTGTTTTTCGCTTCCCTGCATATTCGGATTTTCTGGTGTGTTTTCGGATTGAGGTATCAATTCCATGGGATTTGCAGCATTTGCTGCCCGTGCCCATGCATCCTCTACTCGGATACCCTCCTTTGAGGAAGGGGTGCAAGAGACAGTCGTAACCACAATTAAGATCAAGGCAAGGATTTTCAGTTTCATAATTTTTCTCCTAAGAAATGATAAAAAGTGATATATTATGATAAAATTATACCAAATAGTATCATTATTGTGAAAATTTTGAGAGAGTTATAAGATGAGCCGGGAAATTCGTCTACAAAAAATACTACAGCTTCTTTCACACCAGCAAGGTCTGACGGTTGGTGAAATTCGCAAGTTTCTCGAAGTTTCACCCATGACCCTTTATCGAGATTTGCGTGAACTGGAAGACAGAAACCTGGTGCGACGGGTGCGCGGCGGTGTGTTGAGTGAAAACCCCATATTAATACCGACACAGGGATCATGTGCTCTTTGTGGAAGAGAATTGCCGGTCAGGACTCACATCACACTGCTGGACAGTAAGGGCGGAAAAACCCATGCTTGCTGCAGTCACTGTGGGTTTGGTTTGATGAAACATCACGAGGGGTATGAGTCGATTCTGGGGATGGATTTTTTATCTGATACCGTTTTGGATTTAGAAAAAGGCCATTTTCTGGTCAGGCCGCAGATAAAACTTTGTTGCGAGCCGGCAGTGCTGGTATTCGCCAGACACGAAGATGCTTTGCGGATGCAAAAGGGGTTTGGGGGAGAAATAATGAGTTTTGAGACTGTGCGAAATTTGCTTTGTTAAGGAATTACTCTTGTTGATTTTCCGAAAAGGAAGTGGTCTCGGCAGCGGCGCTTAATTCGGAGAGAAAGGCTTCCATATCCAGGCCGTAATTCCACACCGCATCTGCAATCGTATCAAATTTAGACATCCAGCATCCAACACAAACCATGCGGTGGCGAAGAAATACCGGCACCGTTTGAGGGTGTTGCCGTAATACATCATGAATGCGGGTTTCCGGTTTAAAAAGGGAGTGCCAGTTTTTCATTTTTCTATCTTACAGCGAATTTACATTCTTTTCTTTGCGCCATCGCAATTCAGTTTTCTTCTTCGGCAATTTTGACCAGACCATGGGGATAAAGAATGATGATTTGCTCTCTGCCAGCGTGAATCAATCCCTGAGATTCCCATTGCGAAAGGGTTCGACTTACGGTGTAAAGTGTTGTGCCCACCATCTCGGCTAAATCCTGACGGGAAAGCGGCAGGTTGACTTCTATCCCGCGGGAAGTTTTTACACCGGTCTGGTGAGCAAGGCGCAGAATCATGCGAGCCAACCGGCGTTCGACCCGCTGAGTGGCAATTTCTGTAAAACGTTGTTGAAATTCCTGCACGTGTTCCGCTAAAATCTTTAGGGCGTTGAGTGCCAGTTGGGGAAATCTGGTCAATAAATTATCCAGCACCGATTTGGGCCAGAGCAGGGCAGTGCACGGTTCGATAGCCTGTGCCGAAACGGGGTAGTGCTCGTTTTCTGCGAGGGCGACAGCGCCGAAGGGAGTTACAGGCACAATGATGCGCAGCAGAAGCTGCTGCCCGTCGGCGGTATATTGGGTGAGACGCACTTTTCCGGAAGTTAAAATGTAAAAAGCCTCAGCGGGATCATCCTGCATGAAGAAGAATTCATCGGTATTAAGTCGTTTTTGACGGGCGGATTGAAGGATGATCTGAAGATCTCCGGGAGACAAATTCTGAAACAAAGTGAGTTCTTCAACTCGAGCAACGGGTTGAAAGGGCATGGCATGATTTTAACATAAACCCTTCGGTAAATATTCAAATTTTCCTTACGAAAAATAAATGTCATATCGAAGGGGTGACAATTTTCTTAATCGGTAAATTTAGGAGTTTTCCCGTATATTTCTGATTGACGGAGATTACTGATTTTGCTAAAATTTATGTTGAATTTACGCAAAATTTACGGGGAATTTACCAAAATTTTACGCGTATTTTACGGAGGTGAACGAGGGGGAAAATAACATCTTTGTTTTTTCAAGTGATCTGAAAATTTAACTGAATTATTTTCCAATTCGTAATATAAGGAGGCTTCAAGATGAAAGCGTTTCGTTTTTTGATTCAACTATTCTTAATATTTGTGATGTCCATTGGCCTTTGGGCAGTCGTGCCGGTCGGCAAGTCTGTATCTGCTGCAACGATCACCGTTTGTGCCAGTGGTTGTGATTACACTACCATTCAGTCGGCGGTGAATGCAGCCAGTGAGGGGGATGAGATTATTGTTTACAGCGGGGAGTACACTTTAAGTAATGTAACTGACAGAGTGGTGATAAATAAGCCAAACATTACGATTAGGGCATATTCTTTGACGGAAAAACCTCTACTGCTAGTAGAAGGGGCGGTTGGGAATGCAATTCAAGTTCTGGCAAACGGTGTTTCAATCGAAGGATTAAGGATTCAAAAAACCGATAACATAAATCAAAACCTAATTTATGTACAAGGCGATAATTTTACCTTTAAAGACGGTGAGGTGTTTGGAAAATATGTACATGACACATCAGAAATAAGCCGGGGTTTTGAGGTAGCGTATGGATCTGAAAATTTAAATATTTCCAATAATATCTTTCATCATCTTCGACAGGTCGGCTACTTCAATGGAAGTCTTGCCTCTCCAACCACTGGGACTATAGAAGATAATTACACTTATTACACCAAGGGTTGGGTAATAGATGGAGCGAACTTCAGCTTTATTGGGAATACCTGGGGTGTGGGGGTTGATGCGAATGTATTTGATATTGCAATATTATCTGCCACACCCTCAAGTTATTATTCTGATTTGGTTGCTATTAGCAATGCGAATAATGAAGCGGTTATTGAAGATCAAAGATTATCACCGCCACTGCTTACAGTTGCCTTTGTTGATGTAAACAGCCCTTATGATTTGGAAGATGGAGGGAGATTACATCCGTATAAGTCACTACAAAATGCAGTTGATCGAGTGATGCCTGGTGGCAAGATTTATATATCGGATGGGGTTTATAGCAGCAGCACAATCAATATTTCTAAACCCCTTACCATCACAGGCGAGAGTCGAAGTGGAGTTGTAATTAAAGCCGGTGCTTCTGGCGGGTATGGATTGGATATTCAAGCAAACCATTTTACGATTCAAAATGTCACCATTGAAAATAACAATAACGCACTTTATGGCTTGAAAATTTCAGGGTCATCCAATGTTGCGGTACAAAACATTGAAGTAAAGAATTTCATTCGATCCGGTGTTGATCTGATTGGTTGTAATGAAGCGACGGTCGAGGATGTCTATTCTCATGACAATGGCGGGGTGGGAGTTGCTGTTTCCAATTCAACCAACATTACTTTGCGTGATATTTCCACATCAAATAATGTTTGGGGTGGCGTAGGTTTATTTACAAATGCCGGTTATTACACGGGCAATTTGAGCGACGGAAAGACTGGATCGGACGGGATTATTCTTGAGGGAACGAATTCATTTGGCGAAGTAAATCCATTGTATCTGGATTATGCTGATCCTTCTCATGTCATTCGAAATTTTGTTCAGAGTGATTTCGAATATGTGGTGAAAAGCACCCTCATTACTCAAAAAATTTACTATCAGAAAACAAAAGAAAGCGCGTTGGCTTTTATCAATGCTGCTGATTCTTTACCACCCGCTGGTACGTTTAAACCCACTGCCGGAATTCAAAGGTTATCGGATGGTTCATTCCATGTACTGAATACCATGAAAATTCAGCCGGCAATTGATTTGGTGAGCACCAATGGTACGATTTATATTTACCCCGGAACCTATAACGAGATTGCTCAAAACAGGTATGTATTGGGCACAAATGGCCCCCACCAGTTTGGGCTGTTCATTGCCGATGACAAAGATGGTATCAGCCTGATCGGTGTCGATTCAAATGGGAACCCAATTTCCAATTACACTCAAGTTGAAGCAACAATCAATACGAACGCTACCAATAATTTTGGACCTAGTGGTATTTTTATTGAGGCTGATAATGTCACTCTGCAGGGTCTTCGGATTGGTCCCAATCCACCAGGGGAAAACAAAACGATTGAGGTGATTGGCGATGGTTTTGTGTTGCGCAATTCACATATTGCGGTACCGGCTGGGGGTTCGGTATATATTAATGACTGGAGATTCGATGAGACAAACCAGGTCTCCCATGTGAAATCTTATTTCATCGAAAATAACTGGTTTGAATACGGTTCCAGTGTAGATATTGCCAGCGGAGCAGGATACTCCGGAGACATCCAAAATCGGAGGATAACCGGAAATAAATTCACCGGAAATGAGGATGTCTTTTGGGCACTGGTGTCCTTCAATGGCTATGGGGAAATTCCCTGGTTTGAATATCCAATTGGAGGAGCGATAGTTCAAAATAACGATTTCAGCGGTAGCCCACAATACATCCGCGCCCGCTCCAATTACGATAATTCCCAATTCGATTGGGAAACATTTTGGGAAGAGAATGCCTTCGATAAGGCTGTGGTTACTCTCTCCGATGTGGATAATTTCGAAGTTCGTTCTTATGAGTACACGAGCGGTTCGTATAAATTTACCAATGTGAGAAGAATCGCCGGCGCGATTCAGGGTGAGATCAATAATGCGGTCGCTGGTGACACAATTCTTGCAAAGGGGGGTGTTTTCACTGAGGATGTGGAGATCACCAAAGCCGTAACCATCACCGGTCAGAACCGGCCGGTGCTGGACGGGCGCTTCTGGGTCAATGCAGACAATGTGACCATCCAAAGCTTTGAAATCCGCAATGGGCTGGCTTCCCTCGGTGTTGACCAGGCTGCGATTTACATCAGCGAAGCACAGAATGTCACCATCCGGGATAATCACCTGATTGGCGCATGGACGGGTGGTGAGAATAATTTTGTCGGCGGGCGGGGTATTTTGACCTCGGGGAATGTCGGCAACCTGCAGGTGGATAGCAATCTCATTGAAAAATGGGTGAGCGGTCTTTACCTCAACCCGACCGGCGGAAAAATTACGGTGAGCAACAACGAAATCCGCGATAACTGGGCGGGTGCCGGTACAGACGGTCAGACGAATGTGACCTTCCGCAATAATTACTTCATCGGCAACATCGAAGGAATTGGCGCTTCCGCCGTCGGTGCTTCCTTTGTGGTGGAGGAAAACTCCTTTACAAACAACACCACAGCAATGAAGCACTACGGCGGTGGTAACCCAATCGGTGCCGAACGCAACTGGTGGGGTCATCAAAGCGGCCCGACCAATACCAGCAATCAGGGCGGTAATGGCCAACCGGTGGTGGGTGAGGTGGATTTTGCCCCCTGGCTGTGCGATGGTACGGACAGCCAGCCTGCCCTGATTGGCTTCCAGCCTGCTGAAGATGCAGCGGCCTGCACCACAATCTCCGAAGCCAAACTGGTGTTCACCGCTTACCCGACCGGCGGTTTTGAAGGTGTGCCCTTCGCCGTGCAACCGGTGGTTCGCGCCGAGGATGATGAAGGCAATCTGGCCGTGAACTTCAATGGGGTTGTTATTCTTGTTCTGGCCAATAACCCCGCCGGCGGAGCCTTGCAGGGCAGCCTGCTGGTCAACGCCGTCAACGGCGTGGCAACCTTCAGCGGTGTGAGCATCAACAAGGCTGGTGAGGATTATCAACTGGCGGCGATTGCCACCTCCCTCGATCCTGCTGTGGGCGGTTACTTTGATATTCTGCCGCAAAATGCCGATCTGGCTGTTTCAATCACCGCCACACCTAACCCGGTTGAAACCGGAGCTGCCTTGGCCTACACCGTGGGAGTTCAGAATCTGGGTCCGCTGGATGCCAGCAACCTGACGCTGACGGTCACCCTGCCCTCGGGGGTTTCATTCCTCAATGCAGGGGGCACTGGCTGGACTTGCTCACAAAGCGGTGGTGTGGTTACCTGCACCCGCTTCTCACTCGCTGCGGCCAGCACTGCGCCGAACGTGACTATAGCCGTCAATGCACCGGATGAGGCGGGTAATGTCACGGCAACGGCTTCCGTGGAGGCGGCGTCTCTCGATCTGGTACCGACCAACAATTCTGCCAGCACCACTACGCTGGTGGTGACAATTCCTGAAACCGGTGGAGTAACCATATACCTGCCGCTGGTGAAAAAATAAATCCTGAATAAAACAAAATCCCCCTCCGCCATTTTCCACGGCGGAGGGGGTCTTTTTTATTGTAGAACAGAATCGGTTTATGGTTCGGGCTGCTGCTGAGTGATGCAGTGGATATTGCCACCTCCCAGCAATATTTCGCGTGCAGGGACGGGGACAATTTGCCGTTCCGGCATCAGTTCGGCCAGTTTTTGCAGAGCCGGCTGATCATGGGGGTCGTCAAAAACCGGCACAATCGCCGCACCGTTGGCCATGTAAAAGTTGATGTAAGAGCCGGCTAAACGGTCGCCTTCCTCTCGAGGGAGTGTGCCCTCGACGGCATCCACCCCTTCGCTTTCCTCACGGGTGATGTAAATTGGCCCGGGCTGATGGATTTTGTGCACTTCCAGTCGGCGTCCGCGCGCGTCGGTCATGTGCATCAGCCGTTCGTAAGCATCGGCGGAGATTTCATATTGTGGATCACTCTTGTCGTCGGTCCATGTGAGAGCAATCACACCGGGGCGGATGAAACAAGCCAGATTGTCCACATGACCGCTGGTTTCATCGTTGTACACACCTTTGCCCAGCCAGAGGATTTTCTCGACATTCAGGTATTCCATTAAGAAATTTTCAATCTCCGATTTGGAAAGTTGCGGGTTGCGGTTGGGGTTGAGCAGGCACTCTTCGGTAGTGAGCAGCGTACCCTGACCATCCACATGGATGGAGCCGCCTTCCAGTACCAGTGGGGCTTTATAACGGTCAACCCATTCAATTTCGGCCACCTTGCGGGCGACTAAATCATCCAGATCCCATGGGAAGTACAGGCCACCATCCAGACCTCCCCAGGCGTTAAAATCCCAGTCCACAGCGCGGACAACCTCACCATTGGTGACAAAGGTCGGTCCGCAGTCGCGCATCCACGAATCGTTATATGAAAGTTCGACCACGCGGATGTGAGCAGGCAGCATGTTGCGGGCATTCTGAAATTGACCGGCAGAGACGCCCATGGTTACTCTTTCAAAACGGGCTATGACTGTTGCAACGGCGGCAAAGGCTTTTTGAGCCGGTTTTGCGCCTAATCGCCAGTTGTCCGGTCTTTCCGGCCAAAGCATCCAGCAACCGGTGTGAGGTTCAAATTCGGCCGGCATGTGAAAGCCGTCTTTTCGGGGAGTACTATTAATTAGCGATGACATAGAAAATCCCTCACAAGGAATAGATTACCGTTTGATCAGGAATTCACCAATGATCAGGGTTACAGCAACACCGACAAGCACCGGAATTGCATAACCCCAATCTACCGGCTCACCCGGTACCCAAATAAAGAAAACGATAGCCTGCAGGATAAACATAACACAGACGATGGTCATCAATACAGCGGTAAGGTGATTGCCCGGTACGCGGTAGGGGCGGGGGCGGTCGGCATCGGTACGGCGCAATTTCAGGAAAGCCGGGAAGAGAGCCAGGTATGGCATAAGAAATACAATAGAAGAGAAGGCAAATAACGACCAGAACAAATCTTCTGCCGTGGTGGCCATGAGGCCGTAAATGATTAAAACCGCACTGGAAACGATACCCGTGAGGATATATGCGCCGACCGGCGTTTTATTTACGGGATGGAGTTGACCAAAGAAAGCCGGTAGTTCGCCTTCGTTGGCGGCTTCGGCAGCAGTTCGATTGGCGCCCATTGTCCAGGTGACCATGTTGGTCAGGAAGGTGTAGAGACCACCAATGCCGAGGATAGTCACAATGGCGCCGCCAATTCCGCTTTCTCCAAACAGAATGCGCAGCGTGTCAATGACCCCAGAAACCAGACCCAGTTCCTCAGCGGGTAAAGCCATCAACATGCCGATGGTGCCCATCAGATAGAAGAACGCAATCAATATGCCAGCAGTAATAATTGCCCGGGGAATATCGCGTTGCGGGTTTTGCATTTCCTCCCCAGCACCAGACATTAACTCAAAGCCCATGAAGTTATAAACAATCACCGGCAAGAAGTACAAACCGGCGTCCCAGCGGGGCAAGATGTTACGGAAGGAAAGGTCATTGGCAACCCCATGTTGAGACGCATAAATGAAAGCGCCAACACCGATGACCAGCATGATGAAAACTTTGATCAATGCGCCGATATTAGGTACCCATTTACCAATATCAAGGGCAACAATTCCGATGATCACCGTCACCCACGTCATCAAGACACCGATTGCAATTTGACCCCAAAGGCTGAGGTCTGGAATGAACAACTGGGCGAACATACCGGCAAAGAGAACATAAACGGATGGCATCCACAAAGCAACATTAATCCAGTAAAGCCAGGTAGTGCGGGCTGCCCAACGTTCACCGAATGCGTTGCGTACCCAAATGTATAATCCACCCTGTTCGGGGTAGGTTGTGCCCAACTCGGCGGTGATCAGACCGTAAGGAATGAAAAACAGGACCAGAGTGATGATCCACCATGAAATTGAAGATGGACCAATTGCCGCCGAAGGTGCCAAGGTATCTATCACAAGAATGGCGGCTACAGTGAAAAGGGTCATATCAACGGCACGAAAGGCTTTTTTGAAACCATTACTTTTTTTTGTAGGGGCAATAGCGGTATCCATGAGGAAATCTCCTTGAGTATGAAAGAAAGAAAAAATTGGGCTCGGCAGGGATTAAGAATAATCCCTGCCGAGAAAAGGACGGTATTAGCGGTTGAGGAAGTTTTCAATTTTACCGCGATGAAAGGCGGCCAGTTCGGCTGAAGGGCGTTTCAGGCGCGGGTAAATCAACCAGACCAGAATACCTTTTTCGGTGTGCAGGCGGTTTTCAGCCTGGTCGAAGATAATGGATTGAGCAGAGTCCATCACTTCGTCGGTGACCTCTACACCGCGTGAAGCGGGCAGGCAATGCATGAATTTACAATGGGCGGGTGCTTTTGCCATCAGTTCTTTATTGACCTGATATTTCGGCATGAAAGCAGCCCGTCGTTCGGGAATCTGATCTTCTTGACCGACCCACCACCATAAATCGGTGTAGATAAAATCGGCATTTCGCACTGCTTCGATTGGATCTTCGGTAATGTTCAACGTTCCACCGGAAATTTTATTATTTTCCTCAGCCCATTTAATCCATTCGGTCGGTGCTTGATATTTCTTAGGGGCAGCATGAGTAAAATTCATCCCGAGTCGGGTGCAAATTAACATCAGGGATGAAAGAACATTGGTGGCATCGCCGATGAAGGTCACGTTGAAATCCTCCAATTTCTTACCGGCGGGGGCGTGTTCGATCATGGTCAGCACATCACATACCACCTGAGTGGGATGATTGTAGTCGGTCAGGCCGTTGATGACCGGTACGGTGGCATGTTTTGCCAGACCGGTGATGGTTTCATGCTTTAGGGTTCGAGCCATGATTGCATCACACATGCGAGAGAGCACCTGGGCGGTATCGCCGAGTGACTCACGCACGCCGAGGTGAATTTCTCCCGGTTTGAGGTAGAGGGCATGTCCCCCCAGTTCGGTCATGGCGACTTCGAAAGAGACACGGGTGCGAGTGGAGGGTTCTTCGAAGATCATTGCCAGGGTGGCATCCTGTAACAATTTGGGTGTGCATCCCTGTTTATCGGCGGCTTTGATTAAACGGGTAAGTTCGATAAGTTCCAGGAGTTCCTCTTTGGTGAAATCCTGCGTATCAATAAAGTGTTTTAGGGTCATAAAGTTGCTCCTTGATATAAAAAATTCGTATAGCCATTTAATTGTCTGGTCTAACCTTCAAAATCCTCGGGTTTGGGAAGCCACTCGTCAATGTTACGAAGAATACGCGGTACAAGTGCATAACCCTTGACTTTTACACCGGGAATTGAAGGTAAAACTTTACCTAAAAAGTGACGCATTTCGGCATTGTCTTTAAAACGGGCTTCGATGGAAATGTCCTGAGTGCCCAATCCGTAAGCGAGGTAAGAGACTTCCTGCATGGACAGTAATTGTTGAATGGCGGTTTGTTCGTGTTCCAGCTGAACCTCCAAAAAAATATCCACCGTGTTTACATAGCCAAATGCGTGAGGATCGAGGATGGAGGTTAATCGAACTGCGCCGGACTCAACCAGCCGGTCAATTCGATTGCGAATGGTACGTTCATTGGCATTGAGCGTGCGGGCAATCTCAGATGCGGATTTGCGAGCATCTTTTCGCAATTCAAGGATAATTTGATAATCGAGTTGATCAAAGGAAATTGGTCTGGTCATGAGATATTCCGAAACGGAAATATAAATTACCGAATTGGCAACATAATTATAGCAAAAATTTGTCTTAATTTCAATACCCATCCCTGTGATTAAGCACAATATCATAAGTTTTTGTGACACTTGTAAAATAACAAGGCGGCAGAAATTATCTATTTACATAATAGACCGGTGTTCCGACATGCCAATGGTTGTGTGTTACAATTTTTTTTACTTTTTACACTTATGAATACTGAATTTACCCTTCAAAATTTATCCTCAACCGACCGCCGTGGACCGGTGCGGTGGATTATTTCACACCTTAAATCTCAGTGGTGGCTGGTTATTATTGCTGTGGCTGGCGCGATAGGCAATGCTGGCCTGGCTGGTGTGGTGCCGGTCATGATCGGGCAGGCGGTGAATCTGGTGAGTGGTGGTGCCTTTGACCGAAACCGCCTGTTGCAAATCGTTTTCATCATTGTCATATCCCAAACGGTTCGTGGTGTGTTGCAGTTTGCCCGTAATTTTGGATTTGAGGTGATTGCCCAACGGATTGAACGCAAAATACGAGAGGAGTTATATGTATCTCTTCTGGGAAAAAGCATGACTTTTCATAATCTGCAACCGGTTGGTGATACGATGGCTCGCGCAACCAACGATGTGCGGGAGGTTAATTTTTTATTTTCACCGGGGGTTAATCTGGTGGTTGGTTCATTAATCTTTATCTTCGTGCCAATCTTTGTAGCCCCTCGTTATCATCCTTCGTTAGTGCTGGTTCCGCTCTTATTTGTAATTATCTATTTTGTTTTGTTGAAATTTTACTTGAAGGAACTCGAGCCGGTCACCGATGAAGTGCGCCACTCGTTTGGCATTTTGAACACCCGCTTAAACGAAGCATTGGATGGCATAGAAGTTGTTAAGGGCGCCGCGCAAGAAGAGGGGGAGGTGGTGCTTTTCGGAAAAAATGTTGATCGTTATCGAAAGGCTGCTGTTCGCCAGGGTGATATTGAAGCGCGGTTCTTACCGGCTTTGTTGCTGGCTCTGGCTATGGCGGGTGGTCTTCTCCATGCGCTGAGCCTTTTTCAACGCGGATTGATCGACACCGGCGATGTTGTTGCCTATTTTGGGCTTCTGGTCATGCTCTCGTTTCCAACATTCGTCTCCATATTTGCCTATTCTCGTATCTCGTTGGGACTGGCTGGGGCGCGCCGGATTCTTGAGTTGATGAATCGTGAAAACAACCTTGACCAAAACGAAAAAGGGTATCAGGGGAAAATGCAGGGGGCGGTGGAGTTTAAGGATGTTTGTTTTGCGTATCAAAATGATGAACCAGTTTTGAAAAATATATCTTTTCGGGTAGAACCGGGGCAAACTGTTGCCATTGTTGGACAGACCGGCAGCGGCAAGACCACACTTGTCAAATTGATTAATCGCATCTACGATGTGAATGGTGGTGAAGTGCGGGTAGATAATGTGAATGTACGAGATTGGAATCTTGAGGCACTGCGTCGGCAGATTTCCATTATTGAACAGGACATTTTTTTGTTTTCACAATCCATTGCAGACAATATTGCCTTTGGTAAACCTGATGCGAGCCGAGAGGAAATTATAGAAGCCGCAGTTGCGGCTCAGGCTGATGAATTCATACGTTCTTTTGAAAAAGGATATGACACAATCATTGGCGAGCGAGGTGTTACTCTTTCAGGCGGGCAACAGCAGCGTTTAGCATTAGCGCGTGCCTTTTTAACCCAACCAAGTATTCTGATACTGGATGATTCAACCAGCGCAATCGATTCGGCAACCGAGGACAGGATTCAAAGGGCAATTTATGCTGCCGCCCGAGGAAGGACAACCTTTATCATTACCCACCGCCTTTCACAAATTCGCTGGGCAGATGTGATTTTAGTTTTACGCAAAGGTGAACTGGTTGCTTCTGGTAGTCACGACGAACTGATGAAGAGCAGTGAAGCCTATCGTGATATCTTTCAGGAATTGTGATTGCAGTCCAGGAGTGTTTTCATATGGGATTTTTTGCCGGTTTGGATGCCGAAAAATATGACCGAAAATACAAAGACCGGGAGTTGATCCGGCGAATTTTGTTGTATTTTCGTCCCCATTATTCACGTTTGATAATGGTGGGAATACTGGTTTTAGTCGTTTCTGGGTCGGGAGCTTTACTTCCTATTCTGGTTTCAAGAGGGATTGATTTTCTCAAAGATGAATTGACACCGGTTAATGTATTACTTATTCCCTTTGCAGTTATGCTGACCGGCGTGATTGCATGGCTGGCAAACTGGCAGGCACGGCGTCTGGTTGTTCGGTCGGTAGCCGATGTGGTTGCCCGCCTTGCCAATGAGGCATTTGCCTCAGCAGCGGAACACGACCTGTCTTTTTATGATCAGTTTTCTTCGGGAAAAATTGCATCTCGGATTACCAGTGATACGCAGGACTTTGGTCAACTGGTAATTTTGATAACGGATCTTGTTTCGCAGGTAGTTGAATCGGTGATTCTTGCCATTGTTTTGATTAACATTGAACCGCGTTTATCTTTGACCTTATTTGTGATTGTACCGGTCATTAGTTTGCTGGCCGCCAGTTTTCGCAGTCTAGCCCGTAAAGTAACACGCGCCGGCATGAGGGCTATGGCGAATGTCAATCAAACCATTAAAGAAACCGTTTCGGGAATTGCAGTAGCAAAAAATTTCCGCCAGGAAAAGCGGATATTTGAGATTTTCGACCAGTCCAACCGTTTATCCTATCAAGTCAATGTTCGGCGTGGTCTGGTGTTATCAATGGTGTTTCCGATTATGAATACAGTCGGTGGTTGGATGACGTCTTTACTTGTGTATTTGGGTGGTATAAGCGCTGTTCAAGGAGCAGTGACGGTTGGGGCATGGTATCTCTTTTTATTGAGTCTGGATCGTTTCATGTTCCCGGTCATGAACCTATCCTCTTTCTGGACTCAAGTTCAAAATGGTCTATCGGCTGCGGAGCGTGTTTTTGCTCTGATTGATGCCGATCCCAGTGTGGTACAGACGGGAAGCATCAAAGCTCCGCAATTGAAGGGCCGGATTGAGTTCAGACATGTGGATTTTCATTATAAAGATAATGAAGCGGTTTTAGAGGATTTCAATTTGCATATTCAACCAGGCGAGTCGGTTGCACTGGTTGGTCATACCGGGGCGGGAAAGTCATCGATTGTTAAATTAATCGCCCGTTTTTATGAATTTCAACGGGGTGAAATTTTAATTGATGGTATGGATATTCGCAGTTTCGATTTGGGGAGTTATCGCTGTCAATTGGGAATTGTTTCTCAAGTACCATTCCTTTTTTCCGGAACGATTCTTGAAAATATTCAATATTCCTGCAAAGGGGCCAGTGAGAAAGAGATTGAGAGATTGGCATATCAGATTGGTAACGGCGAATGGCTTGAATCGCTGCCGGATGGATTAATGACCCAGGTGGGGGAGCGCGGTAGCAGACTTTCGATGGGACAGCGTCAGCTGGTTTCTTTGATGAGGGTGCTGGTTCAGAAACCGGCTATATTTATGCTGGACGAAGCGACGGCGAGTATTGATCCATTTACCGAGCGGCAAATTCAACAAGCATTGGGGATGGTGCTTGCGCAATCAACCAGCATTTTAATTGCCCACCGACTCTCAACGGTCAAAGCGGCGGATCGAATCATCGTACTCGATCATGGAAAAATTATCGAAGAGGGCAATCACCAACAATTAATGGAGAAGGGAGGTCATTACGCAGAATTATATAATACCTACTTCCGTCATCAGTCGCTGTCTTATATTGAACAATCTGGAATGATGAAAGAACAAGCAAAGATTGAGATTACGAGGTTGCAATGATTTATCGATTGTTGTCTATTTTTAACCGTATCGATCCGTTGATAACCGGTTTCATGGTGCGATATTCCATAATCTTTTTGCGAATCAGTCTGGGGATCAACTTTTTCTGGTTTGGAATATTAAAGTTTTTTCCGGGTTTAAGTCCTGCTCAAGGACTTGCAGCAAAAACTATTGAAGTTCTTTCTTTTGGGCTTATTGGCAGCGAGATTTCGGTACCAATTCTGGCATTATGGGAGTGCCTGATTGGGTTGGGGTTAATCAGTGGCAAGTTTTTAAGGCTCACCTTGTTCTTGCTTTTCCTGCAAATGGCAGGGACAATGACACCGCTGGTATTATTTCCTGCTGAAACGTTTGTTCGATTCCCGTACGCTCCCACGTTAGAAGGTCAGTATATCATCAAGAATCTGGTCTTAATTTCGGCAGGGCTGGTTGTGGGTGCAACCGTGCGCGGCGGCCGAATTGTGGAAAAAATTTGAGCAGGATTTCCCGATGAGTAATTGATTAATTCAAAGTTCTGAATTTGAGGGAGTGGTCAAATCATAAGCCGCTGAAACTTTCTATATCCTTCCAGCCGGTAGTCACATATGTGGTCAGTTCGCTGACACTCAGGTCTTTAATTCCTAATTTATCTAACGTTCTGCCCCGCCGCCAGTAATCGGTACGATGAATAATGCATGCCAGACGAATTACGCTGTTGATTCCATTTACCGAAACGCCGTAACGTTCCCCGAGAGAGGCTATCGGTACCAGACTCATGGGTACATCTTCAAAAATATAGCGATGGTTAAGGGTGGCAGGTGCTTTGATGCCGTAATATCCGGTCTGATTGTGGATGCGCTCATGCAGCGTTTCACCCGTTACATTGTATGCTAATTCAAGCCATTCAAGGGCGGTGCGCGCACGAATACCCAATGCAGAAGCAACCGTTACCCTTTCGCGATCAAGAATTTCAAGGACTCGGGCAACTGAAGGTGTAACCCCGTCAATGTAAAATTCAAAATCTCCGTGTGTGGCTTCAATCCAACCGGCATTGAGAATGGTTAAGGCGGGATGAAAAATTGCACCCATATTGTTTAAACCGGTATGCAGTACATTCACCCCGTCAATATATTGGGGATATGCAACTCGAATCTGTTCCAGCACTAAAGGGGTCTTTACGGCTGGCAGGGCTGCTAATGGCACCGCTTCTTTTATGCGGAAGATGCGTGCCTGGGCCGGACCATCCGCTCGACTGGCGTAAATGAAGGTTTCTGCTTCGGCGACGTTTACATCCAAATTACAACCGCTGCGCCGGAGAATAACATCGAACTCAATGGCACCAAGGGTTCTACCGGGATGAAGGATGATGGTTTGACCTTCTCTTAAATGGCAGGCCATCTTTTGGGCTATTTCGGCGTGAGCAGATGAAGGCAATACCACCATAATCACCTGTGCATCTTTAATGGCTGCGGCAATATCATCGGTAACCAGTTTTATTCTGCCAAAGCCGCGTGGACCGCCTTCATAACTTTCCAAATCAATGCCGCCTCTTTTTGCTATTATTTCAATATGGGCATAGGTTCGATTATACAAAGTTACATCAAACCCCATCAAAGCCAGGTGGGCAGCCATTGCTTTTCCACCATTCCCCGCCCCAATCACTGCAAAGCGTGAAATCTCAGTCATTTTCTTTCAATCCCTCCCGATGTGAAAATTTTTTCCAGACGCTGAAGTTCAGAAATGGGTTTCCCTGCATCATCAACAGCCAAACAAGCGCCCCCGATAATGCGGGTTTTGATTTGACCTTTACCAAAGCGATTATTTTTTAATTGGGGGGCATCCAGGATTCCGGATGTGACAGCCAATGCCAATCCTTCCGGATCGGTGAAGGCATCCCTTTCAGGATATTTGGACAATTTTTGTATGGCACTTAATGTTACTTTTGCTTCCGAAATTAATTGTTCTTTGCGCTTAATGATGGCTGGATCATAAAGCATGACGGGTTGACCGGCCATGGCATTTTCAATAGCCCGACGAGCCATTCTTGCAGCTTCGATCACATCCTCGGCGGTGGCGGCATGATCTGCTTCGGTATGACCAACAATATGAACAATATCTGGTTTAAGAGCCATTTGCAAATAAATGCTGGCGGCTAAATGAGCACGGGCAGCTGATTGTTCCAGCGGATAAGAAAGCAGGCCGGTTCTGGTTTGTAACCAGATACGGAAATCGGGACCGGCGAGAGGTTTAATCATCTCGATGATCGCCAGCATTTTGGCGAGATCCATGGCATCGGAAGTGCCGGCTGGGCTGTTAAACATCAATTGGGCAATATAATCCTTTACGCCAAATGCCTTCGCGTTATAAGCGGAAAGAAAGGCTGAGACTACAAAAATTACATCGGGGGCATCGCGCATTCCCCAATGATGCGGCTCATTCAACTCCACGGGAACATTCCTCTCGCCGTACCATGCCATGACCTTCTGATGTTCGCGGATTGATCCTGCCAGATCCCAAGGTCCTCGTCCATCCATTTGATTAAACCAGAACAATGGAATGGCGCACCAGGCATTATTGATGGTATCCATATACAATTCGGCAAGGCGGATAAAATCATCCGTGCCGGAGTATGTTCTCAAAAGCGGGTAATTTCCGGTTCGACTGGCTTCGTAAAGCAATCGGTAATCATCTGCAGATCGAACCGGCACACCACCCGCGCCTTTACGCCGCGGGTTCTGTCTTTCGGGATGAAAAAAGTTCTCTTGAGCATCCTGGTCAATTCCTAATGAAATCACATCAATTACGCGTGCTTCAGCAATTTCCTGTATGCCTTTCTTTGTTTCTTCGAGATCCGGTAAGCCGAAATGATGACGTAAAAGGGGATAGGGGGCTTTCCATAAGCGTCGCTCAACCATAGTCTGTGGATATGAGGAGGCATCAGCAGAATATTCTGAATCTCCGCGCAGGTAGGTCAGGGTTTCTTCAGTCAATTCAGAACCATCAAAGACCCTTTCAAAGAAGCCTAATTTTCGAGCTCGATCTGCCACGGGTGGTGTTCCTGCAAACGCAAAGCGAACCCCCTTCGATTTCAATTCATCGGCGGCTTCGGCAAACTCACCCAACAACCTTTCACCGGATTCAGCCGTCAAACGGTAGGACACCCCAACCAAATCTGCTTTTTCATCAATCGCGGCCTGTATAAAATCTTTGACAGACACTGCCGGGCCAAGAAAAACCGTCCGCCAGCCTGCCATTTCTGCCAGTTTCAAAAAATTACTGACGCCGGCGACGTGAACACATTCGCCCAATGCACCGGCAACAACCGTTTTCATAAGAACCTCCGTTTTTTTTTACACAAAACACGTTCGAAAAGCTTTCATCTCATCCACCATTAAAGACCTACGAATGTGCAGGTGGGTGATGGCGAGTTTTTAATAACGCCATAATGCAGTTTCTGAAAATTCATTATAACGGAAAAATCTTTAAATTTATGCAACCAAACTGCAAATTGATCATCTAATACCATGGCTAAACTTATTATCTGGAGCAGTGAACCATGAGTGGAACAACTATGAATTATCCCAGAGTGATCATCTTTACTACACCGACCTGTACCTATTGTAATATGACAAAAAAATACCTGCGTGAAAAGGGTGTTCGGTTCAAGGAGGTGGATGTCAGTCGCGATTCGGCAGCTGCACGAGACATGGTGAGAAGATCGGGACAAATGGGGGTGCCGGTGCTGGATATTGGAGGAAAAATCGTGGTCGGATTTGACCGATCTAAAATTAATCAATATTTAGGCATTAAATAATTGTGGAGGTAAATATGTCAGAAATCAAAATTCAACCGATGGGTGCCCGCATTCTCGTTAAACCGCTGGAGCAAGAATCCAAAACTGCCACAGGTTTGTATATTCCAGAAACTGCCAAAGAGAAACCTCAAACCGGTATTGTTATGGCGGTTGGAGATGAGGAGGAGATCAAGCTCAGAGTCAATGATAAAGTGTTATTTGCAAAGTACAGCGGAACTGAAATAAAAATTGGCAATGAGGATTATCTCATTATGGAATGTGGGGATGTTTTAGCTAAGGTTTTGGATTAAATTTTTGATTCTTGTTTAAATTGAATTGGGCTGTCTGAAATAATCAGGCAGCCCATTATGAGTTTATGGCCTATAATTAAGGTCATGTTCGAGGGTCTGAGAATTCGTCCTTATCGAGCGGAAGATCGGGAATCGTTATTAAAAATCGCGGCAGATACAGCGTTTTTTGGTGAAGCCGTCGAAAAGTTTATTGAAGATCGGCGGATTTTTCTGGATGCTTTCTACCTTTATTACACCGACTATGAACCGCAACATAGCTGGGTTGCGGTATGTAATGAGCAGGTAGTAGGATTTTTGACGGGTTGTTATGACACCAGATTACAAAGAGAATACACCGGTAAAGTGCTGGAAAAACGAGCACTGAAAAAAGTATTGACTGGTAAATATCGGTTGGGCAAAAAATTCTTACGATATTTATTCAGATATTGGATGAGCAAGATGATTTTTGAAAAAACGGCAGTGGACTTGACCCAATATCCTGCCCATTTCCATATCAACGTTGAAAGTAAATGGCGGGGTCAGGGGATTGGAAGAAATTTAATCGAGACGTATTTGAAACATCTGGAAAAGGATGGAATTTGCGGTGTTCATTTACAGACGACGAGTTTCAATAAGGTTGCGGTAGGTTTATACGAAAAAATGGGGTTTAAACTTTTATCCTCTGTACCTTCCTATCTCTGGCAGTCGCTGGTAAATGAGCCGATTTATGAGCTGACTTATGGAAAGATTTTGCTTCTGAGGTAAAATTTCCCTTGGAGGGGGTGAATAAGACCACTTAACAATTCTGAAAGTAAAATCGCAAAAATATTGCATAGAAAATTATCTATTTCATTACAATTATTATTACAATTGATTTATTCAGGGCTGGTAAGATTAAATAAACCATGAAGCTGGTGGTCAAATAATGACATTATTCAATCGTTCAGCATCAAGAAGTATCCGCAATCAGATGCGTCTGATTCTATTGTTGATATTTCTTGCTTTTTTAGTCATTGATGGCTTGGGTATCTGGTTATTTGTTTATCGCCTCGAACGGAACGGTTGGGATCAAAGACAAAATGAAGCGACAATAAATGCAAGCAATTCCATCAATCAGAGTCTTGAACGAGTAAAGTCGGCGCTTTACTGGTTGGGAAACTTTGGAGATCCTGCCAGTTTAGAGGATCCGGTAGTTGTCCGCACTCTCGAAAGCCAGTTGCCGGATTTGTTGGAGTTTGTCTATCTTGATCGGAACGGTGAGGTTTTAACCAATGTCGTTTACGATAAAGGAGAAAGCCTGGTAGATAACGAACAATTGAGGCATTCCCCCTGGTTTTTACACGCCCGCAATGGTGATTCTTTTGTAGGGGGGGTGAACTTTACTGGGGATAATAGACCTTACATAATTTTTTCAGCGCCGGTAATTAGAAATGGGAATATTATTGCCGTACGATTGAACGCTCAATTTCTACGAGAAGTGGTTGATCGGTTTGAGTTTGGAAATATGGGGGTTGTATATATTGTGGATACGGATGGTTCGATTATTATCCATTCCGATCCCAATGCGAGTTTAAATCAGGTCAATTTAAGAAATCGCCCTGAAATCAGAGAGATTATCCAATCGGATAATTACAGATGGGAAGGAGAATATACTAATTTTCAAGATAAATATGTTTCTGGAGTCAGCATTGCCATCCCTGCAACCAGTTGGATATTGATTACAGAAATTCCATTGGATGAAATTTATCAAAATACGCGGCTGGCGGCCACGTTACTAATAACCGGTTTGTTAATTTTGGGATTGTTGTTAATACCAGTTTATTATCTATTATTTGAAAGGATGTTATTGAGACCATTAAATGTATTAAGTGAAGGTTTTCAAAGGATTGGAGATGGTGATTTGGAATTTCGAGTTTCTTCATTTCCTGTAATTGAATGGAATGATTTGGGATCTTCACTCAACCAGATGGCTTCTGAATTGCAGAAAAGAGATACTACTTTGAGAATTCAATATCAAAAAATAGAACAGGAAATAGAAGAAAGGCAAAAAGCAGAAGAGGCGCTGCGCATTCTTAACCTGGAACTCGAACAGCGTGTGGAAGAACGTACCCGACAATTATCTGCAATAAATGAGAACTTGAAAAAAGAAATTTTAGAACGAGAGAGATTAGAAAGGTTGTATCAAAACTTGATCGAGAAAATGCCGGCGGTTTTCTATGTGCTTGATATCAATAAAATTGCTTTTTCCTTTGTAAGCCCCCAAATATTTGAATTAACTGGATGGACACAGAAAGACTGGATTGAAAACGATAATCTTCGTCTTTATGCAATTCATCCTGAGGATGTTCAGGAATTTACAACATCCTTTAGGCGTGCTATTGAACATGGAGAGCCTTATCATCTGGAATATCGAATGATCCATCGAAATGGAGATGTGATTTGGGTGGAAGATTATGCATCTCCATTGAGTGATGGAGAAAAAGAGATTGAATCGTATCAGGGCGTGATTTTAGATATTACCATTCGCAAAAAGGCTGAAGCGGAACTGGTTTATAACGCATATCACGACGTGCTTACCGGTTTGAAAAACCGGGCATACCTGGTCGAAAGGCTTAATCAAATATTATCCCGCCGACATCACTCCGATGATCAGCCATTATTTAGTCTTTTGTTTATGGATCTGGATCGTTTCAAAATTATCAATGATAGTCTGGGACATCGGACTGGGGATCAGTTATTAATTGAAGCGGCAAGTCGGTTGCAAAAGAATTTATTCCCAACCAGTACTCTGGCTCGTTTTGGGGGAGATGAGTTTGTATTACTGGTTGAAGGTGAGGATCCAAGGCGGGATGCTATACAATTGGCCGATCAAATTTTGATTGATTTTCAATCACCATTTCTGCTGGATGGTCGTTCATTATTTACTACAATCAGTATGGGAGTGGTCATTGATAATGGAGAATATCAGCAGCCGGATGAAGTTTTAAGAGACGCGGATATTGCCATGTACCGGGCAAAGGCAAGAGGTAGAGCGTGTTATGAGGTGTTTTCAAAACCGTTGCTGGATCAGGTGATTAGCCGGCATCAAATTGAAGCGCTATTACGAGATGCCCTTAATAAAAATGAGTTTAATTTATATTACCAGCCGATTATTTCTCTGCGAGACAATCGGGTGGTTGGTTTTGAGGCTCTAATCCGTTGGGTTACCCCGCAACTGGGTCTGATTCAACCATCTGAATTTATTACCCTGGCGGAAGAAACCGGGTTAATTCATCAAATAGACCGCTGGGTTATGTATGAGGCATGCAGACAGGTGCAGGAGTGGTATCAGAGAGGATTATCTGCTCACCCATTCACGGTTAGTGTAAACTTATCTGGGAGTTTGCTGCAGCAAGGCAACGTGGTGGAAATGATCAGAGAAATTTTGAAAGATACCGGTTTGCCTTCCAAGGCTTTGAAAATTGAGTTAACGGAGAGTGTGTTTTTAGAGACCAGCGGTTTGATAAATCAACAACTTCAGGAAATTCGGGATCTAGGCATCCATTTGCAAATTGATGATTTTGGCACGGGTTATTCTTCCCTCTCGTATTTGCAGCGGTTTCCAATTACCGCCATTAAAATTGATCGAAGTTTTATCAGCCGGATTAATTCAAAATCCTCTGGCACGGAAATAGTTCAGGCAATTATTGTGCTAGCCAAAGAACTTGGATTAGAAACAATTGCCGAAGGGGTGGAAACCATTGATCAGCTTCACTGGTTGAAGCAAGCCGGCTGTGATTATGGACAGGGTTATTTACTTTACAGACCTATGGATGCCGAATCGACAGAAAAATTATTAAGCAATCTCGACAATGAGAATTGAACAATCTCGTTAGAAGTAACCCGGTTACAGTATCCAATTCTTTCCAATAAATGAAGAAAGGTATTTTCGAAAATAAATGAATTATTAAAGGTGTCGAATGGAAAAAATAAAACACTTTGATTGGCTTGCCCCGGTTTATGAAAAATTTTTTTCCAAAAAAGCTTCTCAGAAGTTATTACAATCTCTGACTCTGATGGAAAACCAATTAATTCTGGATATCGGAGGAGGAACAGGTCGCGTTGCACAAGGACTTATAGGTGATGGCAGAAAGGTTGTCGTCGCAGATTTTTCATTTCAAATGTTATTGGAAGCAAAACATAAAAGCGATCTGTGCTGTGTTACTTGTAATGCATTGGTTTTACCTTTTGAAGATCATCTTTTTGATAGAATTGTCATGGTAGACACTCTTCATCATCTTTTTGAACAGGAAATTTCCCTTAGAGAATTATGGCGAGTTTTGAAACCATCGGGTTTGATTGTAATTGAAGAGCCGGATATTTCACGATTTACGGTTAAGATCATAGCACTCATAGAGAAGGTTCTGTTGATGAAAAGTAAGTTCCTCAAATCGCAGGAATTGATTAACTTACTCAAACTTGTGAATCCTGTTGAAATAAGCGAATATAAAGAAAACAATACCTATTGGATAGTTGCCACTAAATAAGGAGGATTTATTAAGTTGAGTACAAATGAAAATTTTAAAGAACCCGTTTGGAAATTTCGCGGTTATGAATTGAGACCATCTGAATTTACTACTGCGATGGTTCATTATTATCGTGCAGAAATTCAAAGAAGTAATGTATGGAGAACAAGACTCGACTCCACAACTAATTGGGCGGTTGTAACAACAGGAGCAACCCTCTCTTTTGTTCTTTCCAGTCCGGATAATCATTTTGTGATTATTTTGTTAACCACCATCCTGATTGCCGTATTTCTCTGGATGGAAGCCCGCCGTTACCGATATTATGAATTGTGGAGTTACAGGGCTCGATTGCTCGAAACCGATTTTTTCGCGGCAATGCTTGTACCCCCATTCGCACCTCATGCTGAATGGGCAGAAAGTCTGGCTCAATCCCTTCTCCAGCCTGATTTTCCAATAACAATGTGGGAGGCAATTGGAAGACGGCTACGGCGAAATTACTTTTGGATTTTTATCGTCCTGCTTGTATCGTGGATTATTAAAATTGTATTGCATCCATATCCTTTGACCAGCTGGTCTGAATTTATCCAGAGATCGACTCTTGCTGGTATTCCGGGAGAAGTGATTATTGCTGGAGGCGTATTATTTTATTTTGGGTTAGTTGTTTTAGCAATTTGGACAGCCAGATTTCATCAGGCCAGCGGCGAGGTCTTGCCAAAATATGATGTATTCAGTCCAGCAGAAAAGACGGGGACACGCAGGCCGGAATTTGCGAAAAGGAAGCAGCTGCTGGTCTGGATTGTGACCGATCAGCAAGATTTGATTTCAAAAGCCATTATGGAAATCATGCATCGCGGGGTTACTTCGATAAGCGGCACGGGGATGTATACACAAAAAAGTCACTCGGTTTTGATGGTGGCTTTAACTGTTACTGAGATTGCGGAATTGAAACGAATTGTTCAAAATATTGACCCCAAGGCATTTATCGTGGTAAACCCTGCTCAGGGTGTTTTTGGAGGTGGTTTCCAGCCACTTTCCGTTGAGGATGAAAATTAGGAAATAAACATTGCGTTACGGCTATTTCTCGGGAATTGAGTTTGAATTTTGATCTGAAAACCAGTATCCTACCCCCCATTTTGTCATGATATAGCGCGGATTGCTGGGGTCTTGTTCAACTTTTTCCCGCAGGTAGCGAACATAGAGCGACAGGCTTGCTACTGCATCCGTGTAATTTTCTCCCCATGCTTCTTTCAGAAGATCTTCATGGGTTACTACCGCGCCAATATTACGTACAAGACAAGCCAGCAACCGATATTCGGTTGGTGTCAGATGGATCATTTTCCCTTCTCGATAGACATGTTTCGTTTCCAAATTGATGCGTAAAAATCCATCATCGTATTCTAAAATACCCGAATCCGAACTGTTCGATGATTTTTTGCTGCGTTTTAGCAGGGCGGAAATGCGAGCCTCCAATTCTCTCAAACTGAAAGGTTTACGAACATAATCATCACCCCCAACCTCAAAACCTTTGATCAAGTCCTGTTCTCGGCCCTTGGCTGTCAAAAAAAGGATTGGTGCTTCGGTAATTTTCCGCAGTCGCTTGCATACTTCATAACCATCCAATCCCGGCATCATAATATCCAGAATAATGAGATCCGGACGATTTTTTTGAACGGCAAGAATTGCCTCGTTGCTATTGTTTATGCCAATAACCTCATAACCGCGCGGGGAGAGATTGACCCGCACCAATTCGCATAAAGTTTCATCATCATCAATCATTATGATTTTGGGTTTCATGGGTAGCCTCCATTATGGGAAGTGAAATTCTAAAACAGCTGCCTTCTCCCGGTTTGCTTTCTACCCAAATCTTACCTCCCAGCGACTCGGTGAGCATTTTGGCAACATATAACCCAATGCCATGACCGTAAACTTCTTGTGAATCGCCCCCAGTCGCCCGATAAAAACGGTTAAAGATCAAGGATTGTTTTTCGGGTTCGATACCTGGACCAAAATCAATAACGCTTACTTCAGCTGTTTTATTGTTCGAAATTGATAATTCAACCCGAATTTCGCTATGTTGAGGGGAATATTTCACTGCATTATCTATTAGATTGCTAAGAATTGAATTCAAGGCATTTTCGTCCGCCATTACCCAAACGGAAGTTTTCGGTTTGACAAATTCTATCCTTCTTCTAGGAACAATAATACGCCACTCTTCAATTAAGTTTTCCACAATAAATGTTAATGGTAATGGGCGAAGTTCAACTTGAAATTGATGGGTTTCAAGTTGGTGAACATCCAGTATTCGGTCTAAAAATTGAGATAACCGCTGGCTTTCTGTAGATAATGTATCCAGATATTTTCGGTCAGGAATGGGTTCATTTCTTTCCAAAGAAGATGTGATTAGATCGCTAATGGATTGAATTTTTGTCAGAGGAGTGCGCATTTCATGAGAAATAGAAGAGATCATCTCTTCCTGAAGTCGATTTAATTCTTCACGTTCGGTGATATCTCTTAATAAAATTACCGCACGGGAAGGAGATGTGTTTTCCTCGAAGACGGGGGCGGCAGAAATGTTGACAATTCTGCGTTTTGAATTGTGTGGTTGAATTGGAACAAGTTCTAAGTTAAAGGAGGATTGATTTTCCCACGCTTTTTGTAATTCTTTATAAAACTGTGCGCAGATTTCGGTTGATAATCCCAGAGTTTCACAAAAGTATGTCCCGATTATGTCTTTTTCCGGTTGGCCAAGTTGCTCTTGAGCGGCTGGATTGGCAGAAAGGATTGTGCCATTCCTGTTGATTGTGATGAGTCCATCCGTAATTGATTCGATTATCAGACTGGTTTGCTGCTTTTCTTTTGAGATTTCCTGAAACAATCTTACATTGGCGAGTGAGGTTGCGGCATGATCGGCAAGTAAGGATAAAACCCATTGACTGGTACGATCAAATGCCTCAACACGATTACTTTCTACGATTATGATGCCATTCAACGACTTTCCGTGAGTAATGGTACAGGATAGTTGCGAAGCAGACTGTTTAAAGACAAAGGGTAAAGATAAATCAATATCGTTATTGAGTTGTTGAGATAATGAGGAAATTGCTTCTTGAAGAATTTGAGTTGTGCGCTCAGTGCTTACTTCATCGCCGATGATTTTTTGTATGATTAAATTCTCATCCAACTTAATCCAGATAACACCCGATTCTGCCTGGGTGATATCCAGCGCTGTTGAGAGAGTTAATTCCACCACCTTTTCTGCATCTAAAAGATTATTCAAAACCTGACTTGTACGTTGAATGGTTGAAAGCTGGGAAATTTGTCTTTCGAGTGCATAATCTGTACGGGTATAACGATATGCCTGTTCAATGGCTTTTTCCACTGCTGTTAAGAGTTCATTCAATCTCCCAATGTCCTCATCATAAAAATAGCCTGTTAGTTTGTTTATTAATACTATATAACCAATTTCGTTACCGCTGCTGTTATATAAGAGACGGCTCAATATTGAATTGACCGTGTTGGGCTGAGGAAAATTTTCCAGAAGAATTGAATCGGGAGCATCTAAATTATTAATATAAAAAGACTCATTTTGAGATAATATATAATTTCCTAAGGTAGGATACTCATTTTCGGAACGGGTGCGTAAAGCAGCCCGCCCTTTGATAGTGTAAACCTGCCATTGTCTGGTTATGGGATTTTGTAATAAAACACAAACCTGTTGCACACGAATAATTTTGTGAATTTGTTCGATAGTTATCCGCGTGATTTCTTCCAGATTTAGAGCTTGACTGAGTAGTGTTTCATGGCTTTTAAGGGCCAGTCTTAATAAAGTTCTTTGGCGTACCGAGGTGGATAAATCGCCAATAACCAAAGCTGAAATGAATAAAAGTAAACTTACGCCGACCCTTTCTATGGATTCAAAAGTAAAACCCTTAAGCTGGATAACAAATGGAATTTCTAACAATAACAAACTGCTAAATATGCCCGCGCCCATCACTCCGGCAGGAACACCAAAAAAATATGCCATCGAAATAACCGGTAAAAGGGAGATTAGATGTAAAAAATATGAGACAGTGAGATTGTTGATGAGGTTAAGGTGATAAACCCCGATAAGCACCATGCTGATAGAAGAGACAAATAACAAAGCCAAATCGCGAGGGCGAAAGTGTTGTTTTAACTGTTTTTGGGTAGTGAAAGATGTACTTAAGTTACTCATAAGTAGAAGGGTTGAATAATAATCATGGAGAAAGCAACATTAGCCGCAAACCCCACATAAATATTACGCCATCTATATATAATATATGTACTTATCGTTGACAGGATCAGTTTGTAAATCAAAACGATTGTGCCATACAATAAGGCGTTGGGGTTGCTGGCAAGGTAAATCCAGGCGGGCACGTATAAAATGATATTCAATGTGTCCACCCAAAGAATAGTTTTTCTCAGGGAAAATAATTTCTCGTCAAATAAGAGTGTGAATATCTTACCACGGTAGAAAAGTTCCTCGGAGGGGATTAAAAGACCGGCGAATAATCCAAATAACCAGATGACTTTTTCGGTGTACAAAGCCGGTAAGGGGAGATCGGGGATGGGGAAAAATCGGGCAACTAACAAAGCGTGTAATGCTAATCCTGCTCCTACAAATGCACCTGTTGCAATGTGGATATAAGGGTAAGCCGGGATAAGGCTATATCTTCTGGTTTGAGGTATATTTTTTTCAAATAACCATGATAAAACGACCCAGGTAATTACTAAAGCAATCAAGGAAAACCAACCCGAATTTGGAAAAATTTTTGGATTAAGGTCTGGGTTAATCAACCAGACAAACGTGGCTAATGCTATGGTAACCAGTAAAAATGCGATTTTGAGGGTTAGTTTTTGTGGTAAATTTTGAAAAAAATCGTTTAATCCGAACAGCAATAACAAGGGAGAGAAAACATAGATCAAGAATAAATTTTTAAATGGCAAATTTTTTATGAGCGGATATGCAACAATTAACAAAAATGGAACTGCCAAATTCAGGATGAGAATATTTCGCCATTCCATTTTTCGGATGGCCATAAACTTTTGACGATACGTTCGAAAATCGCTTCGAATTCTTAGAAATAATGCTTCCATGGATATATAAATTTGCAAAAGGATGAAATAAATCTATCGCTAATCTTTATTATACTCATACAATAACTAATATTAAATCGCGATTCTGGTGAAGAATCGCTTTTTTTCAAAACTGACAGGGTAGCTACTTAGAGGAATGGAATAAATATTATTTTGATGCCCCCAGAGTGATTTTGATTTCTAGAATGCGTTGGCGACGGTATAACTTGACATTGATTGTATCGCCGGGTTTTTGTGCAAATAAAGCATTTAAGTATGATCTTTGTTGGTTAATTTCTAAATCACCAATCTGGATGATGATATCTCCCCTTTGTATACCACCAAGATCGGCCGGGCTGCCCGGTTCAACGCTCATTACGTACGCACCCCAATCAACAGGCAACTGGTAACGTCGCGCTATGGAAGGTGTAATCCCTTGCCATGTAATGCCTAAATACGGTCTGGAAAAATATCCGTTGGTTATAATTTGTTCGCTGATTAGACGAACTGTATTGGAGGGAATTGCAAAACCCAATCCCTCAGCAACAGTGGTGCTGCCCAATCCGCCACGAACGATCAGGGTGTTTATTCCAATTACTTCCCCGTTCAGGTTCACCAGCGGCCCACCCGAATTGCCCTGATTAATCGCCGCATCTGTTTGAATTAAATCCTCCATCGTGTAACCTTTTCCGGTGTCTAAAACCCTACCTGTGGCGCTAACTACACCTACAGTTACGGTATTGCGAAATTCTCCAAGCGGCGATCCGATTGCTATGACCGTTTCGCCGGGGGTTAAGCGATCCGAATCTCCAAAAACTGCAACAGCGGGCATACTTCCTTCGGCTTTGAGGACAGCCAGATCGGCATAGACATCGCCGTTGATCAAGGATGCCTTGACCTGTTCGCCATTTGAAAGGATTACATAAATGTCACTGGTGCCTTCTATAACATGATAATTTGTAACGATGTGGCCTTGTTCGGAAACAATAACTCCACTCCCACTTACTGTTTCGTCGGGTGCCCTTCCAAACAGGGTCATTTGACCGGCTATGGTGCCAACCACAGTGACAACTGCGGGGGATACTTTTTCAACGGCTTGAGTGATGCTAGTCTGGATATCGCTTTGCGAAAAATTCAATACTTGAGTAGTGGGAGTGGGGTTGGGAGCGGTTAAACTATCAGATACTTTCGCATTTGGGTTTTGACTTAGAACAAATAAACCACCGCCAATTGCGCCGGCAAAGGCACTAAAGCAGGAAAGGATGATAATGATTAATCCAAAGACAACAATTTTTTTCGTTGACATATTAACCCTCCGTTTGAGGATTATATGGCTGGATTATTAGGAAGTTGTTAAGGTTTTATATTACGATTATTAGAAAATGAGCTCAGAGAGAGGTTCCCTATTCCAGTTTGCCATCTGACAGAATTGATTTTTTTAATTGAGTTCTCAATTGAGTGATCTGATCAGTCACTTGCTGAATGTGGGCAAACAATTCCGTATTGTGTTTTATTCCTTCATTAATCAATAATGCGGCAGCTTCGGAACGGCTTTTGGCAATTTCAGCTTCGACCAGCATATCAAGATGTTTGAGGGTTTCATCGTTGACTCGAACCATAACCACGTTTCCTCTGGCTTGTAATGCTTCGCCAAGAGTTTGACCGAGATTCTCTACTTGCTTCCACGCTTCTTTGAGGGGATCGGTGTTTTGTCTTCTTGTTTTTGGTTCGGTGCCTGCCTCGTTTATGGTAGGGTCAGGTTGATTATCAAATTGTTGGTTTTCCATAGGTGTGAAATCTCCAGTTTTGTAATTTAATTACACGTAATTATTATACCATTAAAATCGTTAATTGCAACAAAAAATCGCGACCTGAATAAAGATCGCGAGTGATAATAAATTTCAATTAATCAAAAGAATGTTAAAAAACAGTCTTCACAATTTCAAAAAAGTTTTTATGAATTTTCACCAAATCAAAATATGGCAATTCCTTTATAAACGGCAGTTGCTTATTTCCGCGTCCAGTTTTTACAAAATATAAATTTCGAATACCAGCAGCGTAACCTGCTTCAATGTCAGATCTGGCATCACCAATAAGCATGGTGTTATGGATGTTATGGTTATATTTTTTTATTGCTTCTAAAATTAATCCGGGTTTTGGTTTCCGACATTCGCAATTTTCAAATGGAGCGTGCGGGCAAAAATATATTTTTTCTATTTTTCCGCCATGCGATAATATGACTTTTTGAATATATTGACTGATCTCGTTGTATTTTTCGAAGGAAAGAATTCCCCGCCCAATGGAGGATTGATTGGTGACAATATAAATTTTGGGCGGGTTGGGAATTTGATTTAATCGGCGAAGAGCGAGCAAAGAGGTTGGGTAAAACCGCACATCGGAGATATCACGGACGTAGTTTGCCCTGTTATGAATGATTACTCCGTCGCGATCTAAAAAAATGGCCTCAATGATGGTTCTTTCCTGAGTCGTTTCGATGTTCAAAAAACTACTTTTTTACTGCGCTTTTTTCAATTTCAACCGTCTTGCCGTTGGAATTTTCCTTTTTCATGCCGGCATAATAATAATGACTATAATAATAGGCACTTTTAGGAGAGATTCCATTAACGATGTAACCTACTACGTTTGCCTTTGCGCGAAGCAACTGGCTCTTGATTTTTTGCAACACATCGCGGCGTGATTTTCCTAAACTGACTACAACGAGAACACCATCTACCTGTGCAGAAAGGACCAGCGCATCCGATATAATAAACGGCGGTCCATCAATTATGATTACATCGGCGATCTCTTTGAGCATTTCAAGAGTTCGATTCATCTCTTGAGAGCCTAATTGCTCGGAAGGATTCGGCGGTGTTGTTCCAGATGGCAGTAAGAAGACCTGATTTTTAAATAAAGGAATAAGACATTCTTTCCCAATCTTTCCGTCCAGGAGTAAATCACCTAATCCCTTTTTGTTTTTCAGGTTAAATTTTTCATCAAGTTCCGATTTGTAAAAATCTGCATCAATGACAATTACGCGTTTTTTCGTTTTGGCAAGCGACAACGCTAAGTTAATTGAAATAGTAGTTTTTCCCTCTGAGTCGCCCGGACTTGAAATTAACAAGGTTTTGATGGAATTTCCAAGACCAACGAATTCCAAATTCGTTCGTAGAGAACGAAACGAATCGGTTATAGGAGAAAAGGGCTGATCATTTACATAACTTAATGATTCGGAATCTTTAGGAAAGCGGGGGATTTCTCCAAGAAGAGGTTTTTGAAGGATACGCTCTACTTCTTGTGATGAGTGAATCGCCTGATCAATCCACTCGATAATATAGGCGCTTGAAGCGGCAAGCCCAAGCCCAATCAGCATGGAAGTTATTACCGTTATCAGCCTATTAGGTCCGATAGGACGTGTTGGAACTTCTGCAGGTTCAATAACGCTCAGGGTGTTTAATGCGCCACGTGAACTACTGGATAGTAAGCGTGCATAATTCTCTTGCAGGCTTCTCAATTTGTTTTCTAGGGCGTTAATTTGTTGTTGAGTATCGCTTATCTGACTAGCGCTGCTCAAATTTCCTAAAGTTATTTTTAATTCTTCCAATTCATCAGTGGTATCCGAGATACTCTGTTCAAGAGTGGATAATTGTTGATCAATGAATGCTTGCCGCTCTGCATCTTCTTCCTGGTTGCCAGAAGGACCTCTTTTGATAAGTTGATTGGCTAATTCCGCAGCAACGGCCTGAGCTCGAATGGGATCGGCATCGGTTACTACGATTTCGATAAGCTGAGTATCAGGGAGGGCTTGAGAAGTATATTGAGGCAACCAGTTGAGATTTAAAGATTCCATAACAGCCCTGCGCACCGGTTCTCGGGTGGCCATATCGGCGTATATGGATGCGAGTTGTTGTTCCAGTAAAAATTGAGAAGTGCTGGGGTTGGGGTTAGTCAACGATTGACCAATGATTAAAGTAGTTCTGGATTGATACATTGCGGGTTGGCCAAGTGTAATGACGAAGCTGGCGGCTGCGGCGATCAAACCGGCTGCTAAAATCATCCACCACCATTTTAGTAGAGGGGCATAGTATGTCTTTAAGTCCATGTCAATTCCTATTATTTACAATACCCTCAGTTACATTCAAATTGTAACTGTTTTTATTCGATTTATCTATAAAATATTTATAGAATATTTTTATAATTTCTTTGGTTAATTGCATCCAAATATACTTGTTCCAACCTTTTTCCAATTTTTAACCAGGAATGTTCATCTTCAACATACTTGCGGCCTGAATTACCTATTTTTGCGCTCAGGTCGTGATTGGTCAGTAAAGAGATGATATGTTCTACAAAATGGTTTGTGTCCTCAGCAATCATTAACTGATTCCCGTGAGTAACTTTTAATGCTGAAGCCGCTAAGGGCGAAGCAATAACAGGGGTTGCACAAGCCATTGCTTCGAGTACTTTGTTTTGAACACCCGCCCCATAATTTAAAGGCGCTAAGGCCAAAGCGGCACTTTGTAAATATGATTTTAATTCCGGGACTGAGCCTGTTATTTTGATCATGCGATTATCAGAAAATTTTTGTAAATATGAGGGAGGATCTTTACCCACTATCCACAATTCAATCTCTGAATTATGTTTCCAAACTTGCGGCATGATTTCTTCGATAGCATATATAGCCATGTTGATATTGGCGTGATAACTCATTTTCCCGCTGATAAGAATCGTATTCTTATTTCTGTTTTCATAGGGTACCGGAGAGAAATATTCAAGATCCACGCCATTGGTTACCACTTCAACCGGACTGTCGGGCATCATGTTTAAGAATTGCCGCTGATCAATTGAAGAGGTTACGAGGACAGAATCAAATTTTTTCAAAAGGAATTTCTCATACCTTTTTGTGCGGGCGAGTTCAAATGTGATCAAAAAGCGGATCAATTTGTTAGGGTGTTTTTTCTTTGTTTGCTCAAAAAGATGAGAAATTGAATCGACACTATCCCATATTACCGGAATTGAAAAATGATTTTTGATAAACATCGCATACTTGGCTGCACGCAGATGTTCGACATGAACGACATCAATTTGTTGGTTTTGTAAAATATCTTTTATGGATTTTGCAAGTTCTTTTTTCCAGCTATAAACTGCCTGGAGAGGTTGATCGGTCGGAATTGCTTTAATGCAATTAAACAAAGAATCCCATCGCGATAAATTAACCGACTTCTTTTTATGTAAAGGAAAAGTATTTAATTTTTCGTCATGAATATCTTTTTCGAGGATGTAAAGTAAATTTACCTGATGTCCCAATTCTAACAATGTACGGATAAGATTCAACGATCTAACCCGAATGGGGCTTGGCGTATAAGGAACAACAAAAAGAATGTTCATATATTTGTAGGGTTTGCTCTTTTATTGACAAAATTCAAAATATTCTGGATTCCAATTGCGGCAAACAAAATTAATACCGCATCAACCGGCAGGCGGTAGCGGATTAATGTCCAGGTAAAAATATGAATCAAGCTATAAATTACAACAAAAACTAACAATAATATCTTTGGAGAAGAAATGGAAAAATTATCTTTGAAACCCAAAAGTGTCGAAACGGTTCCGCATATCATAAAGGGAAGAAGGATTCCAAAGCTGGCCAGTCTGGAAAGGTTGCTGAGAATAGAAGAAGATGGAGATGGCCAAAACATAAAATAAATTGGAATTCTACTCAAGGAAAGAAATAAATAGCGCACCGGATCCTGAATAACAAATTCTAAGCCGCGTTTTAATAGCTCTCGATCCAGAGCAGCTTCATTCAAACCATATAATTCTTTGGGAAGTAAATCAAGGTAGGTTGATTTTGTTAAAATGCCTTCGAAATGTGTGCCGTAAATAGGGTGGTTTGCCCAGTAAAAAGCAAAGCCGGCATTTGTATTCAGTAAAACAAATTGATTAAATCGTAAGTAATTTAGAATTGTGATGGGGAAGATCAACAAAAAAGTAATTGTTAAGCTTAGGGCAGCAAACTTGATGCTTTTTCCAAAGTTCTTCTTTCCCAAAGATAAAATTATCCAAAAGTAAAGAAAGGGCAAAAAAAGCAGAAATACCTGTCTCAACAGGATAGTAATAAAAGATGTTATGCTTATCAAAAATATGAAAAGCAAAAAACTTTTCCTGTCATTGGAAATTTGATCGAAGTTTTTTACAAGCAAAATGGCCAACAATAAAATAAGCAATATGCCTGTAATATAAAAAGGCTCGGTCATGAGGGTTGCAGAATAATAAATAAAGTATATATAGAGAGAAGAGATGGCAGCGGCAAGCAAGCCGATTTTTTCACTGAAAGCATGTTTTCCAATTTGGTAAACCAAAACCGGATGAAGAAAACCAACAATCAACACCTGGATAAGCCGAACCATCAAGGGTTGCGGGCCGAAAACCCAATAAATGGCAGCCACAAAAATCGAATAAAAATAACTCCAATGGGCAGTTGGTTCACCCGCAGGTGTTGCCGGCCACCACGGCCGATCAAAGGTGAAGCCATAACCGTTTGCTATCCGGATTCCTAAATTGTGATAACTGATTTGATCGGAAACTCCCGGTAAATCGCTGATCTGATTTCCAAGCAATATGGCTGACCCTATCCTTATCAGGATGGAAAAGGAAATAATGATAATTAGAATTTTGGGAGTGTTTTTATTGTCGGCGAGCCAAATTATTAATTTTTTCATCAGTTTTTATAGATCGTTTCAAGTTCTTGTAGTGAGATTTTCCAATCGTATTTTGATGTCACCAGATTGCGCGCATTGATGGCCAGTTGCTCTTGAAGTTGAAAATCTTGCAGAAGACGAATCACTGCTTGCGCAAAATTTTCGGGAGTATCTTCAACAAGAACCTCGATGCCATCGGTTGCGGAAATTCCTTCTAAACCAATGGTCGTGGTTACCACCGGAATCCCTCTGGAAAATGCCTCCAATATTCTGACCCTCATCCCTCCACCTGCCAGTACCGGTACAACCATAAGGGCGGAATTTTCCAGATAGGGAATCAGGTCTTCCACATAACCCGTTATTTGCACCTCATTATGAAAATCTTTGGCAAGGTCAAAAAAATCTTTGGGAGGATTTTTACCAATCACCGTAAGGGTTACTTCTGGTTTTTGTCTTTTTATAATGGGGAATACCTCTCGTAGAAACCAGCGTACTCCGTCTGCGTTTGGTGGATAGTTTAAAGATGCAACGGTAAGTATGTGATTGGAGTCTGGCTTCCGTTTTACTGGCCTGAGAAGATCTGTGTTGACTGCAATTGGAATCACATGCACTTTTGAGTTATTGTGGTGACCGTTTTTACCCTTGAGGATTAAGTTTTTGTCAATTTCAGTTACAGTTATAACGTGATCAAATTCTTCAACCAGCCTGTTTTCATAAGCCTTCATTCTATGGACTTCTAAAGATAAAAACGGTCTGAGGGCTAGCGGAATTTTATGGCGCATTCGATCCAATATGACCCATGTTGCGTTGTGAGCATCGAAAATTGTTTTGATCCTTTTTGAATCTAAAAAAGATTTGGATATAAATTGAGCCATATTAACCTGATCTACGTGGATTGCATCGTAGTGATGGGTTGTTAGCAATTCTGTCGTTGTTTTTGCCATTAAGGGACGGAAATCACGTTCAATTAAAAAAGGAGTTCTTTTTATTTGACTCCTCAACAATGCCCGCACTTCCTCGATTCTGGTTCGTTTTATCGGAATTGGGATGATTTGTTGACATACCTCACTGAGTTTGGAGAGATGTTTTTCCTCATCTTTGCGGACGAAGGAAAGAAGAGTGATATCGTGACCACTGTTTGCAAGATACTGTAATACATGCCATGTTTTAATCCGCGGCCCAGCATCCGGCGGGTAAGGGATAATTTGAGTTAGGAAAAGAATTTTCATATTAATTTAAAAATTCGTTAAATGGCTCAGTAAGGTTTGATAATTCTTTTGTAATTTAATGTTTATGGCTTTGTTCTGTGGTTTAAAGATAGAATTAACCGGCAAGAGCAATAGACGAAAGGACGATGCAACCAGCAAGATGGTCTTATATAAAAATACTGTAACTTGGCTGTAGTGTTTTTTAAAGAATTGAATTTTTGCACGATAAAGCTGTAAAAACATTTCTTGTGCAAATTGTGACGTGCTTTGACCGCCAAAATGGATTATTTTTGATGAGGGAACCCAGAAGCGTTCAAATCCTTCTTTTTTCATGCGATAGCAAAAATCAACTTCTTCTGAGTACATAAAAAACGAATCGTCGAAACCGCCTAATTTTTCCCAAACCGAGCGTTTAACCATCAGACTTGTGCCTTGAATTACATCCACTTTGCGGGGTTTGTTTTTATCCCACGTTGATTGGGGGTATGAACCATAGTGAAAGATTTTATCCAGATGGAATAATCGCCATGCTTCTCTGCTTAATGTGGGGAAGGGAAAGCAGGATGGTTGAAGCGTTCCATCGGGATTTTTAAGATCAGAACCCGCTGCGCCTGCACTTTGATTTGAAACTAAAAAAGAGTGAAGTTCCTGAATGGCGTTATCCAGAACAAGGGTATCGGGGTTGAGAAGGTAAAGAAAATTACTTCTTGCAAAGGTTGCTCCGAGGTTGTTTGCTGCAGCAAACCCCATATTTCTGCCGGAATCGATCAGACGCACTTGCGGGAAATTTTCCTGAACCTTAGGGATTGTATCATCGGTAGAGTTATTATCAACCACGATGACTTCGAATGGAATGTTGCATTGATGGTCATAAAGGCTTTTCAGACAACCCAGTAAAAATTTGCTGACATTATATGAAACAATAATGACGGATACTGCCGGTGATTGATTATTGGTCATGGGGGGTAGTATTTTTCAGTTTCAATTCTACAAAGACTAATGCGCCCATAAAAAACCAGCCCAAGACACTGGCGCGAAATCCTTCCATACCCACGTTATAAACAAACGGAATTACCCAATCCCCAAACATTCCTGCTATCAAAATTCCAATAATTCCACCCAATGCGGAATAAACAAAGGCATATTCAAAATTTTTCTTAACAAGCAAGGCTCGGGTACGCCAACCGGAAAGGAATACTTCCAGAATAATCCACAAATAAGCAAAAAGACCGAGTAAACCAACCTGAGCAACTATGTCAATGTAGTTGTTGTGGGAGTTGAAGTTTACGGAATAACCCAAAATCCTGTAGAATGGTGTGAAAAAATAGTAATTGGAAGGGCCGAGACCAAAGAGGGGGTTGACTTTTATTATTTCTCCGAGGATTTTCCATGCTTCAATTCTCGTCAATAAACTGTATTCATTATCTCCCCCCATGACCAGTTCGTTTGCGATTTGAGATGAGATGAGTAAAAATATTCCCCCTAAACCAACCATCGCAAACGCTAATTTGGGCTTTATTATTAAAACTATAAAAAATACAGAAGCCAGGGCAGGTAACCAGCCTGAAGTCCATGATTGTCTGATTACTAAAAGGTTATACAAAATAACAGAAAAACTCACCATTAACAGTAGTTTCAACTTGAAATTCAATTCACTATTGAGAAATGCCTGTCCAAAAGTTAATACCAGTAACCAGCACCAGAAAAGACTGTCCACCACAGCGCGTTGAAAGGTTCGATTGATGTAAGGCCTAAGTTGTGGAACAAGAAACGCTAAATTATAAAGACCACCAAGGATAATCAATGACCAGACCGCAAATTTTAGCCAGCGGATCTCTGACAGGCGATGAACAGTAACTATTAAAGTGAGTGTAAGAAGGATGAATAAACTCAAACCACCAATTTGCGAAAAAAGGGAAGCAGACCTGCCCGGATACCATGGAAATTGTCCAAATAAAAAGGCAATACACGCAATTGCTATAAATAGCAATGATGGAGTAATTACGCGAGCTGGAAGTAATTTAATTTCTCTTTCGCGACTAATCATATCAAATAACCAGAGTCCAATTAGCGCGATTGAAACAATCATGGAACCATTGATACTGGTTTGTGTTCCAGTACTGATTCGTATGGGGATAATAAGGCTTGTTGTTACCAGAATTGGGAATCCGGCGCCGGGCCATTCCAGCAGAACAAAAACGCCGATTATTGCTGCAATTCCTCCAAAAATTAAATAAGCAAAAATACTCCCCACGGCTAAAAGTGGAGAGATTAGCGCCGATAAAATCAGCACTACGGGAACGATAATCCACCGAAACAGGGGATGTTCCGGGGAAAATGGAAAGGGTGGAGGGGGGGACATTTTCATTGCTGAATTGTCAAGTTTTTTATTGCCCTGTTTAACTTTTCGCCAATGATTCGCCAATCATAACAGGTTTCGACCAGTTTTCGCGCTTCTCTGGTTAGTCTATCCTTGAGTTGTGTATTTCTTAAAACCTGTATCGTCGCAGAAGCAAACTCGTGAGGGTTATCTTTGATCAGCAGATGTTGATCATTGATCACCTCTAGACCTTCGGCACCTTTGGAGGTGGTTATAACGGGTGTTCCAACCGCCATTGCTTCGAGTATTTTTAATCGTGTTCCTGCCCCGTGTCTTAATGGAATTACACAAGCATCACATGAAGATACGAGCGAATTGATATCCTCAACAAAACCCGTAAATACAACCTTTTCATTAATGGAGGGTAATTTTTCAACATTATCGGTTTTACCAGTGATCAGCAATTGACAATCCGGGATTTCTTCTAGGATGAGCGGGAAAATCTCGGAGATAAAATAATTCATTGCGTCAAAATTTGGCCAATAGGATAAAGATCCATTGAATATAATTCGCGGTGATGTTGATGAAATAGAGTGGTTCTTTTGATGATTAACTTCCACGCCGTTGGGAATTGAAATGATTTTATTCTGATCGAGTTGAATATAATTGCGAGACCGAATCTTATCTAATTCCGAGCAGACTAAAGCAAGATCGAATTTACGATAAATTTTGTTTTCATAGTTCTTGAATTTCCAGTACGCAAGATAACGTCTAATTTTTTCAATCCCTCCCTTACTCTCTTTGTAAAGATCTTTCAACATAAGCGCTAAAAGATTGTCCATATCCACGACATGAAAGATATCGGGAATTTGAAGCGCATAAGGTGCGGTCACAAAAGTCAGAGCAAAAGCCATATCAGGTTTCCAGGTTTCTGCAATTTTCTGTACCTTTTCCCTCATTTCTCTGGAATAACCGGCTACAACCGCACTGGGCAGAGGGGAGAAAAATCCCAGAAACTTTCTGAACCTGGAGTAGTCAAAGGGTTTTCTATTGACAATAACAATTTCGTTGCAATAAGTTTTTAAATGAGTTATCCATTGTTTCTCAACTGGATTATCGCAGAATGAAATCAGATAGATCTCGTTTTCCTCACTCAAGCTCCTGAGGAGGTTGTATGCCCGAATTTTACTGCCTTGTGTTGGCGGATATGGAAACCAGGTTGTGAGATAAAGGATTTTCATTTAATTGACGGTATCTTTTTATTCCTAATCTTCAAAAAATGCGGCCCATTCAGTGTTATTAAACCTTGATTTTAAGTCCTCATAATTTTCTATGATTTGAGATAAAGGTTGCTGAATCTGTTTGTGAGTTTGGGCTTTTACCGGAACTTTCGAAAGGTTTAAGAATTTCTGGATTTTTTGAATTTCTGCGTCGGTATTTTGAGACAGGTGTTCATAAATAACTTCAATTTTGGGGTGGTCACAAAAAAATTCATCAGCTTCATTTTCCCATGCCCGCGTTTGTATAAAGTCTTTCAATAAAGATTCATAATCCAGTTTATAAGTTTGGACCTGAATATTTTTACCATCCGTATTAACCCATTGTCCGGTCTTGAGAGCATTTTCACGCGATAAATGCGTTCTTAGAATATTTTTTCGTTTGATGTGGACGATGTGAATATCTTTTTGTTTCTTCAATTCTTCCCATAACTGAGAGAAAGGAAACTCTCTCGCGTGGTAATAAAACAACTTGAAACCGACAGCCTTAATGCCGGCATGAACTTTATTAAAAACAATCTTCTTCAGAAAGGAAATCGGATCGTTCTGGTAAATTTTCAGAATCTTTGGAGATAATTGAAATTGCGGATGGTCAAAGTCAATGGTATCGGTATTACGAAAGATTTCACCCAGAACAAGGACTTCGGGATGCGAAAAGAGCAGGCTGCGAAGAAAATTACTACCCGTACGAGATCTTCCTAATATGATAAATTTCGTATAGTCGAGAGTATTGGATAAAAAACCGAGTTGAAGAGCGATATTTTTTAATGGGGAATGGGGAGATAATAATTTTTTCACAATTTTGTCCGATTATTGAAAGGCTGATGGGGGGGGTGCTAATTCAGCGATTTTATTTTCCTTCTCATTCCTAGATTACCGGAATAATAATCTAGCAGACCTTGTAGCAATGCATTGCGATGTGCTTTCTTATCTTTCCATTTTGGAAAGAATGTCCACGCAAATAGGGTTCGAAAGAGAGAAGCATTAACCATTAATTTTGAAGTCAATGGAGCGTGATGCTTATATAGAGTAAGCAGGCGATTCCGAGCTGCATAATAGGTTACGTTTGGCGATGGTTGATAATCTCTTTGAACACCTTTGTGCCAGATTTTCGCCTGGGGAATGAGCCAGATTCCCCAGCCGGCTTTCCGAGCGCGTATACACCATTCGGTTTCTTCCCAGTAATAAAAATATCTTTCGTCCAATCCTCCGATTTTTTCAATCACTTCTCTTTTGAGCATTATTGCACAACCGGAAATCCAATCTACCTGATGGGGTTGTGAATACTGACCAACATCTGGTTCGTTTTCTCCAATATGGATGGCTCGCCAGTCTGAAGTTAATTTCCCGCCTGCGCTTTGAATTAGCTGTGGCTCATTATAGTGATAAACCATTGGTCCAACTACACCGGCGCGAGGGTTTGTTTCTCCAAATGCAACGAGATGGGAAATTGATTCTGGATCAATAATGATATCTTCGTTGATCACGAAGATATAATCCGCACCTTCATCCAAGGCAAGTTGGATGCCGGTATTGTTATTTCCCGCGTACCCCTTGTTTTCTTTCAGATGGATTATTTTTGTAGAGGGGTACTTTTCACGGATTGCTTCTATGGAACCATCTTTTGATGAGTTATCCAATACCCAAACGATGATGTTGGGATAATTGTTTAGTTGCAGTGATGCGAGACAGGCCAGCGTATCTTCTTTGCGGTTAGTATTCAAGATAATAACGCCAACGAGAGGGTTAATTTTCATTCTACCCACGCAGAAGGCAAGTTTTTCATGATCTCAATATTGCTAAATTTTTGAGATTGCCGGGAACCAGCTTTTTTCACCCAACAGGCCATAAGATCCAGCCCTTCCTCAAGAGAGGTTGTTGAACGTTTTCCAAAAATTCGTTCAATTTTTTCGTGGCTGGAATAGGCATCCTTAACTTCGTTGCGTGGCGGCAAATATACGATGTTTGGAGAAACACCCATTGCCCTGGCGACTGCACGAGCGAGCTGGTTGACCGAATAGGGGGTATCAGCGCCGATATTGAATATCTGATTATACGCCTGGGGAATTTCAATTGACTCAGCCATGAGAGGTGCAACATCACGGATATAACTGAATGCTCTGGTCTGGTTGCCGTCACCAAAGATGGTCATTGGTTTACCCTGTAAAATCTGATTCATGAAAATTCCAACAACGTTTCGATATTTATCCCCAATATTTTGCCTTTCTCCATAAACATTATGTGGGCGAAAAATAATGTAATTGAGTCCGAACATCTCGTGACTGACTCTTAATTCCTGTTCAACGGCGAATTTCGCGATTCCATACGGATCTTCAGGATGGGGGGAATCTTCTTCGCTCATGGGTAATTTTGGACTGGCTCCATAGACAGCAATTGATGAAGTAAAAACAAAACATTTAACATCGTGGTTAATAGAGGCGTTTATCAGATTAACACTTCCAATGAGATTATTTGTGTAATTGAAGTGTTTTATAAAATGGCTCAGTCCCTCGGCGGCATAAGCGGCGAGGTGAAAAACATAATCGAACCGCTCGGTTTTGAAGAGGTTCTTCACCAACTCACCGTCGGTTATGCTCCCCTTGATGAAATGTACACCGTCAACAAGGTTGTCTTCAAAACCACCGGATAAATCATCTAACACATATACCTCATATCCTCGATTGAGTAACTGCTCACTCAGGTGAGAACCGATGAAACCTGCACCACCTGTGACTAAAACTTTGCTCATGTTATTTCCTCGATTATCCAAAAATATATGGATATATTGATTTGAGTATGGAATTCCTGGTTATGCCCATTAAGATCAATGGGATGGCTAAGCCAAATCCTAATAAAACGATACAGAAAAACACCGGAACGATAAGTAGTTGGGGGAGGAAATGATAAATGATTCTCGCTACGATGATGAGGATTATGGAATGGGAAAGATAGATCCCGTAGGTTTTCGTACCTAAATTCTCAAGGTGTTTTTCGAGTGGAAGCTTCAAGTCAATGAAGCCAATAAAAGAAAATAAAATGCAGGCGGAGAATAAATTATCCACAAGCGTTTCGTGAGGGCTAAGCCATTGCTGACCGGATTGAACCAGTAAAAATTCCCACTCCACCATTCCTAATAAAAATAAAATCCCGGCAATGAGTAATAGCGGCCATCGAATTTTCTTGAGATAATTTTTGGTTTCTTGAACTCTGATACCCAATACAATTCCAAACAAAAACCAGAAGATGTGCCCCGCAAAGAACCATCCCGAGTTGAGCAAGGAAAAAAAATGGTTAAGAGTTGTTTGTATTCCTAAGGTTACTGGATAATCCACGGCCTTTATCGCAATTTGAATAATTGCTGAGAGCCATAAAGTTATTTTCCAATTCCAGTTCACCAGCCGAATTAAGAAAGGCGATAATGCATACAATGTAACCAGTAATGGAACGAAATAATATGCCTCGGTTGCCTGACCAGTGAGGAAGATGCGGCCCAACTGTATGGGTGAGTACCGTTCCCCCTGCAATATATTGTAGATAATCATCAGAATTGACCAAAATAAGTAAGGAATGACAAGATACTTTATTCGACTCAGAACGAAATTCCACTCAACTTTTTTCTGCTTCCCTGCTGAAAAAGCAACAATGTATCCTGAGACCATTAAGAATGCCGGAATGCTGGGAATGATCCATTGTTCTAAAAATCGAAGAATGAAATAAGAAGGTGAATAAATTTGTGAAAAATTGGGTGAAGACATGGGGGAATAACGGTGTACCCACCAGAACATTGCAACAAATGCCCACCCAATGGAATGATTGAGAACAACATTGATAATGGCAATGCCGTTTAATAGTAAAAATCGTTTAGCAATCACGAGGAAGTTTACCCGAATATAAATACATATAATGGTTTAAGTTTATTTGTGGAAGTTATGATTTGAATAACAAGGAGAGGAACTCCGATACCGGTCAGAAATATAACTACATAAAATAGTAAGGGAAAAGGTAATATCCAGGGAGCAAAATGATAGATTCCCCTTGCAACGATCTCCATCACCGGTACATGGGCAAGATACAATCCATAAGATTTGCTCCCTAAAAAGTTAAGGGTTTTGGAAAAAGGTAAAACCCCTTTTTCACCTATGCTAATGAAACTTAGTAGAACGGATAACCCGAACAAAAAATCTGTAATGGTTTCACGGTTTTGTAATGAACCATTGAGAATTTCCCACTCAAGAAATCCAATAAAATATAAAAGCAGAGATGAAATTTTCCAGATTCGGGCATGGCGAAAAACAAAAGCTTTGATTTGAGAATAATGTATGCCAATCACAATGCCAGCCGAAAACCAAAACAACCGTGATATGAACAACCATTTGGGGATCTGAGGCAAAGAAATAATCCACTCATGGCGATAACCGAGTAGGGTCAGCATAACTGGCAGATGGATAAATATTTGCAGAATACCGGTCGTGATGAGTAGAATGCGCCAATTCTTTTTTGCAAGGGGTATAAGGAGGGGGGCGACCAAATAAAGCTGGATAATCAGAGGAACATAATAGTAAGCAGGGGTTGTGTCGCCTGTTAGGAAGTTAATCAACAAACGGTCGGGTTGGAGATTTTTCCCCTCGATTATTCCTAGGAAAAGGAAGAGGATAGTCCATAGAAGATAAGGGATTAACAAACCTTTTATGCGGATGAGGGTTTGTTTATAGTGCATCCCGATTGAATGCCTGCCCGATAGAAAGGCAGCAAAATAACCGGAAACAAAAATAAACGCAGGAATGCTAAACACAACCAGCTGCTCGATTGCGCGCATCAGATAATAAGAAAAGCTACCGGTTGGGTCGGCAACGGCAGGGGTGGTTGGGTAACGACTGCCCCATGAGAACATGGACGTCATTACCCAACCCGCGCTATGAAAGAGGATGACGCAGAAGGCTGCTACGCCATTCAGGGAAAGTAGGTTCTTTGTCAGCGGTCAGTCCTTAATCCTGAGATACTTGTGTAAATTCAGGAAGATCATCAATTGGCATACTGGTGAGTTTAGAGCGAAGTATGTGGTTTTCTGTTTTTTCAACAGTTTCAATATACTGGCGCATAGCAGCCAGTACGGGTACTTCCTTACGGTCATAAACTTCACCTTGAAGAAGCCGAAGCACTTCCAGACGATATTTTTTCGACTGAATGAAGTGGGTAAAGAGGGGCAGCAATTTGTAATACAGGCGAATAAATTCATACCACACACTAACCCCGGCCCGCATTTTTACTTCATAGGGTTTGAATGCTTCTTCACTGAAATCGCCGGTTTCGAACGCCTGCCGTATAAATTGTGAACCATATTTTGCTGAATACAGGGCAATGCTAACACCCGAAGAGAAGATGGGATCAACGAAGCGAGCAGCATCTCCAATCAGCATAAAGCCGTTGCCCACGAATTTATCCATAGAGTATGAATAATCGCCTTCCTGCTTGAATTCATTAATCCTTCTTGCTTCGGAAAGTGCATATTGCAGGCCCTCATTTGAATTGACATATTTGTAGAAATAACCTTCTATATCCCCCTTGGCCTCCATGAAGACTTCTTTTTCTGCAACGATGCCCATCGAAGTGATTTTATCGGTGATAGGAATTTGCCAGGCCCAACCTCTTTCTACGGGAAGGAAATAAATGTGGATGAAATCGGCGGTATCTGGTTCACCGCGTTTGACATTTTCGAACCAGGCGTGAACAGCGTATTGGTTAAAAATGGGATCTTTCTTCTTGATCCCCAACTGGCGGCCAAGGAGGGTGTTCCTTCCACTGGCATCCACAATCATCCTTGCCGGCAGATCAACTTCCTGATCGGCAAATTTTACACGAACACCCGTGGCATAATTTTTTTCATCAAATAATACCTGTTTTACAGTCACACCTTGAATAATCTCACTACCAAGGTTCTGTGCGTGCTTGAGCAAGAGTAAATCCAACTTTCCCCGATCCACATGGTACGTGTAGGGTTGATTGACGCCTTCCTGTGGAAATTCGTCGAACCAAATATGAGAAGCACCCCGGCCTTTGATATCATGCCACGATGCACCGTATTTATGAGGAAAACCTTCTTTTTCCATGGTGGGGAGAAATCCAATTTCGTTGTAGACGCGGGTGGAAGAGGTGACCATCGATTCGCCCACGTGAGGACGCGGATGAATGGCCGATTCAAGGATGACATTCTTGATACCTGCCATTGACAGATAACTACCCATGACCGATCCGGCAGGGCCACCACCAATAATGATTACGCGATTCATTTTAGCCTCCAATATTTGGAAATTTGAAATAGATGAAATGAGGTTTGGTTTAACCCCACACATACGAATAGAATTGTTTGATTGGGAAGCGATTCCAGATTGACATCATCACCAAAGGAGTACCGATTCCCACTACAACCAAAATTCCAAGGAAAAAAAGGGTCTGTCCTAATAAAAAAGGAATTACATGATAAATCAGGCGGGCACAAATTTCGATGACCAGGATATGACTTAAGTAAATTCCATAAGATTTTGTTCCGATAAATTGAATATTTGGAGAGGTCTTGAGATTATCGATAAATCCAATTACCGCGAGAATGAAAAGAGAATAAACCAACTTTGTAATAAATGAGGCTTGTGAATTAATCCAGTTTTTTTGGCTTAAATTCATCAGGTATTGTATTTCTATCTGACTCAGGACAATGAAAAATAATAGAATGGAAACCAATATAAAACGATACCGCCGGATTACCTTGAGTAATCCATCGCGTTTTATAAAAATTAACATTCCCAAAACAAACCAGAAAAGGTGAGAAGCAAGATAGCCATTTTTTAAAAAAGCGAAGTTGCTCAACCACTCGGGAACAGACAGATTCATGGTGCTAAAGTACCAAAATATACTACTTAAGAATTGCAACAAAAATGATCCACCCAATACAATATAGGGTGTTTTATTGAGCATTCTTATCAGGAGAGGAGATAATAAAATCAACTTGATAATGAGGGGAACGTAATAAAATGGTCCATCTGCTTCTCCCATGAGATAAACTCTAACCAGTTTTCCGGGAGTGTAATCATTTCCTTCAAGGATCCTAAAGAACACGGTTATCGTTGACCAAAAAAGGTACGGTGGAATTAGATAAATCAACCGGTTGTAAATGGTTTGAATGTTTTGTTTAAACGGCTTTTGATTTGTTGAAAAGGCATAAAAATATCCAGAAACAAATAAAAAAATGGGTACCGCTACTCCGGCGATTTCATCGGTTATCCGTAAAAATAATGAGGTGGGATTTGCGGTTAGTAGGGTTTGTGAATTTATATTGCTTACAAACCGATCATTCCAATGGAATATGGCTGTAACTGCCCAATAAATGGCATGGTGATAGACGGCAAAAATGATCGCAACGCCATTCAGGAAAAGAAGTTTAACGGTCATGGTCAATTTTCGGGAGCAGGGAAAATTCTAAAATTTCCCTGCTCTCTTATCTACTTGACCAGTTTTTGATCAAGGTAATTGCTAATGGCATTCACGCTCATGAAATTTTCAATCACAACGTCTTCGTCTGGTACGGTGTAGTTGAATTTTTCTTCGATGAACGCCACCAGCTGCAAGATGCCCAATGAATCAATAATGCCTTCGCCGAGAAGGTCTTCATCCTCGCTGATGTTTTTTTTACGACCCTTGGCAAGTTCATCAAGGATGAATTTATGGATGACGGCTTTGGTTTCCATTCCTTATATTCCTTTCAATGATTATGATTTATTTCTGGTTAGAGCAATTTCTTGCAATTCCCGCCTGTTAATTTTGCCGGTTGAGGTCCGAGGAAAATCGTCGGATATTATGATTTTGGCGGGAATTGCATAATTAGGCAATCGCCCGGAAAGGTGTTTAATCAGATCATCCTCACTCAAATTCCCTCCTTCAACTAAAATAACCGCAGCCTCAATTAAATTGCTGCCTTCTACATCGGGGACAGGGTAAGCAGCTGCCTCATGAACAGTGGGATGAGAGAGCAATGCGGCCTCAACTTCGTCCAGTTCAACGCGGTAGCCCCTTGTTTTTATTTGACGATCTTTTCTGCCTAAAAATTTATAGTTGCCATCGGGGAGTTTTTGCACTAAATCGCCTGTGCGATAAAAAATATCTTCGCAATAGCCAAAAACCGGGCGTCGGCAAAAGCCTTTTTCGGTTAAATCGGGTCTCCCCCAGTAACCTTTCATTACTGTTCCCCCTCTGATGAGTAATTCTCCGATTTCACCCTCCGGAAGTTGATTCCCATTACTATCCACAACAATATCTTCGATATTCTCGCATGCAATGCCAATCGGAATGGGTTCATCGGAATCGGGTGGCAGAAGAGGGACATGGTAATAGGTGCAAACGTTTGTTTCCGTAGGTCCATAGAGATTCGAGAACTTCACCCATGGAAGTTTATTCATCAATGTCCGTAAGTGTTTGGTCGGAAAAGGTTCACCGGCAAATAAAATCCATCTCAGTGATGATAAATCCTTTGATTCTAAATTGCCCCTTTCAAGCATTTGTATTAATGCAAACGGAACAGAGTACCATATAGTAATTTTTTCATCCTGAATCCATTTTGCCATGCTGGCCGGCAGTTTTGTAATTCCTTCCGGGATAATAATCGTGGTTGCGCCGGCAATTGAGGAGGCAAAAAAGTCGAATGTAGAGAGGTCAAAATGGAGGGGGGCATGATTGCTGATGCGATCCGTTGAATTAACTTGATAAGTCTGTACTGCCCATTCGGCAAAGCTCAAGCCGCTTCGATGGGTGTGCATGATTCCTTTGGGGGTTCCGGTAGAACCAGATGTGTAAAGGATATACGCCAAATCTTGTTCAACAAGAGATAAGAGGGGAGGGGAGGAAGGCAAGGTAAAAATTTTTTCCCATGAGGTTGCCGGAATTTTTATTTCCGGATTGTTCTGTATCCCGATCAAACCCGACAATTGGGTTTGTTTGATGATTTCACTCAATTGTTCTGACTTCGATTCATTCGTGATAATAAATTTGATTCCACAGTCATTAATGACAAAAGATAATCGTTCGGTGGGGGCAAAAGGATCCAGGGGAACATAAGCTGCGCCAGCGATCAAAATTCCATAAATTGCCACAGCAGAATAGATGTTTTTGTTCATATAAATCCCAACCCGATCGCCGCGCCCCACACCTGCTTTTTGAAGATAATTGGCTAATTGGGCGGATTTTTCCGCTAATTGCTGATAGGTTAGCTCTTCCCTCATGTAGCGGATTGCCACTTGAGAAGGTGCTGATTCGGCATTTTCAAAAACGCCATGATGGAGTAGATAACGATATTTCATGGAAAACCTCAATTAATATTTTTTTCAGGAATAGGTGAAGATGAAATTTCTGCTTCTACGGAAGATTTATTGACTTTTTGTTTCAAAAAGTATGTCATCAACGGCCCTGCGATAAGGGATGTTGTGACTGCCATGACAAATAAGGCTACGAATATACGTTCGTCAATCAGCCCTTGGGATAATCCTATGCCCGCAAGGATAATGCCGGTCGCTCCTCGAGCATTCAATCCACTTGCTATTGCCAATGTGTAATGATCAATTTTCATACCACCGATTTTTGCACCGATCAATACGGCAGAAAATTTTGAGAAGATGGCAAAAATGAGGAGAATTAACACAAGGGGAAAATCAAAATTTGCCACAAAGTTCGTTTTCATGCCAATTGAAACAAAATAAATCGGTGCAAAGAACGCCATTACAAATTGAGAAATAACCGCATGAGCTTCTTCCGCTTCCGGGTGTTTACCCGCAACAATGGCACCTAATAAAAATGCGCCCAGAAAAGCATCAATTCCGATGAGTTCAGTTACGGATGAAGTGAGTAAAATTGCTACCGTTGTAAAGGCGATAAAACCGGTTGGCCACATCAGGGTTTTGCGGATAAACCGCAACGCTTTAGGTGCAAACCAACGACCCAGTGTTAACATTAAGATGAAAAAGATCAGGATAAGAACAATAGTTGAACCTGTTCCTAACATGAATTCACTGGTTTGAATGGTTGATACACTAAGCATCATCGCAAATAAAATCCAAATAATTACATCATCCACCACCGTTGCAGTCATTGTGATTGCCCCGATTTCTTTATCGAGAAGCTTGAGATCTTGAAGTATCCGAATAATTACCGGATTGGCTGAGTTTGCGAGATTAATACCTATGAAAAGACCAAATATAGAGAGATTTTTTTCGGCAATTTCTCCCCAAAAATGGGAAGGTATCAGATGGACTAATGCAAATCCCAAACCGATTGGGAGGATAGTTCCGAATGAACCGATAAAAAAGGCGTATTTTCCAATATGATTTCCTTTTGAGAAATTAATTTCCAAACCTGCAATGAACAAAAAAAATAACATCCCCATTTTGATGGAAGCGTCCCGCAATATACCTACCTCTTGGGAGGATAAAAACAACCAATGATAAATATCAGGGAATAACAATCCCAAAATAGTAGGACCAAGAATTACTCCACCAATAAGCTCTCCCAATACTGCTGGCTGGCGAAATTTTTGCATTGCCTTGCCCATAATGAGAGCACACGAAAGCATAACAGCAATTTGTAAAAAGAATTTAATCAGGTCTGAATTGTTCATGATATATCTCAGGTTCTATTTGGAACGGCTTTTTCAAAATTTTCTTGTATCTTTTGAATCGAAGCACTCCAGCTCCATTTTTCTTTCACATCTTGCAGGCTTTTATTTCCATATTCCCGAGCCTTTAATGGGTTTTGGAGTAAATCCATAATGGAATGGGAGAAAATTGACTCATTTCTTTCGACGAGACGACCGGTAACCTGATCTTGAACGGTTTCAAGAAGGCCGCCCTCTCTAACACCAACAACCGGCGTAGCGCAGGCCATCGATTCGAGAGCGACAAGACCAAAGGGCTCTCGATAAGGCGTGTATGCAGTCAATGTCGCAGAATTGTACAATTCAACCAGTTTATCGTCCGATATATTCGACATGAAGTAAACCCGCACGTTTTTGGTTTTGGCGAGATCGGTTAAAAAATTCAGTTCCTCATCATTGGTAAAATTGCTCGAAATGACAAGGGGGACTCTTTTATCGGGTGGAAGTAAAGCGAGCGAACGGATGATAAAATCAAAGCCCTTTAAAGGGGTTAGTGAGCCAACCGAAAGGATAAAGGTTGATTTTTGCACATTTGCAAGCGGATGAAATTTGTCGGTATCCACTCCCAGATAACTGACAATTGCTTCAATCCCGTAAATTCGTTCCACTTGTTTTTTTGTGTAATTGGAGTTGACAAACACCCTATCGGCGTGGCGGATATTTTGAAAGTCGTTTTTTCTGAGCAATTTATTGTAAAGAAATAAAAAGGGGTCTATGCTGTCAGCAACCCTTCGGAAGGCAGATTTATTCTTATAGTAAGGGCGAGGAGGTTGTTCTTCGTAAAGGATACGATAGGGTTCATGGCAGTAAAAAACGGTGGGGAGGTCATGAATGTATCTTAAAACCGAAGGTGCATTTTCAAATTGACAGGGTTCAAAAAAAACCAGATCCGGCTTATTTTGCTCAATATCTTTTGCTATAAATTTGCCCAGTTCACGAAGTTTAACTAGATCGAGAGTCCGTATCAGAGCATTCAACCTTCCAAACGGGGAGTGGAACAGCTTGCCCGGTTGGAAGGGATATATTTTATGGGAGTTTACATAAGGACGAATATCACAAAAGTCATGATTGGCTGTTTGAAGTGTGTAGATATCAATTTGGTTGCGATCACAAATTCTCCGCACGATCTCATAGAGCGATCTTTTTGCTCCACCAGAAGTTAAATTGTGAAAAATAGCAATTTTCATTTTTATATCCCCGAGGGGAAATAGATCTTGTTTTCCGAGCGCAAAAGTTGCCTTACTTTGAGCAAGGTTTGTAAAACCATCGGATTAATATCTAATAGAAATTTGACTAACCTCGTTTTTTTATCGGAAGGGTATTTGATTACTGCGTTTTTGAGCAATTTTCTGTAAAGAGGGGTATGGTCTAAATGATTTAGAATTCCTTCGAGAACTGCCAGACGGATAAGCTGATTTTGATATGGGGGTGAAAGATTTTCAAAAGCGGGATGAGTAAGTAGTTTGTTGATTAAATTGCCGTCACCGTGTAAAAGATTAACAAAAAGGTCATAAAAGACGTAATAGCGCGTCTCTTCGCTGCATTCATGAAAGCGAGGCAAATCCAACATTTTAGTTCTACAGAGAATCAATGATTGGGTTTTCTTTATACTACCTGCCGTCAGTGAAATATTGGTTTGGTGAATTCGGTAATAACACAACTTGTGATCGAGATATCCATAACGAATAAACTGAGATGCTCGCGTGAAGAAATCCCAATCAGGTCCGATGACGATTCTTGTGTCAAAAGAGATGTTCAAGGGGAGAATTCTGCTGCTTCTCATCATGACGGTCAAAGGAGGACCAAAGACATCGGATGCCCTTACCAGTTGTTCAAATAAATCTCCCATGAACGGTCCTCTGCGAAATTTTGAGAGAGAGGACAGGACTTTATTTTCCGAATTAATATAAAAACCGTCGCAATAAACTGCGTCCAACTCGGGATGTTGATTTAAAAAAGAGACCATCAGCGCTAAATAGGTCGGAGCGTATTGATCATCCGAATCCAAAAATGCAAGAAATTCTCCATTAATCTTTGTCAAGGCATTATTTCTGGCATCTGCCTCGCCTGAATTTGGTTGGTGAAAAACCCGTATGCGTGAGTCGGTATAGGATTTGAGAATTTCAGCGGTATGATCGGTTGAGCCATCGTTAATGATGATCAATTCCCAGAGTGAATAGGTTTGGTGTAAAACACTTTCTATTGCTTGGGCAATAAATTTTTCTGCGTTATAAGCCGGCATCATGATAGAAACTAAACCGGGTTGAAAGATGGACATTGAAAGAGAATTGTTATTCAAGACCGCAATCCTGTTGTTTCTTCAATGGCATAAAGTATATTTTGGGCGGTGTGTCTCCACGAATGTCGGGTTTCGGCTTCCAGACGGGCTTGTTGTCCCATTTGTTTTCTGCACGCATGATTACTGATCAGATATATCAATGCGTCTGTTAAGGCCTGTTCATCACAAGGAGGAATGATCATACCGGTTTGCATATGGGTCAGGGTATCGGGTTGTCCATTTTCCCCCGATGCGATTACGGCCAAACCAGCGGCTTTATAATCAAATAATTTCAGCCCCGAATACTCATTCCAGCCGCAATAGGGAGAAAGACCAATTTCACAGGAGGCTAAAATAGGTGCATATTCTTCGGGAGTAAGGGAACCAGTAAAAGTAACATTTCTTTCAATGCCCAATTCCCTAGTTAAGGCTTTCGTTTTTTCCAGTTCACTTCCTGCACCAATCATAAACAGGTGAACGTTCTGTTCTTGTTCCATTAATCTACTGAAGGATTTAACCGCGCTTATCGTGCCATGCCAGGGAAAGAATCCCCCTAAATATGCAATATTAATTGGGGTGGATGAAGATGTTTCTTGAAAGTTTGAAAGTTCATGCCTTTTCAGCAGATCAATCAGGGGTGTGCCGTTTTCAACAACCCTTACTTTATGGGAGGGAACACCCCACCTTTCGGTCAAATTATTTTTCCACCCTTTGCCTGACGCTATGATGAGAGATGCGCTGTTAAGGATTTTGCGAAAAATCCAAATTGAGGTGGACAATTGAACACCATTGGGTACCTGGCCCTTTGATTTCAAATCGTGCAAGGGGTCGCCGTTGAATTCCAATATCAGGGGGATGCGAAGTTTTTTTGCGGCAAGCAAGCCGCCGTAACCCATCCACGATACTCTTTCGTATAGACAGTGGAAGTTGCTGGAATTAATGCGGATGCTTTCTGCAAAACGTTTGCTTGCAAAGTAATTCACATACGGCGCTCCAGTCATGGACTGGATTTTTCTAATTGCGCTTTCATAAATGCTCTTTTTCTTCTGGTTTATCTTTTTAAAATTCTGTAAGTCCTCTGTTGTCCAGTATGCAGAGTCGATTCCCCCTATAAACCGGACATGATGACCCATTTTCAACCACTCGGCAATGATATGTCTGATGTGGTTTGCCGGCCCATCAAAGGGTGGAAATCGAATTTCAGGACTGAGCTGTGCCAGATAGATAATATTCATTATCCGGCAATTTCCTCGATTGTTTGACAAATTTTTGGACTGATCAAGTTACTATCGCATTTTGCGAGGACTGCTTCTCTTAATTTGAGCTGTTTTGCTATTTTTACCTCGTGGTTAAGTTGATCGTATTCTATTAACTTTTCAACAAATTCTCCATCAGTAAAAAACAGATTTTCCTGAGGCAACAGTTCATCTGCGCCCGGCCAGAAATGGGATAGGCAGTAACATCCTGTTGCAATGGCTTCCATTGGCGAAACCTGCAATCCTTCTGAATAACTGTTCGAGACAAAAACATCAATGTTGCGGAAGAATTCCGGTGTATTTTCGACCTGCCCATAAAAATGTACGTTTTTTTCAATCCCTAAACGGCAAGGTAAATCAGTTAAGGCGTTGTAATAATCCAAAAATCTGGGATGGGCGCCACCGCCAATGTGTAGATGAAATCCTTCTTTGTGCAAATTGTTCTCAAAAAATCCCAAAATCAATTCGTAAACTCTTTTACGGGGGATGAGATTGCCTAAAATTCCGATGTTTCTTTTATATAAACGCGGTTGATAGGGAAATCTGGTCGGGTTAACGGATTCCGGTATTACCAGTATTTTTTCGTTATAACCCGGAAATTTAAGATTGAATTCCCGGCGTTTGGCTTCGCTCACCAGAATAATTCGATCTACTTTTGACCAGTCTATCTGATCTCCCCATTGATATAGTTCGTAGCGATGTAAGCGGGTAATAATCGAGGTTGTCTTGGGAAGTCGAGTGGTATAAGCAAGAAGCTCGCTTGCCCACTCAAAGAAAACAATCTGGTTTTTCTTTAAGAAATTCCTCAATTGAAGATCAAAATGTCTTTTTTGCAGTCTTTCTCGAAAGACGGGGAATTTAATGATTTGCGGTTCAAAAGTGTTTACCGAGTGATATTTACCCAGTTCTTCATAAATATCCCGAAAAAATGCCCATGTTTCATTATTTACTACACCAATGTGCATGTCAATTTAATCCAGATACAACTTGTGCCAGAGTTCGATGGACATTAATGCGCCAATTTTGACGGCGTTATTTTCTCCAGCCATGTGGTCTTTAACAATTTTTTGAATAACAACGGGTTTGAAATAACCGCGATTCAGACAATCGGTGGATAACAGCGTATCTTCTACCCATCCTCGAAGTGTTGTCCGGAACCAGGTTTGGTAGTCTTTATAAGGGCGGTTTTCAGGTCCAACCAACCACTTAAATCCACGATTTCTTAAGTGCCACTTAATGAAATTCAGATTTCGAGCTGCAACCTCTCTTGCACAATGACTTAATGGGAGATGATCTCTTGGGGTGGGGATTCGGGCTAATTGAGGGTAGGCTTTGATAAAAGAGTCCACCATCAATCTTCGTTCGAACATCAAGTAAGGTGGAACAGTTAAGGAAAATTCAACAAAGTCATTGTCTGTAAAAGGTAGTCGGATAATCGCCCGGTCTCTAGCGACCAAAACCCCGTTTATTGTCATTCGGGGAACGCGTTGGGTGAGATCGAAATAGAGGCGTTGAGTAGCAAGCTGACGAACTCCAGAGGCTCTCATCCCATTTTGAAAGTCTCTCATTAATTCATCGCCGGTTTGCTGAAGGAATGAATCGGTGAAAAGGTAAGGGTGTTCAGGAAGATCAAAAGTCAAAACGCGGTAATCTCGATACGCCTGTAAATGCTGCTGAATTTCAATCTCAGGAGAATAATTTGCCCAAAACCGCGGGCGCAGCCCGAAGCCGAACATTGCATCCCCCATAAAGCCTTTATAAATGACGGATGCGAATTGGGCTTCCTCTTCAAGAGTTGCAATTGCATGAAGATTGACAATGTTTCCCATCCCGTCAGTTAATTTGACGGATTTTTCTCCCAAGGTTAGCAGCCAGTCCGGTTTAAGTTCAAAGAAATGATGGTTGGTTCTGAGGGTACGCGCTGCTTCCTGTGCATAGCGGGCATCATCGGAACCCGGTATGCTCCAGGTAAATGTATGAAGTGAAGATGGGCCGAGTAAATCGGCCAATAAACCAAGTAAGAACCTGGAATCCAATCCGCCAGAAAGCATCAATCCCTTTGATTGACTACCAATCGTTTGCCTTTGAACTGCGTTCTTTATCTCTATTAAGAATTTTTCCTGGTACGAAGCGGGTTCACAAAAAGGATACTCATCGAGGTAATTAAAGTCATAATAGCGATTAATGGTGAAGTAATCGTTATTTAGCTTCAGAATGCTCCCTTGAGGTAATAACTTTACATTCTCTAAAAATGTTCTTTGATGCAACACGTGATCAAAAGTGAGAAATTCTTGTATGGCTGTAAAATCCACTTTTCGGGATAGGGACGGATCGGCGAGTAAAGCCCTTACACCTGATGCAAATAAAAAGTTGTTTGCATAGTGAGCATAGTAGATGGGGTGGAGGCCTAAACGGTCGTTGATCAAATAAACTGAGTTATCCCGTAAATCTAATAGAGCCATACAGAAGGCTCCATTTAGCCGGCGGGGGAATTTTTCACCTTCCAGCCGGAATAAATTTAAAATGATTTCCGCGTCTGTATCGGCTGGTAAGCGGTGTTGATTCAGATACTGTTTTATTGATTCGGTGTCAAATAGTTCTCCATCAAAAGCCAGACCAATGGTTTTATTCTCGTCCCAATAGATTTTTGTGTCCGGTTTAATTTCTACTAACGAATTAACTCCAAGTCCCCATCCATCTCCGACCTGGAAATCCCGCTTGAAGCGATCTTCCCAATCGAGAGCATGGGACATATTCCTGATCAAATTCTGGCTTTCAGCCTTTGAAGCATTTTTTTTGAAACCAAAAATACCCATGGTGTTCCTTATGCAACCAAAACTTCATCAAACATATACTCGAAAGGGGTGTTAACATATAGGGAACGAAGCTGGTCAAAATTCAAAATGACTTCTCGCAAATTATCGTTGGTGTTTTTCAAAGTATTTGCCTGCACCGGAAATGGTTCAACCCCCAAGAATTCAAATACCCGAGAAAGCACAGCATCGCGATTGACTAAAATATCTTCGTACACCATTTTCAAGGTTGGTAAACCTAAATTCACGGTAAAAGTATTCAATTCCTGATCAGCTTCTATTCTTTCCTGAAGATATTGCTGAAAAATGACGGGATCAATTTCAAATGCCGGTAGTCGTTCTTTTTCATTGTATAAATTCCACTTGCCCGAAGCATCGAATAATCTTTTAGCGTTTATTCTGGAAACAACGGCTTTTACCTGATTTCTTCTTTGCATCTGAAGGATTTTTACTTTCTTTTCTCTCAGTAAATTTACAAATCCTTCTTTATCTAAAACATCTACCAGTTTGGTTTTAAACCCTACCGCTGCATATTTATTGATTAATGAAGGAGTGTAAAAATTCCTTGCCCAATTCAATTGATCTTCAGCAGTTGCGCCTTGTTGACGCAAAACTGCAAACCTTTCATAGACTGCTTGAATTTGCGGATGGGAAGTCATCAAACTGATCATATAAGTGCTCCCATCTCGTTCGATAAACAGGATCACATAGGGGGTAACTTGATTACGAAAAAAGAATTTTCTCATTGGATTATTCCTTGGTGTTGGAATTTATCAAAGGCACAGGACTCTTAAGGATGGATTTTATTAAGACCGTGAAAGCGCCAAAGTTCTTAAATAAGGGGGGATAAGTGAAAAACGCTTTCCAAACCAGTTTTCTGGCTTTAGAAAAATTCTTGTTGTGATAGGCTTGAAAGGCTTCATTCAAGGCAGCTCTGCCGATAATCAGGTTGTGTTCTTTTTGTAAATCATCCAGTTCTTCGGGTAAATTTTGGTAAATGGTGCTTAGAAACGCTATCGGTTGATCGGTCTTGGGCAATTCCGTCCAACCCGCGAATATGTTTTTGAGCTCTTTGTAATTATCTTCGGCTAGAGTCGGGTCGAGAGAAAGGGCTTTTCGTAAGTGAAAATGAGCAAATGAAAAATCTGAGGACAAATACCCATGTGCGGTTGCTCTCAGATGGGCGTGAGCATAAGCGAGTGGCTTCATCCTTTCCCAATCATCACTCAATCCTGCCGTCGAGAATAATTTCTCCAGAACAGCCATATTTGCATTGGTCATTTGAACTCCCTTGCGGGTCATTTGTCCGGTGTGGAAACGATATTTTGACACCGGCTCGGGGATGACTTCCATTGGGCAGCCTGCGATTGCCAGCCGTAACCAGAAATCCCAATCCTCATAAGAGCGAAGACTTTCATCAAAATAACCAATTCTTTCCTGCCATTCTTTTTTGACTAAAACACTTCCTACATGAAATGGGTTGCCCAAGGTAAGTTTTTGAATGGGGGAGGGGAGTATCGTTTCAAATTCTCTGGGAATAATATCTCCGTTTTGATCAATGAGAATCGCCCTGCCGGCTACAAACCCCAGAGATGGGTTTTGTTTCATCTTATCGAGCAACAATTCCAATTTCCTGGATAAAAAGCAATCATCCGAATCTAGAAAAGTCAGATATTCTCCCTGTGAATTACGTATACCTGTATTTCTTGCTGCGGGTAATCCTCGGTTTTCCTGAAAAATATATTTGACCCGGCTATCAGAAAAAGATTTGGCCACTTCCGCTGTATTATCTGTAGAACCATCATCAACGATCAGGATTTCAAAGAAAGGATACGTTTGACTTAAACAGCTTTGTACGGCTTCGCGAAGATAATGACCCTGATTGAAGGCCGGGATGATGATACTTACAAGTCCCTTTTCTGCTTTCAATTACTTAGAACCTCCAATAAGTGTTCCATCCTCAAACGTTTGGTAAGGGATATTCGAAGAAATGGTTTTTTCAATCTCTTTGAGATCTGGAAAGGAATTGCTTCTTATGGAATGGAAATAAATGATCATCGAATTACCAGCAAGAACATCAGCGATTAATTTATCGAATTTCTCATCAAAATCTGGATTGACTGTTTGCCGCGTCAGGTCAACTTTTCGCGGTAATGAGGTTGATGAACGACCTGTCAGTAAATAAATTGCTTCGGGTGAATTGGTTACCACATTCAGGGAAGTGGGTATTTGAGATACTGCGGCAATTGTGGATGAGTTTCGCCAATTTGTTTGTGAAAAACCTACACCCTGAAGATGATAAATTTTGTAAAGGTCACCCTGCAAACTAAATGAAATAAAAAGGTAAATGATGAGTATAGCTAATGTTGCTGAGATGAATATATTTCTTTTACTTCCATTTTCGGGAAATAACAAAACCAGAGCGAAAATAATGAGCAGATTTATCGAAACAAACAGGGGGGATAAAATTCTGTCATCTAACGGGGTATTGGCATCCATGAAGGTTAGAGAAAATAGAAGAAATAATGGATAAACTACCGAAAAACCGCTTATCAGGTAAAAAGTCCACTTTCCTGTTTCGTTCAATTTATGGAAATTTTTGAATATTAGTAACAGGCATATCGAAAGTATGGATGCGATTATGCCGAATTTTAGAACGCTGCTTGAATTGGATGGGATAAAAAACCAACCGGAAATGGTATTCAATGCTTGCAAGCCCTTACTGAAAGCGGGCAGATGAAATTCAATCGCTCTATTTCCGATTTGCCCATTTAACAGGAAAGAACGGATAGGCCAGATGGCGGATAAAATCAATGCCGGCAAACCGCCTAATAAACAATATCTCAGTCTTTCCAGAAAATTTCCTTTTTTGAAAATCAGGATTGTAATCATCACAGCAGCGATGACCGAAACACCAGCATATCGAGTTAAGGCCGACATGCCGAGAAGAAGGCTGCCTGTTGCTATTAATGAGGAATTTGTTCGGCTTAATCCTGAAATAGTCACCGCAAAGCCGGCAAAAGTCACTAATAAAAATAAGGGTTCTGACCATGCCATCATAAATAAATTTAGGATGACGCTTCCGCTCGCAAAGGGAAATAAAAACAGCGCAGTAAACCATTGGGGGGTGGGTGACGCTTTGATGATTAGCGCTGCCAGGATCGTAATAAAACCGCACAATAAAATCACATTTAACCAGCGAGCGCTTTGGAGCAAAGAAACACCGGGCACCAATGCGCCACTGAGAGATAACATAACCGGATAGAGCGGCGGATAAAAGTTGAGTTCACGGTTTGGTGGATCACCAAATGGAATGGTTAACCCTTTGCCATTCAGTAAATTATCGGCGGCGCCAAGGTAAATTGCCGAGTCGGGTGATGTGCCAATTCCCCATTGAGTAATGTAAATCAAAACAACAGAAGAAAACATAATCCAAAACAAGGTGATTAGAGCAGGGAATTGTCTGTTTTTGATTGTGAATCTGAGTGCTGCTGAGTTGTTATAAAGCATTTGTGAGAATTTAATTTCCAATCCGATAGGAATTCAGCACTAGTTTGAGTAAGGAAAAACCAAAACCTCTTGTTTTTAATTCCTCTGACTCAGAAATCCAGAATATCTTTTCCCCCTTCCATAAGGATTGGAATACAGTCAAAATAATCGCTGAGATTGCTCGAATCCGGTCAAATAATCCCTTTTTGTTTAAGGGATTTCCAACAATCAATTTTGCATACGGTGTTTCCTGAGGGTTTTTCTTCCAAACTCGTATACCCTGGGCTGCAATCTTTGATACACCATTGCCATACTGGTGGAGTGCTTGCTGGCTGAGGATAAACATTCCATAATGAGGGAAATTTTCCAAAAGAGGATAACCGTAACACAATAGACGATCTCCAATCATCGCTTCTGTATATTGATTCAGTTCACGGCTTAATTCGTGTTTCCAACCACCAGCGCGATTTTTATCAATTGGTTGTTCCACTTTTTTCTTCCATGGTACATTTTGGCTGTTGACTTGTTTTCCGGTTGAAGAAGTATCCAACATCGCGTATTCGAAATCTTCACCAATAAATGTGCACAATTTTCTCAATTCACGTTCAGGATTGTCTATTAAATCTTCATATCTTAAGGTGTAAGAATTTTCGTCCTTCTCGAAAAATTCGCGGCTTTTCTCATCCATAAACTTCCAATATTCGATGGCTTCGAAAAATGTTTTCGCTCCCCATGGCACCTTTAGCAGAGATAAAGCAACATCTCTGGGGTCGCGCAAGATGCGGATAATTGGAGAATTGGGAAATGTTGTCCGAATGATTTCGAGATAGAGAAGATGATCTGGAGTTTTTTCAACCCATCGAGATTTGCCCTGCCTTTGCATGTAAGGCTCAACTACCGATTTCAGCAGAGAAGAAATTGAGGGTTCTTGTTCTCGTAAAAATTCATCTATTTGCTGTTCGGTCACTTGATATTTTTCCAGGATGCTTATTCGCCGATTGCTTTGACCGGTAAAATTGGAATAGGAAATTGAACAGATAAAATTTTTACCCTTTTCTGGCCACCCCTTGGGATCAATCAACTGGTCAATGTTTTCGCCAGCCAACCGTTGGAAGAAGTGAGTTTCAGGTCCGCAGCTCATTCGACTGTGAGCAGCCAGCATTGCCGAAAGTAATGTAGTGCCAGAACGCTGAACGCCGGTTATGAAAACAGGATGGCGATTATTCATTTCACCGTTTCCCATTCGTGAGGCAGGTATGCAATCCCATTGATCTCGTTACCGCCCCTAACGATCAGGTGCGAAGCGTGGTTGACTCGATCATAAAATGTATATCCATCCGAATGGAATATAACCGCATCCAGTGTGTAGGCATTGGGTAAAAGATTGAAACAGGGAATAGCTATATCAATATATCCATCCCCTTCAAGGTAACCCGTGGAAATTCTATCCACATCCGAGCGTATTCCGGTTACCTGATATCCATTCAGAATGTGAATCACCACATTGAAGATTGGATTTTCAACCCGCTTGAAAGCTCGATAATAAAGGCGAATCTTAATTCCTTCCCCAACCCGAATTTCGTCCAGTTTTTCGTTTTGAGGATTCAAAATCTCCACTTTTTGAATTTTTATTTCCCCTGTTCCCCCACGAATGACATTGTCAAAATTTTTGTAGGTTTTCAATAATGAATCCCGATATACATCGATTGCTGTTTCTGTATCACCGTCATAAATTATTTGACCTTTTTCAAGAGTGATTGAGCGGTTACAGATGTGACTTATGGTGTGTAAATTGTGTGATACCAGAATAATTGCTACACCATTATTGCGTAGTTCCTGGATCCTTACCTGGCACTTGGTGCGAAATGCCAGATCTCCAACCGAAAGAACCTCATCCACGAGAAGGATATCGGGCTCAAGAAAAGCGGCTACCGAAAATCCTAAACGTACGGTCATGCCCGAACTATAACTCTGAACCGGCATGTCTAAAAATTCACCAATGCCCGAAAAATCAACGATTTCATCAAATCGTTTCTTAATTTGCTCTTTTGAAAAACCCAGGAGTGAGGCATTGATAATGATATTTTCACGCCCGGTCAGCACCGGATTGAAGCCGGCCCCCAATGCGATTAAGGCTTGCACCCTGCCCCGAATCTCAATTTCTCCCTTATCCGGTTTTATCAAGCCCCCCAACATTCTTAATAAGGATGTTTTGCCTGCCCCATTATGACCAATCAGTCCAACGGTCTCACCGGCGTGCACCTGGAAACTGACATCTTTTACCGCCCAGAATTCATCTTTTCGTAATGCATCGTGGTTTTGATTGTTCCCTACCAGTTCCGCACCCAAATCCAGAACGCCATACCATAATGACCTTTTCAAACTGCGGCAAAATTTTTTACTTACATGGTTGACTTTAATGACAGGGTTACTCATTATGATCCGATCTTTTCAATAATAATTGGCAGTGAAACCCGATATATGATCAGAGCGATAAATGACGCGATCAGGAAAACGAAAGCAACGATTAGAAAGTTATTGAGATTGTTTATATACCCTACCGTCATCAAGTCCCTAATTCCCGTCAGGATTGGGCTTACGGGATTGATGACATTAAGAATGGAAAAGGGAAAGCGATCCGGAATGTTATAGACAACCGGCGTTGCAAAAAACAACAATTGGGTGAAGATTGGAAGTGAAGTGGAAATATCAGAATAGAGCATCCCAATGGGGGTTAAGAACAAACCCAGACACATGCCAATTAGAATTAATACCAGAATTGCAAATGGTGCCATCAAAATAGCCCAGGTGGGTTGTATTCCAAAATACACAAAGACTACGATAATAATTGTCGCTCTAATCAAGGTGTTAAATACGACGAGATAGAAAGCAGATAAGATTAATGCCTCGTGGGGAAAGTAAATCTTGACCAAAAAGGGCTTGGCGGCGATTGTAGCGCGCAGCGGGGCATTTAAACTATCGGTGAAGATTTGCCATAATGTTGTTCCAATTAATACATAAACCGGATAGGGGATTGAGGTTTCGCTAATTGATATAATGTTTCTTGATTGCAACAAAATAAAGATTAAAGAGGTTACAATCGGGGGAAAAAATGCCCAAAATATACCCAATAAACTCTGACGATATTGGGCAGAAATATCTCTGACAAAAATCCTCCAGGCCAAATCTTTGGATTGAAACAAATTTTTTAGCAATTCTGATATCAATCTGGCAGGTTTTCTGATAGATGATTCAGCTTTATAAATAATTAAATCGTTTTCTAGTTCGCGATTCATATTAATCCTGTTTATTTATATCGGTTTTGATGATTATGGCTAACGACGTCCCTTTTTTCGATAATAGAAAACAATTGATACGATCACTACAACCGGAAAAATAATACTGAGATAAACAACCTCACCTGGGTTGCTGGGCGGGGAATTATTACTAAAATCAGGTATTGGAGAGGCTGATGGTTCGGAAGTGGAATCGGGTGATTCTGGTGTGAAAGTTGCCAATTCGGCAGACAAAGGTTGTATGGTGGGCCAGGGAGTTGGTAACAACGAGGGGGCATCCGTAATCGTTCCCGTCATCACATTAATTTCATAAATTTGACTACCATACCATGCTGCAATAATGGTATTACCTCCTACAATTGTTACGGTAGGGTTGGTCATGTTGGTATCTTCTCCATATACTGTGGCGATTGCTGGTTTACTCCATCTTTCATCACCCAAATAAATACTATGCCATAAACCTAACCGATCACCGTAAACGTCATATCCCTCACGAATTCGGTTAGCAATAAATACATGCAACCTGTTTAAACTATCTTTGGCAAATTGAACCGCCCCATTGTCGCCAATCAATGTTGGAAAGACATCATAAGGAGTAGTCCATGTTTTTCCGTGATCATAAGAATACATCACCCCCCGGTAAGCCCTGAACCCACCCTCCCAAATCGAGACCAGTTCACCCGGTCCCAGTAACGCAAAATTGTTCCAATCACGTTCATATTCGTTTTCCAACCGAACGCTCAATGGAAATGGATTAGCCCAGGTCACACCGTTGTCTTCTGAGTATGTGAAATAGACAGCCTGTCCGTTTCCCGATTCATCCCACTCTGTCCAGGATAGATATATGTAATTCGGTGGCTCTAAAAGAATTTTTAGATTGCTTCCACCTCGTTTGGGGTCAGAAAATTTATAGATATCCCGAGGATAGGACCACGTTTCCCCTTTATCGGGAGAGGAAATATAAGTGATTGCCCTCCCTTCAATTCCACCCGTACCTCTTGCATAAATAACGTGCAAGCCTTGTTCGGGGTTATAAGCGATATCTGCTGAATATTGTTGACCGGTCAGATCTTCTGCCAGGCGGCTTGGACTGGATTCGGAGTTTAGCAATGTACCATTTCTCGAAAGAATTTGCTGATAATTTAAAGCATAGCGGGGAAAATTGGGGAGCGTCATCCAAATCAAATGAATGATGCCATTTTCGTCAAAAACCCCACGAGGATACGTCGCAACGGGATTACCATCGCTCAAAGGAGAGAGATATAAATCAACAGGTTTTGTCCACGTTTGACCATTCCAGACGCTGTATAAAATTGTATCTGCACTGTTTCCCGGTGCGGGGCCGGTTTTTTCGGCCCAAAATAAATGTGCAAAACCAGCCGGGTCTGCCAGTAAAAATGGGTCTGTAGATGTGGAGGGAGAGTTGGAAATATTAACCGGCGGTTGCCAGTTAATGTTAATTCCCTGAGCCTGTATCTTCATTTGAGGGCGAAAAAATAAAGAGATACTTAATAAACAAACCATAAAGGTAATTAAATAATTTTTATAGATTTTCATTTCCGTTGCTTCATCATCATGATGATTGCTTTAGCCACATTCGGTACACAGTTACCCCAACTATTAGAATGATTGAGAAAAATACACCGATCAAAATACCAATGGTTGGGTTAATCGTAAGTGATGGAGCCGGGTTTATAAATTGAGTGGGCTGCAGGGTGGAAATTGTAGCTGGCTGAGTAGGAGTATTGATCTCCCCGGCATTCGCCTCATTTTCATTAGCCTCGATAATCGGTTGTGGCGTTTCAAGCATAGGTAGATCTTCAAGTTGCTGGGATGCAAAAATCAACTGATACTCTATGAGGTTTTCAGTCGTTGTAATGCCCAATGAGAAAACTGTTCCTAAAAATCCGGTTGGTGACATGACGAGGATGGGAGAAGTAAAATGAACGATAGGCTCAAATTCAATCTCTTTGGATGGTTTGGTTAGCCAGTCGTTTTCCCATGTTTGTTGTTGCAGGGAATATACATCATTTGCCAGGAGCATTTGAACCAGATGAATTCGGCCTGAAGAATCGGAAGTGATTGAAGGTGATCCAATTAATTCCCCCAATAATGGGGACAAACTCTCGGTTTGCCAGTCTTCTCCGTTGGTCGATATTTGATGCCAGATTTCTTTTTGATTTTCATTAATTGCCAGCCAAAACCGATGTAGCGTACCGTTTGAACTCTCCAGAATTTGACTCCAAATGACCGGGTTTTGGCTTACCAGCTCGGGGGATGACCATGTCTTCCCACCATCGGGCGAATGACGGTAGTATAGCCCAGTGGGGTATAAGTTATCTGACGAGATTTGGGAACTTCTCCACAAGAGGTGATACTGGTTTGAATTTGAAACCACCAGTTGAGGATAACTTATCACGGCCGGCTCAATTTCACTTCCAGTCACTAATCCAATGGGCTGACTCCATGATGCTCCCCCATCATTTGATTCGGACAAATAAACACCCCTATTCTCGTTCACGGGTACTGCATAAACAACAATAATCTTTCCGGTAGTATCGGTGATGAGGAACGGTGAATCGGCTCTATGGTCCGGTGATGAGATTTTTACAGCAGTGCCCCAGGATGCAGGTATAATTGCCTGGTTGGCGGGGGATGACGAAAAATATATTTCTCCCTTAAAACCATCTTTCCATACCAGTAAAAGAGAGTCACGTCGGGCATCGTAACCCGCAGAGATTTGATCGGTAAATTCATTTATTGCTCGTTGAATGGGAACTGGGGCCACCCATAGGCGTTTATCTTCCCATCGGGAATAAAATATGGTATTGCCGGGTAAATCTGAAATTCCTTCGCTCCCCTTGCTCCAAAATAAGTGGAGTTGTTGTTGTGCATCGGCAGTTAAAGAAATGGATGAAAAAGGAGTTTCACTAAATGTAATTGTTTCAAAAGAACTCCAGGAATTATCTTGTTCAAACCAGGATCCTATATCGCCGAGGCTTCTTTGCCTCCACCAGATATCACGTTGTTCCAGATCGGAGCCAATTAAATTCAGATATCCATTGTTATCAACCAGAACTTGCTGCTGGTTGAGCGTCAGGATTGAGCGTGTAGAAGGGTCAATGACCTGCAGCATTTCGGATTGTTGTTGTGATTTGCTCCACCGCGACCCATCCCATGCGGTTAGTGATACCTGGTCGCGATTTACCGTCGTCAATAGCAGGTACTGATTAAATTCCAATAACTGATTTGAGGTGGCGCAGCCGGGAACATCCTCCATCATTCTCTTCGGTGTGCTCCATGAGGTTCCAACATCTTCCGAAAATTGAAACGATTGAGCGCAACTGAAACCTGGCTGTCCGTCCTGATAAACCAGAATTATCTGGTTCCTTGAAATACCAATTTGAATGTTGTAAGGGGTTGTTGCACTTGCTCTGGTTTTTTGACTTGCAATCTCGATGGGGGCTTCCCAGTTCGTTCCTCCATCTAAAGATCTGGCAAAATAAACTGTTTTTAATAGGCGATTATCCCATGCCAGAAAGAGTTGGGGGGCTGCCTCATTACTTGTGGCGGCAATTTGAACGTTTGCAGACCCTGCTTCCAGTGCCCTGAGATAACGAGAAGCGTAAATCAAAACAGGTGACTGCCAACTGGCACCAGCAGTAGTGGACTTTTGATAATAAACTCCGGCTGGTCTGTTTTCATCATCAGTTGATTGAATAAATGTTAAATGGATGCTTCCGTCGGAGGCGACCAGCGCATCAAATTCGGCGATGCCGTTTGTGAGGAGTACAGAGCCGCTCCATATACCTGGATTGCTAAGATTATTTCCAGTAGCACGATTGTAAAATAAATTACCGTCAGCATCCAACCAAAATGCGTGAATCTGGTTGTTTTCTCCAAGCACAAGCCTGGGGACATATAACTCGTTAGGCGCACTAACCTTAACCGGTGCACTCCAATTTTCACCATCAAATTGAGCATACATTAAATCATCGAAATCATCCAGCCAGTAAACATGAATAATATCATCCGGTGTAATGACGAATGAAGGTGAAGAGGATGAACCAGAAATGGAAATATTGACCGCTTCTGACCAAACATCGGTGACTTGAGCAGAAATTCTTTCAGGTATAAAAAAAGATAGAAACAGCAAAAATGAAATGAGTGTGCGTATTTTGAAAATTTTCACAGAATTTTGTGTCCTCGTATTAAAGAGCAATTGCGGAAAGGAAAAGCCTGAAAATAGTTCATTATCCAAAGATCATTTTGTAAAATGATCTTCCGCTTCGCTTTTCAATTGCTTCCATCCAGTAAAGCGGGAGTAGAAGGGTAATGGCTGCAACTAGAAAGACAATAACTGGCTGATAGATGAGAATATTTTTTGACCCTATTGCGATAATGGCGGTTAATAACAGGTTGATCAGAATCAAATTGATAAGATAAAGGCCATAGGATCTTTTACCAAGCCTTTCAAACCAGTGAATAAACGGTATTTGCTCGCGTTTAAGGGTAGTAAGCCATAGAACACCAAAAAAAGGGGCGATAATTTCTACGATTGGAAAATTTGTAAAACCTAATTGAGTGCTTACTGATATTACGAATAAACACAAGGTAATAAAAAGTGAGATAAGAGATAAAGGATTGAGCAGTTTTCTGCTTTTTTCTGAATTCAAACCATAGATAATGCCCAGAGGATAAAAGATTCCCCAAAGGGCCAATGGGAGGCGAATTACAGGTAAGGCCAGTGTGTTCGTCCAGTCTGGAAAAACTTTGCCAAATAAATCGGGGCGTAGGATAATAACCAGAAAAGCCTGATATGCCAAAAAGAGTAAAAAGATCAGGGTTTGAGATTTGCGGGATAACCACACTAATAAAGGCGCGAGAATTGTAAAAAATAATAATAGCGGTACAAAATTATTAGGATAGCCGATGATTAAGTTTTTCGCATAGCCAACAAGGTCTGTCTTTTCTCCAAACAAATAAAACGCGACCACGTAAAACAATACTGACCACAAAATATAGGGGATTAGTATGAACTTGATTGTATTTGGAACCAACCGAACCATTCCTTGAAAATCTTTTCCCTGCGCTGCGTATGCAAAATAACTGGCTGCTAAGAAAAGAAAGAGGGGAACAGCAAAAATACCAAATTCTTTAATTGCAACCAGTATATATTTTTGCCATTGTGGTAAGATTACTCCTTCAACCCTGGCGAATTGCATGCCCAAAGTTATTGAGTGATTTATAACCACAAGGAAAATTGCTAAACCGCGCAGCGCAGGGAAATGTCTGCTCATGATCTCGGCTTTAGTGATGACCGTTGTTTGAGACCGGTGATTCTTTCACCAGAAAGCCTCGTTCCTCTAAATATGCAATGATCTTTTGAGCATTTTGGAGTGGAGTGGAGTTGACGGTTTCAAGTGTGAGTTCGGGATTGACCGGTGCTTCATAGGGATCGTCAACGCCGGTAAAACCGGTTAATTGACCTCGCCGGGCTTTGGCATATAAACCTTTGACATCCCGACTCTCACACAATTCAATGGGAGTATCCATAAAAATTTCGATGAACTTCTCACTCCCTACCATTTTGCGAACTTCGTTTCGTGCCGCGCGATACGGGCTTATTGCAGCACAAATTGCTACGCCGTTGTGTCTGACGATTTCGCTTGCCACGAAACCAATGCGAAGAATATTGGTATCGCGATCTTCTCTGGAAAATCCAAGTCCTTTTGACAGGTGTGTTCGAACGACATCGCCATCCAGCAGGGTAATCTGCTTTCCGCGTTCAAGCAATAATGTAGTAAGAATTTCAGCAGTGGTTGACTTACCCGCGCCGCTCAAACCCGTAAACCAGATGCAAAAACCCTGTTCGTGGCGAGGTGGGTAAACTTGTTGTAGAATTTGGGCGGTTTCGGGACGTGTAAACCATTCAGGAAGCAAAACTCCTTTTTCCAGATAATCCTCTCTCACCTGTGTCCCTGATATTGAATACACTTTAGCATTTTCTGGCACTTTGCTAATTTCTTCGTAGCGGTCTTCATCCGGTAAATAGACCAGTTCCTTAAATTCAACCGGCGAAACACCAATTTCGTCTGCATATTGGGCAAGTAGGGTTTGTGCTTCGTAGGGGCCGTAAAACGGATTACCATAACTATCTTTGCCGGGACCGGCATGATCTCTACCGATGATAAAATGGGTCGCTCCATAATTGCGACGAATTATGGCATGCCAAAGCGCTTCTCGTGGACCGGCCATTCTCATCGCAAGCGGTAATAGACTCAATAATGTCCGATTGGGATCATAGTATTTATTAACCAGAGTTCGATAAACGCGCACCCTCGTATAGTGATCAACATCACCCGGTTTGGTCATTCCGACTACGGGGTGAATTAAAAGGCTTCCGTTGATTTCTTCAGCGGCGCGTTTTGTCAATTCTTCGTGTATGCGGTGCATGGGATTGCGAGTCTGAAAGGCCACTACATTCGAATATCCCATCTGTGATAATCTATTGCGAACCTCTATGGGTGAAAGTCGCAGATCGGAAAAGTCATAATTCTGTGGCAGGTTGACAACCTGCAACTTACCTGAAATATAAATTTTTCCCCAATGCATCATTTCTGAGATCAAGGGGTGCCGCGGATCGGTGGTGCCTAAAACCAGCCTTGCTTCTCTTTGGGGATCCCAATGATATACCTCTTCGATATCCATCACAGCCAAAGTGTTGTTGTGCGAGTCGCATAAATTAATCCGATCAGCAAAGGGCGGCAGGCTGTTTTCATCAATCGGAAGGGTGATGGGAATGGGGAACAGAGTGCCGTTTTTCAACCGCATTTCAGTTAGAACCCGCTCATAATCCTCTTTGCCCATGAACCGATTCAGGGGAGAGAAAGCTCCAACTGCCAGCAATTCGAGATCGCAAACGGAGCGTGCTGAAATTTTTACCGAGGGCAGGTGTTTTGATTCTTCAATGAGGGTTAATCTTTCATCCCCTGCCGCAATTAAGTTAATCAATTCCCCGCCGTAAGGAGTAATTAATTCGATTTGAGTTTTTAGTTGTTTCATTGGTTAGATTCCTCTCAAAATAAATTGCAGGATAAGATATGCATTTTGAAATGAACAGACAAAAACGATGGCATTTCTCACCCTGCTATATGGCGTTATTTGTTGGCGAAAGTCTCAGTGGTAAAGTTCGGAGATATTCGGTCGTCCTTTTTTTCTGAAGAATATCCTGGATAACCCGGTTGACTTGCTCATCGGTAAGACCAAGGGTTACGGCAATTTCTTCGGCTGAAAACCCTTCTTCATACCCAAACCAGATTAAGTCCAAAACCTCAAAGGGAAGACGGAAAAAGAATTCTTCCTGAGTGCTTCCCGCGCTGTATGTGTCTGAGGTCGGAGGCCGCTGTTGAATTTCCTCCGGTATGTTAAGGTAACGGGCCAGTTGATAAACCTGACTTTTGAATAAGTGCACGATTGGATTCAAATCAACGCCGCCATCCCCATATTTAACAAAAAAACCAAGGTCATGCTCATTTTTATTAGCGGTGCCCACCACGGCATATCCATTCCGTTCAGCATGGTAATATAACATGGCCATTCGGGTGCGCTGTTTGAAATTTGAAGCCGCCATGATTTGCATAAATTCAGCCGGGGGTATGCGCCTGGTAATTTCTTCCCCTTGAGGAGATATTACCGAAAGGTAAAAAACGTTCAAGGTTTGCTCTTCCAGTAAACTTCCCGGTAGGGTGATTTTAGACTTCCACCCTTTTTCAAATTGGGGAATAATTCGTTGAATCGCCTGATCTCTTCTCTCGTAGCAACCTGCGCCTTTCAGTGCACCGGTTATATCTTCAATTACCGTTTCAATGCCTAACTGACCGGCTAATTCCAACGCCAATTGCCGGCTTTCGGGGCTGGACTCTTCCTCGGGTAGTAATACTCCCAGCACTCTTTGGCTGCCCAACGCATTTACACAGAGTGCAGCTACCACCGATGAATCAATACCTCCACTAATACCTACCACCACACCTCGCCGATGTAAATTGTTCTGGACACTGGATTTGATCCAACTCGAAATCCGCTCGCTTTCATGGCGGGGGTCTAGTTTCAATAAATTGATTGAGAATGGTTGGCGGGTGGAAACTGTCATTTATCCTCTTTGATTTTGGGAGTGGTTGCCTGATTTATCAATAATTTTGATTGGAGTTGTGGTTGTGCGGGTTAAAGGGTGGTTTCGGCGAACGAATTGCTGCTCCAAAAGTAGAGTGGATATGATTCCAACCAGCGCCATTTCTTCAGTCTCACTAAACTGGCTTTCTGCAGAGGCTTTGGAAATTAACTTTTTTACGGCGTTGGTATTGAAAATTTCACTTCTTGCAATGTTTTGCTCGCTCAATAAATCAAACACATATTCTGGCGGATGAACACCAAAGAATGAGTTTTTGATGGGTGCCCGGTAGGGTCTCTTTTTCCTTTTCCAAATCTCGGGCGGTAAAAAATTACTGGCAAATTTCCTCAAGAGATATTTCTCATTCAATCCTCTCAGTTTGTAATGATCGGGCAACTGGTTGCAAAATTCAACCAACCGGTAATCGAGAAACGGAAATCTACCCTCGACCGAATGTGCCATGGCGGGACGATCTCCCTGAGACGATAGTAAGTATGGAGAAAGAAATGTGGCTATTTCCAGGTATTGAGCCTGAGCGAGATGCGACCATGAATTAAAGCTGTGGGGGAGGGGTATTTCACCATAATCCGGCTTATTCTGCCCGTTATTTAAAAATTTCAGGGTTCTTCCGGTGTTATCCCAGCGAATCAGGTGCGAGTAAAACGGAGAATCGGTTTCCTGTAATCGGCGTTGAAAAAAGGCGGTCAAAAATTCACCGGCGTTTTTAATGCGAGGAATATCAGGATAAAGTTTATTTAGCAGAGCGGGTCTCAAAGGCGATGAAGGATCTCTGGCAATGAATCGGCGAATCTTCATTTCTTTGAAAATATCGTAACCGGCCAGAATTTCATCAGCCCCTTCACCTGTTAGAACCACTTTATAGCCATTTTCTCGAACCAGCCTTGATAATAAAAACATGGGGGCTGGGGCGGTTCGCAGTACGGGTGTTTCGGTATGCCAGACAACCTCCGGGAAGATTTGGCCGATATCTTCGGGGGTGCAGTAAACGACCTGATGATTGGTGCCGAGAAAACGTGCCATTTCCAGTTGAAAATCGCTCTCGTTAAATTCCTCAGAACTGAAAGCAATTGAAAAACTATCCAACGGCGTTTGGGTATGGTTCCGAATAATGGCGGCAATTGTCGAGGAATCCAGCCCGCCGCTCAAATAAGCCCCAACGGGGACATCTGCCCGAAGCCTGATTTGCGTGGCGTCAATCAGCAAAGATGCAAAGTTTTCCAATATTTCTGCATCATTTTTCGTTTGATTTTCGGAATTAACGGCGTGGTGTGTATCCTCTTTGAATTTTAATTGCCAGTATGGTTGAACATTGATTTCGCCATTTTGAAGTAAAAGATAATGTCCCGCCGGCAGCTGCATGACCTGTTGGAATGCGGTGTGAGGAGGTTGTGGCGACCAGTAGGTAAAGACCTGTCTTAAAGCGTCCTCATCGAGCTCCAGATGAAAATTTGGAAAGGCGAGGAAGGATTTGATTTCTGAGGCGAACAAGAGAATGTGATGATTATGATAATAAAATAAAGGCCGAATACCCAGTCTATCCCGTGCAAGAAGGAGGGTCTGATTGCGACTATCCCATAAAGCGATTGAAAATTGACCGTTAAGATAATTGAGGCACTCTACTCCAAATTCCTCATAAAGATGAATGATGACTTCAGTATCGGTTTTAGTGGAAAATTGATGCCCCTTTTTTTCGAGCAAAGGACGCAATTCAATATAATTGAAAATTTCTCCGTTAAAAACAATCCAAACCGTTCCATCCTCATTCGAGATGGGTTGAGAACCTCCCGCCAGATCAATGATGCTTAATCTGGCACTGGCAAGTCCGACCCGGTTGTCTCTGTAAAGGCCAAATTCATCGGGGCCCCGGTGATGGAGGGCAAGGATCATTCCCTTCAACACTTCAAGGGAAATGGTGTCAATTTCTTTGATGTTGAAAATTCCGCAAATTCCACACATTAAAGGACTGCCTTTTTGATTTTTCCTGATGAGGTTTTGGGCAGTTCGGCAACAAATTCAATGTATTTTGGAACCATGAAATCTTCAAGGTTGTTCCTGCAATACCTCAATACATCCGCTTCGGTTAATTGAGGATCGCTTTTAACAATAAATGCCTTAATGGCCTGACCGAGGATTTCATCGGGGACGCCGACAACTGCGACTTCGTACACCCCATTGATCTTGTATATAGTATTTTCAACTTCCTTTGGAGAAACTTTTTCTCCACGGCTTTTAATGATGTCATCCTTACGGGCGACAAAGTAAAAATAGCCATCTTCGTCCATTTTGAATAAGTCGCCGGTATAACACAATCGTTCTCCCGGAATTCTGCCGGGACGAAATCGCTGGGCGGAGAGTTTTTCATCTCCCCAATAGCCACGCATGACATGCCTTCCGCGAACTACCAGTTCACCCACCTCTCCGGGGCCAAGGCGGTTTCCGTTCTCGTCTTCAATCCATACTTCCGTTCCCGGTATGGCTATGCCCACCGAGTCTGGTTTGACATCTAACTGGGAAGGCGGCAAGTAAAGAGTTCTTTTGGTTTCGGTAAGGCCATACATGGAAAACAATTTCACGTTTGGAAATGTATCGCGGATTTTCAAGATATGAGCCGGCGGTAAAGCTGCCGCCGTATTGGTCATGTAGCGAAGGCTGGATAAGTCATAGGAGGATAAATCCATATTGACCAGCATTGAAAAAATGGTTGGTACTCCGGGAAAACCGGTCACCTTTTCTTTTTCAATCTGAGTCAGAATTTGGGCGGGATAGTTAAATCCTTTTTCGAGGATTAATCTTCCTCCGAATGAAAACACCATGAGGAGCTGGTAAAGACCATAATCGAAGGAGAGAGGCAAAACATCTATGACAATATCATCTTCTGTATTGCCAATGTAGGAAGTTATGGAATCAACCGCGAAGATAATATTGCTGTGGTCTGACATTACCCCTTTGGGTTCGCCCGTACTTCCGGAAGTATAAATCAGGCAGGCTAAATCCAGATCAATGTTTTTGGGGATGGGACGGTTAGATGGGCTGGTTTTAAGAATTTCATCGAAAAGATAAACATTTTTATTCTCAGAAAGGTGAATGTATTCTCCCTGGGTGAGGATAAACGCCTTCAGGGAGGGGCAGTGTTGACGAGTTTCTCCCAAATCCATTTTTTGTTGTGGAGAGAAAAACAAACATGTAACTGCACAATTATTGAGGATATAAACCAGTTTATCCGGTTTCGTTGTGGGATTGATTGCGACAAAAACAGCATCCGCCTTGAGGACTGCAAAAATACCGATGACCAGTTCAACACTGTTCTGCATGAAAAGAGCCACGCGATCGCCTCTTGAGACCCCCATTTTTTTGAGAGCATTCGCCACACGATTGGCTTTTTCGTCAATTTCTGCGTAAGTCAATCGTCTTTCGCCGCAAACCAGGGCGATTTTGTCGGGTAATTTTTGTGCGCTTTTTTCGAGGAATTCTTGAACCAGGCGAAAATGGGTCATTTACCGTTGACACCCTTCATGCGTAAGTAATTTGCCAGATTTTTGACGGAGTCAAAATTGGCTGGAATAATCTCACGATCTTCAACGCGAATCCCGAAAGTTTCTTCTACATAGGCAACAATTTCCATAACATTCATGGAGTCAACAATGCCGTTTTCCATGAAAGAGGTCTCTTCAGGATAAGGGTACCCATCACTTGAAAATAAAATATTTTCGGCAATATACTCCTTAATCTGTTGTTCAATATTCGAACTCATTGCCATTCTCCTTTTTCCCTTGTGGTTCTTCTAAATTCATTTTTATTCAAGAATAAACGAGTAAATCAAGACTCGCTTTTACCGGTTTGCCATTCAAAATGCTGTAACCCCACGCTGATTGCGGATTTCATGGTGGAAAAATCGGAAAAGAGCATTTTCAGATAAGTGAGGATGGGACCGGGTCTAAGTGCCCATTCGCGAAATGCGCGTTTTTGCCAGTAGAGCAATCTTTCGGCAGGTAAACCCGGATAATCCAAAACAGTGCCTTTGTCCATATCCACCTGTTCCCACCGGGTGCCCGGTCTAAACCAGTTTTCACGTACAACCTCAAAAAAGAAAGGTGTGCCGGGGTAGGGGGCAGCCACGTGGAATAAGGCAATATCAAGGGGCAATTTTTTAGAGAATTCTATGGTCTGGCGGATGGTTTCTTCTGTTTCGGTGGGTAGGCCAATGATGAAATAGCCCCAATTCTTAATTCCTGCTTTTCTGGCAAGAGTAAGCGAACGGAAGGCGGTTTCAGGGTAAGCACCTTTTCGGGCATGTCTTAAGACCTGTTCGCTACCGGATTCAATCCCCCAGGTCATCAAAAAGCATCCTGCCTTTGCCATCAAATTCAACATTTCTTCATCTACATAATCCACGCGGCTATTGCAAGTCCACTTCATGTTGATGTTGGAATCAATCATTGCCTTGCAGATACCGATTACCTGGTCGCGATTGGCAGTGAAAAGGTCTGCGTACATGTTGACGTTGTTAATCCCCAATTTCTTCAGCACCCACAGTTCTTCAAGCACTTTTTCTGGTGAACGCAGGCGGACGGTATATTGATAACTCACATGCTTGATGCAATAGATACAACCAGCGGTGCATCCACGACTGGTTACAATAAAGGTGAAAGGCCCCTTCATCAGCGGCATCACATATTTTTTATACGGTAACATTTCGTGTAGCGGAATGGGTAAATCATCCAAATCCTTGATAAAAGGGCGAGTTTTGTTGAGGATGATTTGATCGCCTTTCCGCCAGACAATACCTTTGATTTCATGCATATTCACCGACCCATCCTCATTCAGGGCGGGGCGGTAGTCGGGATCGTGTTCTGCAATTAATTTCTGGATGAGAGGGGGGCGCTGATCAATTTTGCCTTCCAGGTGATCAATCAAATCACGCAGTGTCAGATCGGGTTCGCCGACCAGTCCAATATCCAGTGCAGGATAGGGGCGCATCGTTTCTACGGGGATGGGTGTAATATGGGTGCCAAACACCATTGTGGTTGCCCCTCTGGCTTTGGCCAGAAATACGCCGTACATGTCATTTTCGAGAGTCGGAGCAGTTAATTGAGAGAGGTAATACTTGGGTTGGTATTTTGAAATTAAATTCGCAAACTCTTGCCAGCCCATTCTCTCCGCGTTGGCATCAATAATTTTTACAGTATAGGTTGGCACCAGAAGAGCAGCCATTTGGGCCAGTGAAACTTGTGGCCAAACCATATTTTCCCGCGTTCTTCTACCAACGCGATGCTGAGTTCGAATCCATAAACCGCCATCCGGTGTGGGTGGATTGACCAACAAAACATCCACTGCATCCTTGCCCCTGGGCTGACTTAATAAGCCGTTCCGAACAATATCATCGGCGTTGGGGAATTTTGCCATTCGCAGGGGGGCCAGGCGGTGTGCTCCCAAATTTTTAAATTCTTTCGAATTCATCTCATCCATTTTGACCTCACATAACCATTAAGAAATTCTGTTAGGAAATCCGTTTAAGTCCTTTTCAACCATCAGTTCTCGTTGACTAAGGTCTTCTAAAACGCGCATGAGCGCCCAATAAAGTATCAGTTGGACACCAATCAGGATCATCATGGCGCTTCCCAAAAGATACAACCACAGTCTTTCAATTTCCCACCCGGAAATACCCAGTGATAAACTGACGATACTTAACATAGTCCCTGAAATAAGCGTAAGGCTTCCCAGTGTGCCAAAACGACTTTCCAGTGGTTTTTTGAAGAGGGGTTTACCGAATAATCCCTGACGAATGTTTTTCCTGTAAAACAACGAAACAAGATAATTTGAGGTTGCTCCTAAAGCAAAAAGGGCAACACCGGTAACCCCTGCTACCAGCCCGGCAAACAATGCAGCAACACCCCATGGTCCAATTGTTGTAATGCCAGAAAGGCGTGCAATGACCAGGCCCGCGGCGGTTAAAAACGCTAAAAAGATACCTGCCAACCCCAGAATTCCCAGCACTCGCACGGGGTTGTATGCCATTACAGTCCAGATCATGGATTGAAGGAACAGGATGCCATCCCTGATTACACTTAATTTTGACCGTCCTATGCGTTCGCTATAAGGGATGGGCACTTCACACATACGAATACCCTCATGAACAGCACGGGTGCTCATCACGGGGGTCAGGTTTAAGCCGTTTGGTAATGGATATATTTGCGCCAGAATTTCTCGTTTCACCACCCGCATTCCGCTGGCCGAATCGGTGATCTTTTGCCAGCCAAGCAAAGTAAGCAAACCGGCAAAAAACAGATTGCCCACACGACGCGTTACGGGCATCTGACTTTTTTCACCAGCCATTCGCGAACCAATTACCAGATCTGCGCCATTGAGAGCCTGAACACAAAGTTGAGGAAAATATTCCGGCGGATAAGTGCCGTCGGCATCCAAAAATCCGATGAGTTCGCCGCTTGCCATAGAGAAACCGGTTTTTAAAGCGCCCCCATAGCCTTTGTTAATTTCGTGCGTGATAACCACAACATCATTATCGCGTTGAGCAATTTCGTTTGCAATTGCCGCGGTTCGATCTTTAGAGCCGTCATCTACAACCAGCAATTCTAATTTATCAACCCCAATGCTTTGCAAAGCGGGTCGGATGGATAACACTCTGTTCATAATTTCCGCAATGCCATTTTCTTCATTGTATGCAGGGATAACAACGGATAAAGTACACATTCTTACTTCCTTTCAGTAATAAACCTTGATATCCGGTGAGATTTTTACCTGATCTGTCGTGTGGATGATGCGGGCAGGCACGCCACCTACAACCGTATTCGCAGGCACATTTTTGGTGACTACTGCCCCAGCCGCAACAACCGCCCCTTTTCCTACACGGACACCATCTGTTATGATTGCCCCTGCTCCTAACCAAACATCGTCTTCGATGATTATTCCTTCGGCAGTTATACCCTGTTCGACAAAAGGTAATTGTGGGTTATTGAAAACATGATTTACAGCCAGAATTTGGGTAAAAGGTGAGGTGTATACGCGATCACCAATACTTACGCCTCCTTGCCCGCGAATGACGCAGCACTCTCCAATCAGGCAATCTTTACCAATTTTTATCCCCGCATGGGGTAATCCCCGAAAATTATAAACATGCAGAATTGCTCCATGCATTACGATAGTGTTCTCTCCAATTTCAATTCCATCCGGGCAGGCGTGCAAATACGCTCCTTGATCAATATAAACTCGGTTGTGAAGGTGGATGTAATTTGCAAATCTCAGGCGTACGCCGCTTTCGATTGCAACCAGTCCTTCCATCTTCATAATCAACCGATAAAGAATTGATCGAACACCAATTCCTATAATTGTTGGAATCCAGCCGGCGGTCAAATAAAGGGTTTGTTCCAGTATGTATCTCCCCACACCCGATGCTTGACGGCTCAGGTATAGGCCAATTGAATTTTGTCTGTGGGGAGGTATTCTGGATTGGTGATTGTTATTCTTCAAAAAGGCATGCTCCGCCATTACGACATATCGTCGTAATCCATTTTTACTATTACCCCTTGTCATACCATTGCGTTTCCTCGCAATGGTATGACAGGTTTTTTGCAATCTAAGACTTACTTTTCAATCAAATGTGCGGCAGCCAGTATCGAGGGGGTCAATGAGGTTGCCATTTTGGAAACATATTCCAGGTCTTCCGGGGAAAATTCTGAACCTTGCGGGTGAACAAGTGTGATTGAACCCAGAACCCGGTCGTTAATTGAAATTGGTACTGAAACAGCGGATCGGCTTTTGTTTGGATCTTTATCCCATGGTCTTCTTAGCCAGCGTTCATCCTTGGAGGTATTACTGACCAGGGCCGGTTTTCCATGTTTGATGACCCATCCTGCCAAACCATGCTGGCTGATTTCGGCCAGTTGCTCCATGGGTGGATTTGATACCTGTCCTTCTCTAACTGTTGCCCCAGCAATGACATTTCCCTTCTGGTCGAGAAGGATCAATGTGCCACTGCTTGCGCCCGTGCTGCAAAGGGCAATTTGAAGCATGTAACCGAGGTTGTGCTCTTCCGTATTTGGGGCTACTTTTATTTCAGGATTATTGCCATTATCTGAGCTCTGAAGATGAATTGCGCTATCGAAAAGCGACTCGGCGAGTGATTTTGCTTCATTTAGGGGAGTATCAACAGGCGTGGAAAATTGCGTAACCGTACCTTCGGCCAGTCTCAACAGGGAGTAACACACCACATGCTCGATGGAAAGGTGTAAATCTTCAATATGCTGGATATTATTGGAAGGAACACGGATTTCAAGTTTGACCAGTTTTGCCAGTTTACCGCCTTTATAACCGGTAAACCCAACCGTAATTGCTCCTACTTTATTTGCCAGTTCCACTGCGTGAATAACATTCTCGGAGTTACCGCTGGTGGATATGGCAATCACAATATCATTCGGTTGGACAAAGTTCCGCAATTGATCTACAAACACATTTTCATACCCATGGTCGTTGGCCAGAGCGGAAAAAATGGACATATTATCGGATAACCCGATTACCTTAAAGCCCGGAAGGTCGGGAAAAGCGGTGTTTTTAGCCAGATCACAAACGAAATGTGATGCAGTTGACGCGCTTCCACCATTGCCCATGATAAAAATTTGCCTGCCATTCAATCTGGCGTTGTGAAGGATGTGAACTAATTGATCGATCTTCTCAACAGGAAGATTTTGGATGGTCTTATTCAAGTCATTCATGTATTCCCTGATATATTCGATCATTGTTTCCTCCTCTACTAACGACGATAGTTAAATATGGGTTTTGACCCATCCGGTTCCAACCGAACAGGGACTTCTCGGAGTCCGTTCAGTGATTTCCGAACCAGGTCTCTTTTTTCGTAAGGACAGTACAGAAGCAAAAATCCGCCTCCGCCAGCGCCGGTCAATTTTCCTCCCAATGCACCGGCTTTACGAGCGGTTTCGTAAATCGCCTCGATATGACCATTGCTGATTTTGCTGGCAAGCTGCTTTTTGTATTGCCAGCTTTCGTGGAGCAGATTTCCAATGATATCAATATTGCCTTTTTGTAATTCTTCTTTTGCCAGGTAGGCAAAGCTTTTTAATTTTCGTAATATTTGTTTTCGGCTTTCGATATTGTCTTTCTGTTCTGTCAAAATACTGTCGGCAGATCTTGTAGTACCCGTAAAATAAAGCAGCAAATTTTCATTAAGCCGGGTTTGCAAAACTTCATCCAACGAAAGGAGCTGGTTACAAACTTCTCCGCTGTTTGAAAATTCAAAAAATCTCAGTCCTCCGTAGGCGGCAATATACTGATCCTGCACCCCAATGGGTTTTTTCAAAATATCAATTTCGATCTCGCAAGCCGCTCTTGCCAGCTGTTCGGCGGTAACCGAAAAATTCAAATAGGCATACATGGCATGTAGTGCGCCCACCGTGACGGTGCTGGACGATCCAAGTCCCGAACCGGATGGGATATCCCCCATGGTAGTTATTTCAACCCCTTTTTGGATGCCCACTTTTTTAAGGGCTTCGCGAATCAATTCGTGTTGAATATCATTCACGTTTTCAACAATTTCGGTTCTGGTGTAGCCCACGCGAATAAAATCATCAAAGCGGCGTTTGATGGTGACAAAGATATATTTATCAATGGCGGATGAGAGTACACAACCCCCTTCCTCCATGTAGTAGGAGGGGAAATCTGTCCCACCACCAAAGAAACTGATCCGCAACGGGGTTTGAACGATGATCAATTTACCAGCTCCGTTTGTTTAAAGTATTCAACCGTTTTCCTCAAACCATTGGCTAACGAGGTTTGGGGTCTCCATCCGGTTTCTTCCTGGAATCTGGTACTGTCCAGATAAATTCTTCGTGTTTCTCCCAATCTGGCAGGGCCAAAGATCGCCTCCCTCGAATAACCGGTTATCTCTTTGAGTGCCTCGAAGATTTGAATCACATTGATTGGTTTTCCGGTACCCAGGTTGTAAACATAACCACCTGAAGTGAGAGATAAAGCAAGATGGTTCGCTTCAGCCACGTCCTGAACATATACAAAATCTCGTTCTTGAAGCCCATCCCCGTGAATTGTTACGGGTTCATTACGAGACATGAGGCCTGTAAATATGGCAATTACGCCCGCCTCGCCCTTGGGGTCTTGACGAGGGCCGTAAACGTTGGGGTAACGGAAAATCACATAATCTAAACCGTACATATAACGATACATATACAGATACATCTCGGTCATGTACTTGGTAGCACCGTACTGACAGATTGGTTGAATGGGGTGATTTTCGTCGCATGGAAGATATTGTGGCTCCCCATAGACCGTTCCACCGGATGAGGCGTAGATGATTTGCCTGACACCATACTTGCGCGCACACTCAAGGATATTCAACGAACCTTTGACATTAACATCTGCATCATAAAGCGGATCCGCAACCGACCGGCGTACATCCATCTGAGCTGCGTGGTGATTTACAACTTCGGGTTGCTCTTTCTCGAAAATTTGAGAAAGATTGGAACTGCGAATATCAATTTGATAAAATGTCGCCTCCGGATTGAGATTGATATATCTTCCCGTGACCAGATTATCCACAATGACAACCTTGTGACCTTCTTTGATCAAGAGGTCAACCACGTTTGAACCTATGAAACCTGCCCCGCCAGTGACCAGTATTTTCATTTTCTTCTACCTTTTTTCTAATATGCACCGCGTTTGCTTAATACGGCGGGTATGGTTTGGATGAGTAATTGAATATCCAGCCAGATATTCCAGTTGCGAATGTAGTACATGTCGTACCGTACTCTTTCCTGGTAACTGATATCCGACCTTCCCGAAACCTGCCATTTACCGGTTATGCCGGGTTTCACCGTCAACAGGTTGATACCCCATTTTTGATATTCGGCCAGTTCGCCGGCAGTGATCATACGTGGTCCGACTAAAGACATCTCGTTTCGAATGACATTGAACAATTGTGGCAATTCATCCAGGCTGGTTTTCCTCAAAAACTTTCCAACTCTGGTCACGCGCGGGTCATTTTTGATTTTGTGAGTTCTGGCCAATTCTTCTTTTTTATCCGGAAATTTTTCGAGAACCTCGTCACCATTGATGACCATTGTGCGGAATTTAAAGGCGTCAAATTCCTTTCCGTTGACGCCGAGCACTCGCCGCCGATGGATGACAGGACCGGGTGAGTCGATTTTTATGGCGATAGCAATTAAAAGCAGGAGAGGAGAAATCAAAATGAGAAGGGGAATTGAAAGTCCGTAATCGAGCATGGCTTTCAGAATCATTTCGCTGCCTGTCAACCGCACTTTATTTACTTCCACCAGTGGCACCCATGCAAATTCACGAACCTTCAAACCGGTGGTGATGATTTCATAAAGTCCCGATGAAATACGCAATTTAATTTCTTCAGAAGTGCCAAATCTTTCAAAGACTTCCAGTAATTCCTCGCGACTTAATGCACTGCTGGTCAGAATGACTTCCTCTACATTGTGCCGCTGGATTATTTCTCCTAATTGATCAAGCCCTCCCATGATTGAAAGGTGTTTAAGCGGTGTTGTTTTTTCCGTTCGATTGGCAACACAGCCAATCAGGTTCAAACCCGAATAACGAACATCGCTCAACTGAGATGCCATTTCTTCGGCTTCCGCATTGCATCCGACGATTATCGCGTTAGACAGGAAGTAACCGTAAGTTCTCAGGAAGTAAGCGACGCGACGAAGTAGAAATCTTCCCAGGGCAGTAAAAAAGAAGGCTGAAAACCAGGCAATCAAAATCCAACCGCGTGCAAAAATAAAACTTGGTTCAAAAAAGCCAACTGCTACAATGATAATCATTGCCAGTGTGTTTGCTTCGAAAAGAAGGTGATATTCCTGAACCCCCCCAAGCAGATTGTTTCTCTTATAAAGCCCTCGCACAAAGAATATGAACAACCATGTAGGAATAATTAACAATGTAATGCCTTCATAATAATCAATCGAAGTGAAGGCGCGAGGATCAAAAAAAGGCAGCGGAAGTTCAAAGCGAACAAGATACGCAAAGCGGAGGGCAACGCCGATATTCAATCCATCGCTGATCAAAAGAATGAAGCTGAAAAGAAGCCATTCCCACCCTTTTTGCTGACTGCGGGCGAGGGCTTTTTCACGAATTTGACGATTAATGTTTTCTCTATCGGTCAGGTATGAAGATCGCATGAAGACCGCCTGTTGATATTTTTACCGTTAGTCACGTACCGATATTTGTCATTCTGAAGGAATATGACAAAATTATCTACAATCTTTATAAAAATTGTACAACAGCAAAAATGACAGTCAATCTTTTATAAACAATTTCTAAAAAAAGAATGAGAAATCCAAAAAGTTCTATAAGAATTTTGTTATGGGATTTGTGATATATAAAGGCCTCAAACAACAACTTTGAACATTGCTGTTTGAGGCCCTGGAAAGATAATATCGTATGAGATATTAGGTTTTATGGTCAATCGCCGTAGAGGATTTTGAAATCTTACGCTGTTTGATGAAGTAATCCAGCATAACGGCGGCTATAAAGACCATGCCTTTGACTACTTGTTGATTATAAGAAGGTACTTCCAGAAGGTTCAAACCATTGGAGAGGATGCCAATGATGAAAGCGCCGGCCAACGTACCCGGGATACTGCCAATGCCACCCGCAAGACTGCTACCTCCAAGCACGGCAGCGGCAATCGCATCCAGCTCCAGCCCGATGCCGATATTTGGTTGAGCTGACCATAGCCGGGCAGTCAGAATCAGACCGCTGAGCGCGGCTGTGATGCCGCTGAAGATATATACACTGAACTTGACCGTGCCGACGTTTACCCCCGCAAGGCGGGTGGTTTCTTCGCCGCCGCCGATTGAGAAAATGCGCAGCCCCAGCGGGGTTTGTTTGAGAATCAGGTGCGCGAGGATGGCTACTACCAGCAATACCCAGACTGGAACCGGTACACTTAACCACCCAGTACCACCCCAGAAGGTGAAAGTTTTGTCCAGACCGGCTATCGGGCGGCCTTGCGTATAGACAAGAGTTAAACCGCGCCCAATTGCCATCGTAGCCAAAGTCGCCACAAAGGGCGGCATCCGTCCCCATACGACTAAAGCGCCGTTGATAAAGCCAATGCCAATCCCGCTTAACAAACCGATGATCAGGCCGGGGTAGGTGCCTAAACCCAGCCGGGTAGCCGCACCTGCTGCCAGCACACCCGCAAGCGCCGCAGTTGAGCCAACCGACAGGTCAATGCCGCCGGTGATAATGGTAAAGGTCATCCCAATAGCCACCAGTGCGATCAATGAGGTTTGCAGCGCAACGGTCAAAAGGTTGTTTACGGTTAAAAAATCGGGAGAAAGCAAGGCAAACCAGATCAGGATTACCATCAGAATCAGGTAGGTGCTGGCCTGACGGATAAAATTGAGTATTGAGTTGGAATGATTGCTGGATTTCATGCGCTTACCTCGATTCTCACCTTTATACCTGACCTGTTGCAGCCTGCATTATGCGGTCCTGAGTGGCTTCCTTGCGGCTCATTTCGGCGACGATTTGTCCTTCGCGCATCACCAGAATACGATCACTGACCCCCAGCACCTCCGGCAGTTCGGACGAGATCATCAAAATTCCCATGCCTTGTGCTGCAAGTTCATTCATCAGAGCATGAATTTCGGCTTTAGCCCCCACATCCACGCCGCGGGTCGGTTCATCCAAAATCAGCACCTTGGGGTTGAGTGTTAGCCAGCGGGAGATCACTACTTTTTGCTGGTTACCGCCAGAGAGGTTGCGTATTTGCTGGTTGAGCGACGGTGTGCGGACGCGCAGTCGTTCTAAAAGATGACTCACTGCTGAATTGATAGCCCGGAATTTGATAAAACTCAACCGCGAGAGGAATTGCAATAAAACTGCGGCAGCGTTGTAACGCACACTTTGCTTGAGGAACAACCCCTGAGCCTTTCGGTCTTCCGGCACCAGACCAATACCCAACCGAATGGCATCCCGTGGAGAGCGTAGTTCCACCCGCTTGCCCTCGAACCAGATTTCCCCTTGTTTAAGTGGGTCCGCTCCGAATAGCAGGCGTGCAACATTGCTGCGCCCGGAACCGACCAATCCGGCCATGCCCACGATTTCTCCGCGGTGTAATTCAAATGAAACACCGCGAACTTCCCTGCCGGAGTGCAGGTTGACGGCCTTTAAAATCGGTTCGCCGCGCTTGGTGGTGCTTTTGGGGAAAAATTCGGTCAGTTCGCGCCCAACCATTAGGTGCACCAACCGATTAGGGGTAAACTCGCTGGCATCTCCTTCGGCCACCAGATGACCATCACGCATCACGGCAATTCGATCGGCCAGTTCAAAAACCTCTTCAAGGCGGTGGGAGATATAGATCAGCGCAACACCTTCCTCGCGCAGGGTGCGTACCAGCCGGAAAAGAGTTTCGGTTTCACGGCTGGTCAGCGAACTGGTGGGCTCATCCAGTGCAATCAAGCGCGCCTGGTAGGAAAGGGCTTTGGCAATTTCCACCAGCTGACGCTCAGCGATACTCAAATCGGTAATTTTAGCGCGCGCCGAAATGTTAATCCCCAGCCGGTCAAGTTCCTGCTGGGCCAGTCGGTATACCTGCCCCCAATCCATCCAGCCGCCCCATCGCCGCGGTTCCCGCCCAAGAAAAATGTTTTGCCCAACGGTCAGTTCGGGAATCAGAGCCAGTTCCTGATGGATCATGGTGATACCCAGTTCCAGTGCTCGTCGCGGGGAGGTGATTTGCACCGGTTGACCGTCCAGATAAATCCTACCACTATCCAGCGAGACAACACCGTTGATGATGTTCATCAGGGTGGATTTACCGGCGCCATTTTCACCCACGAGCGCCAGAATCTGGCCCCCGTAAACTTCCATGCTGACATCATTGACAGCCTGTACGCCGGGAAAGGACTTGTGAATGTGTTCCAGTTTCAGGCGGGGATTTGTTTCGGTCATGCAACCTCTTATCCGGCTGGGGGCGGCAGATCTCCACCACCCCCAGCCGATTGTCCATTATGGATTATTTTGTAACCAGATTGAGCGGAACGGGAATGTAGGATTCGACAGTTTCGCCGTTCAGGTATTTGACGGCCGTTTCAACAGCCAGTTGGCCCATCACATCCGGCTGCTGGGCGACGGTGGCGGCCAGTTTGCCGTCTTTGACGGCCTGCACGGCATCGTCAATGGCATCGAAGCCGACAAAGATGATACCGGTGCGTCCGGCGGCTTCAGCGGCCTGAATGGCGCCGAGGATCATCTCGTCGTTGTGGGCAAAGACGCCGTTGATTTCGGGCTGGGCCTGGAGGATGTTCTCGAAGACTTTCAAGCCCTTATCGCGGTTGAAATCGGCGGTTTGCTGGGCCACGATTTCGACATCCTTGCAGGAGGTGGACATGTAATCGTTGAAGCCCTGGCCGCGGTCGCGGGCGGCTGAAGTACCGGCGATGCCCTGCAGCTCAACGACCTTACCCTTGCCGCCGAGGGCATTGCAGAGGAACTCGGCAGCCATCTTGCCGCCGGCGACGTTGTCGGAAGCGATATGGCTGACGACAGTGCCGCCGTTGGCTCCGCGGTCAACGGTGAAGACGGGGATGCCGGCCTCGTTGGCCTTCTGGATGGCGGGGACGACCGCATCGGAGTCGGTGGGGTTGATGAGCAGGGCAGAGACCTTCTTGTTGATCAGGTCTTCGATGCCGGCGGTCATCTTGGCGGAGTCGTCCTGAGCATCCACGACGATCAGTTTGACACCGGCGGCATCGGCGGCTTTCTGAGCACCATCCCGCAGGGTGACGAAGAAGGGGTTATTCAGGGTGGAAATGACCAGACCCAGCGTGATCTCGGCAGCGGGTTTTTCCAGCGTAACTCCCAGTGATTCGGCCGTAACCAGATTGAGCGGGACGGGAATGTAAGCCTCTACCTTCTCACCTTTGAGGTATTTGACGGCCGTTTCAACAGCCATCTCGCCCATCACATCCGGCTGCTGGGCAACGGTGGCGGCCAGTTTGCCGTCTTTGACGGCCTGCACGGCATCATCAATGGCATCGAAGCCGACAAAGATGATACCGGTGCGTCCGGCGGCTTCAGCGGCCTGAATGGCGCCGAGGATCATCTCGTCGTTGTGGGCAAAGACGCCGTTGATTTCGGGCTGGGCCTGGAGGATGTTCTCGAAGACTTTCAAGCCCTTATCGCGGTTGAAATCGGCGGTTTGCTGGGCCACGATTTCGACATCCTTGCAGGAGGTGGACATGTAATCGTTGAAGCCCTGGCCGCGGTCGCGGGCGGCTGAAGTACCGGCGATGCCCTGCAGCTCAACGACCTTACCCTTGCCGCCGAGGGCATTGCAGAGGAACTCGGCAGCCATCTTGCCGCCGGCGACGTTGTCGGAAGCGATATGGCTGACGACAGTGCCGCCGTTGGCTCCGCGGTCAACGGTGAAGACGGGGATGCCGGCCTCGTTGGCCTTCTGGATGGCGGGGACGACCGCATCGGAGTCGGTGGGGTTGATGAGCAGGGCGGAGACCTTCTTGTTGATCAGGTCTTCGATGCCGGCGGTCATCTTGGCGGAGTCGTCCTGAGCGTCCACGACGATCAGTTTGACACCGGCGGCATCGGCGGCTTTCTGAGCGCCATCCCGCAAGGTGACGAAGAAGGGGTTATTCAGGGTGGAAATGACCAGACCCAGCGTGATCTCGGCAGCGGGTTCGGTGGGGGCGGTAGTGGGGGTGGCCTGAGGCGCACAAGCGCTCAGTGCCAGTGCAGCGAGCATAATCAGGGTTACAAATTTATACAGGTGTTTCATAGTTCTCCTCCGAGTGTTAATCTAGGGTAGATGTGAACCGATTGAATGTACAGATGCACAGGCAGGTTATTTTCTCTTCTTCCCGAACTTTCATAAACCTCCTTTCTGGTCAAATGAATTACTTTGAGGGCGGGCTGAACACTTTGTGAAGTAAGAGAGCCAGTGCAATCACCACGCCTTTGACAACCTGTTCCCACAAGGGGGAAACATTCAGCAGGTTGAGACCATTGTTGAGCGTTTCGATCAGCAGGGTGCCCAATAGAGTACCACCCAGTCCGCCTTCACCACCCGCAAAACTGGTGCCGCCGACAACTACCGCGGCAATTGCGTTGAATTCATAGCCCTGCCCGATAATTGGCTGTGCTGAATCGAGGCGTGCAACCAACACCAGTCCGGCCAGCGCGGCAAAAAAGCCGGAGAGGGCGTATACCAGCACGGTCATGGTTTCGATTGGAACACCGGCAAGTCGGGCAGCGGTGGGATTATCGCCCATCAGGTAGATTTGCGCACCGTATTTGGTTCTGGTGAGGAAGACCCAACCCGCTGCAAATACGACCAGGGTCAGGATAATCGGTACCGGAATGCCGCCCACCAGGCCCGTACCGATCCAGCGGAAGGCAGCCGGAAGGCCGGTGATGGGTTGCCCTTGCGTATACATCAAAGTGAGGCCGCGCGCCACCGTCAACATTCCCAATGTGGCAATAAAGGGTGGAATTTTAGCGCGTGAGATCATCAGACCGTTGACAATGCCCAGCAGAGTGCCGATTACCAGCGCTGCAAGTACTCCTGTACCTGCCGGATGACCCTGTTTCATAAGGGATGCGCCAATGGTAACCGAGAGAGCCAGCACCGAGCCAACCGAAAGATCAATCCCGCCGGTTAGAATTACCAGTGTCATGCCTACGCTGATGATCCCGTTTATGGTGGCCTGCCGCAGGATGTTGATCAGGTTGGCAGAGGTGAGGAAACGTTCCGAGAGCAAAGACAGTGCCAGAATTAACAAGAGGAAAGAAAATACCAATCCGAAACGCTGCAAAAAGGCACGGCGGTCAAAGGCGGGGAGCTGGGTGGCTGGCTGAGCAGGGGTCATGGATATCTACTCCACTGGTTTAACCTAGAAAACGACGCCGGCAACCAGAATCACATTCGCGTAGGGTGTGAATTCCCCCGTGCGCACCACTGCGCGCGCCTGCGCACAGCGATCCTTTAGTTCGGCGTGACTGATTTCTTCAAAGGGGATATCCGGCATCAGGCGTTTTAATTCGACCAGTACCTGTGGGCTGACCTGCCCGGTTTCACGAGCGACCATCACTTTTTCAACCTGCATTTCACTCAGCACGACTCTCACCGTATCCAGGAAGGAAGGAATATTTTGGGTCAGCGCAAGGTCAATACGCAGGGTTTCGGCGGGAATGGGCAAGCCGGCATCGCCGATTATCAGCATATCGCCGTGCCCCAGACTGGCAATCACTTCCGAAAGTGCAATGTTCAACAAGGGAGTTTTCTTCATAGGTGATGCTCCTTCAGGAATTGAGTAAGTTCTTGACGGGTCGGCATGGAAGGTTGAGCGCCGGGACGGGTAACCGCAATGGCGCCGGCAGCGTTGCCCCACAACACCGCTTCACGCAGAGGTTTACCTTCGGCCAGTGCTACACAAAATGCGGCTGCAAAGGCATCGCCGGCGGCAACCGTATCCACTACCCGCACCGGAAAAGCCGGCAGTTTTTCCTGAACTTCTGGGGTGACCAGCAGGGCGCCTTCTTCTCCCAGTGTGACCACCAGATTCCGCACGCCTTTCGCCATCAACTGCATGGCGGCGCGGGTTACATCATCTTCGCCCTCCGTCAGTAGGCGCAGTTCCGGCTGGTTAGGCAGCAGGTAATCGCTCTGCGCCAGCAATGCTTCCGGCAGGGGACGGGCCGGGGCGGGGTTCAGCACTACCTGCAAACCGTGGCGGTGGGCCATTCGTGCGGCAGCCTGAACGGCTTCCAGCGGACATTCCAATTGCATCAAAAGCAAGTCGGCACCGGCGAAGGCCGCTTCGGCTTCCTCAATATCCTGAGGGGTGACTCGCATGTTTGCACCGGGGGCAACGACAATGGTATTCTGCCCTGCGGCGTCCAGTGTGATCAGCGCAACGCCAGTGGCGGCCTGTTCATCGCGGTGGATGAAGGTGGTATCCACGCCGTCCTGCCGGACGGTCTGCAAGAGTGCTTCGCCGAAGGCATCTTGCCCGACCCGTCCGATCATACGCACCTGTGCGCCAAGCCGTGCCGCGGCAACCGCCTGATTTGCGCCTTTACCGCCGGGGAAGGTTTGAAAATTGCCGCCGATCAGCGTTTCGCCCGGTTGAGGGTGGCGGGGGGCGCGCACAACCAGATCCATGTTCAGACTGCCAACGACTACAATGCTTTTCTTCATCACAACCTCCGTGTGGAATGACGTTCGATCAGTTGGGTGGGCAGGATACGAGTGCGCGCTGGCAGGTCGGGCTGAGCAATCCGTCCCAGCAGTAATTCAACGGCGGCTTCGGCCAGTGCGGATTTATCCTGCCGGATGGTGGTCAGGGGTGGAGTGATGTAAGAGGCCAGTTCGATGTCATCGAAGCCCACCAGCGAGCAATCGCGGGGGACGTGTAAACCGGCCTCGCTGAGTGCCCGCAGGGCGCCGATAGCCATCATGTCATTACAGATGAAAATGGCGGTCGGGCGCGGCTGTTGCCGGAGCAGTTCGCCGGTAGCGAGGTAGCCCGAAGAGGGGTGAAAGTCGCCTTTGCGGATCAGATTTTCATCCACCGGCAGGCCATATTCTTCCAGCGCCCGGCGGTAGCCGATCACTCTTTCTGCGCTGGGGGTCAGGTTGGAAGGGCCGGTGATGCAGGCAATCCGGCGGTGGCCCAGTTCCAGCAGGTAGCGGGCGGCGGTCAAACCGCCTTGCAAGTTGTCGGTCAGCACCGTATCCACCTCCAGCCCGCTCAGCCGGCGATCAACAACGACAACCGGCAGGCCGTTGCACACCAGATGCTCGAGCGAAGGGCTGTGATCTCCGCTGGCGAGAAAGATCAAACCGTCCACCTGTTTGTTGACCAGCACATCAACATAGACCTGTTCTTTTGCCAGTTCATTTTCACTGTTACCCAAAATGACGTTATAACCGGCGGTGAAAGCGGCATCTTCAATGGCACGGGCAATTTCAGCAAAGAAGGGATTGGCGCTGTCGGGCAAAATCAGACCAAGCGTACGGGTTTCACCGCGGCGGAGGGAGCGGGCAAGCACGTTGGGGCGGTAGTTGAGCTCGGCCATGGCATCCAGCACGCGCTGACGGGTTTCGGCAGAGACAAAACGAGTGTTGTTGATGACATGAGAAACGGTGGTAGGGGAAACGCCGGCGCGCGAAGCGACTTCGCGAATGGTGGGCATAAGACCTCCGCAAACGATTGCGCAAACGATTGCGTATTTAGTATATCAAAAACCCATGGGCGAGTCAACGGGTTTTTTGAGGGTGGTGGAAGTTGTTGCAGGGGTTTAGATTACGAACAGGGGATTTTAGGTAAAATGGGGTGAGGGTATTTTCAAGCTGGATTATACTTAATTCGATGCTTACTCTTTCAGATGCCATCCAGCGCTATCTGTCGGTTAAACGTGCCAGCCCGCGCACGATTAAATCCTATCGCAACGGCCTGAACGCCTTTTGTCAGTCGCTGCGCTCCGGCCGCTGCCTGCCTGATGGCGGCAGGCAGTCGCTTGACCCCGATCAGACCCCCGCCGATCAGCTGGATGAAAACTGGGTGGCGGTGTTCATTGAGGATTTAAAAACCCTCAGCCCGGCCAGCCAGAACCTGTACCTTTCGGCAGTTAAAGGATTTTACAAATTCCTGCTGGCCGAACGGATTTCCACCCCGCACCTGCCGTTGATTGAGCAATTGATTGCCGAACGCGCCCGCAAATCCGGCCGCCGCCGCCCGCGCTTCCCGCGTGAGGATATCGAACGGTTGCTTGAATACGCTGAACGGCTGAAAGATACCACACCAACCCCCGAAGAAGCAACCGATTTGGAGGGGAAGAAGACTGCTGCAGCCCGCCACGCAGAACGCCGCCGCCAGCGTTTGCGTAATTTGCGAGATCGGGCTTTCATCCTTCTGCTGGCCGATACCGGTTTGCGCGTTTCGGAAGCCTGCAACCTAAAGATTGGTGATGTGGACTTTCTGGAAGCTCGACTGCGTGTGCTGGGTAAGGGAGATCAAGAGGATTGGGTGCGCGTTTCGGAACGGGTGCTTAACGCTTTGCAAGATTACCTGAATGAGCGCCAGCCCGGCGCCGAACGGTCATCTGCCCCGCGCCGCGGGCGTCCGGTTGCGCTGGAAGAGCGCAACCCGCTCTTCATCCGCCATGACCGGCGAGCGCGCACCGCTCCGCCAGCCGCCCTTGACCCTTCCAGCGCATGGGATATTGTGCGTGGACGAGCTGCTGAAGCCGTGGGGGAAGAAGCGGCGCGCGCCATACATCCGCATGCTTTCCGCCATTATTTTGTGACTATCGTCCTGCTGGCGACCAACAACATCGAAAAGGCGCGGCGGATGGCGCGGCATCGCAGTATTGTGACCACTCAAAGGTATGCCGAGGTTGACCCGGAACTGGATCGGGATTACCATGAAATTTTCAATCGCAAAACGGGGCAGACGGATAAAGGGGAATGATTTTTCGCAAAACCCCCCGCTTTTCGTGCAAAAAACGATTTGCGAAAAACGAAAAAATGATGTTACAATTGAAACTGAAATTGGCCCATTTAACGGCTCAAATTTGCGAAAAAACAGTTTAAAGCCGAAAAAACAGGGGTAAAAAGTGGCTGTTGCACCCCCTTCGATCCGTTTGTGGATACTGAAACGAGCACGGCGTACGGCGTCCCGGCCGGCCAGTCGTGTTGCACCCCCTTCGATCCGTTTGTGGATACTGAAACAT
>JBFMBX010000004.1:0-395219 GCA_040754815.1 Chloroflexota bacterium
TGTCCCTCGCTGTCCACGTTTCAGTATCCACAAACGGATCGAAGGGGGTGCAACAAGTTTCCAGCAACCCCCCCCCTCCGCTTTATTAGCGTTTCAGTATCCACAAACGGATCGAAGGGGGTGCAACAGTCCATTATCGGAAATATGTCAGGCTCTAACGATAGTTTCAGTATCCACAAACGGATCGAAGGGGGTGCAACTTCTTTTCCTAACATAAATGCAATTATCCCTAAAGAAGTTTCAGTATCCACAAACGGATCGAAGGGGGTGCAACTGTCTGCTCTAAAAGAGATAACAAATAGTCTTTTGTGTTTCAGTATCCACAAACGGATCGAAGGGGGTGCAACTACTTGCGGACAGGTTTTCTAATTCCTTCAATTTCAGTTTCAGTATCCACAAACGGATCGAAGGGGGTGCAACAAACTCTCTCGTTCTGCTTCGTTCAAGCGTTCAATGGTTTCAGTATCCACAAACGGATCGAAGGGGGTGCAACCGCTCCAATCAAGGTGCTAGTAGCATAACGAAGAGTGTTTCAGTATCCACAAACGGATCGAAGGGGGTGCAACCGGGTTCAATTTCACCCGCCATCACGCAGTTGACAGTTTCAGTATCCACAAACGGATCGAAGGGGGTGCAACTTGCAGGTTGTGAATTTTTGAGAGTATCCGGAGAGCGTTTCAGTATCCACAAACCGATCGAAGGGGGTGCAACACCAGCAACAAATAAGGCCGCGGTTATTATCGGGGGTTTCAGTATCCACAAACGGATCGAAGGGGGTGCAACGAGTAAACTTGTCCAGCCCATTCAGCGCATCAAGCAGTTTCAGTATCCACAAACGGATCGAAGGGGGTGCAACTAAAATCCCCCAAAAGGGGGGATTTTGAGTTTAGCAGTTTCAGTATCCACAAACGGATCGAAGGGGGTGCAACTAATCGCCAGGCTCGAACCAGAGATCGCGAATATCGGTTTCAGTATCCACAAACGGATCGAAGGGGGTGCAACCTATCTTGTGTGTTCATCTTTCAGTTCCTTTCTGTTGTTTCAGTATCCACAAACGGATCGAAGGGGGTGCAACTGTGCTTGCGATGTCGGCTGGTATATCAGTTATGTTGTTTCAGTATCCACAAACGGATCGAAGGGGGTGCAACGTATCCAGATGAGACGGAAAACTGGCGCGCGTTTTTGTTTCAGTATCCACAAACGGATCGAAGGGGGTGCAACCGAAACATCCGCCCCACCGGACACCGAAGAACCACCGTTTCAGTATCCACAAACGGATCGAAGGGGGTGCAACCACTTCGTTCGGAATATATAGACAGGATATTTAGCAGTTTCAGTATCCACAAACGGATCGAAGGGGGTGCAACATCCAGAACAGGACGCGGATGATTGGGGGGATAGGTGTTTCAGTATCCACAAACGGATCGAAGGGGGTGCAACCTTCACCCAATTGGTAAGCCCGTATGACCAAATCAAGGTTTCAGTATCCACAAACGGATCGAAGGGGGTGCAACGCAGTCTGGTGCGGTCTGGTGCGGTCTGATGCGGTCGTTTCAGTATCCACAAACGGATCGAAGGGGGTGCAACTGCGTATTTTGCACGGTCACCGGTTTCCGTATGGGGTTTCAGTATCCACAAACGGATCGAAGGGGGTGCAACTTAATTTGCTTTTTACGTCCTTTGTGCTTGCGATGTGTTTCAGTATCCACAAACGGATCGAAGGGGGTGCAACTTTTCCACCGACACCGAGAATGTTCCCCCGTTTTCTGTTTCAGTATCCACAAACGGATCGAAGGGGGTGCAACCGTTTCTAGCCATTTCACATCCTTTCCTTTCTTTGAGTTTCAGTATCCACAAACGGATCGAAGGGGGTGCAACAATTTTTATACTTACATACCCCCCCCATTTTTTAGGGGTTTCAGTATCCACAAACGGATCGAAGGGGGTGCAACCCCGTCAAAGAAATAGCCCGATTCACAATCAAGGAAGTTTCAGTATCCACAAACGGATCGAAGGGGGTGCAACTAAGATACACTCAAATAATTCCCCAATGGCTCACCGGTTTCAGTATCCACAAACGGATCGAAGGGGGTGCAACCTCGCGAACTCCAAAGCCACGATACAAGGATACAACGCGTTTCAGTATCCACAAACGGATCGAAGGGGGTGCAACTCGGTTTCCTTCTGTTCTGGGTAGCCGTTGACGAGAAGTTTCAGTATCCACAAACGGATCGAAGGGGGTGCAACACCTTAATTCCGCGCCCGGCGTTATAACCTTGCACCGTTTCAGTATCCACAAACGGATCGAAGGGGGTGCAACCTCTCGCGTTCCGCCTCCCTGAGGCGCTCTATACTCGTTTCAGTATCCACAAACGGATCGAAGGGGGTGCAACTCATCTTTTATGGTGTCCCCCTATATAGGATATATGACGTTTCAGTATCCACAAACGGATCGAAGGGGGTGCAACCGAGCCTGCGGTTGCAGTTGACTATGCAACCTCCGTCAGTTTCAGTATCCACAAACGGATCGAAGGGGGTGCAACCAAAACATACAAAAACAAGATCTCTACGATTTACGTGTTTCAGTATCCACAAACGGATCGAAGGGGGTGCAACCTCATACCCCTCGGCAAGGATGTATCCGCAGCGCAAGTTTCAGTATCCACAAACGGATCGAAGGGGGTGCAACCGCCCGAAGACGAGCTACGCCGGGCGCAGATTGACCGTTTCAGTATCCACAAACGGATCGAAGGGGGTGCAACTCAACCCCATGCCGCAAAACCGCATGACTGGTTGTGTTTCAGTATCCACAAACGGATCGAAGGGGGTGCAACTTCCATTTCCAGTCCATGAATTCTGTTCCGTTTGAGAAGTTTCAGTATCCACAAACGGATCGAAGGGGGTGCAACCAATTACTTTATCAAGCAAAATTCGTTTATCTGTATGTTTCAGTATCCACAAACGGATCGAAGGGGGTGCAACAAAGCGGATACATAAGTTAAGGCATGAGCATGACTAGGTTTCAGTATCCACAAACGGATCGAAGGGGGTGCAACTAATTTTGCCCAAATCTGCATCACGCCGGTCGAGGGGGTTTCAGTATCCACAAACGGATCGAAGGGGGTGCAACCCTTTCGTATGATTTACAACACATTATACGAATTCGGTTTCAGTATCCACAAACGGATCGAAGGGGGTGCAACTTACCTACAAAACAAAAAAGAAACCCCCATCCTCATGTTTCAGTATCCACAAACGGATCGAAGGGGGTGCAACAATTATTATTGTTATCCTCATCCTCATCCTCGTTGAGTTTCAGTATCCACAAACGGATCGAAGGGGGTGCAACCTTCCTGGTCTGGCTTGTCGGTTGACAGCAACGGTCGTTTCAGTATCCACAAACGGATCGAAGGGGGTGCAACAGGCGGCCAGCTGCCGCCCAAACGTTTCGCGGGCAAGTTTCAGTATCCACAAACGGATCGAAGGGGGTGCAACCCGCCACTTTTTACCCCTGTTTTTTCGGCTTTAAACTGTTTTTTCGCAAATTTGAGCCGTTAAATGGGCCAATTTCAGTTTTAATTGTAACATCATTTTTTCGTTTTTCGCAAATCGTTTTTTGCACGAAAAGCGGGGGGTTTTGCGAAAAATCAACCGCCGATATTTACATCGTTACAAAACCGCCGGAATTCACAGACTACACATTGAGAAATCTTTTTTGCAGGCGGAGGCATCTGTTCACCGCGTATGACTGACAGCATCTCAGCCAGTTCATTTTCAAATTTACGACGCAAGCCCGCGCTAAATGGGACTTCAACTGCCTTGCGTAAAGGAATCTGGTAAATAAATCCGCGTGGTGACTGCCGACCGGTGACTTCTTCCAGCAGCATACCGTAAGCAGTTAATTGCAATTTGACATGCTCACCAAGGGTATGACTCAATTTGAAATCCACCGGCAATACCTGCGGCGGTTGCTGCTCGTCCAACCATATCACCATATCTACCACGCCACGCAGACCCAGCCGGGGCGAACTGAGCCGCACGCCAAATTCACGGCGGCCATTTTCCAGGCCGTAGCGATGCAGGGCGCGGCGCAATTCGCGAGTTTCTTCGGCTTTACCCTGTTCACTGCCAACCTCCATCAGGTAAGTAGTGGGCCGCACATCCGGCAGGCAAGTCAAATAGAACAAAATCCGCCTGCAATAAATCCATTGTTTGAGGTCGGTGACCATCAGGGGGGCTTCCTGATCCCTGCGGCGCAATCGGGCTTGTAGTTCGAGAAGTTCCTCATCATCTGGTATCGGGGTGGTCATCGTTCAGGCTTCCTTTTCTCCAGCGGGTTTCTGGTCAATTGCTCTACGCTTGTTCCAGTCATCTATGCAAATGGGAATCAACAGGATGTTGCCGGCTTTTTTACCCAAAATGCGGCGGATTTTGTGCAGCAATTCATTCTGCAAACTGTTTGGCAGCCACCCGCAAAAAGCGCTGTATTGAATGCGGTCAAGACCGTAGTCGAGGCAGGCATCGGCAATTTTGGTTCGTTTTGCATCATCCGGTATATCGTAGATTAGAATCAGGTTAGGGGTCTTTTGGGCCATGCTCACCACGACATGACAAAGGGCGTGTAGTCGGCGCGGTCACCGCGCAGACAGGCGGCCAGATGGCGGGCCTGCATTTGCATGACATTTCGTAAGGGATGGCGCTTGCCTTCGTACTCAACCGGGCTTTCTAACCTGTTCAGCACGGCTTCAGCCAGCTGGCGGCGGAAAGTCTGGGTCAGACGGAAGTCTTCATCCTGTTCAAAAGAAATGTTGCGGTTGGCCATACCAAAAACGGTACGATCCACCACTACAGCACGGAATTCTTCGATGAAATCAAGGGTCATGGATGGTTTTCCGGGCCGATCGGTGTGGAGAAAGCCGGCATAAGGATCTAAACCTGCCAGCACAAGGCAGCGTTCTACCTGTCCGTACAGGATGCCGTATCCGTAGTTGAGAGCGGCATTGACCGGATCGGACGCGCCGCGGCGCAAGCGGCCGCTGAAGGCATATTTTTCGGGCAGGATTTGTACAACTGCACTCCAATAACGTTCGGCGGCGCGGCCTTCGATGCCAAGCAGCTGATCGCGCACGGCTTCCACCGTCAGAGTGCCATCGCGGAATTCCGGAAGGCTGCGGTACTGAGCCAGTTCAAAGACGAAATCTTCAATTTCCTGAGCGGACCGGCGCAATTCTTCATAAAGATCGGGTTGATTTTCTTTGCGGTATTTGGCAATATACTTAAGTAAGTTGGCCTGATTGGTTAATTTGCCGCTTCCAAATGCAAGCACTACATCCAGACCGAGGGTGGTTTCGTAAGCGCGCAGCTGGGCGCGGCGGGTAGCGATGGTGCCGGTAAGGCCGGCGCTGTACAGGCTGGCATAAGGGCTGCCGCTGCCGCTGACAAAGAAGATGGGGATGCCGCGCCGGGTACATTCACGGATAGCGTCACTACTCAGGCTGACTCCCTGGGCAGCAACGAGAATAGATTCAAGGTGAATGAGAGGCGCCTGAGCGATTTTTTGTTCACCCTTGGTGACGAGAATGCGTTCGCTGTGTTTACCGATGAAAGCGCCGAATTGATCTACAATGAGATGTTGAACAATGGCCATTGTATCAATCCTTTCGTGTAGCCATAATATATACATGAGACTTAATCAAACCCTTACCCTTCGACAATCAAAAATCATCATCCAAGGGAACAACAGAGCCAGATGACTGCCCACCAAACGGCAGCACCAGACCGGTATGGGAGTCGTATGGCAGTTGTGCTATCGGGGGGAGATGCTTATCTCCGGGCAGGATCAAACCTTTTTGGAGTAAACCCTGATACTGCCCCCATGCCAGAGGCACCAGCAACGTATCGGCCTGCAATGGAGTTTCGCTTTCGAGAATCTGCTGGTATTCGTCATACAACGGCTCTGGCAGCACCTCTACCGAATCGAACAGGCGGTTGAACTGCTCGGACAGAGCCGGATTGGATTGAAGCGGCAAGAGAGCGGCAAGGAAGTTCTGCTCGAACTGCCGCGCCGATTCTTCAAAGGAGGTTTGCCAGTAATTAAGCACCTCACCCTGATACAGCTCATCCAGCCAGATGGGCAGGCGATCTTCTTCCAGGTCAAGCCCGTCAACGGCGGAGGCAGTTTGCTCGCCCAGCAGGGCGATGGTTTGCTCGACCTGCTGAATGGGGTGGTAGATGCGGCGGAAATCATTTTCGATTTGATCAAAAACCAGCACATCCGCCGGCGGGCGCAGCCCCAGCCGATTTACCCGACCAAAACGCTGCAAGAGGGCTTCCAGCGGAGCCGGATCGCTGAACAGAATATCCAGATCGAGGTTGAGGCTGACTTCAACCACCTGTGTTGCCACCACAATCAGCGGCCGGCGGCGGCTGCCAAGACCGACAGCCTCATGAAGCTGGCGTTCACGGTGCAGGCGGTCGCGTCCGCAAAAGCGGCCATGCAGTAAAAAGAGCGGAAAACCGGACGGCAGGTTTTGACTCAGCCACTGCCAAACCTGCTGAGCACGGCGAACGGTGTTACACACTACCAGTACCTGCTGGTTATTCTCAACCGCGGAGCGGCGGATACAGGCAAGGTGTTCCTCATCCAACAGACTGCCCCGCTGGAGATGAAGGCGGTGGCGGCGAAAGCGGCGGTAGGTATCTCCATCGGCTTGCAGCGTTTGCAGGCCGGGCAGGCAGTTCGTAAGAATAGTGCGAATAGGATGAGGGAGGGTAGCCGACATAATCAAAAAGCGGGCGGCATAATAGCGCGCCAGATATTGAATGGTGGCGGTGATCATCCCCAGACGAGCGGGTTCGTAGGCGTGCATTTCATCAAAGATGAAGGCCGCCTGAGTAAAATCGGCTAGCAGGCTTTCGTAACCTTTCAGTTGAAACGAAGCCTTGAGCATCTGATATGGGCTGGAGATACGCACGGGGTAGTAACCCAGTGCGGAGCGGTTATTAACCCAACGCGCCAGTTGCAGGGCTTCTTTGGGAGTGTAACTTTGCTCCATCAACCGCTGGAGGAGGGTTAGGGTGCTGCGTCCGTGCAGTAAACCAACCCGACCGGGCAGCAGGGTGTTCAGGCGATCGTACATGGCGTTCATGCTCGCCTGATAGGGCAGGGTGTAAAACAGGCGGGGAGGCTGCTGGGCGGCTGCCCAGAGCAAGGCGGCCTCAGTCTTGCCGGTGCCGGTGGGCGCAATGAGAATGGCATGACCGATAACGCGGGCAGCAGCGCGTTGATGGGGGTACAGCGCATTGGACTGAAAAGCAGCCGGGTTTTGTGCCTGTAAAACCGCCAGCAGGCGGGGGACGTCTTCCAGCGGAGGTGGGAGGCTGTCTGTCCCGGCCGAGGCGAGGTGATCGGACTGAACCAGCAGGCCGCGCAGCAGCACGGCTGGTCGCAGGACTGGGGCGTAATCGAGCGGGTTGGGGGAATCCCACTGCCCGTTCTCCCATTCACGAAGCAGGGCGGCCACCTGCCGCAATCGGCGGCAGGTGTTTTCAGCGGTCAGGCGGCGCAGGGCTTCTGCTGGCTGGGGCAGGTGAGGAGGCGGCACCTGTTCAGCGGGTAAGCCAAGTGCATCCCGCCAGGCGGAGGCACAATCGTTTAACCAGCCATAGAGTGTGCCTGTATCGGTGGAATCAAGTTCGGCTAGCATTTCAGCGATCGGGTGGCCGTCTGCATCGGCCGATTGTAAATAACCGTCCCGTTCCAGTTCGGGCAGGTCTTTGTGGTGGGTGACGATGGCGGCGGCCAGCAGAGCTTGGTGAGACTGAGTCAGGCCATCGGCCAACCACTCGACAAAGGCCAGCGAAAGCACCTCATGGCGGTAGGGCCAGCGGCGCGCTTTACCGTGCAGCACCTGCTGGAAACCCCTTGCGGCTTTGCCGAAATCATGCAGAAAAGCGCTCCAGAATAAGATTTGCCAGAGATGCGGCTGGCCGATCAAAGAAGGCAGGTTGGGGCGCAGATGGATTAAGTCGGCAAGACGGCACAGCACCTGCCAGGTATGCTCCACCAGCGACTGACCGGCCGGGCTGCCAGGCGGCGGGCTTTTGGCCCACAGATGATCCAGACCAGCCGGCTGACAGGGGGGCAACATGGTTCAATCCTCCATCCAGGTGTGAAAAGCCAGACCGAGCGAGTCGCCCTGAATGAGCGGCTCGGTGGGATCGGCCCAGATTGGGGGCAGGCTGGCATCCGGCGGCAGAATCAGGTCGCGGCGGTGCAGGCGGCGTTGGAGGATCAGGTAGCGTTGAAAGGTGGGCTGGCGGCGGCGGTTTACGTCCAGCCAACGCGGCATTAGCTCACTGCGGCCGGCGGCGGTGAAGCGCACAAACTCATAGGGCAGGAGGGTATCCTGCCAGTAGACGCTTTGAGCGAGCTGTAATTCCACTACTTCGATGCGCCGGTAGGTGAGCAAATCCTGCGAGCGGCCGAGGCAGACGGCGTAACGCGGGTGGCGGAAGGCCTCAGCCCACTCGGGGCGGTTGAGGTAGAGCGTGAGGCGCGGGAAGAAGAGGATTTCGCGTTTGAGCGGGTTGGCCTCGCCTTCCAGCGTTTTGGTGACGTTGCCGTGCCCTTTGAGTTTGCCGGAGGCCGAACCGAGCAGGTAGGTGGTTTCCAGCTCGGCGTGTTTGCGCTGGTAGGAAAAGCGCACAGCAAACTGGACACCGTGCGGGTCGAACCACTCGCCCAGCGCACTTGCCACATGCCCGTAGAGCGTGGCGGGTGGCGGCATCTCATAGGTGGGCTGCACCCCAATCAGGTAATAGGGGTAGCGAAACGAGGTGGTCAGCCCTTCGGCAGTAATTTTCAGGACGCGCATGGGCGTACCTCCGGGCGGGTTCATGCCAGCCAGTCGGGGTGCTGTTCCAGCGCGGCGCTGAGGGCATCAAAGGCGCGGCGCGGATGATCGAGGTGCAGGCGGTTTTGCCAGTCCGCCAGCAGCGGGCTGGTCTGGAGGGCTTCCAGCAGGCGGCTGCGCTCGGCATCCAGAAAGCCCTGCACCCAGCCGACGTAGACATCCGAGAGGATGTCGTCCTGATGGACGGTGAGGGCTTCTTCCAGCGCGGGCAGGTTCAAGACGGCGCGCTCGCCCTGCGCCCCAAAGATATGTCCAAACAGGTTGTTGCCGCCTTTGGTGACGGCCAGAAAGACCACATCCGGGCTGACATCGGTGTAGTGCAGGGTCTGTTTGGCGCCGCCGCTGAGGTGGGCCAGTCCGCTGAAGAGGGCTTTGACGCGCTGCAAACGCTCGGCCAGCGGCAGGCGGTAGGCTTTGAAATTTTCGAGGTGCTGGAGGTTTTTCTGCTGGGCCAGTTCGATGCGCGGTTTGTCCAGATTGAGGTAGCCGGTGCGCTCGGCGTAGGTGAAGGTGCCGGCCGCGTTGAGATCGAGCGAGAACAGGCCCTGCAAGGTGGCGCGGTAGAACTGATGCTCATGGGGGACGGGGTTGCCCTCGTGGCGCGCCATCACGCCAAAATCGTTAACGATGCGGGTCGGCCCGACCGAAACCAGCGTGCTGACGCGGAAGGGCGAAACACGGGTTACGGTTTCGGCGGTGGGGGTTGCCTCGCCGACCAGCCCGCTCTCTTCGCGGTCTCTAACCGCTTCGCTCTGCTTGGAGGGTGCGCGCATGTAGCCGAACAGGTCATCATCCCAGTAGAGGATGGGGTTGGCATCGGTGTAGGCGATCTTTTTCTCGCGATAGATGGGCGAATTTTTCCACTCGCCGACCTGCTCTGCCAGCGTTTCGCGCAGCCAGTAACGAAAAGCCTGCGCCGAGACGTAGGGGTAAGCCCCTTCGCGGGTGCTGATAGCTTTCACGCCGACGGCGTTATCGGTCAGGCTGCCGGGGATATTGCCGAGGTTGTTGAGAGCAGAAGCGGGAGCGTCAATCAAAAGCAAACCGGTGACAAAAGACATGGCGGGTTCCTCCTTGTGCGGAATGGATTTGGAAAAGGGATTATACGGTTTCTTCTTCGCCGGGTTCGGCGAGAGTTTCGGGGATTTCTTCGGCGTGCTGCTGCAGCCAGCCCTGCTGGTAAAGGGCTTCCAGCAGGCGAATCAGCACCAGATCGCGTCCGAGCCGCCAGTCGGCGACGGGGCTGCCTTCGTACTGCTCGAAAACGGCGAGGAACTGGTCAAGGCCGATCAGCGGCGGGCGGCCGGCGCGCACCTCGCGCTGGGATGCGCGGATCAACGCGGCGCGCACTTCGCCATAATTGCGCCCCATCCAGAAGGCGTTGAAGAAGGCGCGGTCGTTGGAGCGCAGGATGTATTGGGCGAGCGAATCGCCCAGCGAACGGATAGAAGCAATGCGGTTTTCGTCCATCATCATCACCTTTTTCAAAAAGAGTTCGGTCAGCGGCCACGAAATCAAGTCGGCTTCGCGGCGGGTATCGTACTGAGCGGTGGGGTCGGCTTTGTCACGCGGGCGGGCGGCCGGGCGGCGCAAAAAGTAGCGGCGGATGAAGGCGGCGGCGTTTTCCGGCAGGCTGAAGAGATCCTCGTACAGGCGGTTGTAACGGGGCTGATCGTCCCCTTTGAGGCTCAGCTGCCAGCCGCGCCGGATGAGGGCCTGCCACGCCTCGCGGTATTTCGGCTGTAAGGCGGCGCGCAGGAAGGCACCCACTTCCAGCGGCAGGGGGTAGATTTGCAGGTCAGCGCCTTGCCCGCTGTTGGTGAAGTGGTAGGCGGTCAGGCTGAGCGGTTCTTCGGCGGAATGGCGGTTCTGGCTTTCCTGTTCGGCTTGCAGCAGCAGGTCAATCAGCAGGGTGCGCGGGTTGTAGGAACTGGTCTCGGGCAGTTTGGAATCGCCGGCGGCCTGCGCCACCTGCACATTTTGCAGGTTGATTTTCAAAAAGGTTCTGGCAAAGTAGAGCAAGAGGGCCGGCGAGTCGCTGTGAACGGCCAGCAGGCGTCCGGCGACTTTGGCGCAGCCGAGCGGCAGGGCCTGGATGGCGAGCATGGTCAGCCCGGAGAGGGGCAGGCCGGCATCGCCGTAGGGGAAGAAGTTGATGGTGTCCTCGCCGGTCAGCAGGGGGACGTGCTGGCGGTAAGCGCGGCCGGGCGGCAGTTCGCCTTTGACATCGTAGCGGGTGTTGGCAGATGGCAGTCCGCTGAGCGGGTCAATATCTGCGGCGGGTTCGGCCTCGAAGGCAAACAGCACCGAGCGGGCGTAGAGATCCCGTTTTTCGGGCTGCTTTTCGTAGGCCGGCTGGGTAAAACCAGAATTGGGAAAGGCCACCGTCAGAAAGGATTTGAGCGGGTTGATGGTGTAATTGCGCTGCATGTATTCAGCGGCGGCTTGCAGATCATCTGACTCTAATTCAGATGGGTGGCGTTTGCGGGCGAAGGCGGTCAGGGTTGCCAGCCCAACATCATAAAAGGGGTGACCAGTATATTCGAGATTTAATCCCATAGATATAAACCCTCCTGTGAACAAAGACCCCACTGCGGATGCCAGAACGGCGCAACAGGAAACGTTGCTATCATTATAGCCATTTGAGTGCATCCGGTAAACAGAATTAATACCTAAATTCATATAGGAATTTTTGACTAAACCCAGTTATGAAGCACGTGGGTTTCTAAAAAAACGGATAGCCTTTATCCCAACTCGCTCACGCCGGGATTTGACAATGGATGATGTATAATGATTATGATGAGCCAATCGCTGTTCCTTGATTTTTCACCATATTCGTCTGCACCTTTGCGCACCACGGAGCGGGGCGTAAGACCGGATGAGGAATCCGGTAATTTTTCTGCTTGCAACGCGGGATAAAATTTACTAAACTGGTCTAGTAAGGTTTAAATTTGTTTTAATTTGCGATATGCCACAAGGATAAGTCAATTAAATGGGAGACCTGCTTATCTCAACACTCGGCAGTGAGCCGCAGGGGGTAACGTGGTTACTGGACTGGCTGCTGGCAAAGCCGTATCCTATCAACGAAGTGGTTGTAATTCATACACAGGCGGGGCATATTCTGCGGGCGGTTGAGGTGCTGCGCGAGGAATTCCCGCAGGCCTACCCGCAGGTGCGGCTGCGTTTTGCGCCGCTGGCCGAGGACGGGCGGGCGGTGGAGGATATGGCTTCGGACCGCGACATCTGGGTGCTGCTGCGCGCCTTTTACCGCGAGATTCGGGCCGGGCGGCGGGCCGGGCAAACCCTGCACCTCAGCCTGGTGAGCGGGCGCAAGACCATGGCGGTGTTCGGTATGGTAGCGGCCCAATTGCTGTTCAGCCGCGAAGATCACATCTGGCACATGATCTCGGCTGCGCCATGGGGCGGTGCGGTCAAGGGATTGCACCCCGGCCCGCAGGATGTCTTTCAGGTGATCGAAGTGCCGTTCCTGCGCTGGGGAGAGGCTGCCGCGGCGCGCCTGCTGCTGGAAGGGCCGGACGACCCGTGGGAAGCCCTGCGCCGTCCGCCGGAATATGCCGAGGCCGAGATCAACCAGCGCAAACGCCAGTTCTGGCAGCAACGCCTTACAACGGCCGAACAGCAGGCGGCTCAATTGCTGGTGCGCGAGGGGCTGGATAACGCCGGGCTGGCGCGGCGATTGGGCAAGAGCCCGCGCACGATCGCCAATCAGCTCACGCGGGTCTACCGCGCCTGTGAAGAGTGGCTGGGTATGCCGGTCAACCGGGCGGTGTTCATCGCCGAGTTTGCCCCACTGTTCCGTGAGGGGGAATAGGAAGAAATTCCTAAATGATTTGGTCACTTTTGCCGTAGCGGCCTTGGGCCGGGTGCGGTAAAGTATTCAAAACCACAGAAAGGAGAAGGGGATGCGTAAAGTGGAAATCGAGTTGATGACGGTCACGCCCTTGTTTCTGGGGGGCAGTGACCCGCGCAGTCAGCCGCCGGAATTGCGCCCGCCCTCGTTCCGCGGGGCGATGCGCTACTGGTACCGCGCCGCGCTCGGCGGTGTGGTGGGGGATACGGACCTCGATGCGGTGCGAAACCTGGAAACAGCCGTCTTTGGCAGCACCGATCAGGGTTCACCGATCAGCCTGCGATTGCGCGGTCAGTTACGGTATTCGCAGTATGCCATTCTACCCCACAAAAATGCCGGCAGGAGAAATGCTTTCGACCCCGATCAGAAATTCATCCTGACCATGACTGCCGGGCCGGCCTGCTCGGAGATCGTCTGGACGAATGCCTGCATGGCCTTGAATCTGGCGCTGACCCTGGGCGGGGTGGGACTGCGCTCGCGGCGCGGGATGGGCAGTTTGCAGGTGGTCGCAAGCAGTCAACCCGAATTGGTGCCGGCTTTTCCTCAACAGGTTGATTCGGTCAGCCAGTTTATCCGAATTATCACCCGTTCGGCAATCCGACAGGTTCAATCATTGGCAGGCGGGTTGAATGTCTCAGTGAGGGGATTGCCTCAGTCTCCGACGCAATTTCCTTGCGCCGCTCTCGGGGCGGAGTTTCGTCTGGTGCGCCAGATCGCTGCCCGCCAACCGGTTGAGGCAGTGGCGGAGTTGATGAAGCGGTTTCCAAAGGCAATTTGGCTGGGCGGCATTTCACCGCGCCAGAGCTCGCCGGTATGGGCAAGAGTGCTTAAGACTCAGGAAGGCTATCATCTCTTGTTTACCGTACTGCCTTCCAAACTGGCACAATCTACCCACAATTACAGCGAATTAGGGAAGTGGCTGAATAATAAGGTTGTGGGTGATCTCATCGAGGTGAAAGGATGGACAAAAACATGAAGCCTGATACCGCGCTTGCTATCTTCACCTTCTCGCCGGTGCAGTCGTTCATCCGCGAGGCGCGCCGTGCCGAAGACCTGTTCAACGCTTCGGCGATCCTTTCGAATCTGGCTCAAGCGGCTGCGCAGGCGATTGGGGAGCAGAACCTGATCTACCCGGCCTCGCTCTCACAGGGCGATATGCCCAATAAACTGGTGGCGCGCCTGCCGTTGGTACAGGCAGAAGAGACCCTGCAAAAAGCCGAAAATGCCCTGATCGGCGAATGGCGCAAGATTGCCGCCGATGCGCGCCAGAAATCCGGGCTGGAAACGGACGAGGTGTGGATGTCCATCTGGCAGCGGCAGGTGATTCAAAGCCCGCCGTGGCAGGTCTTCTGGGTCTACCAGCCAGAAACGGGCGACTATACCAGTGACTATAAAGAAGCTGGCCGCCGGCTGGACGCGCTCAAACACAGTCGCCTGTTCGCCCAGTGTGAGGAAGAGGGCGAGAAGGACAGCCTGAGCGGCCAGCGCAGCGCGCTGCGCGATGCCAAGAGCAAAACCTCAAAGGAATACTGGAAAGAAGTTTCCAAAAAATTTACCGCTGCACAGGTCAAACCAGAGGGCAAAGAACGTCTCGACAGCATCGGCCTGATCAAACGCTTTGCCGATTTGAAAAAAGACCGTCCGTTCCCTTCGACCAGCACGGTAGCCGGCTGGGATTTTTACCGGCAGGCAAAAGAGAACGCTAGCGATCAATTGGAAGCCTATCTTGTTGAACTGGATAAACTCCAATTGTACAGAGCGAGAGGTTTCGACAGCGACTTTCCTTATGATTTCGATCTATTTTTCAAGGAAACCCTCACCGCCAAGCGCATGGAAGATTCCTACGGGATCAAGGTGACCGAAAAGGATCTGGCCGCGGCAAAAAGCCGGCTGGATGATCTGGTCAAAAAAGTCGGGTTTGCGCCTTCGCCGTATTACGCCATCCTGCTGCTGGACGGCGACGGGATCGGCAAGAAACTGGATGCAATGGAAGGCAAAACCGCCAGCGGCGAGGCATTTCACCGTCAGTTCAGTCAAAGGCTGAATGAATTTGCCAAAGAAACGAGCAACAAGATCAAAGAGACAGAGGGCGGCTTCCTCGTCTACAACGGCGGGGATGATGTCCTGCTGCTGGCTTCACTGCAAACTGCCATTTGGCTGGCGCAGGAACTGGCACAGGCCTACCGCGAGGCGTTTGCCGGGCTGGTGGAAGCCAGCCTGTCCGGGGCGGTGCTGATTGCCCACCATCTTTCGCCGCTCGCACGGGTGCTGGCCGACCTGCGCGCCGCCGAAAAGCACGCCAAAGCCGTCCAGAAAGATGACTGGGGCAACAAAGATACGCTGTGTGTGGGGTTAAGTAAGCGCGGCGGCGAGCCGCTGCTGGCGCGCAGCGGTTGGGAACAGACGGCAGATTTTGAGGCGGTTTGGGTGAGACCCTTCCGCGAGGGGCAGCTGGCCAATTCGCTGCCGTACCTGCTGCGCGATGATTTGCGTGTAGCCAATATATTAGAACAAGAGGCAGTCACTGCGCTAGTACGTTACCGCTTCCAGCGGCAGGCCGGCGAGGGCTTAAAGACGGAAGAAGCCAAGGATCTGGCAGACAAGTGGATGAAGTGGGTTGAGGCATTGGAAGAAAAATTGAGCGAGTCGTCCAAATCTCAGCCAGAATCCGCCCGCCAGCAGGCCTTTGAAGAAGCGGTTAACTGGCTGGTGATCGCCCGCTTTCTGGGGCAGGGAGGTAAGGAATGACCACCTATTTTCTGGAAGCCGAAGATGTCTTGTTTTTTCGCGATGGGCGGCCGTTCAACGCCGGCGAAGATCATCACGCCACCAGCCGCTTTCCGCCGTCCCCGTCGGTGATTCAGGGGGTGTTCCGCTCGCATTATCTGGTTCACAAAGGCGTTGTACTGGATGATAAAGAGACCATTCGTCAACTGATTGGCGATGGGGGTGATTACAAAGGCCTGCGGCTGGGTGCACCCTTGCTGGTGCGCCTCGGCCCGGACGGGCAGGTGACCCGCTTCTTTCCCACCCCGGCCGATGCCTGCCTTGTAAAAGAGGACAGCGGGCTGATTCAACCCCGCCAGCTGGCCGCCTTTCCGCATCACCGCCTGGCCGGGCAGGGATTGAAGTACCTGCCGACCGCCCCCAAAGACAGCCCGATCAGCAAGGGCGACCTGGGCGGTTACGTGAGTGAGGCCGACTTTGCCGCCTATTTCCTGCATGGCAAGGCGGTTGCCACCCACAAAGAGGCGGGTTTGTTCAAGCGCGAGGCGCGGCTGGGCATCCACCTGGAAAGCGGCAGCCGCTCGACCAGAGAGGGCATGTTGTACGAGGCCGAGTTCATCCGCCCGTGCGAAGGGGTGGGCCTGCTGGTGGAGATGGACGGGCTGCCCGACTTTCCAGAAAGCGGGGTGATGCGCGCCGGAGGCGAAGGGCGCGCCTTGCGCTACCGCGCCATCCAGCCGCCCGCTGCGGCGGTCAAACTGGCTCAAGCAGGGGATAGCCTGCCGGCCCGTTTCAAGGTGTATTTTGCCAGCCCGGCCTGGTTCGAGGACGGCTGGAAGCCGAAAGATTGGAGCAATTTTTTTGACGGTGAAGTAAAACTGGTTGCCGCAGCCGTCGGCGGTTACGAGGTGATCGGCGGTTACGACCTGCTTGACAAGAAGCAGAAAGCCGCCAGCCGCTGGCTGCCGTCCGGCAGCATTCTGTATTTCGAGAACGGCGGCGCGGTGCGTTTGAAACAAGCGGCCCTGACTCAGCGCGGGGCTGAAATTGGCTGCGGCCGGGTGGTGATCGGCACTTGGCAGCCGGCTGAGGACTGACTTCTTTATTACAATCAGGAGGATACCTAACATGTTCAAGGAAAGCCGTGTTTTGTTCTTATATGCAGAAACTCCCGTCCATGCCGGCAGCGGACGGGCTGCCAGCGGGGCAACCGACCTGCCGATCCAGCGCGAGCGCGTGACCCAGTACCCGCTGGTGCAGGCTTCCGGCGTCAAGGGCGCCCTGCGCGCCGATTTCCGTGACCGCAACGGTCTTAAGGATGACGACAAAATTGTGAAAACGATTTTCGGCGAGGCCGGCGCGGACGGTTCGAGTTACGCCGGGGCGGTCTCGGTGGGTGATGCCCGCCTGCTCTTGCTGGCGGTGCGCGCCCTCAAGGGCGTGTTTGCCTGCACCACCAGCGCGCACGCCCTTGCGCTGCTGCGCCGGACGGTTGAATTGACCGGAAAACCGCTGGACTTGCCGCAACTGCCCGCCCTGAGCGATGAAAACACCGCCTTGGTGGGGCCGGGTTCAGATCTGCTGCTGGGCGATAAAGTTGTGCTGGAAGATTTCAGTTTTAACGCTCAAAAGTCAGAAGCGGTTAAGAAAATTGCCGAGTGGCTGGCGGCCAATGCCCTGCCGCAGGGCGAGGCCTTCAAATACTGGCGCGAAACGCTGCCCAAACGCCTGTGTGTCCTGCCCGAAAATGCCTTTCGCGATTTTTGCCTGTACGGCACGGAAGTGCAGACCCACGTGCGCATCGAACCGGACAAGAAAACGGTTGCAAAGGGAGCGTTGTGGACGGCCGAGTACCTCCCGGCTGACAGTCTGCTGTTTGCGCCGCTGTTCTTCACCGACTCACGCGCTCAAAACAACGGCAAGTCCGTTGCCCAGATCTTGCAGGAGTTTGCCTATTTAGACGGCAGCCACTTGCAACTGGGCGGTGATGAGACGACCGGGCAGGGCTGGGTGGCCGCCCGCATCTACGGAGGTTAGCCATGAACGCCGAAAATCCCTCGATTGTGCGAACCCTCGAACAGCAGCGCGCTGCCCATGCCTGGCAGCAGGTAAAGGAAGGCAAATACAAGGCCAAACAAAAAGAATTAAAAAGCCTCGCCCGCAGCGCCCCGGCCAGCATCCAGAGCAACGGGCTGGGCCAGACAGTCGCCTTCTGGAAGGCCAAAAATGAAGAGCATCACGCCGCGCTGTATGCTGCGCTGGAAGGCTGGCTGAAAAACCAGCTCAGGTTTTCTAAACCCCTGCTGGAGTGGATTGCCACGGAGGCAACCAGCGCACAGTACCGCCATGCCACTGCCGAAGCGATGGCCTACCTGAACTGGTACAAACGCTTTGCCGAAGCCGAACTGGAAGGAGAGTAAACCAATGGGCTTCAATCAGAAACCCTCAGGACGCCGCCCCAATCCCTCAGACCGGGGCGGCGGGCCATCACCGGCTGATCGGCAGCCTGGTGCTGCGGTGCTGTACCCCCTGCCGCCGGAACTGGCCGGGCTGTACCGCTCAGCCAGCAAGGACAGCCTGAACCCGGCCGTGATCTTCGACCGCTTTGCCCCCGATCTGAGCAGGGCAGGGAATAGAAAGGAAGACTGGAAGAAGCAGGCACTTCAATCGGCTGCCGTCAAGCCCGATACAAACGCGCTGGGCGCTTACCTGAGCCGCTGGCAGGCACTGGTGCAGGCAGCCGGGGCGCAGCCCTTTACCATGCAGACCGACTGGCGCTTCATCCCCGGTTTGGGGCGCAAGAGCGCGCTGGAAATCGGCTTCAATTTTCACCGTTACGGCTTCCCCTACCTGCCGGGTAGCGCGGCCAAGGGCATTGCCCGCACCTGCGCCCTGTTTGAACTGGCCGAAACCGTCCAATTGCCGGCCGAACCGTCCGACCTGCTCAATCAACTGGATCAGCTGTTGGCGCTGCCGGATGAGGAATTCGAGAAAGAAATTGACCGCAGACCGCATTGGTCAAAGCTGAAGGCTCATTCAGATCAGACGGCTCAATTCCGGGCCGTGTTCGGCACGCTGGAGCAGGCCGGCGGGGCGGTCTTCTTCGAGGCCATCCCGGCGGAGGCGTTCGCGTTGGAGATGGATATTATGAACCCCCACTACGGGCCTTACTATCAGGGCAAAGACGCACCGGCGGACTGGCATAATCCTGTGCCGGTTGCCTTTCTGACCGTGCCGGCCGGCAAGACCTTCCACTTTGCGGTCGGCTGGCGGCGCGGGGCAAGGCAGCCTGAACTGTGTGCTAAGGCCGCCGGGTGGCTGAAACAAGGCTTGAAAGACCTTGGAGCCGGGGCCAAGACCGCCGCCGGATACGGTTATTTTAAGTGAGAGATGCGGGCAGTCCCGCCCTGGCGGGGCTGCCCGACCCTAGTATTTTTCGATCAACCCTGTCTTACAAGGAATGTTGACATGAATCTGGTATGCCTGATCGGTGAACAACCCATCCCCAATCTGCTGCCCATTCTGCACCTCAAAGCCGCTCGGGTGCTGCTGGTGCATACCGGCAACGAAGGCAGCCGCAAAGCAGCCACCCGCCTGCAAAAATTATGCGTGGATAAACAAATCCGCGCCGACTTGCTGGATGTGGGGGATGCGTATCGTCTGGAGCAGATCTACCAGAAGATCCACGAAAAGGTGGCTGCTCAGCCGGAAGGGGAGTGGTGTTTCAACCTGACCGGCGGCACCAAGTTGATGTCGCTGGCGGCCATGCAGGTTGCTGCCGATTTGAACCGGCCCTGCGTCTATTACCAGACCGAGGCGGAACGAGACCAGCGGGTAGGCAAACTGCTCTACTATCGCTTTGACCCGCACGGCCGGCTGGTGGAAGACCCGCCGCGCGGGGAGATTCTGAAACCGTTGCTGACGCTGGATGACTACCTGCGCGCTCATCTGGACGGCTACACTTTGAAAGCGGTAGATAAAAACAACAGCGGCAGTTTGTTGGAAAAGGCGGTTTATCAGGCGTTGCAGCCGGAGGTAGATGAGATTTCGCAAGGGATTCAGCCGCAGGGGGTCAAGGATCAGATTGAAATTGACCTGATGATCCGCATCGGCAATCAGGTGGGGGTGATCGAGGTCAAGACGGGCGGCGAAGGCAGCGGCAAACATGCTGTAGATCAGCTGACCACGACCGCAGCACGCGAGTATCTGGGCACCTACGCTGCCCGCTTTCTGGTCACCCAGCAGGCGCGCGAGGATCGTTACAAATCCCTTGCCAGCGCGCTGCGGGTGGAAGTGATTGAATTGCGGGAATATAACGGCCGCGGCCGTCTTTCGGAATTGGACAGAAAAACTCTGCTGGACAAAATTCAGCAAAAAATGCCCAGACCCAAATGATCCGTAAAGGGGGGATTGTTAAGAATGATTATCGTTAATTTTTCGCATCCGCTTTCAGAGCCGCAATTAAAACAGGTCGAAGAACTCACCGGCCAGCCGATTGAAAAGGTGATCGAGATCCACAGCCAGATCAACCCGCAGCAGCCGTTGGAGGATCAGGTGCTGCGGATGGTGGATCAGGTGCCGCTTTCGCCGGCCGAGTGGCAGACTGCCCCCATCCTGATCAACCCGCCTTCATTAAACTTTACGGCGGTTTTGATGGTAGCCGACTTGCACGGACGGATGGGTTTCTTCCCGGCTTTCTTGCGCCTGCGGCCGGTGGAAGGTGCCATCCCGCCGCGCTTTGAGGTGGCCGAGATCCTCAATTTGCAAAGCATTCGCGATAAAGCGCGTTTGCGCCGCGCGGAGCAGAAAGAAGAATGACGGACGTGCCTGCTGTTTTTCCGCTGACCGCCTTGCGCCTGCGCTTTGACTGCCGCGCCGTCACCGATCTCGATCTGGGCGGGCTGCGCGCCGGCATGCGTCTGCGCGGCGCATTATTGAACGTAATGAACCGCTCGATTTGCGCGCTGTCACCCTTCCCGCCGCCGGAACGGCTGCGGATCGACCCCCGCCATGTGCAGGACTGCCCGGTTTGCTGGCTGCAACTGTATGAGCCGCGCTCGGGTCAGGTGCGGCGCGCCTTTGCATTACAGCCCCCGTTACAAAGCCCTGCGCGCTTACCCGCCGGCACAGATTGTTCTTTTGCCATCACGCTGCTGGGAGAGGGCTGTGACTACCTGCCATACTTTGTTCTGGCCGTGCGGGAGATCGGTGAAGTGGGCGTGGGCAAGGGGCGCGGGCGATTTCAGGTGCTGGGGGTGTTTGCCGAACATGCGGACGGCAGTAGTGCGGTGATCTGGCAGGCGCAGCAGGGGGTTTTACGGCCTTCCCAACGTCTGATGACCCATGCAGACATCACCGCCGCGGCGATGCAGCGGATTCCGGTGCACCTGAACGGCAACGGCCGGCTAAGTCTGGCTTTTCTCACCCCACTGCGGATTATTAATGAAGACCGTCTGCTGAAAACGCCCCGTTTTGAAGCCGTCTTCGATGCGTTGCTCAAACGGCTGGACGAACTGGTCGATTTGTATGCGGGCGGCTATCAACGCCCGTATGATGAGCGAGTACGGCTGCGCCAGTTAGCCCGCCAGGTGGAACTGGTCGAGAATCAGACCGAATGGGTGGAACTGTCCTCTTCTTCCAGCCGCACCGGACGTGAGACGTGGATCAGCGGTCTGGTGGGGCGGGCAGTGTATCAGGCACCTGCACAGGTGTGGGATGAATTGATGGAATGGTTGGCATGGGCGGAGATCGTGCAGGTTGGCAAGGATACGGTAAAGGGAAACGGGGTTGTGAGGGTGATAAACAGTTTTTAAAACAGGTACTATTATTTAGTGTCAATAAGTCATAATACAGTTCTAAGGGCAGGGGAGGGGAGTTGAACAAAATGAATATAAAGAAAACCTTTAATCTAGTATTACTTTTATAACTAATATTTCAGTATAAATGTACAGATTGTAAAGAAAATCTATAGTGCTATAATTGAATACATCATTATTCTCTGTAAAAAGGGGGAAAAATGAAAACACCAAAACACAAATCCTTGGTGGTATTTTGGATTATGATTTTAATGCTGGTTACATCGGCTGCGACACCGCTCTCGCCGAGCCAAATATTCAATACCGCCCAAACGCTTTCTTTATCAGGGCGAGTTACAGACGATTTGGGCAATGGTATCGAGGGGGTAACTATTACTGTGGTTTATGACCCCCTGCGGATTTTCTTACCCCTTCTTACCCGCCAAGGTTCAGCTGGAAGCACTGTTGTGTCTTCTTTGACGGAGTCGGGACAAAATTTTTATACTGTCATGACAGATAATAATGGATTTTATTCGCTGGATTCTTTGCCTGCTGGTCGCTACCTAATCTCGGCTCATAAAAATGGGCAAGATTTTACCCCTATTTCTTATACGGTGACCTTGCCTTCCAGTGAAAGTGAATATAACTTCCAAACAATAACAATTCCAACCGTTTATTCGGCAGGCACAATCAATCTATCCGAAGAAACTTTGGATGAATTAACCTCTATTTCTGCGGATGGTTGGACTTTTACATTTGCTTCTCAGACCCAAGAAATTGCGGGATTAAAACCGGGGGATGTAATTATTGGTGGAATTACACCGCTTACTCCGGATGGGTTTTTAAGAAGGGTGATTTCGATTTCAAGCAATGGAGACCAGCGAATTATTTTGACAGAATCGGCCATGTTGGAGGATGCATTTGAAAGCCTGTCAATTCATTATACGCAGCAACTCACTCCCGAGCAGGTTCAAAACTTTACTGACATACCGGGAATAACGCTTTTAGATGAGCCTTCGGGTTTGGAAAATCTTGATTTCAAATTTTCCATGAATAATGCAGTTTTATACGATCAGGATAATAACCTATCTACAACGGGGGATCAGGTTGTTGCGAATGGATTACTCACCGTCAGCCCTGAGATAGAATTTCGAATCCGTATCGAGAATGGTTCATTAGAAGAATTGTATTTCACTTCTTCAATGAGTGTTGAAACGGGGTTCTCAGTCAGTTCCCTGATTAGTTTGACTGCTCTTTCAGCAGAGAAATCCCTGGCTCCAACTATCCATCTTGGTGCAATTCCCGTTGGACCATTGGTATTAAAACCTGAGCTTGATCTGATTGCGGGCATCTCAGGAAGTATATTTACAGGAATTTCAACTTCCATTACTAATTCTACGACGTTCACCGCCGGTTTATGGCATGTGAATCATCAAAATCACAATCTAAGCCAGTTCACCACTAATTTTTCTTATTCCCCCCTGAATTTCCAAAATGGCCTATCCTTTGATGCGTTTGTCGGACCAAAAGTATCCATTAAGATCTATGGGGTTCTAGGCGGATATGTAAAACCTGGCATTGGATTGAATCTAACCATTGCTCCCGCAGCGGACCCGTGGCTTGCCTTGAGCGGTGGTTTGTCGGTTTCTGTTGGTGCAAGTGTGACACTGCCAATTATTAATAAGGATTTGTTAGATGTGCAATTTGGAGCTATTAATTATTCCATCAACCTTTATTCACTTTCTAATAACCCCAACCACCAGCCAATTCCACCGTCCAATCCATCTCCTTCGGATGGAATCAACGATCTGAATTTAACAATTTTATTGGGGTGGGATGCAATTGATGCGGATGGCGATTCTTTAGTTTTCGATGTGTATTTCGATGCAGACAATCCAACTCCTACCTCCATCGTTGCTGATCATACTTCCAGTTTCAATTACAATCCTGGAACTTTAAGGGTGAATACAACCTATTACTGGCGGGTAATTGCCTTCGATGAGCATGGTTTATATTCAGCTGGTCCGGTATGGAGTTTCACCACGGGCAATGGGGGTCTTCCTCCTGCTTCTTTCAAAAAGTTATCTCCTGCCAATAGTTTGGTGATAAATGCAGGAAACGTAGTACTTGACTGGGAACCTAGCATTGGGGCAGCGGCTTATTCTTATTGTGTTGATAATACCAATGATAATTATTGCTCGAACTGGATATCCACTGGAATAAATCACCAGGTTTCAATTCAAGGATTAAATGAAAATACGATTTATTACTGGCAGGTGAGGGCAAGCAACAGTACAGGGGTGACATATGCCGATGGAAATGCAAATGCCTATTGGAAATTCAATTCAGGGGATGATGTAATCGTTCCGGGGGAGATGGTGTTAATACCTGCTGGAGAATTTCAAATGGGCTGTGACCCTGCTCATAACTACTATACCTGTAGCCTAACGCGAGAACTACCGTTACATACCGTAAATCTGAGCGCTTATTTGATTGATAAATACGAAGTAACAAACACCCAATATGCAGAATGTGTTTCTGCCGGTGTTTGTACACCTCCCTCGCGTATTGATTCCCAGACTCGTCCTTCTTACTATGGCAATAATACTTATGCAAATTATCCGGTCATTTATGTAGATTGGAATCAGGCAAATACTTATTGCGTTTGGGCGGGTAAACGCTTACCAACTGAAGCCGAATGGGAAAAGGCTGCGCGAGGCGCTACGCCACGTGCTTTTCCTTGGGGTGATCTACCTCCTGATTGCACCCTGGCAAACGCAAATGTCGGCGGTAGTGTTTGTGTGGGCGATACGAATGCAATTGGCAGTTATCCTTATGGGGTTTCGCCGTATGGTGTGTTGGATTTAGCCGGTAATGTCGAGGAGTGGATAAGTGACTGGTATGATGCGAATTATTATGCAAGTTCACCGGCCAATAATCCCAGCGGTCCAGCAAGTGGGACAGAAAAAGTAATCAGGGGTTTGGGATGGGCGAGCCAATCCTTTTATTTACGGACAGCATATCGTGGATGGGAAACGCCTTCGACAAGATCTGACACTCTTGGTTTCAGGTGCGCTGACACTCCATAATGGGTAAATAAAAAAGCGTTGAGAGAAGGTAAAAAGCAATATATAACATTTATACCCAAGATAAGATATATTATATTGGGCTATAAATATACTATTTTTATGTCCCCTAACAGGATTTCTGGTTAATTCATTTGCTATAAAATTGCAAAATAACTTGCACTGCTAGAACAGGCATAATGTAGATTAGACTCATCAACAGATTGGTATTTTGGTTCAATCCAAGGGGTTCTGCCAGCAACATGACCACCCCTACCCCACTATACCCAGCCAAAAAACAGAGCCAGACGACGCCATGTTTTAAATGGTTTCTTAGAACAACCCAACCCCCTATAGCCGATCCCAGGGGATGCATAATAATTACCATTAAAATACCATAAATCAGGTCTTCCCACCCCGAACGGCTTTGATGATTGACCATCAAAAATAATCTTAAGATTAATAAGCCAAAAAACACAAATACAATGCTACCGATAATGCTGCCGGCAAGACTCGGAATGATACGTTTCAACATTTAGAAACCACAATTTCAATCGAACATTGGCCAACTGCTTTGGAAGAAATAAAAGGTGAAGTTTCCTTTCCATCTATTTTACATGAGATGATGTTTGTTCCTTTTCCTTTCACATGTATATTCAAAAGAGCATTTCTGAATGGTAAATTTTCAATTTCAATCCAGGAACATCCATCCGGAAGGTAAGGCTTAATACGCAAACCATGAACATCAAACCCTAAACCCAGCAAACCAAATAAAACCAGCCGCAGGTAACCGCTGGCACTCCAGCTCTGGCGTGCGCAGGATATCCACTCCCAGCCACTGGTGCCCTTGCCGGCTTCCTGCAATCCCCCGTAGATTTCGCCGGTCACCGGATGATAAATTTCGGCACACTGCGCGTAGCGATTGAACATATCGGTCAAATGATTGAATTCCTCGTTGAATATGTCGTAGTGGCCGTATTTGAGCGCGGCTTCGGCCCAGAAGGCGTTGATGAACGGCCAGATTGTGCCGCTGTGCCGCCCAAAACCGCCCCTCTCGGCGTAGCGGGCAAAGGTTGGCCAGACGCAAGAGATTCCATGTGGGGTGCGCTCTATGTTTTGCAGAATCGAGCGGGCCTGTTCCCGGGTGGCGAGGTCAAATAACAGCACAAAAGCGTGCCCCAGCCCTTCCTGGGCTTCGCAGCGTCCTTCCTCATCCAGCAGGTAGTCGAAACGTCCGCTGTGCGGGTTCCAGAAACGCCGCTGGATGTTCTGGCGCAGCCGTTCGGCGGCGATTTCATCCTGCGGGTCGGGTGGCAGGCCGAGTTCAGCCGCCATGCGCGGCAGGGTGTAGTAAACCTGCGCGTAAATACAGTTGGTCGAAAGCGTCATCATCGGGATGCCGTAGCCGCGCCCGGCTTTTTTGTGTGGGTTGAATTTGACCCAGTCAAGAATTGAACTGGTGCCGCCGGGTGAGTAGCGGTCGGGGTAGGCTGCCACCCCGTCACCGTAGACGGCAGGCCCGCGGAACAGCCCGTAGTGAGGGTCGTATTCCTCATCTTCAAAACGGCGCAGGCTGTTGCGTGTGGCGCGGTAACCGATGCTCAGGGTGTCCCGATCGCCGCTGTATAGATAATAAGTCCACAATCCCAGCGCCCATATGATCGCATCCCAGTACTGCCCGCCGATGGACACCTCACCGTCACGCTCTTCCAGCACGGAAAGCAGGGTGTTGCGCGCCACCTGCGGATGAGTCAACCCCAGACCGTTCCAAACGTTGATAGCTGCGTCGCGCGTCCAGGGTGTGTCGTAGTCTAGCCCGGCCAGCAATACCGGCAGGTGTTGATCTCCTACCGGGAAGGGTTGGATATTGCCTAGCAAATCACCGGTGGCGATACGGTAGGCACGCTCCACTGCCGGCAGGTTGCAGCGCAGGGGTGGAAAAGCAGGGACTTCCATTAAAGCCATCAATTACCCCTGCCCCTCTACCGGTTTGAACGGCGGAACAAGCCAGCGCCGGCCGAGTAGGCGCGGGTCATCGCCCGGCTGGAGCGGCTGAATCAGAAAGGTGAAGCGTTCCTCAGCCGGGTAAAGCAGATAGCCCTCCCCCACCCCCGGCCCGCAGGATGCGCTGCCCAAACCGAGTTGTCTGACATCTAGATTGAGAAACACCTGCTTTCGGCGTACCAGTTCATTGGTATGCAACGCGCGGTACAGGTCATTTGCCGTAAAGTGGCTTACCGAAACTTCCAACAGCCGGTCGGCGCTGGCCAACACGCCCCAGCCATCATTATTTCTTAAAGCTGCCCACCGTACCTCAGTCTTATTGCCGTTTTCCTGCGGCATGATGTAGGGGACGTACTGCTCTTCCACACTGCCGCAGTACAAGCCCACGGCTGCGCCGCGCTTGCGGTCGTTGTAGGATTCATGCGGGCCGCGCCCCAGCCAGCAGAACTGCTCAAAACCGGGCGGCAGGGTCAACTGCACTCCCAGCCGCGGCAAAACCGGCAATGCTCCAAACGGTTTGGCGTGAATGCGCATGAGCAGGCAGCCGGTGCCGAAAACGGCCATCTCATTCAATACCTCGTAACCGCTTGACCCATCCTCCGCCTTGACCCGCTGCTGGGTGCGGACGATGACGCTGCCACCTTGCGCGTGTGTCCACTCCATACTGATTAAGTGATGGTGCAAACGATCCAGCCCGGCCGCCAGCCACTCGCCGAGCAGCTTGCCGCGGTGATCCTTTGCCCATTTGAAGCCGTCGTTATCGGTGGGGGCGCGCCACAGGTTCAGGCGCGGGCCGTCCTCGATCAACTGCACGCCGTCCAGAGCAACATGGCTGAGGAAGCCGGTGGAGCGGTCTATGGCAGCCTCAAAGCGGCCGGCGTACAGGCGCAACAGTTGACCGCTTTCCTCCACCTCCACACGCGGCAGGTCGTTGAGCAGCAGGGGCGTCATTGGCACATCCAGAGGCAGACGGAATTGTTCCCACGCCACTTCATGTCCGGCGGCTGCCCATGGGCTGTCGTCCTGCGCCAGCCGGAAGCGCACTGTCAAAAAGGCTTCCTGCCCGGCCTGCAAGGGCGGCAGGCGGTAGTTCAACTGCACCTGCTGGCGCTCGCCGGCCGGCGTGGTCAGGCGGGGCAGGCTGCCGCGCTGCCAGACCTGCCCATCTACAGCGATTTCCCACTCGCCGCGCAGGTGAGCCAGCGACAGAAAGTCGTAGTCATTGTGGATTTCCAGCCAGCCTTGGCGCAGGTCGAGCGGGTTGACCCGCACCGGCTGGTAAACCTTCTTGACCTCGTAAAGGGCCGGGTGCGGGACGCGGTCGGGAAAGACAATTCCGTTGATACAGAAGTTGCGGTCATTGGGCAAGTCGCCAAAGTCACCGCCGTAAGCCCAGTAAGGTGTGCCGTTTTCATCTCGTTTCAGCAAGCCCTGATCCACCCAATCCCAGATGAAACCGCCCTGCAAACCGGGCGTGGTGCGAATGGTATCCCAATAGTCCCCCAGCCCACCCGGCGAATTGCCCATGGCGTGAGCGTATTCACACATAATTAATGGGCGTGGATCACTTGACTCTAACCCAAACCGGCGGATCTTTTCCACCGGCGGGTACATCGGACAGACCAGATCGCTGGCGGTATGCCCGCCCTCCCAATTTCGAGCGATAGCGCCTTCATAATGCAGCGGACGGGTCGGGTCATAGGCGCGGATCCAGCCCGCTAGCGCGTCATGATTGGCTCCGTAACCCGTCTCGTTGCCCAGTGACCAGACCACTACGCTGGGGTGATTTTTATCGCGTTCAACCATGCGCGCCCCGCGTTCCAGAAAGGCAGCCCGCCAGTCGGGGTCATGGCACAGGCGGTTATACAGCGCATGTGCTTCGATGTTCGCTTCATCCCATACATACAGGCCGTATTCATCGCACAGGTCGTACCAGCGTTCATCGTTGGGGTAATGCGAAGTACGCACGGCGTTGATGTTGGCCTGCTTCATCAGGCGAATGTCCTCAATCATACTTTCCAGCGAGAGGGTTTTGCCGTGGTGGGGGTCGTGTTCGTGGCGGTTGACGCCGCGGATACGCACGGCCCGCCCGTTAATCAGGAACTGGCGGTCGCGTACTTCCACCCGCCGGAAGCCGAGCCGGCAGGAAAAGTACTGCAAGGGTTGTCCGTCCCGTTCAACCAGCCGCACGAGCAGGGTGTAAAGGTACGGTGTTTCAGCCGACCACAATAATGGATTATCCACCGACTGGCTGAGGCACACCATTGGCTGGCGATCCGCCGCTGCATGAAATTCAACGGACTGATAGGCAGGAAATACCGCATGACCATGCGGGTCGAATAACTGCATTTCCACCCGCGCACCGTCAGCCTGTTCCCCGTCTCCGCCCAGCAGCGCATCTACCTCCAGCACGGCGCTTCGGTAATCTGCCCCGACCAGCGGGCGTGCGAACACATCCCACAGGTGCAGCAGCGGCAGACTGTATAACCAGACACTACGGTAGATACCCGCCATGCGCCAGTGATCCTGATCTTCCAGATAAGAGCCGTCACTCCAGCGGATGACCTGTACCGCCAGCTGATTGAGGCCCGGCTGAACCAGGGCGGTGATGTCAAACTCGGCCGGCAGGCGCGAATCCTTGCTGAACCCCACCTTCTGACCGTTGACCCAGACATAAAAAGCCGATTCGACTCCGTCAAAGCGCAGAATCACCCGCCGGTCTCCCCATGCTGTCGGTATCTCGAAGTTACGGCGATAGAGGCCGGTGGGATTGTCATCGTGAGGAACGAATGGTGGGTTGAGTGGGATAGGCATCTGGATGTTGCAGTAAATCGGTTTGTCATAACCCTGCATCATCCAGTTACCCGGCACCTGAATCGTATCCCAGCCGGCATCATCAAAAGCAGGCTGTTCAAAGCCACCCGGCAGGTTGAACGGATTGGCAGCAAGGTGGAAACGCCATTCACCATCCAGCAGCCTTACCCACGGGCTGTTGAGCGGCTGGCGTGTGCGCGCACCGGCTTCATCGGGATACGGAAAACCGCTGGCGCGCATGGGCAAACGGTTGATACCCTGTATGTGCGGATTTTCCCAATCGAACGGAAGGGATTGTGTCATAGGGAATGCCTCAATGATAGTGGAGTGGAGTTTCCAGAAAGAAAACTGCCTAATTATAAAAGCAAAGTCAGCGGAACTTGCAATGGAATTGAGGTTTATGTTATCCTGTCTTTGTTATATTCATCATCCGGCGACATTTTTGCAAATGGAGATAATAATTTGAATACATCCGAGCCAAAAAGCATTACTGAATACATTTCGGGTTTTCCTGAAGAAATACAAATTATTTTGTCGAAAATAAGAGAAATTATTCGAGAAGAAGCCCCTCTGGCTGAAGAGCGCATTCGTTATGGAATTCCCACCTTTTACCTAAACGGCAATCTGGTTCACTTTGCGGCCTTCAAAAAACACATTGGGTTTTATCCTACCCCTAACGGAATTCATCAATTCAGAGAAGAACTGTCACCCTTCAAAACATCTAAAGGCGCCGTTCAATTTCCATTGGATCAACCCATACCTTATAATTTGATTCGTAAAATCGTGGCATTTCGAGTAAAAGATAACCGAAAATTATAAAATCGAAGAAGTAGAGGCAGCGGAGTCTAATTCCATCCAATGATCACTATCTCAAACAAACCAATTGCGCGAGGCCGCACCGCAGAAATTTATGCGTGGGATGAAGGCTGGATCGTCAAACTTTTCCATGATTGGGTTTCGGAAGAAAAGATCAAATACGAAGCTCGGATTTCTCATCTAATACATACCAGTGGTTTGCCCGTGCCGGCTACCGGTGAAATCGTGAACATGAATGGCAGGATAGGGCTTATCTACCAGCGGATAGATGGATTCCCGATGTGGCCGGACGGCTTGACGGCTGCTCCGTGGAGAATTTTCCATTTTGCTCGAAGAACTGCCGAACTCCACGCCTTGATTCATGACAGCACTATTATGTCGGAAGTACCCCCACAAAGGGAACGGTTGATCAATAAAATACATGACGCCGTTGGTTTGCCGGCTGACGTGCGTAAAAAAGTTCTTGCCGTTCTCCAAAAACTACCGGATGACGACCGGTTATGTCATGGGGACTTTCATCCTGCCAATATTCTGATAACGGTTCAAAAGGAGTTTATCATTGATTGGATTGATGCTACTCTCGGTAACCCGGTGGCCGATGTGGCCCGCACGACAATTATCCTTTTGGGTGCTGCAGCCCGTCAAATTCAGCAACCATTCTACAAATGGATGGTACACCTTTTCCACACCATCTATCTCAATCATTACTTTTCTCTTAGACCGGCCAGTAAGCATGAATATGCTCTTTGGTTGCCCGTGGTTGCGGCTGCAAGAATGAGTGAAAACATTTCTGAATTGGATACCTGGTTGATTGAACAGACAGTCCGGCATTTGAAAAACGGGTAATTTTCCATTGTTGTTAAGAATAGTTTGATACAATACCCGCGATAGGATGGAGAGTAATAAACTTTTGGAGTGGTTTGTTTAACACAAAATTCTCATGAAACAATTGTCCATTATCCATCGAAGAAGTCTTTTATATCAGGATTGATCGTAAATTTATGAATAATTTTAAGATTCGTTATAAAAGTACAAATTGTTATTTTATCGAAAGCCGTAGTGGCGGTTTGTTAGCATTCGATGCCGGCTGGCCGGATACCTACAAGGCATATAAAGATGGTTTAAAAGAACAGGGCAACACAGTTAAAAATATTCAATGGTTAATTGTGAGCCATTTTCACATGGATCATGCCGGCCTGGCTGGCATTTTGCTCAATAACGGTGTTCAATTGATTGTGTTTAAAAATCAAATTCAGGCCATTTCGGAGATGGAGAATTTAATCAATAGGAAGAAAATCCCTTATCAAAAAATCGATTTATCAAAAATCACGATAATGGAAATTTCTCAATCTCGCCAATGGCTGGCGAATATCGGCATTGAAGGTGAAGTTTTACACACGAATGGCCACAGCGAAGATTCCATTTCATTGTTACTGGATTCGGGCGAGGCGTTTATTGGGGATTTAGTACCGCGTGAAGACATGATAAGCGAAGAGGATTGGAAGAATAAGTATAGTTGGATTTTGCTCAGAAATAATGGGGCAAGGTATATTAAACCTGCTCATGCGGAGGAATATGTTTTAAATTAATCAGATGGTTAAAGTTTCATTTTTGTCAGAGATTAGTTCTTTGCTATAAACTTTTTGACAATAATCTTATTCTTTTCATAAAGAAACGGAACCGCCACCATGCAACCTCAAATCGAAACCCTCATCCAACAACTGACCCTTGAAGAAAAAATCAGCCTGCTGGCCGGGGCGGATAACTGGCACACCCGCCCCATCGAGCGGCTGGGCATACCCTCCCTCAAAGTCACGGACGGCCCCAACGGCGCGCGCGGGGCGTGGGGCAGTCTGGCTACCCTGTCGGCCTGTACGCCGGTCGGCACGGCGCTGGCGGCCACCTGGAACACAGCGCTGGTTGAGCAGGTCGGCGCATTGCTCGGAGACGAAACCCGCGCCAAAGGGGCGGATGTGCTGCTGGCCCCCACCGTCAATCTGCACCGCACCCCGCTGGCCGGGCGCAATTTTGAGTGTTTTTCGGAAGATCCGTTTCTGACCGCTGAAATGGCCATTGCCTACATCCGCGGCGTGCAGAGCCGCGGGATGGGCTGCTGCATCAAGCACTTTGTCTGCAACGATCAGGAATACCAGCGTTTTTCGATCAGTGCCGAGGTGGAGGAACGCCCCCTGCGCGAGTTGTACCTTGAACCCTTCCGCCGGGCGATTCGCGATGCCCGGCCGCTGGCGCTGATGACTGCCTACAACCGCGTGCGCGGTGATTACGCCAGCCAGCATGACTACCTGCTCAAAACCATCCTCAAAGGCGAATGGGGTTATGATGGACTGGTCATATCGGATTGGGGCGGGACGTACAGCGAAGCCGTCCCCTCCGGCGGGCTGGATCTGGAAATGCCCGGACCGGCGCGCTGGATGAGGTCTGATCTGGTCCGAAAAGCCTTAGCCGAGGGCAGTCTGACTCAAGCCGGGCTGGATGACAAAGTGCGCCGCCTGCTGCGCGCCCTGCTGCGCAGCGGACGATTCGAGAACCCGCAGCACCCGCCGGAAGGGATGCTGGATAGGCCGGAACAGCGCCGCCTGCTGCGCCGTGCCGCGCAGGAAGCAATGGTGCTGCTCAAAAACGAGGGCGCTCTGCCGCTGAAAGACGTGCGGCGGCTTGCGGTGATCGGGTCAAATGCGCGCTGGGCCGAAATCATGGGCGGGGGCAGTTCAACCGTCATCCCCTATTACGCTGTTTCGCCCCTCCAAGGCATCCGCGGCCGGGCTGGTGAAGAGGTGACGGTGGAATATGCCATCGGCGCTTTTGCCGGCCGTTACCCGCCTTACCCCGAGGCGGAAGCCATGCAGACTGCCGATGGTCAGCCCGGCTGGCTGTTGGAAATCTACGACGGTTCTGACTTGCATGGTGATCCATTATACAGCCGCCTGATTCGGCGAACCAACCTCTATTTTGGAGAGATTCCCGAGAATGATTTTTCTCTGCACGGCATCTCCGCTCGTCTGAGCGGGATATATACTCCGCGGGAAAGCGGCCGGCATACCTTCTGGCTGGAGGCGACCGGCCAGACCGACTTTTCTCTGAACGGCGAGCCGCTCATTCAAATCCGCTCCGGCCCGGCCCAGAGTATCACCCGTCAGGTGAAGGTGGACCTGACCGCCGGCCAGCCGTATCGGGTGGAAATCACCTACCGCGCCGCCAGCCGCCAGCCGGCCGGCTGGCTGAGGCTGGGCTATCTGCCGCCCCACCCGCCTGACCTGCTGGGCGAAGCAGAGGCGCTGGCTGCCCGCAGTGATGCCGTCATCATCGTCGCCGGGCTGACGCCGGACTGGGAATCGGAGGGTTTTGACCGGCTGGATATGCGCTTGCCGGGCGAACAGGACGAGTTGATCCGCCGGGTAGCCGCGCTCAACCCGCGCACGGTGGTGGTGCTGAACTGCGGCTCGCCGGTCGAAATGCCGTGGCTGGAACAGGTCAGCGCCGTGTTGCAGATGGGATACGCCGGACAGGAACAGGGCAACGCCCTCGCCGACATCCTGTTTGGGGATGTCTGTCCTTCCGGTAAACTGCCCACCACCTACCCGCGCCGGCTGGCGGACAACCCGGCTCACATCAACTACCCCGGTGAGAACGGCAAAGTGCTGTACGGCGAGGGGCTGTTCATCGGTTACCGCTATTATGATTTTGTCGAACGCGAGGTACTGTTCCCCTTTGGTCATGGCCTCTCGTATACTCGTTTTGAGTACAGCGACTTGCAGATAACCCCGGCGGAGTTTCGGGACGGCGAAGAGGTGGAAGTTTCCTTTAGTATTACTAACATTGGCGAGATGACCGGCATGGAAACTACCCAGATTTATGTGCGGGATGTGCATTGCCGCTTCTCCCGCCCTTCCAAAGAGTTAAAAGGTTTTACCAAAGTGGAATTGCAGCCCGGCGAAAGCCGCCGCGTCAGCCTGCGCCTGAACCGCGAGGCCTTCTGGTTCTACGATCCCTCCGTCCCCGGCTGGGTAGCAGAAAGCGGTTTGTTCGAGATTCTGGTCGGTGCTTCCAGCCGTGATATTCGTTTGAGCGGGACGGTGCGCCTTCTGCCCGCCGAACGGCAGACTTCCCGCTTGGGGGTACATTCCACGCTGGCAGAGGTGTTGGCGGATGAACAGGGGTCGGCCGTGCTGCGCCGCTACTTTGGCAGTCAGGTGGATTCGCCAGAGGTGCAAAGTCTGCTGGAACTGACGCTGGAAGAAATTGCATTACGCTTTCCCCAAATAGCATCCCCCGCCCTTCTTTCAATCATTCAAGAGGAGTTAATTCTCCTTCCTCAGGGTTGACAAGGTTGATTGCTCTTTATATACTTAGAGTAGTTGTCCAAAGGCTTTCGACAAATGACAACTACTCTTTCTTTTATTTAAAACATATATTCTCACAAGGAGGTGATCTTTCCAAAGACTTGAAACAGTCAAAACATTCCTTTCTCCATCCATACTTATTATGACCGGCCGAACAGATCGGCCAGCAGTTTAGAATGTTGACCCCAATTGACTTTTTCTTCGGAGGAACCATGTTCAAGAAGTGGACGATGAAATTCGCCCTGATTTTGGTCAGTTTATCGCTCATTCTTTCGGCCTGTGCAGCGCCGGCGCAGCCGACATCTGTTCCCACAGACGTACCCGCTCAACCACCCGCTGAGACAGAACTGCCCACCGCTGTGCCTGTCGAAGAGACACCTGCCTATCAGTGGGGTGAGTGGCGTAACACTGACCCATACCGCCCCCATGACGAACGTATCACCGTTTCTGTGGTAAAAGGTGGACAGGAAAGCGCCGGTACTCTGCCTGCTGGCGAGACCATTGAGGATAACCGTGCCTTGAAGTACATCGAAGATACGCTCAACATTGATGTAACCTTCAAATGGGTGGTGACCAGCGATGCTTATCTGGATAAACTCAATCTGGCCATCGCCAGTAAAGATATTCCCGATGTGATGATTGTAGATCCAATCCAGTTACAGCAATTGACCGAGGCTGATGCCATCGAAGATCTGACCCCCTACATTGAAAAATACGCCAACGCTGATATTTTAGAAAACTACCGCCAGACCAAAGGCGTAGCCCTGCAAGCCGCCACGATCAATGGCAAGATTATGGGGATTCCTAATGTTCAGCCGCAAGCCGATGCACCGATTATGGCCTTTGTGCGCCGTGACTGGTTGAATAAGCTCGGTTTGGAGCCACCCAAGACGGTTGAGGATATCGAGAATATTGCTCGCGCTTTCATCGAACAGGATCCTGATGGGAATGGTGTAGCCGATACCTTTGGCCTGACCGGCTCAATGAACCCGATCAACGTCCCCAGCAACCTGCATGGTTTTGATGCTTTCTTCAATGCATACGGCGCCTTCCCCGAGTTGTTCTACCGCGACAGTAGCGGCAAAATCATCTACGGCTCACTGCAGCCTGAAGTAAAGGAAGCCCTCGCACTGATTGCCCGCTGGTACGAGGAAGGGCTGATTGACCCTGAGTTTGCAACCAAAGACGGCGGCAAATCAAACGAAATTCCTGTTTCTGGTAAATCCGGCATTATGATGGGTCCCTGGTGGATTCCGTGGTGGCCGCTGGTTGACTCCCTGACCAACGACCCGAACGCGGACTGGTGGCCCTACTTGATTCAGGATAAAAACGGCGGCCAGACCTTCTCGATGGGTGACTACACTTACAGCTTTGTGGTGGTGCGCAAAGGCTATCCACATCCTGAAGTAGCCCTCAAAATTTTGAATGTTCAAAATGACCTAAGTTATGGTCTGAACAACGCCCCTCAGTACTACCCCAACTTCAACGAAATCTGGAATCTGCTCTTCCCCATCCCATTCCTGATCGAACAGCCGTATGTGGTTGAACGTATGGCCCGTGAGTATAAAGCCGCCCTGGACGGTGAATTGGATCCCAGCACCTTCGGTGAAGCAATGAAGGTTGAATTTGAACAAATCAAAGCAGATGTAGCCAATCCTCGCAGTAATCCCTCAAATTGGGCAACCCGCATGGCACGCCTGGAGGCTGGCTTGTTGCTCGCACAGGGTTATAATGAGGTACGTACAGACCCGGTAGCTGCCCGCGTGCTGGCAGTTGATCAGAACTGGCCGGCTTTGAAGAAAATGGAAGAAGAAACTTTCCTGCAAATTATGACTGGTGCCCGTCCGCTGGATGATTTTGATAAATTCGTAGAAGATTGGTATGCCAGTGGTGGACAGGCTTTGCTGGACAAGATGAATAGCCAGTAAATATTCTCCAGGATTTCCGGCAGGAGACCTTCCGAAGTAAATTTATGATTGAGTGGAGCAATTCTTCCAGATGAGAAATGGTAGAATTGCTCCACTTTCTTTACCGGTCTATGAGAATTTAGTGGTTTTTATGTAATCCTTCCAACCTTGAGGTAAAACATGAGCAGAAACTCGGACCGTTTCAGTTATTATGCAATGATTCTGCCCGGACTGGTTTTGCTATTTGCCTTCACCTTTGTTCCCTTGTTTTATTCCATCATCGCTTTCCAAAAGTTTAACCCTGCTCTGGGTATTCAGGGTTCACCGTGGGTGGGATTAGATAATTTCCTTTACATTTTCCGCGTTCGTGATGCGCGTCAGGTTTTCTACAATACAATTTTCATTGCAGTAATGAAAATTATCCTGTTAGAACTGTCAGCAATCATTTTTGCCCTACTACTCAACGAACTGCGTTACCTGCGCATCAAGCGTGCTGTGCAGACAATGGTGTACCTTCCGCACTTCCTCTCGTGGGTGATTCTCGCAGGTATCTTGCGCACCATCCTGGCACGGAACGGCTTGCTCAACGACTTTTTAGGTATTTTAGGCATCAGCCCGGTTTACTTTTTAGGCAGACCGGATATTTTCCCTTGGGTAATTATCCTCGGCGATGTGTGGAAAGAGTTTGGTTTCGAGGCGATTCTTTACCTTGCGGCCCTTACCACGATTGATCCTACGCTCTACGAAGTCGCTGAACTGGACGGGGCGAACCGGTTTCAAAAAATGTGGTTTATCTCAATCCCCGGTATCCTGCCCACTATCGTTTTGGTAGCCAGCCTTAGCCTGGGTAATGTGCTAAATGCTGGTTTTGACCAGATATTTAACCTCTATAGCCCCATTGTCTACTCCACCGGCGATATTCTGGATACTTATGTTTACCGTATTGGTCTGATTCAGGGACAATACAGCATTGGTACTGCCGTTGGGTTGCTTAAAACGGTTGTTTCACTCATCCTGATCGGTATATCGTACTGGACAGCCGGTAAGTTTGCCAATTACCGCATCTTTTAGGAGGTTCAACGTCATGGTCTATTCCAAACGACTGCAAGATCGCATTGTGGACTGGTTAATTGCCGCTTTTCTGCTGGCACTGGGCATTTCCACGCTCTTGCCGTTAATCAATACCCTTGCCATCTCGCTGAGTGAGCGTGCGGCGGTTAGCGGTGGACTGGTTAAACTCTTTCCGGTTGGATTCAACCTGACGGCTTATGAGTACATTCTGAAAGATGTCAAATTCTGGCGCGCCTTCGGCATCTCTGTACTGCGGGTGGTGCTGGGCGGCTTACTCAACTTTGGTCTGGCTATTTTGACTGCTTTTCCACTCTCCCGCAACGAAAAAGCCTTTCCGGGCCGTACGATGTTTGTGTGGTTGTTTGTCTTTGGCATGATCTTAAACGTAGGTATCGTGCCTTGGTACCTGACCATTGCCGGTTATGGATTAATCGACTCGATCTGGGCGCTGGTGTTGCCCGGCGCAGTACCGATCTGGAATGTCATCATTTTAATGAACTTCTTCCGCAATATTCCTAAGGAACTGGACGAGGCTGCCCGTATTGACGGCGCCAACCCATGGCAGCTGCTCTGGCATATTTACCTGCCCACCTCACTGCCTGCACTGGCTACCATCACCCTCTTTTCTATTGTTGGCCACTGGAACTCGTTCTTTGACGGCCTGATTTTGATGAATAACCCGGATAACTATCCTCTGCAAACTTATATCCAGCAATTGGTTATCGCCGACCGTCCCATTCTGCACGGCGGGCAGGCACAACTGATGGCTAAACTTTCAAACGCCACGCTCAATGCTGCGAAATTGTTCGTAGCAATGATCCCGATTTTGATGATCTATCCCTTCTTGCAGCGCTACTTTGTGCGCGGCATCATGCTCGGTGCTGTGAAGGAATAAATTTACCTCTTTATGAGAAGTGGAGGATGTAACGCGATATGCCGTGGATGAAAAGGCGCACCGACTTGCCGGCCTCGTGGTCTGTATCTCCCGCTTCCAGTCCTATTACCTGCGGGTACCAGCCTTTTTCATCCAGAATTTTGACCGGCGGGGTCCAGCTGTCCGGCCGGCTCAAATCGGGAGTGAAGCTGATGTAAATGCCATCCTGCGCCCAGCGCCGGTCAACGGCGCGGTTCATCAGGATGACATACTGCTGGATGGCGCGGTTCCAATGGACAGAAGGCCCCCAGAATGTATCCGGCTGCGGGCTGTACCAGTCGGCATTGACCGGGATGACAGGGGTCACCTTGCCGAGCAGGCCGGGTTCATTCCAGCCGCCGTTATGCCATTTCTGCACCCGGCCGACCGGGCAGGCGCGGTCTTCAAAGCGCATTCGGGCAATCGAGATGCCTTGCTGGGTTACATCGCGGTAATACGTTCCGAATAAAAAATAAAAATAACGCCGTTCGCGGTCAAGGATGACGCTGAAATCACCGTTTCCGCCTGCAAACCAGTAATTGTGCTGTTCAAGGTTGAGCGTTTCCGGTCCTCCATTGAGGATGATGCCTAAATCATCCCAGGTGGCACCATTATCGCGTGAGACCACTGCCCCAATCATCGGTGCTGTCAGCCGAAACTGACGTCCCTGCTGATATTCTTCACCAATTAAGTGGGCTGGTTCATTGTGGTACCAGCCATACAGCGTACCGTCTTCATCGGGGTAAACTGATTCGATCCACCTGCCCCCGTCCCGCCAGGCTGTGTAGATGATTTCACCGATGCGGTTGAGATGGTAGAGGTCCTCGCCGGCTGAAAGCACGGGATGGCCGGTGGAGGTTAATACGCGCAATTCACCTTCCCGCCACCAGCAAGGGCTGTTACAGTCAGCAGCACTTGGAAATTGGATTTCTTTTGCCTTTTCGATGGTGATATTTATATTGGCTATACGCATTGTTTGCAAGTTGTTCATTTTCTGTACCTCGTTAGTTTGTATGCAACCGAATTATCAACTTATTTTCAAAAGCAGTGATTCTTCTTCGTTGAGAAAGTCAATGAAAAGCCCATCTCTCATCAGGCTCTCCCCCTGTTGCTGGATTTCCATCTCACCTTCCAAACCGCGAAGGGTGTAGAGCCGTTCGGGTTGCAAATTTTGCATACGGATGACGCGCTGCTTCTCGCCTCCGGGTAGCCGGAAAACGAACAGCAAATGCTCATCCGCATCCGGCAGGCTGTACTGGAAAGCCGCCCAGCGCTCGCCGATCCCGCTGCGGCGGGGCTGGTCGGTCAGACGGTACAAATCGGCCTCGCGAATAAAACGGCGCACCTCGCGCTGGTACAGGCGGTTGTGCTGGCGGATGCGCTCGGCCAGCCATGCCGGGATTTCGATCAGTTTTTGGGAGATGCCGTACCAGCCCAGCATCGAAATGCGTGTGTAATAATCCCATTTAGCTCGGGTCAATTGGGAGTCGAAAGGATCAAAACGCTGATATGGCGGCGGGTCGGTATTGCGCCAGTGGCTGTACGTCCAGTGCAGCAGGGTGTTGGGGGCAAGCATGGTGCTGGCACCCCAGAAAATTTGCAGATCATGCACCGGCCAGTCCGGGTCGGAGAGGAAGGTAGCATGAGTCTGGCGCAGCATCCCTAAGTCAATTCGCAGCCCGCCCGATGAGCAGTTTTCCAACACCACCTCGGGAAATTCCTCGCGGATACGCTTCAGTACCCGATAGTACCCCTGATAATGCTCATAAAGACCGTCACCTTCCTGATGGCCGTGGTCGCTGCGGTTGCAGCCCGCACCGGGATCAAGATTGAAGTCCACTTTAATCCAGTCCGCGCCGAAATCGCGTATCAACCGCGCCAGCGTCTGGTAAGCCCATTCCTGCACCGCCGGGTTACCCATGCAAATATAGCCCAGCGATTTGCTGTCGCGCAGAGCGGGCAAATCCGGGCGTTCACGGGAAAGGGTGGCACGCTCTCCCAGGGCTTCAATCTCGCACCAGATGCCAAATTTCATGCCGAGGTCATGTACTCGATCGGCCAGAAAACGGATTCCTCGTGGAAAACGCTTTCGATTGACCAGATGCCAGTCGCCACGATAATCGTACCAGAAGGTTTCTGCATCTGCCGGGCCAAACCAGCCGGCATCCAGCGTACACACTTCAAAACCCAGTTCGGCGGCTTTTTCAACGTTGGCGAGGAAAACCTCCTCGTTGATCTCGACATCTTCATACGGCCACCAGTGGTTCCATTCTACCGGCAGTTGCCGCGAAAGCGAGTTGGAGGGGTACCAGTATCGCCGCCCAACCCGCGCCAGGTGCCGGGAGATTTCGTTCAGGTCCCGGCCTAGCGCCAGCACCAGCGGCGCACCGCTCAGCGATTGGCCGGTTTGCAGGTGTTTGGAAAACTGCCAGTCGTGCAAACCACCACTTAGATGCAGACCGCCACCGGGCAAGGGATCAAAGCGCAGTACCCAGTTGCCCGACCACGCTACGCTGATCGCCAGCATTTGTCCCTCCCCCAGCGAAAACACTGTAAAGGGGTGAAAGCCTTTCGAGGAACGTCCACTCCGAGATTCCAGCACAAAATGCTGATAGGGTTTAAAATGGCACGGCTCAAACTCGCTGCCCCAATTTCCCTTGTAGCCCAGTATATTCAACCCCTCGGCTGGCAGGGTTAAATCAAGCGAATCAACCCGCTCAATAAGGACTTCATCCTCTCGCCAATTATGAATGACGGGTTGCAACTCGAATACAGCCTGACCGGTATAATAACGCAGGATATATTCAATCCCCCACCCATCAACATCAAAGAAAACATGATTTTCTTCAAGACCGGCTTGTGGCTGGAAGCGCTGGACGCCTTTAAATTTCACCTTCTCGCAGGTATAGAATGTGCCATTCACCTGCACACCAAATAAACCAGAAGGAAAGTCTCGAAGTAACCAGTTTTTTGAGTTTGAATGGATTTGAATAAGTTTTAATCGATCAACAAAATGGCTACACGCAATAAAACCGTTCGCTTCCCCAAAATACAGCACCTGCTCACTCATTGCCGACCCCGTCTGCCTGTGCCTTGCCCTGAGCCCCAACCGGTAGTTTTTGCATCCGTATCTGCTGAATACGTTGATTTAGAAAGGCAATGGACTGCTCGTCGATTTGAAAATTGACCACCACGTCCGGCATACGTCCGGTCCATGCCTGAATCTGATCAGCGCTGGTGTGAGTAACAATCAGATGGTCGCACCACTCAACCAATTGACGTACTGCTTCCGGCTCATCAGCAGCCATCGCCTCGATCTGCCATTCCGGACGATAACCATATAACGTGTGTTTGATCGTGTGGGCTGTGTTCTGATTGGTGCATATCACCGCGATGCGGTTTTTGGGAAGCCGCGCAATTTTCAATAGCGAGTCGGCCGTCAGGCGTGTATCTATTCCGACGATTTTACTCGCCGGAAAACCTTGCTGGCGGATAACGCTGGTCAATTCCGCCAGATGATGATAGGTAGTGATAATCAGGTCTTTGCTTTTCAACACCGCCGCTGGGTTTTTATAAAAATGCGATATGTTCTTATACTCCACTGGCAGGTTGAGCACTTCGTTGAGGCGTTTGCCCATCTCTGTGGTATCGTAGTCGTTGCATTCGTAAAAAATCAAATCCACCATACTTTGGGCATACACCTCACAAACTGCTCTGCGTTGTATCTCCATCAATTCATCCGAGGCAAGACCAGCAGCCATCCCCTGCCAGACCAGTTCGACAAACTGGTTGTAGAAATAATCCAGCAGTTCGCTTTTAGTTTTGGTCTGCCCGCCTTCACTGCGCCGCACGGTATAGCCGTGCCAGCCACTGGCTGAAAGTTCAATCACTCCCATATCCAGCAACATCTGATAGGCTTTATTGACCGTATTACGGTTGGAGCCGATTTCCTGTGCCAATTTACGCACCGGCGGCAGGCGGTCACCGGGGGCGTAAAGCCCGCTGTTGATGCGCCTTAAAATCGCCTGCGCCACGGCTTCAGCACTGACAGGTTCACGCGCCATAGTTGATCTCCCGTTTGTCAAAAGACACGGACAAATGACATGATATAAAGTATATTACCACACCGATTTTCTGTCAATCGAAGAGGAATTTCATCTTCATAATTATACCTGGCCTGGATTTTGCTGCTTCTGGTGACCCCTGCCGCATGAAAAGTGCTACCGCCGGCCTGCACCCCATGTGCGCCCGGTCTGCCGGCGGCCGATTCACGGTATAATCCTCCCCATCACTCATTCGAGGGAGGATTTTCCCCATGGCCGGAAATGTGCTGATCAGCGGTTCTTCTTCGGGAATTGGCCGGGCAACTGCGCTGCGCTTTGCCCGCGAGGGCTGGAATGTCGGCCTGCTGGCCCGCCGCGAACACCTGTTGCAGGAATTGCTCAACGTACTGCCCGCCGGAGATCATTTCCTGTGCGCCGGCGACTACGCCGATCCGGCCACCATTCAGCGGCTGGAGGAACAAATCCGGCAAAGCTGGAGGGGACTGGATGTGCTGGTCAATTGCGCCGGGGTATTTCAAACGGTGGATGCCCTTGCCGACCCGCTGGATGAGTGGCGCGCTCCATTTGATACGATGGTCAACGGTGCGCTGTGCCTTTCAAGGCTGGCCGCCCGTTATATGACCAACGGCGGACGGATCATTCACATCACTTCAATTCACGGCGAGCGTGCCGAGCGCGGCGCCAGCGCATACAGCATGGCCAAAGCCGCCATCAACCAGTTGTGCCGCGCGCTTGCGCTCGAACTGGCTGGACGCGGCATTCTGGTCAACGCCATTGCGCCCGGCTTTGTGGATACCCCGATGAGCGTGGTCAACGGCGTCAACGAACTGGAAAGCGAGTGGTTCCGGCGCAACTATGTTGAAGGGCATCACCTGCCCCTGCGCCGTGCCGCCCGCCCGGAGGAAATTGCCGGGGTGGCGTACTTCCTCGCCGGCCCGGATGCCACCTACATCACCGGTCAGGTACTGACGGTGGACGGCGGGTTGACTATAACGTTTTAAGGAATGAATTTTTACTTCTATTATTTATAACTAACCACACCTATTAACCAAAAGTCACCACAAGGTGCTTGATTTCGCCGTCCCGCCAGAAGATGCGCCGGCTGGTATCCTCATCTAAGCGGCGGCCCGCCAGCTGGCGGGAGGTTTCATCGGTGTAGTGAATTTCAATCTCATCTCGCTCGCCGAATTGCACACTAACCGGCGTCTGGCAGACGAAAAAAGTCAACGTGCCGGCCGGAAGGTTCAGGGTTTGCTGTTCACCGTAAACATCCATATAGGTGTAGGTGCGCGGTGCAGAAAGTAATTCGCTGCGGTCGAGCAGATACGGATCAAAGACCAACCGCCCCTCTTCAAAGCGCAGGCCGACTTCCGCCTGACGGGTGAGAATTTCTTCTTTCACCATGCCGGTCATGCCGGGCTGTCGCGCCCCGTGGCCTTTGGGGGTGTGTGAGTAGGGGTCGGTGGGGAAAGCGCCGTATTCGGCAGGGGTTTTTTGGTATCCCAGCCCGGCGCGGATCTCGCGGTAGGCCGTCCGCAGTCCCTCAGCCGATGCCTCATGCTGAAAGCGCAGGGCGGTTTCCTGCGCGGCCAGCAAAAGTTTTGAAACCATGTGCCAGTAGACACTGCCCAGCCCTTCGTAGGCAAAGAAAGTGCCGGAACGGCCGGTAAATTCGGCATGGCGGAAGGTGCTTTCAAACAAATTCTGAATGGCCACGCCTTCTTCTTCCACCAGCGCGGCGTAATCCGGCCGGCTTTTAAGCGCTTCCAGTGCCTTGTGTACGTCTCGAACATTCCGTATAGTGCTGGCGAAGTGATACATCCCGTGTATATCTCTGGTGAAAAGCGTACCATCCTGTTTTTCGACCAACAATACCGGCAATTTCAAATGGCTGGTCTGTTCGGGCAGCAGGGTATTCTTTTTCAGGAAAGAAGGCAGCACCCGGTCGGGGTAAAGAATGTAAGTGTGCTGGTCGGGGCGATAGAGCGAACTTTCCCGCAGGCTGCGGAGCAGAGCCAGCGATTCTTCACCACTCAGCAAGCCGGAAGAGAGAATCGCCACCTGACCTTCCAGCATCTCGTACAGGCGGTCAACGCAGGCGCGGCCGTTTTCAAGCCGCAGCAGGTTGTAAGAATGGTACAGCGCGTCCGGACGCCGGTTGGCGCGCAGGCTGTGTTCCACAAAATCCTGCGCCACGCGGAGGAAGGCCTGTAATTCGCCCGCCGGTAACTGGCTCAGCCTTCCGCTGAAAGCATGCTTGTAGATCAACTCGCGGTAGGCACTGCCGGCTTCTCCCAGCGCGTCCATCATCTCACGGCGCTGTTCAGGGCTGAATCCACCTTCCAGAAGCGGGTAGAATTGCCCAAGTACCCGGCTGATGCTGGCAAACAGGTCGGCAACCTCACCGTGCAGGGTAAAAGCCCCCCGTTCATCCTCCACTAAGCGGCGGAAAAAGGCGAGGAAACGGCGCAAATAACCCAGCGTGACCACCGAAAGTCCCCGCCCCACCAGCGCGTTGTTGGCATCGTTCCATTCCGGGCGCTGGGTGTTCATCCAGATGCCGCCTTCCGGGACGAAGTTGACCAGTTTTGCAAGTAGCAGGGTGAGTAGTTTTTCGGTCAGCGTGGCGTGCACCACCCGCCCATCCGCAGCGCGCAGCAGGCGCGCATCGCTGCCGTGCTGTTCCACCATTGCTTCAATTTTTTGATGAAGGTCATGGTCGAAAACAATCGTGTTATAGGGGTCTTGCAATAATTCGCGGTAGGGTTTGATGCGGTATGGAACATTTGCATAACTGAACTGCGGTTGATGAAACCGTTGGCGGAGTGCACCGGGGTGAAAACGATCACTGGCCTCCATTAACTTTTGCAGGTAAATGATTTGATGATCGCTCCAGTAGCCGATGTTTGCCCACGGGTTGCCCTCTTCGGGAATTTCCCAATCCAGGCCGGCGCGGTTGATGCGGTAAGGATTGTAGCCATCGGCAGTAGTGGCGCACAAGAAAGTACTTATCATTGCTTCAGTAAATTGAGGAAACGAATAAACCAGTGCTTCCCAGTTCTGGAAAATATCCCGCCAGTTGCCTTCATAGTCCAACCGCCTGGAGCCATCATCTTTTTTGATGTTAATGGAAAATCGATTCCATGGTCGGCTGGGATCCCCGTGTCGGCGGCTAAAGGTCAGGGGCAGATAATTACTCAGCAGGCGATGCAGGTTGTGAGAGGTGACTTCGGAAATGCGATTGTGCAGGTCGGAGAGATGGATTTTTTCCGGTAAAGCAGCAAAAAAGGAGATATTTTCTTCAGGCAGATTGTGCTGGTGATTGCGCACAAAATCGAGCAGGTCGGTTTTATCAATCCAATATGAATTTGCAAAGACTCCCCCACGCATGATATTGAATAATACATTAGAAAAATGATGAGCACTTGCCAGTATATTTTCTGAAACTTGTAAGCCGTCCGCGCAGGCAACAATCTTTTGCAAATTAAAGGTATTGAAGTCAATATCCTGTTCGATGGCCTCCTTTTGTGCTTCGAGCGGAGATTTTAGGAAATCGCGCAAACGAGCCAGCGAAGCATGGTCCTGATTCACATCAGCAACCAGATACCAGAAAATTTCTGAAGCCGCCTCCAGATGCAGACTGGCATGAACAAAATACGCTCCACGCTCACCACGCACCTCATTTTCCGGTTCAATACATCCTCCAAACCGGAAAGTATCCAGTTGTGTCGAAGAAAGCAGAACCCCCAGTGGTTTTAACCCAACCTGAAAGACTGTGTTTGCCGCCAGCGATTCGCTGGGTTCAGCCAGATCGGTCAGCCGAGAGTTGAGCGTAAAAAGTCCAAGACAGGTTTCGTCATCTAATTCGCTTCGCTTGTAGGCATCCAGCAAACAGCTGAAAACATTTTGAGTGGCAGTACTGATATTGGGAGGAAGAATATTTTGAAACCCGTCCAGCAGCTCCACTTCGCAAGGTGTTTTCAAGTGGCTAAAATTGCGCAGCCATGAGGTTTTGATAAAACCGAAACGATCACCGGTTCGCCATGCATACCGATAAGCCAGTTCTAGCGAATGATTAATTTCCTCAAAAATCAGTGCTGTTCCCGGCACATTCTTAAAAATATTGCGCTCCACGTGATACTGCCCCTGTTGGCGAATTGAAAATGGTTCCCAAAGCCAGGTTTGCGCACCGCGGGTTACACGGAAAATTGTTTTTGGACCTGTGTTCTCGCTGTTTTCGGTGAGTTTATCCTCGGTGTAATAGGGGAAAAACGCCGACTCCGCGTTAATTCTGCCAGCTGTAAGCCCACCGGTGGAGGCGATAAACATCCAGTGGTCGGCTCCGCTAACGATACTCATAAAAAAAGGCGGCATGGCATCATAATGTTGAATCTTGTAAAAAGACTCACCGAGCAGGGTCACATACCCCCCAATGGGTTCAGCCGGTGGGGGCGTGAGTAATGTTTCACCGATGTAAGTAGGGGCATAATTTGAGGTCATTGATTCACACTCCATCGCGCTCACAGCGTGGTAATTTTGACCCAATCCACCGCAAAGCGCGCCAAATTGTTTTGAATGGCCCGCACGGTCTGTTCTGGCAAACCGTAATAGGGTTCACGGATACCGTTGGTTTTGAAGGGGTAAGTGCCGCCCAGCGCAAGGTTGAGGATCAGGAATTTTTCGTTATCAAAAGCCCATTCTCCAAAGAACTCCACCATCGGACGGGTAACCCGGTAGATCAACTCATCATCCACATAGAAGCACACATGGTCAGGAGCGCACTCGGCGGTGTAAATGTGCCATTCGGCAACACTCGCGGGTGGTTGGAAGTATTTTTTATTAACCAGCGCCCCCTCGCCGAAGTAATTCTCTCCATGGACGGCGGCACTGACCCAGTCGGGTTCACCGACCGCTTCCATAATGTCAATTTCGCCGCAGCCCGGCCACGCCCCCTCCGTGCCGAGCGCCCAAAAGGCCGGCCAGGCTCCCTCAATAGCAGGTATCTTCAAGCGGGCCGAGACGCGCCCATACCGAAAGGTCAATCTGCCGCGCGTATGAATGCGGCCGGAAACAAAATCGAAGCGGTTGCCTTGCGGTGTGCCAAAGCCGGGTTGGTAACGTGCATGCAGAACCAGTGCACCTTTGGAATCCGTTTCGCTATGCGAAATATAGACCGTCTCCGGCGAGTCAATGTAGGCTTGCTGTTCGTTATTGTAAATACTGCCCGTAACCTCTACATTCCACACATCCCGATTGAGATGCGGAGCAGTGAAATCATCGAAGAAAAGCGTTTCAGGGTTGTTTTTCATAGACGCGCACGTAATCCACCAGATATTGAGCCGGGAAGACCGTCTGCGGGCTGACCATGCCGCCCAATGTGCCGCCAACCGCTTGATTGATGATAAAGAAAAACGGCTTATCAAAGACCCATGGACGGTTGCCGACATCCTCCCGTGTTACCGTATGGTATGCTTCGCCATCATAGAACCAGGTAATCTGGTTTTCATCCCATTCAATTGCATAAGTATGAAAATCATCGGCAATGTTGTAGGTTTGGCGATTCCATTTACTGATACCCAGCGCACCAGAGTACCCCGGCCCGTGCAGTGTACCCAGAATCAGGTCCGGTTCTTTGCCGATGTATTCCATAATGTCAATTTCTCCACAATCCGGCCAACCGACCTCACTAAAATTCGCGCCCAGCATCCAGAAAGCGCTCCAAAAACCTTTTCCCTCCGGCACTTTCAATCGGGCTTCCATGCGACCGTATTGAAATTCCTGCAATCCTTCGCTTTTTAAACGAGCAGAGGTGTAATAGGAGCCGTTATACTTTTCCTGATGCACCTCAATCACCAGATATCCGTTTTCAAGGCGGGCATTTTGGGGGCGGTCGGTGTAGTATTGCATTTCACCGTTGCCCCAGCCATGCCCTCCAATGTCATAAGTCCAATTGGCAGTATTGATCTGATCGCCATCAAATTCATCGTGCCAGCGTAATGTCCAGCCATCCAGGATTGGAATTGGGGTAGCAGCGGCTGTGGATGGAGCAAGGAGGCCACATCCTGCCACATTCAACACCATCAAACAGCCAAACAAAAAGAGCAAAAACGCATGGGTATATTTCATTGCGAATTCCTGTAGAGTTTATCCCTTGACCGAACCAGCGGTTAAACCTGAGACAATATAGCGTTGCAGGAAGAGGAACAGCACCAGCATCGGCAGTGTCAGCATCAAAACTGCAGCAGCCAAGGTCGGCCAGTTGCTGCCATAAACGCCCTGAAACACAATCAAACCGCGCGTGATCGGGTAATATTCCTTGCTGGTCAGGTAAATGGTCGGGGCTATCAACTCGTTCCAAATGCCAATAGCGTGCAGGACGATCACAGTAGCAATGGCCGGTCTAATAAGCGGCATCACAATCGTCCACACAAAACGAGCGTATCCACAACCATCCAATGCAGCCGCCTCGTCTAATTCTTTCGGAATGGTTTTAATATAATTAACTAGAATCACAATCCCTATCGGGTTGACTATGAAAAGCATGATATAGCCAATCGGATTGTTATATAACCCTAAATTAAGGATGAGCTGGAATTGCGGAATTAATGCGGGAGGCAAAAACAGAGCAATGACAAAGAGAGTCAATATCGCTCCAGAATATTTGACATATCCGCGTGCAACCGGAAAAGCCACAAAAACAGCCGCCAGGATGTAAATAGTGGTGGCTGAGAACGTGTAAAGAACAGAATTCAGTAGATACTTGGGGAAATTTGCCTTAGTCCATGCTTCACTGAAGTTTTCCCAGTGAAGTTCCGTTGCCAGCGAGGTGGCATCTTTCATAAACGAAGGCATGGTTTTGAGTGACGTATTGACCAGCATTAGCAATGGCCCAATATAAAGCAGGGCGAAAAAAATCATCACTGCATAGGATCCAATTATTCCCCAGCGAATTCTTCGAAAGGCAAGGCTTTTGGAAGTTGAAGTACTCATCCTAAAATCCTCTTTTCTCTGCGCTGTAAAAGTTGTTGCAGAGTCATGCCAATTACCAGCACAAGCAGGAACAATACAATTGAAGCGGCAGCTGCATAACCCTGCCGGAAGCTGGTGGTAACACTGCCGGATGTTTGACCAAAACCGGTGGCATAGATGAGATAACCAAGAACCTGGGTGCCGTTTCGGTATCCTAACAACACTAGAAATAACTGCCAGGCTTGTAAACTGCCGATGGTATTAAGCAACAGGTTCGTATTCACGCTCGGGGTAAGCAGCGGCCAGGTCACATTGGTAAAAACCTGCCACGCACTAGCACCGTCAATACGTGCGGCTTCGTACAGTTCGCTTGGTATGGTTTGTAAGCCGGCGATGAAAATCATCATTGTGATTCCCAGGTTAGCCCAAATTTGAATGAAAGTAACCCACGCAAAAGCTTCAGCGGGTTGACCTCCCAAAAATTCGGAACGCATACCAAAGACTTCCAACAATTTTGCCACCGGGCCGCCAATCGGAAAGAGGAACAGTGACCACATAAGGCCTTGAATCACTACACCCAGGATGACCGGCATAAAGTAAATGGTGCGAAAGATATTCGAAAACCTAAGTCTCTGGTTGACAATCAACGCCACAATCAAACCGAGTGTAAATTGAACGGTGGTGACCATAAAACTGAATATCAAGGTTCGTTTAAGGGCATCCAGATTGTCCAGTGAAGCCCGTCCCATGAAGAGGAATTCTCGATAGTTATCAAATCCAATCCAATGGACTGGCGCTCCTTTGATACCGGTTGCATCCGTGAATGAATAAATAGCGGTTGCCATGGAAGGACCCAACGATATCAGAAAGTAAAAGAACAACCCGGGTAGTAGCAGAAAGTAGGGCGTCAATTTCGACCATCCGCGGCCAAAATGATAGGACATGACAGCACACATTCCTTTCTGTAAAAAAGGCTGGGCTTCTTGCCGTGGCAAGAAGCCCATTTGAAGTTAGGTGATTACTTCACTGCGTCAAGCCCGGCTTGCAAGTCAGCCTGAACTTTATCGGCCAGCTCTTGCGGGTCATCGAAGGTACCGAACGGCTTGAAGTACGAAGCCCACGGGTTGGCATACTGACCGGCACCCTTCGGCGCAACCCAGTATTGCTCGTAGCCTACGCGGAAATTGGCAAGGTAAGGAGCAATTTCAGCACCAATTTTCGTGTTGAGTTTAGCCGTTGGCTGGGTTGGGATAAAACCAACTGCGTCCACGAACGCCTGATAATTGGCAGGCTCGGAAAATTCTTTCAAGTAAAGCAAGGCGGCTTCTTTATTGGGGGTATTGGCAGCAACTGCCCAACCCTGATCATACTTGCCAAACCAGTACTTGTTGTCTTCGGGATTATCAGAGCCGGGGAAGGGGATGTATCCCCAGTCGAAATCGGGTTGAGCGGCTTCGATCGCAGGTGCGTACCAGCTGCCGCCGGGGAACATTGCCACAGCACCGGAGGCAAACCTGCCCGGCGCAGCATCGCCTGCAATACCGCTCGCCCCTTCCTCCATCATATCGCGGGCATAAACCTGCATCTTTCGCCACATTTCCAGTGATTTTTCATCATTCCATTTGATCGTACCGGTCCACAATCCTTCGACCAGTGCTGCCTGATCTGGATATATCGCTCCCAGCAGACCGTAAGCACCAACGAAAATTGGCCAGCCGTCCTTACCTCCAGCAGTCATACAGGGAATGTCAGCAGCCTTAAAGGTTTCGCAAGCCGCAACCAGTTCCGACCACGTAGTGGGAACAGTGACATTGTATTCTTCAAAGAGTTTTTTGTTGTAGAAAATGCCGCTGTAAATCACACGCCCTAGATTGATCGCGTAAACTTTGCCGTTGTAGGAACCCGCATCATTAATGGTTGGGGTGTCATAATATTGGAGGAAATCCTGACCGGTCAGGTCCATCAGCAGCCCAGCCTCGATTAATTGCTGCCAGTTGGGCGGATCCACCTGCTTCATGTATGGCTGGGCACCATTGGCAAATCCAAAAATATCCAGCACATCAATATCATTTGCAGACAGGCGGGTTTGCGAAACGGTGCTGAGGTCGTTGGCGTTCACAATGGACATGTCCACCGTAATATTGGGGTGGCGATCCTGGAATTGCTGGTTGAACGATTCCATGAACGCCACCATGGGCGGGTTTTGGTGAACCAGCACACGCAAGGTCACTTTTTGCGCGGTCTCTTCACCGCTGGCAGTGGTCGCTTGCGGTTGACCGCTATCGCCGGCAGGTGTTGCCGGAGAGGCGCAGGCAGCCAGAAGAGTGGCAAACACCACCATCAGGCTCAAAAACAGAAACAGTTTTTTGGACATTGGTTGCTTCTCCTTATATAGATTTGAAAGTAGGTGGGATAGATGGCTGGGACGAAAATATGCTTTATTTCATTGTAAGGAATTGCCCTTCGCTGGTCATGGAGAAAAGCGCGAAACGGGTGGATAAAACATAGAAATGAAAACAATCCGGTCAGAATCCCATTTCCGCCGTTCTTCCCGAATTGCAGTGCAAAGCAACTGGCGGTTGTTTTCCGCCGGCGGAGAAGCAGCCAATCAGGCGCGCCGGAAGGCCTCAGGCGAGAGACCGGTTTCGCGATGAAAAACCCGGCTGAAATAGCCGCTGTCGCTAAAACCGACCTTTAACGCAATTTCGGTAACACTTAACCCGCTTTCTTTCAATAATTTTTTAGCCTGATGAATGCGGTAACGCTGCAAGTACTTGATGGGAGTGGTGCCCAACTCCTGCCGGAAACAAAAGGTTAGATAATCTTCAGCAATATTGATATAACTCGCAATCTCGCTGCGCGTAATCGGCTGGTCGTAATGTTCATGGATAAACAGCATGGCCTGCCTCACCAGGCGTTGGGCTTCTACGCTAAGCCGGCGTTTGCGTTCCAACGCTGCACCGATATGCGCAATGGTTTCATCGGTGGCAAACAACCCTTTTTGTAGAACCACCGCCACCCCCTGGTTCAGGCGTGCCATATCTTCTTCCGTAAGATCTTTACCGGTGATGACGATAACCGGAATATTGTGCGCCCATCGCGCTTCTCGCATGGCTTGCAGCACGGCAAACCCATCCATTTCCGGCATCTGCAAATCTAAAAGAACCAGATCCACTTTTTCCTTAAGCAGGATATTAAGTGCTTCACGCCCGTTTAGCGCGGCCAAAACCCGGTTTGCGGGTGAGTGCAGCCGAATTATCCGCGCGTGCATCTCCAAGGCGTTCACGTCATCATCTACAATCAGAAACGTTCGCACAGTTTGCGCCGGTGTTTCTGAAAGAGTCAGGTGCTGGTCAAGAGCACGAAGTAATATCTCTGGTTCAATGGGTTTGGTCAAATAATCCAGATTGAGAATTGTTTCACCCTGCGTGGAAGCACTGTAAAACACGACAGGGATTTCTTGTGCTGATGGCATACTTTTGATCATTTTCATAACGCGCCAGGCCATCGCAGATTCGTCTTTGATATCCAGAATAATGGCATCCGGCGGGTTAACCGCCAATCGCGCCTGCCACTCCGCCGGTTGATTGAGTGGTGACTGAATCAGGCACACACCTTCTTTGCGTAGAGCTTCTGCCAGATGCCGACGATCTTCAGCCACTTGAAATAAGAGGAGGATGTTTTTTTCCGTAAGAAATGCAGATGAAACGGAAGGGGCATGCATTTGGGGAGGCAGTATTTCGGGCAATTTAACCACAAAAGTTGTACCCTCCCCCGGCACACCGCTCGAATTAACCTCTATCTGCCCGCCGTGCATCTCAACCAGTGTCTTACAAATCGCCAGACCCAATCCCAAACCGGTGTAACCGCCTTCAATGCTGCGTTCAGAACGATAGAAGGCATCAAAGATTTTTACCTGTTCCTCGGGACGAATGCCCAGGCCACTATCTCTCACTGCTATACACACCTTGCCATCGTATGTTGAAACAGAAAGGCTTACTTCACCTTCTGAGGTGAATTTGATGGCATTATTGACCAGATTGAGGATTATTTGCCGCAGGCGGATGCGGTCTCCCCAAACCCATGGGCCGTTTTCAGGAATGTCAGCACGCCAGTTCAATCCCTTATCCAGCGCAAGTTGATTGCCGCTTTCGGCCACCACCCGCAAAGTTTCACCCAGATTGACCGCTTCGTACTGCAAACGCAGTTGACCCGCACCACTGGATGCCAGGTCAATCACATCCCCAATCAAGCCCCCCAGGTGTTGGGCATAGGCATGGACACGTTCAATATCGCGCCGGATGGATTCGGGCAGCCCAGCGGCTTGCTCATCATTCTCCTCAAGAATCAATCCGCTCAAGCCAACAATCAAATTGAGCGGCGCACGTAATTCGTGGCTGATGGTGGAAAGGAAGCGGCTTTTCAGTCGGTTGGCTTCTTCGGCAGCCCGCCGGGCTTCGGTTGCCTGGCGGTATAACCGGGCCGTGTTCAGGGCGCTGCCCAATTGTTGAACAATTGCACCGTATAAATTGAGATGGCCGGTATCGAATACCATAAAACCGATCTGCCCCGTCTGGTCATTCAAAGGAATGAGGGATAATTGAAATGTCCGGTCAGCCGGGAATAATCCTTCCGGCGGGTAATTCTGGCTGCGAAAACGGCGAAGAGGTTGATTTGGATCAAGCGCATCGCGCATCACACTCCACGCGAATGGATCATCCCCTTCCGATTCAAAGGTGATCACCTGTGCCACTTCAATATCCAGATCGGGCAGGTAACCCGCAAGAATATCGTAAATTTGTTTTTCTTCCAGAGCTGTCGCCAATCGGGCAGTCAGCAATGATAAGCGGCTTGCAGTCCAGCGTTCATTGAGCACATAAAGGCGGTACTGTTGTTGCATCTGTGCACTGATCGCCACTCGGGCTTCGTCCAGAAGTGATTGGCTTAATGATGAACTGCCATGGTCTTTGAAACTCTGGGCAAGTAGAGAGATGGCATCCTGCCAGATGTGAGCCCCGTCCTGGCTTTTAACGGTACGGAGTAAAACTTCAGTTAATGCATTGCGAAAAGCAGCCGGATCATCACTTTGGAGGCTGACTTTAAAAGCCTCGGTCAGGTTGCGGCATAATGCAATGGTATCGCTTACCGAAAGATCAAACGTTTGCTTTTGAATTTTCGCAGCCATCTGCTCGTACAAAGGCTGATGAATAGGGTTGGCAGGTTTTGTCGGTACGATAAACCCACAGCCGCAGGACTGTCGCACGACCAGAACGGTATCCACCTCGATGGACTCTGCCAACGGCTGTTTTTGAGTCAAATGCTGCCACATCTGTTCGACAGCCTGATACCCCATATTGAAAAGCGGTACATGGACGCTCGTCAAGGCAGGCTGTTGAACCGCACCTTCCAGACGATTATCAAACCCAATCACTGCCACATCCTCAGGGATGCGCAGACCGGCATGTTTTAAGGCATCCATCGCTCCAATGGCGGATTCGTCATTGCTGGCAATCAGGGCGTCGAATTCAATTCCACTATCCAGAATTTGCTGGATGCCTGAAAAACCTCCGTCATACACATGACGGCCGAAGAAAATCAACCGATCGTCCTGCGCCAGCCCCAGTTGGCCACAGGCTTGGCGGAAAGTATTCAACCGTTGACCTGAATCGCCGAGAAGATCATCAGGCGAACCTGCTATGAAGGCAATCCGGCGGCGTCCATGTTCTACCAGATGCTTAACCGCCGCCATTATCCCTGCGGTGTTGTTTGCCATGATGGTAGGACCGGGCTCACCCGAACCGATGAACAAAACTGGAAACCCGGCAGCGCGGAGACGTTGAAGGTATTCTGCGCGGGAAGTGGAATGGAGGGGAGCAGCAACAATCAGGCCGTGGGTATTCCACGGCCCTACAGGTATAAAATCATGTTCGCTGGCGGCGACCGGCCAGGCTGGTCGGAACGGGTCGCTCGGGCTTGCCGAGGGCCCAATGCCACACCCAAACAGTATATTGCAGTCCAGCATTTTCGCAGCACGGCTCATCCCGCGAAAAATAGGCATCAGATAACTGAGATTGGTCGCGGTACGATAAAACTGCCAGCCGGCCAGCACACCGATGGTAGGGCGGGAGGTCGCCGGGATATGAGCATTCAATTGCATGGTCTAACCGGTTTTAGTGGGAAAGTGGATTTTTTCCTCCACTAAAGAATAACATAGAACAGCAGGTGATACAACCAAGGTGATCAATCATTTTCGACAGTTACTATTGGCTCAAGATTGTACGCCGGAGAAATCGGCTCTTTCCTTCGGGTTAGAAAAATAATAATATTTGGCTACACGCAAAATTTAATCGGCAATTTATCCCCACCTGACCGAAACCCAAGGCCGCACCTTCTTACTCGAGAAGCACGACCGGTTGAATGATAAAATAATTTTGTATGGCCCAATTCCCCACCATTGGCTTCATTTCCACCTGGCCGGTTTATCAGGGCACTTCCATGGATCATTATGCCCATTCCTTGATCCAGGGGATCAGTGCCGCCGCACGGGATTACCGGTGCAATTTGCTGCTCGGCTGCGGTTTTAGCGTCACCGGCAAAAGCCCACAGCACCATTCCTTTTGGCCGGTGCCGGGCGAAGATGTGGATTTTGTCCCGGTTGGCCCGTGGAATACCAATGGTTTGATCATTGTGCCGGACGAACTGACCGAATCGCAATTGCATTACGTGCGGGATTTATTGGATTCCGGTTTTCCGGTCATTTTTACCTCGCCAGAAGGCCCCGGCCCCGTGGTCTGCGTGGATAATAAAACCGGCATCCGCTCTGCATTTTTCCACCTTCTTGAACATGGACGCCGGCGCATCGCTTTCATAGCCGGTAACCCCGGCCGTGGGGGTGACAGCGAGGAACGCCTGCAGGCTTACCGGGCTGCGCTGGCCGAGGCCGGCCTGCCCTTTGTGCCAGCCTTGTGCGCCTTTGGCGAGCACCGCAAAGAAGGCGGCGCAGAGGCCATGCGACAAATCCTCTCCAGCGGAGAGCCGTTCGACGGGCTGATTGCCAGCAACGATCTTTCCTGCCTTGGCGCCGTTGAGGTTTTACAGCAAGCCGGTTTCCGCATCCCTTCAGATATAGCCGTCATCGGCTTCGATGATATCCTCGAGGCCCGAGCCGTCTCTCCCTCCCTCACCACTGTACGCCACCCCACCTTTCTGCTCGGTTATCAGGCGGTGACTACCCTGTTGGAATACATTCAAAACAAACAGAACGGGCTAAAAAAAGTGGTTGTTCCCACCCGGCTCATCCTGCGCGAATCCTGCGGCTGCCGTTCCGGCCGGCTGGAGATGAGCAGCCTGCCCGTCAAGGCAGAAGAAATTGTCAATCAGGTCGCTTCAGCCTGTTTTGCCGAAGCGCGCAACAGGCCTATTGAGGAATTGCAAAACTTTGCCGCCCGCTTATTGGAAGCTTTCCGCCAGAGCTGCCTTCAACAGAGCAGCGAAGCATTCCTTACGACCGTTGAGCAGGCAGTTCAATGGAGCGAGATGCACGAGGAAGACCCGCGCATCTGGCAGGCAGGTACGGCGGTCATGCTTCAAAATCTGGTTGCCTTGACGCAGTCGGAACCGAAAATTGACCCGTTGCTGGCTGCTTTTTACCTCGACCTTGCCCGGCAAGAAATCAGCGAACACATTCAAAAGCATGCTACTCGTGCTATGGTGCGTTACATTCAGATGATGTCCCAGCTGGGGCAGTTAACCGCCGAGATGCTTTCGGCAGTTAACGTCGAACAAATCGCCGAAATTTTGAGCCGCCAACTGCCCAAAGTCGGCATCAGTAACGCTCTGGTAGCCCTGTATGACACCGCCAGCGAAGACCCCACTGCAAAGGGAACAGTTCTCTTTACAGCCGGTTTCAGGCAAAATTTTAGCAACCTCACCTTCAATCCACGCGGCTTTCCTATTCCCCAGGTCTATTCCTTTGAAGGCCCCCTTAAATTAACCATCCTGCCCCTCCGCATTGATGACAACCTCTTCGGTTTCGTGTCTTTCGATGCGCCCAACCCCGAATTATGTGCAGCACTGGTGCACAATCTGGCCGCAGCCCTGCGCACCAGCCGCCTGTATCAGGATGCCCTGGAAGGACGCAAAGCCGCCGAAGAAGCCAGCCATCTGAAAAGCCGCTTCCTTTCCATGGTCTCCCACGAATTACGCACCCCGCTTAGCGTTATCGTTGGTTTGAGCGAAATGTCGCTTACTAACCAGTCCATAGACTTAAAGGACATTGAACAGATCAATGCCAACGCCCAACATCTGGCGCGTTTGATTGGTGATGTACTCGATCTGGCCAGCAGCGAAGCCGGTAAATTACGCATCCTCCACGAACCGCTCGATCTGGCCGAAGTGCTTCGCGTTCCGGCCAGAATTGGGGAAGAAATGGCTCGCGAAAACGGACTTGAATGGACCGCCAACCTCCCCCAACACGGTCCGTGGGTTATCGGTGACCAGACCCGTTTGCGCCAGATCACCCTCAATCTGATCAGCAACGCAGTCAAATTCACACCTGCTGGACAAATCAGACTGGATGTCATCCCTTCTGGAAATAGTGTTTCCATTTCGGTTAGCGATACCGGCCTCGGCATACCACCGACCGATCTTGAAAAGGTCTTTGACGAATTTTATCGTAGTGAAAAAATCGTCCAATCCGGCCTCGGCGGCATTGGGTTGGGGTTGGCCATTACTAAACAACTGGTCGATGCCCATGGGGGTTTCATTACTGCTCGATCACCAGGAGACCTGGGCTGTGGTTCAACCTTCACGGTTACCCTGCCGATCATGTTGACCAAAATAGAACCACCCGATTTTATGCCGGTTAAAACCAGCCCCGGGGTGAATCTAGTCGTTTTGACGGAGAATAACGAATCGGCAGATCAGTTTAAGCTTCATTTTCAAGCGAGCAAGTTTTCTGCCCGCATTATCAATGTTGAAAAAGAACGCGATTGGATCTCCAAAGTAATGGAACAATTACCGGAAGCCATTTTGTTGAGTCAAAATCTCGCCTCCAGCCGCGGCTGGTCACTGGTCAGAACCATCAGGCAGCATCAGGCTCTCGAAAATATACCCATTTTTGCTTTTTCACTTGATCCGGCCGATTCACGCGGCGAATTATTGGAATTGAATTACCTGCAAAAACCTGTTCGAGCAGCCCAATTAAGCAAAGAACTCGCCCGGCTTCTGCCGGTCCGACAGCCGTCCCAAACCGTCCTGATTGTGGATGATGACCCCGCCGTCTTAGAAACCCACCGGCGTCTTGTGGCTCAAACCGGCCGGCGTGTTTTGACCGCCCAAGATGGACACAAAGGGCTGGAACTTGCCATCTCCGAAAAACCCGACCTGATCCTACTCGACCTGATGATGCCGGAAATGGATGGTTTTGCCGTGATGCAAGCCCTCCACAGCCACCCCGAAACCCGCCAAATACCGGTCATTATTCTTACCGGCCGACAGTTAACCGAGATCGAAATCGAACGCTTAAATCGCGGCGTGGCCGGTATTCTCAGCAAAGGTATTTTTAGCGCAGCGGAAACTCTTGATCACATCGAAGCTGCTCTGACCCGGAGAAGCCCCTTGAATAGCATAACCCGACAGTTAGTCCGCCGGGCAGCAGCAATCATCCACACCCGCTTTGCCCAGCCAATCACCCGTGAGGACATTGCCTCTCAGCTCAACATCAGCCCAGACTATCTGACTGATTGTTTTCGGCAAGAATTTGGGATCACCCCCCTGACTTATCTGCGCCGCTATCGTATCAAGCAGGCCTGCGATTTATTGTTGACCACAGACCAGACCATAACTCAAATCGCCGTGAGCGTCGGCTTTTCCGACAATGCCCACTTTACCCATACTTTCATTCGAGAAATGGGACTTTCACCCCGAGCTTTTCGTCACCGGAACAAAAAGTAACCCGTTATTATTCAAAAATATCCTGCTGATAAACAAGCATCACCTTTGTTGTTTATCGTATCATGGTATTACCTCAAATAACCGGTAAAGATTTTTAAGGATTACTGCTTGGTTTCTTCATCCGGCTGGTCGAGTATGACAGATAATTCCACTCCCCAAACCAGAGCGCTTGTGATTGGAAATGACTCTCGGCTGCTCTATCTCTTGAACCGCTATGCTCGCCTCAGCGGATTAGAATTGATCAGCTCAACGACCACCGCAGCTCTCGCCGAAATTAACAACGCCAACCCGGCATTCCTTATCTTCTCTTCTCTGGATGCGCTGAAAGAATGTCACAACTGGCTTGCAAGTCTGAATGATCGGGAGATTAAAATCATTGTATGCACGGCGATTGGTGAGGAAGCCACCGCCAGAGAACTTGGTGCGGATCAATGCATTTTCCATCCGTTAACCTATTCGGATTTTTGCAGTGCCCTGGGGGTGAACCTGGCAGGTCATGGTCTGAATCCAGCTTAAATACAAAAGGTTCCAGTTTTTATTCAATTCAAAATACCCTCGCTTTTTTATAATGATTCATAGCGGTTCGTCCGTCATTCCAACAATCTGCTTTTTGCGGAATCCCTAAACTTTCCAGGAAGGAGAAGAAAAAAACATGAAAAAGTTGTTCAATATTATTTCCCTTTTGGTTGTCTTGAGCATCCTGCTGGCAGCCTGTGGGACACCCGCAACCTCCACACCAGAGGTTGAGCCAACCACAGCACCTGAAACAGCTGCTCCATCAACCGCCCCAGAACCCACCACCCCGCCACCGACTGCCGAACCTGTTGAACCCATTGCCACACTAAAAATTTGGGCAGATGATACCCGCACACCCATTTTACTTGACCTCGCCGATGAATTTCTTGCGGAGTACAATGTCAAATTGGAAGTCGAAGATCTGGGTCGTGTTCAGGACATCCGCACCCCCATGATCACCGCTGCCCCAGCCGGGGAAGGTCCGGATATCTTCATCGGTGTGCATGACTGGTTAGGAGCGCTGGTGGAAAGCGGTCTGGTCGCCCCTATTGACCTGGGTGATAAACAAGATGAATTCGTCCCGCTGGCTCTCGAAGCTTTTACTTACACGGATGGAAAACTTTACGGCGTCCCGTATGCTACCGAGAACCTCGGTTTCTTCTATAATACTGAACTGGTACCCGAACCGCCTAAGACGTGGGACGAAGTGCTCGAAATCGGCCGCAAGCTGAAAGCCGAAGGAAAAATTCAATATGCTTTTGCTATGGCGGGCGGCGGTTATGAAAACCTGCCCATCCTGACCGCCAAAGGCGGCTACATCTTCGGTCGCGATGCCAGCGGCGCCTGGAACCCCGACGATGTAGGATTGGACAGCGAAGGCATGATCGCTGGCGTCAAGTTCCTTGCCGATGCCGTTAAAGAGGGTCTCGTCCCTGCCACAGCCGATTACGAAACCGCCCACTCCCTCTTTGAAACTGGTCAGGCAGCTTTCCTGATGGCCGGCCCCTGGGCACTCGACCGCATCCGCAAATCCGGCGTGCCTTACAAAGTTACCGTCTTCCCCGATAACGGCGCTCCCTTCCTTGGCGTGCAAGGCTTTATGGTCAACGCCTTCAGCGAAAACATCTTGCTGGCACAGACTTTCCTGACCGAATACGTTGCAACCGAGGAATTCATGCAGAAAATTTACGAGGCCGGTCTGCGACCCTCCGCCTTTAAGTCCGTCCTCGCAAGGATGGATGATCCTGATCTGGTAGCGATGGGAGAAGCGGGAGCCAACGCCATGCCTATGCCGAACATTCCGGAAATGGGCTCGGTCTGGAGCGCATGGAACAACGGCATAGCACTGGCAACCAGCGGTGAACAAACACCAGAAGAAGCCATGAAAGATGCTGCCAATCAGGTACGCGCCCTGATCCTCGGTGCGCTGGCCGGGATGGTCAACCTGCCCGGTAGTTATCAGGATAAAGTCGGCTGCGGTGCCCAGTGGGATCCTGCCTGCCAGGCCACTGCGATGCAAAAAGGTGATGATGGCCTATACTATCTGACCGTCACCCTGCCGGCCGGCGATTACGAATTCAAAGTTGCCCTCGACGGTGCCTGGACGGTCAACTACGGTTCGGATGGCGCTCAGGACGGCCCTAACTATGCCTTAAAAGTTGAAAAAGATGGGAAAGTGACTTTTATCTACAATCCCGAAACCCATCTGGTGGAAGTTAAGTTCGAGTAAATTACCTTTCATGCAGAGAAGGCCGGGGGATCCTCCCGGCCTTCTCTGCCTCGCGCTCAAACCGTTCAACTTAGCGGAGAAGGATCAATGACTTCCACACCTGCGCCCCCTGCTGTTAAGAGGGGAACTCCCTTTCAACTGCCCGCTTTGCCGCGCCTCATCCGCTTTGCCTTATTAATCGCACTGGATGTGGCGGTTTTCTGGCTGCTTAACCGTCTGGCCTCGCTGGGGTATTATCCCCTGATGGCAGCCGTCCTCATCATCACCCTGTTTGTCAATTTTGTTCTGATCCGCCGCGAAGCCTATCCCCTGCGCTGGATGTTGATTGGCCTGATCATGATGGGTCTGTTCACCATTTACCCCATAATTTTCACGGTATGGGTGGCTTTTACCAATTACGGCGAAGGCCACCTCATCACCAAGAAACAGGCCATTGACCAGATATTAGATTTAACCTATCTGCCCTCATCCGGCAAGGCTTATTCCTGGACGGCCTTTCGCTCGGATGAAGGCGATTATGCCCTGTGGTTGATAGATGCCGAGGGGAACGCCTATCTCGCCAAACCCGATGAACCGCTCTCCCAGCCCCAGCCGGGAGAAATGGGCGTCGGCCCGCTGGATGCCAGAGGAATACCCGAAAGCATCGAGGGCTACCGGCGGCTAAATCAAATTCAGGCAGCCACCGATAGAAATCTGAAAAACATCAAGTTCGGTGAGGAAGGAAAAACCATCCAGATTCGCTCGCCATCCGAAGCAGCCGAATTGCTTCCTCTGTATGTCTATGACCCTGATCTGGATGCAATGATAAACCAGGAAACCGGGGTTGTCTATAAAAACCTGCGCGGTACGTTCACCTCCCCGGATGGTGAAGCCCTGCGTCCCGGATTTATTGAATATGTCAAATTTGACAATTTTAGAGATTTTTTCATCAGCCCGGCTCTACGCGGTCCGCTCCTACGGGTGGTTTTGTGGAATTTTGCTTTTGCTTTCTTTAGCTTGCTGTTGAATTTTTCACTGGGTTTGTTCATTGCCATTCTGTTCAATGATCCAGATTTCCCCTTCAAGAAGCTGATCCGCTCACTGCTGATCATCCCCTATACTGTTCCCGCCCTGATTACCATCCTAATCTGGCGGGGCATGTTGAATCCCGATATTGGGGTGATTTCGCGCCTTCTTTACAATACTATTGGCTGGTCCCCCCAATGGTTCACCGATCCATGGTGGGCAAAAATCGCCATCTTGCTGGTCAACCTCTGGCTGAGTTATCCGTACTTCATGCTCATATGTAGCGGTGCGCTGCAATCTATTTCTGAAGAGATCTATGCCGCCGCCGAAGTGGACGGAGCCAACCCATGGCAGAAATTCTGGAGAATCACCCTCCCGCTTTTGCTGGTTGCCGTTGGACCACTCCTCATTGCCTCGTTTACTTTCAACTTCAACAACTTTAACCTCATCTATCTTTTCAACGCCGGCGGCCCCCCCATGGCCGGCACTCCAACACCTGCCGGCCACACCGATATCCTGATCAGTTACGTGTATAACCTTGCCTTCTCCGGCAGCCGAGGGGTAAATTACGGTTTTGCCTCGGCAATCACCATCATCATCTTCTTTATTGTTGGTAGTATCACCTTGTTCCAGTTCCGTTACACCCGCATGTGGGAGGAGGTCGGTGAAAATGCCTGAACCTTCATTTCTTGAAAAACTTCGCACTTCTGCAAAGACTCAGCGCCGATTCAGCATTGCAATCCGCCTGATCATCGCCATGTTCCTGATCATTTTTTCAATCTTCCCGGTTCTGTGGGTTATCTCCGCCTCGCTGAGCCCAACCGGTACGCTGGCTACCCAAAGGCTGATTCCGGCTAATCCCGGCCTGGACAATTACCACACCCTGCTATCCATGCAGCAGTTCCCATTCTGGTCGTGGTTCCTTAATTCCATCAAAATTTCCTCCATCACCGCAGTCCTTTCGCTTTCAATCACCACCGTGGCCGCTTACGCCTTCTCACGCTTCCGCTTCCGCGGCCGCCAAACCATGCTGAAAGCCATCCTGCTTATCAATGTATTTCCCAGCCTGCTGGCCCTGGTTGCTATATTCCTGATGTTCTCTCAGGTTGGTGACGTGATTCCCTTCCTGGGGTTAGATAACCACAACAGCCTTATTCTGGTTTATCTGGGCGGGGCAATGGGAGTCAACATCTGGCTGATGAAAGGTTTTATGGATACCATCCCGCGGGATATTGATGAGTCGGCTCAGGTGGAAGGCGCTTCTGACTGGCAGATTTTCACTCGCCTGATTTTGCCCCTGCTGCGCCCCATTCTGATCGTCATTCTAATCTTGAACTACATCACCACCTACGGTGATTTCGTACTGGCGCGGATTCTCTTGCGCAGCAATGAGAAGTACACCCTCATGGTCGGTTTGCAAATCTTTGCCGGTGCCCAATTTCAGCAAAGGTGGGGTGTATTTGCTGCCGGGGCGTTGATGGGTGCCCTGCCGATTATGATCATTTACCTCGCGCTGCAAGACCAAATCGTTGGCGGGCTGACGCGCGGAGCAGTCAAAGGTTAAAAATGCGTCTCGACAGGAAAACTCAGATGTCTCACAAACACTTTTTGATTGGGATTACCGTTTTACTGATGTTCAGCCTGGCTGGTATGACAGCAGCCTGTACCCCGGCGCAGCCAACCCAGCCGGTTTCAACTACCGAATCACCGGCGCTTCCCACTCAAGCGGCTACAAGCGAACCACCTCCCATCCAGAACACACCAACCGTTGATCAAACCGAACGGCCCTCTCTACCGATCAGCCTGATCAACCCCGGTTTTGAAGAACAGGACACCCTCGGAAAACCGGCCGGCTGGCAGAGAAGCGGCACCGTTGAAGCGGTGATGATCGAAGAACGCGGTCATTCGGGCGCTTTCCGGCTGACTCATAAATCCACGCAGCCCTATCGGGTGGAAACATGGCAGAAGGTCAGCGGTCTGGCAGAAGGCTGGTACACGCTGGGGACTTGGGTCAGATCCAGCGGCGGGCAAAACGAGGTATACCTTGCGCTCGAATGCAGCGGTGTGGAAAAACGAACGGTGATCCCCTCCACCTCTCCCGGCTACCGCTGGCTGCACCTCGTCGTGTCAAATGAATCCAAGGATGGTGAATGTACCATCCGCCTTGTGTCCGACGGCCCGGCGGATACATGGGTGAGCGTGGACGATCTCGAATTAACTCCCGGCCGTACCGCTCTTTCCATTCTTGGTGCGGATATTTCCAGTTTGAAGAAATCGGAAGATTTCGGCGGTGTTTACCGCTATCCTGACGGTAGCGCGGCAGATGCCCTGCAAATCCTCAGAGATTACGGCATGAATTATGCCCGTCTGCGGGTTTGGGTCAACTCGCCCGATGGTTACCATGAAAAAGACGAGCTGCTGGCAATGGCCAGACGCTTGAAAGAAAAAGACATCAAATTGCTGGTAGATTTCCACTACTCAGACCATTGGGCCGACCCGGGCAAGCAAATCAAACCGGCAGCCTGGAAGGATCTCCCCTTCGAACAGCTCAAACAGGCGGTTTACGATCACACCTACGATGTCTGTTCCAGTCTGGCGGAACAGGGAACGCCCCCTGATATGGTGCAGTTGGGCAACGAGATCAACGCCGGCATGTTATGGCCGGATGGCGATTACAACCATTTTGATAATCTGGCCGAATTGCTGAAAGCCGGCTATCAGGCAATACAGGATTGCTCCCCTTCGACCATTGTAATGCTGCACATCGCCGAAGGCGGTGACAACGACATGGCACGCTGGTGGTTCGATAACATCACCCGCCGCAATGTACCCTTCGATGTGATCGGGATATCCTACTACCCCTTCTGGCATGGGACACTGCCCCAATTGCAGGGGAATTTGAACGATATTTCCGAGCGGTACGACAAGGATGTAATCGTCGTGGAAACGGCTTACGCTTTTACCGAACAGAATAAAGACGGCCTGGCCAATATTGCCAGCCCCGAGCTAATGACACCCGGTTATCCCTATACACCGGAAGGGCAGCGCGCCATGCTGCGCGATATTATGAGCACCGTTCGCGGTGTGCTCAACGGGCGTGGATTGGGCGTCTTCTGGTGGGATGCCACCTGGACGGGCGTGCCCGGCAACGGTTGGGACGCCACCGATCCTGCCTCCGGCAACGCCTGGGAAAATCAAGCCCTTTTCGACTATGCCGACCGCGCGTTACCGGCCTTAGAGGAATTCCTCAACCCCTAAATCACTTGTAATTTCAACTCATCGGCAAAGAAGAACAGAGATATGGCAAAGTTTTATTTGAACATCGTCCACCGGCCCGAAATGGTGCCCGAATACATTCAAAAAGAAGCCGAGCACGGCAAGAAAGAAGACCTAACCCGCCGCTCAGTGTTGCAAGAGTCGCTGGATATTTTCCGCACCCAGCAGCAGATCGCCCATGACAACGGTTTGCGTACCACCATTCAAATGACCTATGCAAGCCTTTTTAATGAAGAAGCCATTGCCATCGCAAAAGAACATCATCAGCGCTATGGCGATGAAATCGGTTTAACTTTCCTCGGCTTGCAGTGCAAAGAATTCCGCGAAAAATTCCACTCCAAAGAACTGGCCATCTGGCTCTTTTCGATGGAAGATAAACGCCGTATCGTTGATGAACTTTTCTCGAAATTCTACGAGGTGTTCGGCTTCTTCCCAACCTCCACCGGCTCTTATTACATGGATGCCGAACTGGTGAACTACATCAAAGAAAAATACCCGATGATCAAAGTAGCCGTGGCGACCTGTTGGGAAGAAGGCCCCAAAGCCTACCGTAACGCCAACAATTCATGGTACACCCTGCTGGATGGAGGCCCGTGGAACCCCTGGATTCCTTCCAAACGCAACATCCACTGCATTGCCTCCGATGCGGAGGATGATATTGGCATTGTAGCCATTCCCCATCTCTCGCGTGACCTGATGGCCGTCTTCGACGGCCCCGGCTCCTACTACGGCACCCACCCGCAGAATATCCTGCGCGGCATGGTTTACGAGAACGGCGAAATCCCCTACTTCAAGAATCTGGTTGACCAGTACCGTGCCCTGCATAAATACAACCGCGGCTATGCCTATAACATGATGTTTGTGGGGCCGGGCTGGATGAGCAAAAGCGGCCGCTGGGAATCCGATTACAACCTGTTACTGAAAAGTTACAAAGATGCCATGGCTTACTACGGCGAGCTGAAACGCAAAGGTGAACTGCAAGACCTGACCATGAGCGAATTTGCCGATATCTACCGTCAGGAACACACCTACACGCAACCCGAATGCGCGCTGTGGAAAGATATCCTCTACGGCTCCCGGCGTCAGATGTTCTGGTATGCCGACCCGTGGATGCGTTTCTGTCTGGATATGAATCAGGGCGGTGCAATCGTGGATTTGCGCCCCTATGCCGCCAAACTGGTGCGCCCCTGTGGGGTTGGCACAAAAGCCAATCAGGATGCTTCCTATCCTTACCTTGTTCAATCCCTCTACCGTGCCGGTTACTTTACCCATTATGCCGGAGAGGGGGCGGTGAAAAGCTGCAAAATCAGTCATGGCAGCGAGCAGGTAGACCTGTGCACCTGCCGCACCCTGGCCAGATTTTCCGAAGAAGGTCAGACCCGCATTCTCACCCTTGACCCGGTGACCATTGAATTTGAAGATGTGGTGATCAAGGTCCAGTCCATATTCCGCCTGACCGAAGGAAGCGGCGAAATCGAAATCATCCGGCGCATCATCGAATCGAGTGACCCGCAGGCGGAGTTCACCGTGGATGAATACCTGACCGGCTGTTACGGCACAACCGAATATCCAGAGGATTTGAGCGGAGTTCGGTTAAGGCTGGTAAACTCCGCTGGGGTGGATGCCATCGAGTATGCCTACAAATGCCGCGAAACCGAGCTGGAAGACATCCAGCGGGTAGAGGCACTGATACCGCAAGTAGACACCCTGCTCACCATGCGCGCTGATGGACATGCTTCCGGGTATTACCGTGAGGGATTTTCTTTCTCACCCATGTACACCATCGGTATCAAGAAATCCGTTAAATTGAATGGAGAACTTCGAACATGGCTCAAGGTCGCAAAGGCAAGTTGAATTTCCGCTGTCCACGCTGTTTGATGCGCGAAATTGATATGGATATGCTTTATGACAAAGACGCCGATGAATACTACTGTCTGCGCTGCTCCTTCACCGGCGATGAAAATGAAATCAAACGCCTGTACCAGCAGTTTCGCGAAAAGTACCGTGACCGGATGACGCGCTTTACGGAGTTTTAGAACGCCATTACTTTATTAAACCTGCCTGAAAAAGGATTTCTATGGATCATCATTCTATTCAGCCAGACAATTTACCACCCCCTACCAGCCGCCAGCCTCTCCCCATCCGGGGAGCCGATATTTCCAGCCTGAAAAAATCCGAGGACATGGGTGGAATCTATTACGATGAGAGCGGCACACCCAAGGATGCCTTGAAAATCTTGCGCGAACACGGGCTGAATTACGCCAGACTGCGGGTGTGGGTCAATTCCCCGGATGGCTACCACGGCAAGTCCCAAATTCTGGAAATGGCCAAACGCTTAAAGGCACAGGAATTCAACCTGCTGGTTGATTTTCATTACTCGGATAGCTGGGCGGATCCCGGCAAACAATACAAGCCCAAAGCATGGGAATCGCTCGATTTTGAAGGGCTTAAACAAGCCGTTTACGCCCACACTTTTGAAATTTGTTCGGCCTTGCGGGAGCAGGGCACTCTTCCTGCTATCGTTCAAATCGGCAACGAAATCGAAAACGGTATGTTATGGCCGGATGGTCACACTGAATCCGGCTTTGAGGGGCTGGCTGCCTTATTAAAGGCAGGTATCCGCGCCGTCCGAGACATATCACCTGATGTGCGAGTAATGCTGCATCTTTCACAGGGCGGCAAAAACGACTTATTCCGCTGGTGGTTTGATGGAGTGCTGGCGCAGGGGATCGATTTCGACCTGATCGGCGTTTCCTATTACCCCTACTGGCATGGCCCACTGACCGATCTGCAACACAACCTCAACGATCTAGCCCTGCGCTACCAGAAAGATGTGATCGTGGTTGAAACGGCCCACCCGTTCACGTTGGAAAACGGGGATGATACCGAAAACGTGGTTTCAGCGGACTTTGAAAACGCGTACCCCCCCACACCCGCCGGGCAGAAGCAAATGCTGGCGGATGTTATCGAAGTGATTCGCGGCGTACCAAATGGGCGGGGTCTGGGCTTCTTCTGGTGGGATGCCGTCTGGACCGCTGTCTCAGGCAACGGCTGGGACCCGTCCGACCCCTCTACGGGGAACAATTGGGAAAATCAGGCATTGTTCGATTACCATGCCCGGCCCCTGCCGGCTATGGAATTGTTTAAGGGCTAATTGGTAATTTCATTCTACAAAAGGGGACATCTTCCCCTCAACCCTTCTTCCCCAACCCCGCCGCCTCAGCCATTCCATCCGCCTTCCTGTCGGTCGGCCGGGTTTCTCGTTTGCGGTAAGCCGCCGGGGTCATGCCCGCCAGGCGCTGAAAATGCCGGTAAAAATTGGTCACGTTGGGGTAGCCCACCTTTTCGGCAATGTAGTTGATGCTCAGATCGGTGGAGCGCAGCAACCGCTTGGCTTCTTCAATCCGTAAGGTGGTCAAAAAACTGATGTAGGTACTGCCAGTGTGCCGCTTGAATTGCGCCCCAAGGTAGGACGGGCTGAGGTTGACCGCCTCTGCCACGCTATTCAAGGATAAATCAGAGTGGTGGTAATGCTCCCGAATGTAATCCAGCGCGCCGTCAATCGCCCGCTGCACCTGAGTCTGCTGGCTGCCCAACTGGAACAATTCCATCAGCGAGTTAATCGTCCAGGCGCGGATATCGGCCAGTTCACTGAGCCCCTTCAACGAAACGATTTGCTGATGGAACACATCCAGCACCGGGCGTTCTTCGCAGCCCATCCCGACCACCGCCCACGAGATCAGCGAGACCAGTTCCGAGCAGTTATTTTTGACAGCGTTGATGAAATCTTCACTGTCCTTGAACCGCTCGATGAAATACTCGACAATCTGGGTGGTCAAATCGAGTGCTTGCTGCAAATTGTGCAGGCGGATTGCTTCGATCAACTCCTGCTCACGTTCAACACGGTAAAAAGTGCCGCCCTTCTTATCAACCGGCAATCGGGCTACATCGTCAATGTGAAGTGACTTGTTGCTGGCGATCCGGCTTTGCGTCCGCCGCGCCAGACTCGCCTCGGCGTAGGACAGCGGAATGGAATGCCAGTCCGCATAGGCATTGCCCAGCCCGATTGTGACCGTGAAGGGCATCTGTTCCTCGATTCGAGCGCGTATCTGCTGGCTCAACGCATACAGGCGGTCCACTGATTGTAAAGCCTGATCGCAGGAAACGATGGCAACAATCCTGGCCGGGTAACTGTATCCCACCAGGGAGCGCTGCGGCTCAGGCATGGTTGCGCGCACAATTTCAACCATGCGGTGATAAATTTTTTGCAACTCGGACGAGGAATATACCGAAAGCAGGTTTTCCAGCTGGTCAACTTTGGCCAGAATCACCGCCGGGCGGTTCAGGCGTTTGCCCAGCAGAGCCAGAGTTTCTTCCACTGTTTCCGATTCCGGCAGCGTGCCGCGAATCAAATTTTCGATCAGGTTCGCCTCCACCACCGGCAGAGTCTTTTGGAGCGAATCTTTGACCATATCAATCGTTTTCATCTGGCGGCGTTCGTTGACAATTTCTGCATAAATCTTCTCAACCACTTCCACCAGATGCTGCGGGCGCACCGGTTTGAGCAGATAATCGCGCGCACCCTGTTGTATCGCCCGTTGAATATAAGTAAACTCGTTGTAGGCCGTCAGGATAACAATGCGCGTATCCGGCAGTTCCGCCTTGATTTGCGACATGGCCTGCAAGCCGCTCTGGTTGGGCATCTTGATATCCAGAAAAACAATATCCGGCTTGTGCGCTCGTGCCTGCAATACGGCTGCCTGCCCATCTGCCGCCTGATAAAACGGCCCACGTTGGGGCAAGTTCTGTTCGAGAATGTGAATTATTCCGGAACGGATAACGGGTAAATCATCTACCACAAGTATGCCGGCCATATCTCTTAACTTTTGATCATTTCCGCTTGGATTTCCTGAGACTCATAACTTTTATGGTCAACCTCAACCAGATCAACCAGATTCATGTCGGCCACCGAATGCACCGCCTCATTGATGCGGCTGGCCTTTGGGGTTTCATCGCCGGTTGCCACCTCGCTCAGCACGTCTGATATGAACGGCCAATCGGCAAGCACATCGCTCTCTTCCGGCAGGCTGACGTGGACGGGGATCATCAATCGAATCGTCGTACCCTGATCGGGAAAAGCCTCCACCTGCACCGAAAATTCCGGGCCGTACTCCCCAATCAGCCGCTGAATGACATTTTGCAAGCCAAGCGAGTTCTTTTTGGCAAAGCGCAGCGAATTAATCGCCTCCACAATCTCCATCGGCATGCCGACCCCGTCATCGGCCACTTCCAGCACCACGTAGCCGCCCTGCCGGTAAGCGCGGATGACCACCGTCACCGTGCGGGTGAGCGGCTCGGCCCCGTGAATCACGGCGTTTTCCACCAGCGGTTGCAGCACCATGCAAGGCACTTCAAAATGAAGCAAATCGCTTTCCACCTCAATGCGCTTTTCCAACCGGTCACCGAATCCAATTTTTTGAATGGCGAGGTACTGTTCGATCATCTTGATTTCCTCGCCCAGTTCAACCGTGGTGGAAATGTTGCGCAGGCTGTAACGGAGCAAATCGCTCAGGCTGTAGGCGATCTCTTCGGTGCGATGGGCGCCTTCTTCCAGCGCCGTAAAGCCTAGCAGCGTCAGCGAATTGAACAGGAAATGGGGGTTGATTTGGGCCTTCAGCGCGCGTAGTTGGGCTTCTTGCAGGGCAGCCTTCAAGGCGGCCCGCTCCTGCGCTTCCCTTAATAACTTGCTCTTTGCCAGATTGGCCGCTCCCATCTCGATCACGTAATTGGCCACGATGGAAAGCATCTCCACCGCCGCGTGAAAACGCTCGCGCGGCACCGGCACAATTTCTCTGGCTGCCCGGTCAATTTCGTTGCACGTCAGTCCCAACGGGATATTCCGTTCAATAATCCGCTCGCGAAAAGCCTCCTGATCGTCCACGGGAATGACCTGCCCGCACAGGATCGAACCGAGGTATTCCCCGTCAATGATGATCGGCGCAGCCGCATCCAGCAGGCCGCCGGCACACAGGTAGGCATACGGCCGCCGTAACTGGTTGGCCTTGCGGCCGCCTTCGGCATCACACCACTGACAGCGGGCCAGCCCGGCCGGCGTGGATCGAATCATCGTACACAGGCGGCAAAAGTTGCTGGTTTCGGTAATCGGTGCGCCGGAACGGTCCACCGTCACCGCCGCCACACCCATTGCTTTGGCAAAAGTATCCTGAATCCGCTGCAAGATGTTGATATCCACAAAATTTTTAATATTATGCTGATGAGATTTGATAATCTGGTGGGTCATCCCTCACCTCCGTAACAAAAAGGAGCATCCTTCTTGAGGCTGCTCCTTCCGCGAGGAACGAATTGCGCCATCGGATGATACAGGGGACCTGGCTTACCGGATTGCCACCCAATCCGGATTCACAGTTGCGGGACAGCGCCGGCTTTCCTTCTGATTGAGGTCACCGGACTTCACCCTGGGTTTGCCTCAGACCGCTCGCCTGAGCGCAAACACATCTCAATTCCGAAGAATGTCGCTATTCGGCTTTTTTATAAAAGTTATTCTGACCTGCACCTCCTCACCGCCGAGGATTTCGATTGACGTCCAATTCTTGAAAAAATCATATCACAAAACGGCTTTCGCTCAAAGATCGTTCATCGCCACCCCAATCGGGGTCACGAACATGGGATAGGGAGGCGTATAGGTGGGCAGGCCCGTAAAATCCTCTACCACCTCGGCCAGACTTTGCAGGCTGCTGCTGCCTCCCACCAGATAAATGCACGGGACATTGAAAGGCGCGATATGCTTTGCGATAATCGAGCCTACTTTTTGCATGACCGGATACACAAGCGTATGCACCTTTGGGTAATTATCCTTTTGGGTCTTGAAGGCTTCGGCTTCCAGAAACGGCAGGTTCAACGCCCCGGAAATGACCAGTGTGAAATGGGTGCCGCCGGTCGGCTCATCGGCAGTGTAGACCACTTTTCCATCTTCGATCACGGCAATCCCGGTTGTGCCGCCGCCAACATCCACCACCGCCCCATTTTCCACCTGCAACAGGGCATTGGCCGCACTTGGTTCATCCAAAAACGCGCTGCATTCCAAGCCAGCCCCAATCAAGACGTTGCGGGTGGCTTTCACCTCCGCCACCGGCACACCGGGCGGGTAGGTAGTGGCCGCGCGGACAAGCGGGAAGCCCAGTTGCTCTTCTAACTCGCTTTTCATCTTCCTGACCAGTTGAATTGCCCCGATAAAATCAACCACCAGACCGTCCCGCACAATTTGCGCGAACTGATAGCGCCCGGCCAGCGGCTGGAACTGGTCATCCAATACGGCCATCACCGTATAGGCCGTACCCAGATCAACGCCAACATGCACCTGCCCCAGATAGGGTTCAAGCCGACCGGTATGGTTGAAAGTTTGATTGGCTCTTTCCAGGATGCTAAGTAAGTTTGGATTCACACGCTCTCTTGCACTCATTGAGATCATTGCTTGCACCTGATAAAAGAAAGTTATGACAGGACGGCTACCATATAGAATAGGATCTTCTACCGCGGCAATCAATGCCAAAAATCACCTCGTCTATACATTTTTCCATTCTTTTATCCCGTTGCATTTTTCACGAATTACACTTTTCCCTTCTTTCTTTTACAAAATTGCATTGAAACCGTAAAAAACGATTGGATTCCCATTGGAAGGCGGTTGGTCATTCCACTTCCCCCGCGCGAATCCTCAAATATCCACTGAATCACCTCAACAATTTTTGAAAAAACCCCTGCGATTATATGATTGAAGCGGGTTTATCTGAACCGGTATTGTATAAGTGCTTCCGAAGAAAACAGATCCGCTAAAAGTTCAACCATAACCCGACGGAATTAACCTTTTGAAAAACAAAATGTTTCCCTTCCAATCCAACACGGAATCGGACATTTCCAGCACGTGGCCGTTTATGATTTTTGGTGGAAAATCTGCCGGTAAAACCGCCCTGTTACTTGCCTTAGAAGGCAAAGACCCCCGCGCGGCAGTTCAATCGAAGGGGATAGACTTCTCCGGCTGGGGGATTGACCCCTCAGGCGAGTACTGCGAATCGGGCAGACTGCGCCGCGAACTGGTTTCTGCGGCGATGAAAGCCAGACTGCTGATTGTGGTGCAGGATGCGAGCAATGAACATCCGGTCTTTCCGCCGCACTACTTTTTGATGTACCCGCACCCCAAGATTGGGGTGGTCACCAAAATGGATGTGCCGGAAGCCAACCCTCAACGCGCAGCCGAAATGCTGCGCACCGCCGGTGTTGATGGGGAAATCTTCTACGTATCTGCCCTCCGTGGTGAAGGAATCTCTGATCTCAGAGATTTTCTTTTGAAACAAAATTTCTAGTAAAGGAGTGTAACGATGGCTAAAGAACTAGGTGAAGCATTAGGTTTGATTGAGACCCGCGGATTGGTAGCCATGATCGAGGCTGCCGATGCAATGGTCAAAGCCGCAAACGTGACCCTCGTCGGCATGGAGAAAGTAGGCGCCGGGCTGGTGACGGTCATGGTTCGCGGCGATGTTGGCGCCGTCAAGGCCGCAACCGACGCTGGAGCAGCGGCGGCGAAGCGGGTAGGCGAAGTGGTTTCGGTTCATGTGATCCCTCGCCCCCACACCGACACCGAAAAACTGTTGCCGTCCAGGGAATAGCCCTCAGGCTGTCCAAAGCGTTTCGCGTGAGTCAAAGTAAAACGGCGCAGACGGTATTCTACTGCGTCAATTTCTGACAGAGGAGAGAGATTCAATGGATGAAAAATTGTTAGACACAATTGTCAAACAGGTGATGGAAAAGGTGTCCGGTGGCAACGCCGCTCCACAAACCGCCCCCGCCGCCCCCTTCCAAAACCCTGGCATGACAGAATTTGTTGGAACCGCAATCGGGGATACGATCGGAATCGTCATTGCCAACGTGGATCCTATCGTCCACGAGAAAATGAAGCTTGACCCCAAGTACCGCTCCATCGGTATCCTCAGCGCCCGCACCGGCGCCGGCCCGCAAATCCTGGCCGCCGATGAAGCCGTCAAGGCCACCAATACCGAGATCGTGGATATTCAACTGCCGCGCGATACCAAAGGCGGAGCCGGACACGGTTCCCTGATCATCTTCGGGGCCGAAGAAGTCTCCGATGCCCGCCGCGCCATCGAGGTAGCCCTGAAAGACCTGGCCCGCACCTTTGGGGATGTGTACGCCAACGACGCCGGCCACATTGAACTGCAATACACCGCCCGCGCCAGTTACGCCTGCCAGAAAGCCTTCAACGCACCCGTTGGCAAGGCCTTCGGCCTGACGGTAGGCGCGCCGGCCGGTATTGGCGTGCTGATGGTGGATGCCGCCATCAAATCCGCCGATGTCGAGATGATCGGCTACCTTGGGCCGACCACCGGCCTTTCCTACACGAACGAAGTCGTCGGCTTATTCTGCGGCGATGCCGGTGCCGTGCGGCAGGCCATCCTGACCGCCAGAGAAGTTGGTGTCAAGCTTTTAGGTTCATTGGGTGACGTTCCAAAAAGCCTTGGCGTTCCATATATCTAGAGCCAGTCAAAGCTCCAAAAAGGAGGTTAAAACCAATGGCTAAACGACAGAAACGATTTGAGGTTTTGGATGCCCGGGATGTCAACAAGGACGGATTCGTAACCGAATGGCCTGAAGTCGGGCTGATCGCCATGGGCAGCCCGAATGACCCCAAACCCAGCATCAAAGTGGTCAACGGCGTCATCACCGAAATGGACGGCAAGAAGCGTGAAGAGTTTGACTTCAATGAAATCTTCATCGCCAATTACGCCATCAACACCGCCATTGCCGAAGAAATGATGGCCATTCCCAGCGTGGAAATCGCCCGCAAAATTGTGGACATCAACGTACCGCGCGCCGAAGTGGCCCGCATCTTCTCCGGTTTAACCCCGGCCAAGATCGCCGAGGTCATGGACGAACTCAACATCGTCGAAATGATGATAGGCATCCAGAAAATGCGCGCCCGCCGCACACCCGGCAACCAGGCGCATGTCACCAATCTTCAGGATAACCCGGTGCTGATGGCCGCCGATGCCGCCGAAGCAGCCTACTACGGGTTCGATGAAATCGAAACCACAGTAGCCGTATTCAACTACGGCCCGATGAACGCGCTGGCCCTGCTGGTCGGCGGTCAGGTTGGCCGCCCCGGCATCTTAAGTCAAGACGCGCTCGAAGAGGCCACCGAACTCTCGCTTGGTCTGCGCGGCCTGACCGCCTATGCCGAAACGGTCTCGGTCTACGGCACCGAAAAGGTGTTCATTGACGGCGACGATACGCCGTGGTCGAAGGCATTTCTGGCATCCGCCTACGCCTCGCGCGGTTTGAAGATGCGCTTCACCTCCGGCACCGGTTCTGAGGTGCAGATGGCCTACGCCGAGGGCAAGTCCATGCTCTATCTGGAAATCAAGTGCGTCATGATCACCAAAGGCGCCGGCGTGCAGGGCCTGCAAAACGGCTCGATCAGCTGCATCGGCGTGCCCGGCGGCGTGCCCGGTGGTATCCGCGCGGTGGTGGCCGAAAATCTGGTGACCACCTGTCTGGATCTGGAAGTCGCATCCGGCAATGACCAGACCTTCTCGCACTCCCCCATCCGCCGCACCGCCCGCCTGATGGGTCAATTCCTGCCCGGTACCGACTTCATCTTCTCCGGTTACAGCGCCGTGCCGAACTACGATAACATGTTCGCCGGCTCCAACTTTGACTCGGATGACTACGATGACTACCTCGTCCTCCAGCGCGACTTGAAGGTGGACGGCGGTCTGCGCCCGGTGCGGGAGGAGGAAGTCATTCAGGTACGCAACAAAGCCGCCCGCGCCATTCAGGCCGTGTTCGAAGAGCTTGGCCTGCCGCGCATCACCGATGAGGAGGTGGAGGCTGCCACCTACGCCTACAACAGTCAGGATATGCCGCCGCGCGATAAGGTTCAGGACACCAAAGCCGCTCAGGACATGATGAAGCGCGGCGTGACCGGTGTGGACGTGGTCAAAGCCCTTGCCAAACGCGGATTCCGGGATGTGGCCGAAGCCGTGTTGAACATCCAGAAACAGCGCGTTTCGGGCGACTACCTGCAAACTTCCGCTGTGCTGGACCGCAACTTCAATGTGGTCGCGGCCATCAACGATCTCAACGATTATCAGGGTCCCGGCACCGGCTATCGTCTGCAAGGCGAACGCTGGAAGCAAATTGCCGATATTCGCCATGCGATGCGGCCTGAGGATATATAAAAAGGAGGATTCCCATGACCCAAATTTCAGAAACCCTGGTTCGGGAGGTAGTCAAAGAAATCCTCGCCAAAATGGCTGCTGACACAGGCGGCACAGCCGCAGCGGCACCGAAACAGCCCGCTGCCCAAACCACCTATCAGGTCAGCGATATGATCCTGCGCGAGATCGGCGAGGCAAAACCCGGCACCTCCCCCAACGAAGTGGTTATTGCGGTGGCGCCCGCCTTCGGTGATAAATTGAAGAAACGAACCATCACCGGTATCCCCCACGCCGCCGTGCTGCGGGAAATCATGGCCGGTATCGAAGAGGAAGGCTTGAAACCCCGCGTCATCAAGGTTTACCACACCTCGGATCTGGCCTTCATCGGCAAGCGCGGCGCGGAACTGAGCGGCTCCGGCATTGCGGTTGCCATCCAATCGCGCGGCACCACCCTCATCCACCAGAAGGACCTGCTGCCCCTGCAAAATCTGGAACTGTTCCCGCAGGCCCCCGTCATCACGCTGGAAATGTACCGCCAGATCGGACGCAACGCCGCCCGCTACGCCAAAGGCGATTCGCCCAGCCCCGTCCCGCAGGTCAATGACCAGATGGCCCGCCCCAAGTATCAGGCGATTGCGGCAGTCTTCCACATCCGGGAGACACAATTCGTTGACCCCAACAAAAAGCCTGTTGAGCTGGAAGTTACCTTCCAGTAATCGAAAGGAGTGTACCAATGTCCCAACAAGAGTTAATTGCTGCAATCGTACGCGAGGTTCTGGCGGAGATGAGCGGAGAAAAGCGGCCATATACGGCGCCGGCCTCCCTCAACGGAAAACTGCACTACCAGCGCGACTATCCGCTGGCCAAAAAGCACCCCGAACTGGTCAAGACATCCACCGGCAAATCGCTGGATGAGATCACCCTCGATGCCGTGCTGAGCGAGAAAGTCAAAGCCGAAGAAATCCGCATCACCCCGCAGACCCTCGAATATCAGGCTCAGATTGCCGAAAGCATCAACCGCCCCCAGTTAGCCAGAAACATGCGCCGGGCAGCCGAGTTGACCCGCCTTTCCGATGAAAGGATGCTGCAAATCTACAACGCGCTCCGGCCAAACCGCTCGACCAAAGAGGAACTTTTAGCCATCGCCGATGAACTGGAACGGCAGTACGATGCCAAAATCTGCGCCGAATTCGTGCGGGAAGCCGCCCGAGTGTACGAAGCCCGTGGAGTTCTGAGAAAAGAATGAAACCGCTACCGTCAGTGGCCGGCGGTCCCCATCACCCCGCCGGCCACTCGGTCTGAATCTCATCTGAACAGGAATGGATCATGGCACACATCATTGCAGGTGTGGATGTAGGCAATTCGACAACCGAGGTAGCGATTGCTGAAATCACCGATTTCGACCGCCCGCCCCGCTTCATCTCCACCAGCCGCGTTTCCACCACGGGCATCAAAGGCACGCTGAGCAATCTGCCCGGCATCGTGATTGCCCTGCGGGAAGCCGTGCAAAAGGCTGAGATTGAACTCCGCCAGCTGGATCTGGTGCTGTTGAACGAGGCCACCCCGGTCATCGGCGATATCGCCATGGAGACGATCACCGAAACCATCATCACCGAATCGACCATGATCGGCCACAATCCCGCCTCCCCCGGCGGGCTGGGAATTGGGGTGGGCAAGACCATCCACATCAAGGATCTGGTCACTGCCAAACGCAACGAGCCTTTGATTGTGGTCATCCCGCGCGAGTACGATTTCGAACTGGCCGCCGAACTGATCCGCCGCGCGCTGGAAGCCGGCATTGACGTTCGCGGCGGCATCGTGCAGGCCGATGACGGCGTATTAATCGCCAACCGCCTGCCCAAAGTGCTGCCCTTTGTGGACGAAGTCTCTCTGATTGAGCATGTGCCCCTGAACATGCTGGCCGCCGTGGAAGTCGCCGAGCAGGGACAGGTCATCCGCCAGCTTTCTAACCCCTATGGCATCGCCACCCTGTTTGACCTTTCCCCTCAGGAAACGGCGCTGGTGGTGCCGATTGCCAAAGCCCTGATCGGCCTGCGCTCGGCGGTGGTCATCCGCACGCCGGCCGGCGATGTGCAAACCCGCCGCATTCCCGCCGGTACGCTCAAACTGATCGGTGATGTGCGTACGGTGGTGGTCGAGGTGGATCAGGGCGCCGATGCGATCATGAAAGCCCTCGAAGAGGTGGGCAAATTGCAGGATGTGGAAGGCGAAGCCGGCACCAACGTGGGCGGCATGGTCCAGCGCGTCCGTCAGACCATGAGCGAGGTTACCGAGAAACCACTACACGAAATTAAGATCCGCGACATTCTGGCGGTGGACTGTCTGGTACCGCAGCGCGTCTCCGGCGGCATTGCCCAGGAATTTGCCATGGAAAACGCGGTTGGGTTGGCCGCCATGGTCAACACCGACCACCTGTTAATGGAGCGGGTTGCCAAAGCCCTCTCCGAAGAAATTAAAGTGCCGGTGGAACTGGGCGGCGTGGAGGCCAACATGGCCATCCTCGGAACACTCACCACCCCCGGCATTGATGCCCCCTTAGCCATACTCGATCTGGGGGCCGGTTCAACCGACGCCGCGCTGATGCAGCGCGACCGCAAAGTAACCAGCATCCACCTCGCCGGTGCGGGGAACATGGTTACTTTACTGATTCAAAGAGAACTGGGGCTGCCCGGCCCCAGTGATATTGATCTGGCCGAACAAATCAAACGCTACCCGCTGGCCAAGGTCGAAAGTCTGTTTCACATCCGCAACGAGGACAACTCAGTGCGCTTTTTCAAAGAACCGCTCGATCCGCGCCTGTTCGGGCGGGTCACGCTGATCACCGAAGAAGGCCTGGTGCCCCTGCCGACCGAGCACACCATCGAACGCATCCGCGAGGTGCGGCGGGAAGCCAAGCGCAAAGTCTTTCTGCGCAACTGCCTGCGCGCCCTGCAAAACGTGGCCCCGCTCGGCAACATCCGCAACATTGATTTTGTGGCCATTGTGGGCGGTTCGGGCCTGGATTTTGAACTTTCTCAAATGCTGATGAACAAACTGGCCGAATACGGCATTGTGGTCGGCACCGCCAACATTCAGGGACGGCTGGGGCCGATCAATGCTGTGGCTACCGGTCTGGTACTGGGTTATATCGAAAGGCGGCGCGGAAAATGATGATGGCAGCCTCCACCCTCGAAAGACCAGCCATTTTCGTGGCTTTGATGCCGGGCGCACCCCGGCAGGCCGCCCGCTGGGTAGAAATCGGCGCCGAGGAAGAGGGTGTGCCCTGCCGCCTCGTTGAATTGGAAGGGAAAGATGTGATTGATCTGGCATATCAGGCTGCCATGGCTTCACCGTTGAAAATTGGTGTGGCCGTTTCGGAAAGATCTGTGGTGCTGCATGAATTTCACATGCCGCCGCATCAGCCGGTGCTGGTATTCGATCTGGATACAGACACTCAGCGCGCCTGCCGGCTGATGGGCGCAAACGCGGCGCGTTTCTTCGTGCGCCGCCCGCTGTACCTGACACCCCTGCCTGAGTCTGCTGCGCCCGTTCCCGCCGCTGCGGAAAATCCCCAAAACCTGTCCGCCGCCGAGTTAAGGCAGGTCATCAGGCTGGTTGTGCTCATTCTTCAAAAATTGAGGGAAAGGGAAGCCTTATGAACAAAGCCCTGGGTTTGATTGAAACCATCGGTCTGGTAGCCGCCATCGAGGCTGCCGATGCCGCCGTTAAAGCGGCCAATGTCGTGCTGCTGGGATACGACAGCGCAAGAGCCGGAAAAATCACCATCAAACTGGCCGGTGATGTCGGCGCGGTGCAGGCCGCTGTCGCCGCCGGGGCTGCTGCGGCGGCGCGGGTTGGGACGGTTTACGGTTCGCTGGTCATTCCCCGCCCGCACGAAGAAATTGACCCCCTGATTCAACAAGCCGTGCGCGGACGGGTACCGCCTAAAAGCCACCCCCCCAAAGCCCCAAAACTGCCGGGTGAAACAGAGAAAGCAGCGGTAGAAACAGAAACACCGCCCCCCGCCGAACCCCTCCCCTCCCAGCCTGCTGAAACTCCCCCAGCCGCCCCGCCGGAAGCGCAGATTGAAGAACCAGCCGAAGGCGAAACGCCGGAGCCTCAGCCGCCCAAACGCTGTATTGCCATCACCAAAGCCGGCGTGCCCTGCAAACTGCCTGCCCGGCCCGGATCGGATTACTGCGTTTTCCACCAGAAACTGGCAGGAAAAGCGGCCGAATAACCCGCCTGAATGGAGTGGAGCATGGAGAGCCAACTGATGCAAGAGATTGTCAACCGCGCCATCGAAGCGGTTTTCGCGAGGCTGATCGCCTCTGCTCCGCGCCGGAACATCCTGATGGTTTTCACCGGCGCCGGCTCCGGTTACGTGGCCGGGAAGGACGCCATCCACCTGCTGGTGGAGGGCGGCCACTCGCTCAAAGTGATTCTGAGCAGCGCAGCCGGATTTTTGATCGGCGCGGAAAATCTGCGTAAAGCCGGCGCATCTGAGATCATTCAGGCCGGTGAATGGGTCTGGACGCCCGCGCTGGTTCAGGAAAGCGACCTGATCCTCGTGCCGACCCTCTCGATGAATACCGCCGCCAAACTTGCCGCCGGGATGATGGACTCCCTCACCAACACCATCATACTGGGGGGACTGCTGGCCGCTAAACCGGTCATCGCCATTGCCGATGGAGCCGACCCGTTTGGCGACGGCGGCAGGGTGTTCGGCGGGGAGACGACCACCGCTCCCCTGCTGCGGGGCCGTATCGCCGAACATCTCTCCACCCTGAAAGCCTTCGGTATCCATCTGGTTCACAAAGAACAATTCCTGCCGGCCGTCCTGTCCTGCCTGATGAACACCACCGCGGCCAAGACCGCTCAACCGGCAACCCCAGCAGCGGACAAAGCCCCCGCCAGCGCCGCCCTTTCCAGCATGTGGATAACCGCCTCTGAATTGAGCGGTTTTGAACGCGGTCAGAACGTTTACATTCCGCGCGGCGCTCACCTGACCCCCCTCGCCAGAGAAACGGCCCAACGGCTGGAGCTCATTCTAATCGAAGGGTGACCGAAAAAACGAGGTGAAATGATGAAACTTGCAAAAGTGATCGGCAATGTCGTATCCACCCGAAAAGAAGAGGCACTGGTGGGATTCAAAATCCTGCTGGTGGAAGAAATGGACGCCAAGAGCAAACAGTTAACCGGTAATACCTTTGTAGCCGTGGATACACTCGGCGCCGGTTTGCTGGATACCGTGCTGGTGGTGCAGGGCAGCGGCGCGCGGGTCGTCAGCGAAATTCACCAGAAAGCCCCGCTGGATGCCGCCATCGTCGGTATTGTGGATAAATGGGATGTGAATCTATGAAAGCCACGATTTACACCGGTGTGGGAGATGCGGGTCAAACCCGCCTGCCTGGCAACGTGACCATCAGCAAGGACGACTTGCGGGTTGAGGTGTACGGCACGCTGGATGAAGCCACCTCAACGCTGGGGCTTGCCCGCGCCACCACCCGTTTTCAAGACCTGTGCCAGCAGATCTGGCAGTTGCAGGAAGAATTGATACCGGTGATGAGTGAAATTGCCACCGTACCCGGAACCGTCCTCAAAAAACCCATCCCGCAGGTCAGTGCTGAACAGGTGCAAGGACTGGAAAGCCTGATTGACCGCTGGAGCGCCGAGTGGATTCAGACCGGGCAGTTCATCACCCCCGGCGGGTCGCCGGCCTCAGCCGCATTGGATATGGCGCGGACGATTGTGCGCCGGGCCGAACGACGGCTGGTTTCGCTGCATCAGCGCGAGCCGGTCAACCCGCATCTGCTCAAATACATCAACCGCCTTTCAGACCTGTTGTATGTGCTGGCCCGCGTTGATGAACAGCGCACCCTCAAAAACATCATCAGCGAGGTGGTCGAAAACCGAGCGGTTCAGGTAAATTCAGCGCAACCCATCCTTCCTTCCAACAGCGGAACGGATAGCGCGCAGGGGAAATTAACCCTCAGCGACAGCCAGCGCATGATTGCAGCCGGCATCCGCCGGGCGGTTGAACTGGGTGTGCCGATGGTGCTCTCGGTCGCCGATGAACACGGGCAGATCATCCAGACCTGCCGCATGGACGGCGCCCGCCCGATCAGTTCGCAGCTGGCCCCGCACAAAGCCTACACCGCCGCGGCGGTGCGCGTCCCTACCCACGAGCTGGCGGGGCTTTCCCAGCCCGGTCAGCCGCTCTACCACATTGACGCCAATCTGGAAAAATTCACCCTGATCGGCGGCGGTTTGCCGGTCAGCCGGAATGGCAGGGTGATTGGCGGGGTGGGCGCCAGCGGCGGCAGTGTGGAACAGGATATAGATGTGGCTCAAGCCATGTTGGCGGCTTTGTGAGGAAGGTTTACATCCTTGAAGGAGGCAGACATGCAATTTCAAGAAGAACAGATTGAAGCGATTGTGCAGCAAGTCCTATCCCAATTGACGAATACCTCGCTCAAAAAGACTTCGCCATGGCGAGGTGTCTTTCCTACGCCGGCTCAGGCGGTTGAAGCAGCCGTTACCGCCTTCCGAAAGTACCGCAAAGTGGGCATTGAACAGCGCAAAGCCATCATTCAAGCCGTGCGCCAGAAGGCCATTCAAAATGCCCAGAAACTGGCTCAAATGGCTTACGAAGAAACGCACCTTGGCCGCGTATCCGATAAGGTTATCAAAAACTTGCTGGTGGCCGAAAAAACACCCGGCGTTGAAATCCTGCCGAACGAAGCCTTTGTAGGGGATAACGGCCTGACGCTGGAAGAATGCGCCCCCTACGGGGTGATTCTGGCCATTACCCCGGTCACCAACCCGACCTCTACCATCATCAACAACACCATCAGCATGATTGCGGCCGGAAATACGGTGGTGTTTGCGCCGCACCCGGCCAGCCGCGAGGTTTCACTGACCACCATTGACCTGCTCAACGAGGCCATCGAATCGGCCGGCGGGCCGCCCAACGTGTTGACCGCCTGTGAACAGGCTAGCATCGAAATCGCGCAGGAATTAATGGCGAACCCGCAAATTGCCCTGCTGGTGGTTACCGGTGGCAAGGCGGTGGTGGATACCGCGCTGCGCTCCGGCAAACGTACCATCGGCGCGGCCGCCGGCAACCCGCCAGTGCTGGTGGATGACACCGCCGACCCGGCCAAAGCCGCCCGCGATATTGTGCTGGGCCACTCGTTCGATAACAACCTGCCCTGCACTTCAGAAAAGGAAATTATTGCCACGGCCGGCATTTATGATGCCCTGATCGCCTGCTTCAAGTCTGCCGACAATTCGATGGTGCTCAAGAGCGCCGATATCCCCCGCCTTGAAAATGTGGTACTCAACGAAAAACGCAGCGGCCCCAACCCCAAATACATCGGGCGCAACGCCAACGTGATTTTGAAGGAACTGGGTTATCAGGCCAGTGACGACCTGCGCACCATCATCGTCGAAACCGACAAGAACCACCCCTTCGTCCGGCTGGAAATGATGATGCCGGTGCTGCCGATTGTGTGCGTGCGTACCTTTGAAGAGGCCGTAGATGTGGCGGTGGAAGTCGAGGCCGGTTTGCGCCATTCGGCCGTCATCCATTCCAGCAACATCTACCACATGAGCGATTTCGGGCGCGCCATTAACACCACCATTTTTGTCAAAAACGCACCTTCCTACGCCGGGCTTGGTTATGGCGGTGAGGGTTACACCAGTTTCACCATCGCCGGCCGCACCGGGGAAGGCATGACCACAGCCCGCACCTTTACCCGCATCCGACGCTGCACGCTGGTTGGAGCCTTTTCGGCGGTTTGAAAATTTAGCGGAAACGGCAAAATCGTTATCAAATCAAACCAATCTTTTACGAGGAGCACTGGTATGGCTGATCAATTTGAACTACGCGCTTACTGCTACCTTGACCGAATGCAGCCCCAATACGCCGCCTTCGTCGGCACCATCACACAGGGCGACCTACCGGTGGAGGGCATGGCCAGCCTGTATGTGGAAATGGCCCCCGGCAACTGGGTCTTCCGCGTGGTGGATATCGCTGTCAAGGCCACCGATGTCAAACCGGGCGCTCAGATCGTCGAGCGCGAATTCGGCATGTTCGAGATCCACTCCATTTCGCAGCAAAATGTGATTCAGGCCGGGCAGGTGGTGCTGGAACAACTCGGGCTGAAAATTTCCGACCGCAAGAAGCCCGAAATCGCCTCGCTGCAAGTGATCACCAACGTCAACCCCTATCAGGCGCAGCTACTCAACCGCTTTGCGCGCGGAATGATGCTGGTGCCCGGTCAGACCATGTTGGTGTTGGAATGCGCCCCGGCTGCATACATAAACCTGGCAGCCAACGAGGCCGAAAAGGCATCGCCGGTCAACCTGATGCACATCAGTTCGGTCGGTCGTTTCGGGCGTTTGTGGATGGCCGGCACCGAAGCAGACATTCTGGCCGCCCGCGATGCGGCAGTTTTAGCCTTAAATAGAATTGAAGGGGTATCGTAACAAATACCATTTACTAGAAAATAATCGTTAGTTTGATTAGCCGTTTGTTAGCATTTGCAAGGATAAAAGGGTAAAATCAGCATCAACCAACTCTCCACAACTGTCACGCCTGATTAGGTTCTCCAACTCACATCATTGAGATCCTTAACCCCTTTTCGATGAATAAAAGTGAATAGGGTCATCCAACGGCGGTTTTGAAACAATCAAAACCGCCTTATAAATTACTACAGCTTAATTATTCAGAAGTTGTTCCAAATTTATAAAACATAGAAGAAAATCTTGTGATAATATTAAATTCCACCTGTAATCTTACCTTGCTTAGTTCGATTGGTAATTTGGGTTTTGAGTAAATATTCATTACCACTTTAGGATTTCTCATGGAATTACCAGAAAATTACGATTCGGACCTTCGCTCAATTCAAGAAGCTCGCCGTCTGGCTATCCAGTGCCGCGAGGCTCAAAAGGCGATAGCCTTTGCCGAACAGGAAGAAGTGGATCGCATTTGTCAAGCAATGGCCGAAGCAGCCTTTCGAGAATCTGCACGCCTCGGAAAAATGGCACACGAAGAAACCGGTTATGGGATTGCTCGACACAAACAGATTAAAAATGAATTTGCCAGTAAATCAGTGTGGGAATCGATCAAGGATATCAAAACCAGCGGTGTTATCAACCGGGATGATCGCCGAAAAGTAGTGGAAATTGCCTGGCCGGTAGGCGTGATCGCCGCATTGACCCCTTCCACCAACCCCACTTCAACGGCCATCTATAAAGTGCTGATTGCGGTTAAAGCCCGTAATGGAATTGTGGTAGCGCCCCACCCAGCTGCCCGCGCCAGCACCTACGAAGCCGTCCGAGTGATGGCTGAAGCTGGCGAAGCCGCCGGTATGCCCAGAGGGCTGGTGAGTTGTATGCAGAACATTACACTCGAAGGCACGCAGGAATTAATGCGCCATTACGCCGTTTCGCTGATTCTCGCCACCGGCGGATCCGGTATGGTGCGCGCCGCGCACAGCGTGGGAAAGCCCGCCATTGGTGTCGGTCCTGGCAATGTGCCGGTGTACGTGGATCGCAGCGCCGATATAATCAAAGCCGCCAGCGATATTGTCAACAGTAAGGCTTTCGATTGCTCCGTGATCTGTTCCACCGAGCAGTGTGTCGTTGCCGATAAACCGATTGCCGATCAACTCCGTGAGGAAATGAAGAAAAACGGCGCATACTGGCTGCCCCCCAACGATATTCCGCCCATCGAAAAACTTCTTTTTCCCAGCCCCGGTGTCTTGAACCCCAAAGCGGTTGGGAAAACCCCACAGCAACTTGCTCAAATGGCGGGAATCCAGGTTCCACCCTCGGCCAGAGTGCTGGTCGTGGATTTAAAAGGTGTCGGAAGGGAACATCCTCTCAGCGGCGAAAAATTGACCACTGTTTTGGGTTTTATGGTGGAAGACGGTTGGCGCGCTGGATGCGACCGTTGTATCCAGATACTCAAATACGGCGGTGACGGTCATTCACTGGTCATTCATGCCCGAGATGAAGAAGTTATCCTAGCGTTCGGAATCGAAAAACCGGCCTTTCGCATTATTGTGAATTCATGGGGAACGATGGGGGCCATTGGTGCTACCACTGGTGTTGTACCGGCCATGACGTTGGCACCGGGCGGTATCGGCGGGGCGGTGGTTAGCGATAATATTACCACCACTCATTTAATGAACATCAAACGTGTGGCTTATGAAATTAAGCCTCCCCCACGTGAGGCTTTTACCCCTACCCCCGATGTAGAGGCAGCCAGAAAGGCTCCCACATCCCCTGCCGAATTGAGTGATGCGGAGATCGAAGAAATCGTACGCCGAGTTCTTGCTCAACTGGAAGTCCGACGATAATTGGATGGATAAGAGATATCTGAAACGATATGACCGAAAACCAATGTCAGGCCATCACAAAAAGCGGTAAACGATGTCGTAATCCGGTTGTTCCGGGCTCCAAATATTGTCATCTTCCTAGCCACCAGGCACTCATCGCCAGAGATGGGACAATCGCAACCCCTGAAAACGCGGATAATAAAGCAGTTTCATCAGCAAAAAAATCCGTTAAAATTGAAGGAGAACGCAAACAGCCATCCCCTTCTTATGAACAACCCCAAGTACAACAAAAGGAGAATTCTATGACTATTCAATTGATTGCTCTGGGTATGATCGAAACCAAAGGGCTGGTCGGAGCCATTGAAGCCGCCGATGCCATGGTCAAAGCCGCCAATGTAAAATTAATCGGCAAAGAATACATCGGCGGGGGGTATGTGACCGTCATGGTGCGCGGTGATGTCGGCGCAGTCAAAGCCGCAACGGATGCTGGTGCAGCAGCTGCTCAGCGGGTGGGAGAATTGGTCAGCGTGCATGTCATTCCGCGTCCGCACAGTGATGTAGAGATGATCCTTCCCAAAGTTTCCGAATAGGTTTAATTCAACTACTTTGTTCGGGCGGGGAAATCAAAGATGTGGTTGATTTTCCCCGCCTTTAAACTGTGCCGGATACTCCCCAACCTAAGACCGTGCGGGTATGAGGCTGTTTTTAAGGAGACAAGGGAATAATGCCCAAAAAATGCTACACTGCGCTGGATATTAAGAACCTTGCGGATCAAAAAATATTAGAATTGCGGCTTCAAAAAGGTGAGATGATTACTGCACTCGCCCGTGAAAAAGCGAATGAATTAGGGGTTCTTATTATCGAAAACGAAAATGAAACACATCCTCCGCAACCATCCAGTGCAATTTCTGTAAGTATTTCTGAAAGATTAGAAGCTCAGGTTCGTCGAATCGTATCAAAAGTTCTATCCCAGGAAGCCCCCTCCCCTTCTTCCGTAGAAAAACCACCAACCCGTATGGCAAATCCTTCACTTTCGACAACAATTGTTACCGAAGCCCAACTGCGTCATCAAATCCGACATCCTCAGAAGGGAATGAGTATTGAACTTCCTGCGGACGCCAGGTTATCCCCCTCTGCGCAGGATTTTCTAAAGGAATGGAATATGGCGGTAGTCATCCAAAGCCCGCCTGCTCCCCAACCTCCGGTAAGGAATGCTGATTCTGAACCAAAAAAGGTTGAGGCCAGTTCATACGCACAAATCCGTTTTCGTAGCAAATTGGATACGCTTCACAGTCTGTTTTTACTGATCGGTGCTCTGGCTCGCAAGGAACAAAAATACCAACTTGCCGACTTGCTCAAAACACTGGCCACTTATTGCCGCGAAATTTCCAGCGCCCAGGCTAACCAGCGTGGTGTTGCTCCACTCCAATTAGATGGTAAAAGTAATGCTGACTTACGGAAAATCACCCTTAACCCAAAAGAAAGCCTTGGCATTGATCACATTGTGCCCGGCCCGCAGGATGCAGAGTTATTGCTCTGGTTGAATTATCTTCATATGCAGGTGCGAGAGGCCGAGGTTACTGCGCTGGAAGCATTCAAAACACTTGAGAGCAGAAGATTAAAGGAAAACGAACTGGCGAGCGCTCTAAACGGTTTGAGCAATGCAGTTTATTATCTTGAATTATCTCTTGCCGCCGGAAAACTTGCCGAGTAAGGTTTCATGAATCCGAACCTGCATTTCATCCTCAAAGAAGCTGATGAGGCGGTTCTGCGCCGCTCGATCAACGGTTATCGTGGAAGGGTGCGCTGTGGGGTTGATTTGGGCACCGCCTATGTCAGTGTGTTTGTGCTGTCCGAGGACAATCTACCGCTGGTCGGCACCTACACCTACGCCGAAATTGTCCGGGATGGGCTGGTGGTGGACTTTGACGGTGCAATAAACCTTCTCCGAAAAATGAAAGCCGAAATTGAAAACCGGCTTGGTTTTGAACTCAAATCGGCGGCGACTGCCTACCCGCCCGGCGTGCCACTGACCGAGGTTCGGGCAACCCGCTATGTTTTAGAAGCAGCCGGCTTCAATTGTTCTGCGCTGGTGGATGAACCCACCGCCGCCAATGCCGTGTTGCAGGTAGAAAACGGCGCCGTCGTGGATATTGGCGGCGGCACAACCGGCATCGCTGTGGTACGAGATGGGAAGGTTATATATACTGCCGATGAACCAACCGGTGGAACACACTTTACTCTGGTTATCGCCGGCGCGCTCAAAATCCCTTACGTTGAGGCTGAAAGCCTGAAAATCAATCCACAAGAACAGGCGCGTTTATTTCCTCTTGTTCGACCGGTAATGGAAAAAGTCGGCACCATCATCCAGCAGCATATTCGGCCTCATGAAGTGGACGCCGTTTATCTGGTGGGCGGTACCAGCGCGTTTGAAGGAATTGCCGGGGTTATCGAAAATGTGACCGGTGTGAAAACCATCGTTCCCGGAAACCCTTTGTTTGTAACACCGCTGGGCATTGCCATGAACGATCAATTTTCATAGTTAAGGAGCGCTTTTATGGCTGACCAATTCGAGCTTCGTGCTTATTGCTATCTTGACCGAATGCAACCCCAATATGCCGCCTTCGTAGGCACCATCACCCAGGGAGACCTGCCCATCGAAGGTATGGCTAGCCTGTATGTGGAAATGGCACCGGGCAACTGGGTCTTCCGCGTGGTGGATATTGCCGTAAAAGCCACCGATGTCAAACCGGGTGCTCAAATCGTTGAGCGCGAATTCGGCATGTTCGAGATTCATTCTCTTTCGCAAGAGGATGTGATTCAGGCCGGGCAGGTGGTGTTGAGTCAATTAGGATTGAAAATCACTGACCGCAAGAAGCCAGAAATTGCCTCGCTGCAAGTGATTACCAACGTCAATCCGTATCAGGCGCAGTTGTTGAACCGCTTCGCGCGCGGCATGATGCTGGTGCCCGGTCAAACCATGCTGGTGCTGGAATGTGCCCCCGCGGCTTATATCAACCTGGCCGCCAACGAAGCCGAAAAAGCCGCCCCGGTCAACCTGATGCACATCAGTTCGGTCGGGCGCTTTGGGCGTTTGTGGATGGCCGGCACCGAAGCTGATATTCTGGCCGCCCGCGATGCAGCAGTTACAGCCTTAAACGGGATCGAAGGCATTTAAAAGAATCTATCGGCTAGTAAGAAATCCTGATTGCCAACCCTATTGACATTGGACCAAAAGGACGGATAGCAGTTTTCGATGCCAATATCCTGAGATCAATAACAAAGCCTGCCGGGATTATCTCGAAAAATTTAGTTTTGAATGATTATTTTCTTCAGTGAAATGGATGTAATTTACAATTCTTTAACTCTTTTTTTCCGTAACCAATCTGCTGCGCCATTTCTTCAGCCACTCCATGCGTAGTTCATCGGTCTCGCACAGCAGTTCCATCATCAGTGAGAGGATCTCACAACTTCTGGCGTCCAATTTGCCCGATTCGATGCAATTGGATAGCTGCCTGACATCCTGAATTTTCCCCTCAAGACGGCGGATTTCCCGTTCGAGGTGGGCCAGCACGGTTTCTTCGCGCATCAATGCGGCAAACTGCATCTTCAGTAGGATGCAAAAACAAAAAGCCGCAGTCAAGGATTAATTGCATTTTTTCAGGGAATTTTTCCCGTCTCCCGCCGCAGGGTTTGCCAGTCGAGCCGCAGGCGCGCCCCAAATCCTTCCACTTCCACCCAGTTTTCCCCAAATTCTGCCCGCACAAAGGGAATTCGTATTTGTGCCAACTAAAAGCCCGCACTCACCTTGTTGCACCGAACTCCATATGATGCAAGTACACCACACCATCCAACAAAATTAAGAAAACCGGTGGAGTGAATGAGATACCTCAACAATCATTTTTTGATATACTTCCCTCCACATGCCCATCCAGATCATCCCCACCAAACTGCACCCACCCATTGTTAGCAATCTTGTGTCACGTCCCGCCCTGTTGGAGCGGTTGCAGGCCGGTTTGCGCGGCAAAGTGACCATCCTCAGCGCACCGCCCGGCTTTGGGAAAAGCACGCTGGCGGCAGCCTGGCTCGCCGCCATGCCCTCCCATCGGGCGGGCTGGTATTCGCTCGATGAAGACGACAACGATCCCGTCCGTTTCTTTGCTTATCTTTCGGCTGCGCTGCGCAGCATTTATCCCGATTCCCTCCACTCGCTGGATATTTTGCTCCAATCACCGACACCCAATCCGCGCGAACTGGCAGCCGCACTGATCAACGACCTCACCGATCACGGTGTTGAAAATCTTGTGCTGGTGCTGGATGACTACCACCACATCACCCTTCAGCCTATCCACGAGGCGATAGCCTACCTGATTGACCGCCTGCCGACCGGCATGCACCTTGTTTTTATCAGCCGCGCCGATCCTCCTCTCCCGCTCGGCCGCTGGCGCGTGCGCGGCCAGTTGAATGAAATCCGCGCCGAAGACCTGCGCTTCAGCGAAGCCGAAGCCGCTCAATTTCTCAATCAGATCATGGGGCTTTCCCTGCGCGCCGAAGATATCCGCGCACTGGAAGCCCGCACCGAAGGCTGGGCAGCCGCTCTGCAACTGGCCGCCCTCTCGCTTAAAAACGCCGCCAACCCTACCGAGGTGATTGCCGCTTTTGCGGGCAGCCACCGTTACATCGCCGAATACCTGACCGATGAAGTTCTCTCTCGCCAGCCGGAATTCATCCGCGAATTCCTGCTGCAAACCTCCCTGCTGGAACGTTTCAACGCCCCCTTATGCAAGGCAGTTACAGAGAGAGAGGATGCCGACTCACTTCTGGAGAGTCTGGAGCGGGCTAATCTGTTCCTCATCCCGCTTGATGCGCAGTCGAACTGGTACCGCTACCATCACCTCTTCGCCGAGTTATTGCGCCGCCGGCTCGAACAATCCCCACCGGAGCGGGTCAAACACCTGCACCGCCGCGCGGCAGAATGGTTCGAAAAACACCACCTACCGCTGGATGCCGTGAGGCATTGGATCGCCGCCGAGCAACCGAAACGGGTAGCCGAACTGGTGGAACGAATCATCGGCGAGACGTGGGGAAAGACGGATCTGGCAGTTTTGATGAAACGGCTCGAAAGCCTGCCCGAAAGTGTGCTGGCCGAACACCCCTCGCTGAGCGCGTTTTTAGGCTGGTCGTGGATCTGGCTGGGCAATGGCAGCCAGCGCATCTTACCCCTGCTTGACCGCGCCGAACCAAACTGCCGGGGAGATTTACCCTCATTGGGACGGTTGAATGTGGTGCGGAGCATCACCCTGCGCATTTCGCAAAACAACTCCGCCGAATCGCTGCGGCTGGCCAGTCTCGCCCTCAACCAGCTGGCCGCCGAAGATCTGCAATGGCGGCGCTTTGCCCAACTGGAAACTGCCATTGCCGCCCACAGTCTGGGCCAGCCGCTGGCCGAAGTCGAAGCAGCTTACGCCGAAACCAATCGTCTTTGTGAGCTGGCTGGTGATAGGATGACGGCATGGATTGCAGCCTGCGCGCGGGTGCAGGTGGTCAGCGAACGCGCTGAACTAAGACGAGCACTGGCGCTCAACCATCAATTGCTGGAAAAGGTTTCGCATGAAGCCTCTACTCAGGTGCACGGCTGGGTGCACATCAATCAGGCTGCCTTGTTGTATCAGATTAACGATCTGGAAGCCGCACGGCGTGAAGTCAACCATACACTTCAACTGGAAGAACAATTCGGCAGTATACCGGATGTCAACATGCGCCTCTATGCCCTACTTACCCGCCTGGAGCTGGCAGAGGGTAAACCCAATCTTGCTCGGCAGGCTGCTGAAAGTTTTATAGGGCTGGCTCAGCGAACCGGCATGACCAACGCCATTGATTGGGCGGAAGCCGTTCGGGCAGTGCTGCTATACCGAATTGAAGACTGGTCAGCTTTCGAGGCTTGGGCTCAGAATTACCGCCATGTTCAACAGCCGCTCTTCTTCCCCTATCGGCTTGGAACTTTGATGATATTGCGGTATTTGATACGTCAGAAGGATTGGCTGGAAAGCCGCCGGTTGGCAGAAGAACAGCTCCGGATGGCACGAGAAGCAGGTTACCGCGAATACGAAATGGAAATCCATCTTGTCTGTGCGTTGAATGAGCAGGATGCGGGGAACATGGCACTCGCTTTACAGTCACTTGAACAGGCTTTGGAAATCGCGAAGGCAGGCGGTTATGTGCGCATCTTTTTGGATGAAGGCGAAAAGATGAAAGACCTGCTGAACCGGTATCAGCAACAACACAAAGACGATTACGCAGCCGGTCTGCTCACGGCCTTTGGCCGGCTTGCCCGCCCTGACCAAACCTCCCTGATCGAACCGCTCACCGATCGTGAATTGGAAGTGTTGAAGTTGCTGGCGTTGGGCATGTCGAACCCGCAGATTGCCGAAAAACTCTTTCTCTCTGTCGGCACGGTAAAAACCCATGTCAAACACATTTACGGCAAACTTGGAGTAGGCGACCGAGTGAAAGCAGCAGCAATCGCTCGAGACCTCGGCTTAATTCCTTGATTTACTCAGTCACTCCTTTCTCCAGCACACGCTCACCCCTTGTCCGATTCGGCCAGTTATAAAAAACGAGGGCGTGCTGTGAAGCACACCCTGGTGAAAAGTGGTTTGTGGTGCTTGTTTGCTGGGGTTCACCGCGAACCGAGTGCAATCAACTCGCCGCCACCGCTGATTTTTTCACTCAGTTGAGGCGTGCCAAGATACTGCACATCGCCGCTCCCACTGATGGACACATCTAGGCGTTCCACCGCCCACAGCGTGGCATTGCCGCTGCCATTTACTGCCACCTCAGCAGAGGTTGCCTGCAATTTTTCTGCCAGCAAGTCGCCGGAGCCAGAGGTTCTGACCGTCAGAGAGTCGGTCCTTCCGCCTATCTCCATCTGTCCCGAGTCGTTAACTTCGGCGAGAATATTCACTGCGGAAACAACCGGCAAAATCAAGTCACCTGAACCGCTCAATCGTGCAGAGAGTGTTTGCGCATCCAGATCGGTAAAAGTGACATTACCTGAACCGTTGATGTTAATATTCAGCGCATCGGCCGAAAAATCTTCCGCCCGGACATCCGCCGAACCGGAAATTTCCAGCGCGCTCAAAGAAGGCAGGGTAACATAATAGATCAGCGTTTCATACTTAAGCCTGCTCACTTCCGGGGTGGTGCGCAGGATGAGCACACCTTTTTCCACGCTGATATCCAGCACCGGCAAGATATTATCATCCGCCTCGACCCTCAGGCTAAAATCATCGCCCTGTTTCAGGTAAAGCACCCCAGAAGTCCCCACGCGAATCTGATCAAAGTCGCGCACATCGAACGATTCGCTGATCATCTTGCCAGAACCCGTCACCGTATCCGGAGAGCTAATCCCGCAAGCGGAAAGTACCAACACAAATAAGACTAAAAGTAGTTTTTTCATCGTTTATTCTCCTTACCACCCAGTTTAGGAAAAACTACTACTCCTTGCATCTCCCGATAGAGGTATTTTTGAAATTCACCTGCTATCCTCCTGTTATCCCCCCATTGGGGGATGAGAAATTTATCACTTTCCTGTATCATAATGGGTATGAAATCAGAAACAGATTCCTTCGCTTGCCAGATCAGACTGCGCGGTAGATTGGATGCCGAACGTGCAGGCTGGTTGCCAGAACTTTCTTTACGCCACGAAAGCGATGGCAATGCCATCCTGGAAGGCAGCCTGCCTGATCAGTCCGCGTTGCTGGGAGTGCTATTTCGCATCCACAACTTGAATTTAAACATCTTATCGGTCAATATCCGATCATCTATCATTTTGGAGTGAATGTATGGAACTGATTAAAATGCTAAACCTCGCCGTTCGATTTCTACTCGAATTGGGTGTGCTTATAATCATGGGTAATTGGGGCTTCAAAATCGGGAATAATCTGTGGATGAAACTCCTGCTCGGAATTGGCAGCCCGCTCCTCTTTGCCGTAGTGTGGGGCACATTTTTAGCCCCTAAATCCACCTTGCGCCTCTCCCAGCCGTGGTTGCTTTTGGTGGAACTTGTTATTTTTTGTCTGGCCGGTTGGGCACTGTTCAGCACCACCAAAGCCCCGCTCACGCTTGCCTTTGCCGCAATTTACTTAATCAACAAAATTTTAATGATACTCTGGAGACAATCATGAAAATTGACCGAAACGCCCCAGCCTTTGCCCGACGGGAATTGCTCATCCACGCCCCTGTGGAAAAGGTCTGGCAAATTCAAACCGATCTGGAAAACTGGCCAAAGTGGCAATCCGAAATCGCTTATGTCAAACTGGAAGGTGATTTGAAAGAAGGCACAACCTTCCGCTGGAAAGCAAAAGGCCTGACCATTACCTCACGGTTGCATACTGTTCAACCGCCTTACCATATTGGCTGGTCGGGTACCGCACCGGGCATGACCGCCATTCACAATTGGTCTTTTGAAGGGCGCGGGGAGGATACCCTTGTGATTACCGAAGAGTCGCTTTCTGGTTGGCTCACCCGCCTGATGCTGCTCTTCGACAGACACTTTCTCGAAAAATCACTCGAAACCGCCCTGTTACGTCTGAAACAGCAGGCCGAATCCAATTTAATCCAATAAGTTTCGAGAGGAATAACCCGATGAACCTGATCATTCGTCCCGAATTGCCCGACGATATTCCCGCCATTCAGCGCGTCAATCGGCTGGCGTTTGAACGGGAGAACGAAGTCCGGCTGGTGGACGGCCTGCGCAGCAGCGGAGCGGTCACCCTGTCGCTGGTGGCCGTGCTGGACGGGGAAATCGTCGGCCATATCCTGTTTTCCCCTGTAACGGTCAGAGATGGTGATCAGGAATGGACGGCGGTTGGGCTTGGGCCGATGGCGGTTTTACCGGCCCTCCAAAAACAGGGTATCGGCTCGGCATTAATCCGTCACGCCATCGATCACCTGCAAAAAGCCGGGGTGGAAGTCGTCTTTGTGGTCGGCCATCCGCAATATTACCCACGTTTTGGCTTCAAGCCTGCCAGACCGTTTGGGATTCAGTGGGAGGTCAACGTTCCGGAAGATGTGTTTATGGTACTGGAATTGCGCGAAAACGCATTGGCCGGTAAGCGCGGCATTGTACAGTATCACTCTCTATTTACCGATGTATGAGTATAAGTAAAAGGGAAACCGCTTAATCAAAGACACGTACAAAGGGGTTAAGGTAATTTTCCCCAATTATTCAACCTTCGGAATGGTGTCTTGTCCGGCCAGCGAAAGCGGCGTCAACAAGTCCGCACCACTCTCATAATGCACGCACGCCACCCAATGGTCCTCATCCACTTCCACCAGCGGCGGCTGATAGAGTGCGCAGCGTTGTTCCGCCACCGGGCAACGATGATAATAAGGACAGCCGCTTCCGGTTTTCTCCACCTCCCGCTCAACCAGCTGCACCCCCTTCTCCCATTTCCGGTCCAAACGGGGCACCGATTCCATCAACATGCGGGTATAGGGATGCAGCGGGGTGTTGAAAATCTTTTCTACCGCTCCCTGTTCAACTACATTGCCTCTATACAAAATAACCGCCCGCTCGCTGATATAGTAGGCCAGCGACAGGTCATGAGTGATAAATAAAATTGAAAGTCCATACGCCTTGAGGTCGGCCAGCAGGTTCAGCACGTCAATGCGAGTCGAGGCATCCAGCATACTGATAATTTCATCGGCCACCAGAAAGGAAATGTTCAGTAATAAAGCCCGCGCAATCAAAAATCGCTGCAACTGCCCGCCGCTGAGTTGATGCGGATATTTATTCAACACGTGAGCCGGGTTCAATCCCACGGAAACAAGTGCCTTTTCTACCCGCTCTCTCCATTCGGAGGCAGATATTTTCGGAAAAAATTCCTCGTGAAGCACCCTGAAAATGCGGTCCGCCTTGAAGATGGGATTGTATGAACTGAACGGATCTTGAAAGACTCCCTGCACCTGCCGGTAATAATTTTTCAGGGCTTCACCCTCAAAACCGGCGATGTCCTCACCGTTATAGGTGATTTTGCCCTCGCTGGGCTTCAACAGACGCAGAATCATCTTGCCAATGGTGCTTTTACCGCTGCCACTTTCACCGATCAGCGAAACGACCTGCCCCTTGTGAACCTCAAAACTGACCTTATTCACTGCCAGCAGTGCCTTACTCCCAAATGCCCCAACCCGGTAAACTTTGGAAACCTTATCCAGCCTGAGCATGATTCTCATACTCCTTCCAGCAAGCCACAAAATGATCTTTCTCAACCTCAATAAATGGCGGCTCTTCAATACAGCGTTCGTAAGCCAGCGGGCAACGCTCTCTGAATCTGCAACCCACAGGAGGATTCAAGAGTAACGGCGGGTTACCCGGTATTCCCATTAAACGCTTTTCGGCAAAACGCACCCCCACTTCCGGCAGGGATGATATTAAAAGTCGGGTGTATGGGTGACGAGCCGATTCGATGATTGATTTGGTGGGTGCCTTTTCGGCCAGCACCCCGGCGTACATGATCAAGATGCTGTCGGCAATCTGATACAGGATGGAAATATCATGGGTGATCACAATCAGGTTATTGATGAACTGCCTGCCGCGGAATTCCACCAGCATCTCAGCCACTGCCTTTTGAGTAGCCACGTCCAGCGCCGAGGTGATTTCATCGGCAATCAACAGAGAGGGATTGAGCAGCGATGAAATTACCATTACCATGCGTTGTTTCATGCCACCCGAAAGTTCAATCGGGTACATGTTCAACACCTCATGCGGCAAAGATACCAGATCGAGCCGCCGCTTTAACTCCGGGAGGATGTCTTTGTAGTCTACACCGCGCGATTCAAGCAATTCGCCCACCATTTTGCCGATCTTGCGAATGGGGTTCATCGCATTCATGGCATACTGGGGAATGAGGGAGATCTTGCGAAAACGGTAGGTGTTCATGCCTTCTGCGTCCCAGATCGGAATTTCCTCCCCATCCACTTCCACACGGCCGGCGATGTACTTCATCGGCGGAAAAAGCACGATCAGGCTGTGACCGAGGGTGGTTTTACCGCAACCCGATTCACCCGCCAGTCCCATAATCTCTCCATCCGCTAGCTGAAAACTGGCATGTTCCAATGCGTGTACATCGCCTCGTAGCGTTTGGTAATAAACCGTAAGGTTCTCAACTTTTAATGCCATGGTTTAAATCTCGCGCAATTTCGGGTTAAAGATTTCATCCAGACCGACATTCATACTGTAAAGTGCACCGACAATCGCCGTAATGGCCAGCCCCGGCGGCACAAACCACCACCACATTCCAAACGGCAATGCTCCCCAAAGGACGGCATACTGCATCATCAAACCCAGCGAAATGGTGTTGGTCGGCCCAAGTCCGATAAAATCAAGCGTAGCGGCGGTGAGGATTGCTCCGCCAAACTGCAAAATGAAAACCAGCACCAGATATGACATCATGTTTGGGGCAATTTCATCACGAATAATCCTGAGCGACCCCATACCGCTCATTTTGGCCAGATCTACAAACTCACGTGTGCGCAACGAGAAAGTCTGCGCCCGGATGGCCCGGGCAACCCACGGCCAGGCAGTCAGGCCAATGAACAGACATTCCATCAACAGGCTGCGCACCTCGAGGTAAGCAGCGATAATCAACAAAACTGCAAGGGTGGGAATCACCAGCACGATATTCGTAAAGGCGTTTAGGATTTCATCCAAAAGACCGCCGCGATAACCAGCCGTAAAACCAATCAGCATCCCCACCAGGGTGCCCAGCCCCCCTCCTAACAGACCAACGACAAAGGTGGCCCGCAGACCGTTCACAAATTGAGAGAATACATCCTGCCCGAAGAAGGTCGTGCCCATCCAGAATTTTTGCGATGGCGGTTCAGCGCCTAAGGGACTGGCATAATCCAGCGGTTCGTATTTGGTTAACGAGGGTCCGATGAGCGCCAGGACAAAAAACAGCAGGATGATACCACTACCGATCTGCAATTTTTTATTGCGTAAGGTGAAATAAACCACTTCACTGCGCTTCTTCATGCTGATTCTCCCACCATACCCCTTCTCGTTCTCGGATCAACGACAAGGTAAACCAGATCAATCACGAAATTAGCAATCAAGACCCCCAGAATGATAAAGAGAAAACAACCCTGAATCAAAAAATAATCCTGATTCTGGATGGCTGCCAGCAAAAGATAGCCGATGCCGGGGTACGAAAACACCACTTCGGTAACCAGTGCACCGGCAACGATTACCCCCAGTTTCAATGCAAGTCCAGTAATTTGGGGGAGAATGGCATTATTGAAGGCATATTTTCGAACAAGGCTTTTGGGAGCCCCCAGCGCATTAAGATAACGCGAATATTCGGCTTCCAGTTCATAAATAATCATGTTGCGCATTCCAATTGCCCAGCCGCCGAACTCAATGATGAATATTGAAGCAAAAGGAAGGAACCAGTGATGGAGCAAATCGAGCAGAAAATTCAGCGACCAGGTTGGACGCAGCGAAAAACTGTACGCTCCTGCAATTGGAAAAATTCCCACCACAATTCCAAAAAACCACGCCAGCAGAATACCCAGCCACATATACGGAGTGGCTGTGAGAATGTAACTGAGCGGTAAAACGAAGTTATCCAGTTTTTTTGAACGAGCCGCAAAAGCGCCAAACTTATTTCCTGCATACCAGCCCGAAAGAATGGCCGGCACCAGTAAAAAAACATCGTAAGGCACGGCGCGTTGAAGAACTTCCACTACCGGTGTAGGGAATAGATAGGTACTGATTCCCAAATCACCCTGAAAGAGCGCTTTCCAGAAATTGATATATTGCTGCCACAGGGGTAAATCCAGCCCAAACAACCGGGCGTAATAGTCATACATCATCTGAATGGCTGATGCATTGGAGGCTACCGAAACACGAGCCAGCATATTCCGAATCGGATCGCCCGGCATGAAGCGCGGTATCAACCAGTCAATCGTCACAGCCAGAAAAAAAGTCAGCGCATAAATTACAATTTTTCTTACCAAATACCGCCGCATGAAAATCTCCTGTCGATCCTTATCTATGCCTTTTGATTTTTACAAACGCTAAATCCGCATCAGGAAGAGGATGCCGCCTCCCCCACAGGCAGAGGCGGCATCCCTCGCTTCAAGGATTAGGGTGAGACCGGTTTCAGGTTGATGAGGGTCTGCAAACCGCCCATCTGCCAGTAACCGGACCAGGTAGAAGGCAGCGAAACCGGATTCTTCTCGCTCGGCCAGTTCGTCCAGGTCGATTCCGTCCACTGCGCCCACAGGCCGTTGTACCACAGCGGGATCATCGGCATTTCGGTAAGCATCAGTTCCTGAATCTTGCTGGTGGCTTCCTTCATACCTTCTTCGTCCGTAGTCGGAACACGCGCCAGCGCATCCACCAGATCAAACATTTCCTGATTATCATACCGCCCGAAGTTACCCGCCTGCATCTGCTCCTGAATGGGGTGGCGGAAGAGCAGATTGTAGAGCGTCCAGGGGGTGTTGCTCATCTGCGCCCAGTTGTTGAGGGTCATGTCAAAAGTACCACCCTGCAAGGCAGTGTTCCAGGCGCCATAATCCGGATATGCGGCTTCAATGTTGATACCCGCAGCCTGAGCACTGGAGGCAATGATGTCAATCGCCGCCATCCAGTCTGTCCAGCCGTTCGGGCAGGTGACTTGCAGTTTGATCTCCGAACCATCGGGAGCCTCCACAAAACCGTCCCCGTTGGTATCTCGATAGCCTGCTTCCTCCAGCATTTGTTTGGCTTTGGCGGTGTCAAAAGTGTAGCCCAGGCGGGCGATCACATCCGCATCCTCATATTTGCTCATGGTCGGCAGCAAACCGGAGGGGCTGGCAGCCTTGACCAGATTGGCGTACGCCACATTGACAATAGAGGGAACATCAATGGCGAAAGCCAGCGCACGGCGGAACTTGGCATCATCCATTGGTTTCTTGGTGGTGTTGAGGAACAATACCGCCGTATTGGCCGAAAGCATGTACGGGGCCTTTTCGTAGAAGGTCTTTACGTAGCCCTTCTCGGCCAACGTGGCAATACCGGGCAGGAAGTTGTTGCTCAGATCAAGTTCGCCCTTGACCACCATTCCAAGCGCAACATTATTGCTAGAAGTGCGAATATCCACAATGTACTTGGGGGCAGGTTTACCGAAGATTTCATTACCCCACCAGTTTTCGTTTCGCACCCAGACATTGCGATCTTCGGCGTGCGTCAGGTACATATATGCCCCGGAACCAACCGGATTTTCATTCGCGCCGGTGGTGATTTCTTCCTCACTGCGATTTTCCCACAGGTGTTTGGGAACGATAGGCAGGTTGAAGAGGTAGTTATCCCATTCCTGATAGAGCGGATCGGTAAAAGTCAAAGTCAGATGGGTATCATCCTCCACCGTGACGCCGGTCAGTCCGGTATTGGTCCATAAGGGCGAGAACCACAAAGCAGCATACTTCTGCCCCAGTTCGAGGGTGAATTTGACATCCTCGGCGGTCAGCGGTTGACCATCGCTCCAGGTTAATCCTTGCCGCAGGGTAAGCGCGTAAGTAGTTGGATCGGTCCACTCCCCTTTTTCTGCCAGCCAGGGGATGAATTCATCGGTCAATGGATCGTAATTGAATAGGAATTCATACAGGAAACCGATTGTACCGGTGGTATTGGCCAGCATACCGGGCTGGAAGGGATTCCATGTTGAGGGTGGACCCCATGCCGCACCACTGACATAGATCGTTTCGTTACGTGGATAGGTGGTAGGACCCGGTTCTGGCGTTGCCACGACCTCGACAATCTGGGTTTCCACCACCCGCTTTTCGACTTCCACCGTTTGGATGATGGTTTCGGGGGTTGGCGTGGTGGTAGGGCCGCAGGCGGCCAGCAGCAGGCTGGCCAGAATCAACCCCGTTAATACGTGCAAAGCAAACTTACGCATGGTTCCTTTCTCCTTTCTTCAAGACAAACAGCAGGTTACACGGATTATTGACCAGAATACGGTCGGGCTTCTTCCTATTCATCTCCTCCAGGCGAATCACCTCCTTTTAAAACTTTTTAAGAAAAACACATTATTTTTGGGAGCGCTCCCAAAATCAAGTAAAATTTTTCATATTCTCCCAACCCGGCGTTTTAATGCGCCACAAGAATCGCGAATGACCAGTTCAGTGTCCATGATGATGCGGCGGGGCGGCTGCACCCCGTTTTCGATCAGGTCTAGCAACACTTCGACCGCCTTAAAACCCAACGGCGCAATCGGCTGCCGGACAGTGGTCAGTGGCGGCAGAGCCGAAGCGGCCATCGGTAAATCATCAAAACCAACCATGGCAATATCTTCGGGTATGTTCAATCCAGCTTCGCGGATGGCGCGCATTCCACCAATCGCCATCGCGTCGGATGCTGCAAATACCGCATCCGGTTTAGCGGGAAGCAATGCCTGCATGGCGTAATACCCACCCACCTCGGTATAATCGCCTTCGGCAATCAAGGCTGGATCAATTTTCCTGCCCCGCTCGACCAGCGCGCGGGTATAGCCTTCTTTGCGGTCAATGCTCACGGTAGAATTGCCGGTGCCGGCGATGGTGGCAATACGCTGGTAGCCCAGCCGAATCAGGTGGCTGACGGCGTTATAAGCCGCATTGACATTATCCACATCTACATAACTGACACCATCGGTGTGAAAAGGACGGCCGATGACGACCAGCGGTATATTCGATGCCAGCAAACGATCCATCAACTGATCGCCAATTTGCCCCGATTGAAGAAGAATACCATCCAACATACCCCGCCGCGAGATACGCGGGTAAATTTTGGCTTCATCCTCAGCACTGCCTACCAGAAAGAGCGCCAGCGAGTAGTTGAACTGGTTGCAGGCCTGAGCAACCCCCTGAGTCAGGCGGGGAAAATACGGGTCACTGAAGAAGGAACTGACACTGCGCGGCAGCACGAGACCGACCATCAAGGAACGTTGAGAGGCCAGCGTGCGCGCGGCGGCGTTGGGGTGGAAACCGGTCTGACGAATCACCTCCAGCACTCGTTGGCGCACTTCCTCACGCACGTTGGGGTGATCGTTGAGGACGCGCGAAACGGTGGAGCGTGAAACGCCCGCCTGACGGGCAATGTCTTCCAGAGTCAGGTTGGACATAAGGGGATATGGTTGAAGGGTGGTAAGGGGGAGCGAGGGGCGGGAGGCAGTCAAAATTGGAAGCGCTCCCAATTCAGTTTCATTATAGAAAAATCGTGCACAAATGTCAATCAGGTATTTTCAAATTTCATTTTTTAAAATTTTAATACAGGCTATTTATTCGGGCTTGAAAACAGTATTTACTGTTTTCAACCGTTCGGCATCTTGTTTTTATCCTCAAAACACCCGATCAACACCGGTAACAGGGGTTAGAACTGACCAGCACAAGGGCTTTGCCACCATCATTATCAAATATTTTTCGAATATAAAATTTTTAATAAAATATTTTTGCAAAATTGCTTGACTTTATTGGCTTTCGAGATACAATGATTAAAATTTCTAAATTTTCTCACCAGCAGACACCCTTTATGACCAGAAAAGTGAAAATTGCTGAAATTGCCCACCGCTGCGGCGTTTCGATTTCGACCGTTTCGCTGGTCTTGAACAATCGGCCCGGCGTGGCCAGCCAGACCCGCCAACGGGTTCTGAAAGTGGCCGCTTCTTTGGGCTATTCTGCACCCGCCCCCGTCAGCGAGGACAGTGGCGGGCGGCTCTCCACCCTGCGGATGCTGGTCAAACTGGATCCGGGACAGGCTCCGCAGGCCAACCCGTTTTATTCCAAAGTGATCGTGGGCATCGAGGACGCCTGCCGCCGCAAGGGGATTAACCTGCTGTTTGCCTCCCTGCCGGTTGATGAGAATAATCACCCGCTGCAAACGCCTCCCCACCTGACCAACGGCAATACCGACGGCTTGTTGATGGTAGGTATTTACGTCAATGAAGCAATGCTGGATCTGCTCAGCCAGTACCCCGCCCCGGTGGTACTAGTGGACGGCTACGCCGCACACGAAGAGTACGATGCTGTCCTTTCGGACAATTTTAGGGCGGCTTACCGGGCCATTGAGTATCTTTTAGAACAGGGCCACCGCCATATCGGGCTGATCGGCGGGGATGAGCATTGTTACCCCAGCCTGTGCGACCGGCGCAATGGCTATCTGCGCGCGCTCAAAGAACACGGTGTATCCCACACCTACACGGCCAATTTCAACATCAGCCGCACCAAAGGCTTTGAAGAAACCGCCACCCTGCTCCAGAAAAACCCCCAGATCACCGCACTCTTTTGCATGAACGACGAGATCGCCAGTACCGCCATTCGCGCTGCCCAAAGTGTGGGACGGCGCGTGCCGGACGACCTTTCGGTGATCGGCTACGACGACACCTACATCGCCACCAACACTCACCCGGCCCTGACCACCCTGCACGTGGATACGGTGGCCATGGGGCGGGCGGCAGTTGAATTGCTGGAACTGCGCCGCCAAAACCCCGACTCGGCCCGCATGACCCTGCTCATCCATCCCTATCTGGTCGAACGCGATTCCGTCAGACCCAACCCATCCCCTCAGGAGAATGCAAAACCATGAACGCCCCTGCCCTGCCCCATATCCCCTGGGAAGACCGCCCGGCGGGCTGCGCGGAGGTTGTCTGGCGCTACAGCCGTAACCCCATCATCCCCCGCGATCTGATTCCATCCTCCAACAGCATTTTTAACAGCGCTGTCGTCCCCTTTGAAAGCGGCTTCGCGGGGGTTTTCCGCTGTGATAACAGGAAACGCGAGATGAACCTGCACAGCGGTTTCAGCGCGGACGGCATCCACTGGCAGATAGGCGACGAACCCATCCAGTGGCAAACCGGCGACTCCGAACTGAGCCGCTTCGAACACCGCTACGACCCGCGTGTGGTGTGGCTGGAGGACCGCTACTACATTACGTGGTGCAACGGCTACCACGGTCCGACCATCGGCATCGGCTATACCCATGACTTCAAAAACTTTCATTTTTTAGAAAACGCCTTCCTGCCCTATAACCGCAACGGCGTGCTTTTCCCCCGCAGAATCAAAGGTTACTATGTCATGCTCAGCCGTCCCAGCGACCGCGGCCACACCCCGTTTGGCGATATTTTCATCAGTCAGAGCCCGGACCTGATTCACTGGGGGCAGCACCGCTTTGTGATGAGCCCCTCCGGCGGCTGGCAAAGCACCAAAATCGGGGCCGGCCCGATCCCGATTGAAACCAGTGAGGGCTGGCTGCTGATCTACCACGGGGTATTGACCTCATGTAACGGTTTCGTCTATTCTTTCGGGGCGGCGCTGCTGGATCTGGAGCAGCCCTGGAAGGTGATTGCCCGCGGCGGGCCGTATTTGATGTCCCCCCAAACCCTGTATGAGTGTGTGGGGGATGTGCCGAACGTGGTATTCCCCTGTGCGGCGCTTTACGATCCGCCCAGCGACCGGCTGGCGATTTACTACGGTGCAGCCGATACGGTCACCGGTCTGGCGTTTGCCTACCTGAGCGAGATCGTGAATTTTGTAAAATCCAACCACGAAGCCTGAATCAGATCGAGTACATTTGCTGCTGGCTCGACTAAAAAGATTAAGGCTTGCAACTCCCCCATCCCGCGCTGCAAGCCCATGGTTTCAATCCAGCCCGCTGATCGTTTTTTGTGATCACCGCTCTAACATCAACTACACGAATAAAGCACCAAGGTAACGGAGTATTTTGCAAAACCAGCGGCAGGAACAGATCGTAACCCAACGGCACAGCCGCCTCCACCTGGAGTGTGAAGGACTGTTCGGCAAATATCTACTGCGTTAGCGGGGATGGGTTATTATGGTGAGATTCGGCCGCTCCGGCTCAGCCGTTCAATGAAGTTGATTTCATCCAACGACAGGCCTTGCCCATATAAGCCATTTACCAGCCATAAGACGTATTTCGTCTCACCCCAAAATTCAGACCTCGATACCGAAGTCGTCTAAAAGCATCTTAATTTGCTCTTGCAATTTCGATATATCTTCCTTGGCAGTCAACCACACGGTTTTTACATCCACTCCAAAATAGTCATGGATTAGTTTGTCCCTCATCCCGGCTATATCCTGCCATGGAATCTCAGCATACTGTTGTCGTAATGACTTTGACAATCGCTTTGCGGCTTCCCCAATAATTTCCAATTGTCGGATTACGCCATCTTGCAACAATGGTTTTTGAACGAATTCCTGCTCCGTAACGTTCTCGAGGTACTCACAAATTCGAACTGTGGCATCATAAATGTGCCGCAAATAGACCAAATCATCATGATAACGCATAGATTTCCCGAGCACTGGCTATGACCGCATCTCGTATGTAAGGGCTGAGGGCTTGCTCTGTGAGAAGATCCACTTTGCGCCCAAACAAATCACTCAATTCACGTTCCAATCGTACCAGAGTCAACAGGCTGACCGGGTGGACAAATTGAACAAGAATGTCAATATCGCTATCCTGATGTTCTTCCCCACGGGCCACCGAACCAAACACCTTGAGAGAAGCCACCTGATAGCGGCGGCACAGGTTCAAGAGCTGTTCATTCAATACAAAAATTTTTCCATTCATATAACTATTTTATATCAATAAGCCATCAAAAAGATATTAATTTTGCATTTTAATTTGCTAGATAGTGGTTTCATTGATAGCAACACACAGGCAAAACCTTTTACCCAGCAAGTTGTGAATGAAACCCCACAATTCCAATGAGAGATAATTAGGAGAGGCAATAATCAATTGTCTTGATCTGTTCATAGCCGTACGTTGCTATTTGCGAACATCTAAAACATCTTTTCGCTCAATAAAAACTAATATTACGTGAGTTCGGATCAGGCACGCAAGGGCAGGCAATTGTCCAAGCCCAAAGAAGGTTTTGACGGTCGGCGGCAGTAAGCGATCAAGCCGCACAGGACATTAACAAAGAAGTTGGTGATACTGCGATGGCGGGAATGCTCGATTTGGGAGATATTCTTGAGTTGGTCAATGATGGTTTCAATGATCGCCCGGCGACGTAGCAGGATGCGATCGGTCATCGTCATGAGTTGGTTCTTCATATTGCCGCGCAGCTTGGTGATCAGTTGGACATCAAATAGCTCACGTAAGGCTTGCGCTAGGGGTTGGGAAATATACCCTTTATCGCCGAAGAGCTTGCCAAACAGTTTCTTGACCAGTTGCGAAACTGGTTTGCGGTCATCCACGTTGCCGGGCGTAATGCAGAAGGACAAGATTTCGCCCCGATCATTGACCACCAGGTGCAGCTTGAAGCCGAAGAACCAGCCAGTAGAGGTTTTGCCACGCTTGGCCAGCCCGGCAAAAACCTTGTGAGTGTGGATGCGCTGGTTGAGACAGACATCCAGCGAGGGCGAAGCGATGAACGAGATACCCGTGCAATGACCCAGGCAGCAGGTGCGCAGATACACAATCAATGGCACCAATGCGGAGGGGATGTACTCGACAAAACGTGTGTAACTGACCAGTCCTGGAAACTCGGCTCGCCAGCACTTCAACACCTGCTCACAGTAGTAGGCTTTGAAGTCCCGGTAGTGGGATTGGTGAAAGGCAATCAGGATGGTCATAATCTCACTAATGGTCAACGAACGAGCCCGTTGGCGCTGCATCTGCCCACTCGCCAGCAGTTGCCGGTTCCAAATGGGTAGAAATGCCTGGCAGAAATCATCGATATCGCAGAACAAAACGAGTAAACTTTCCATTGAGGGTCTCCTTGGGTTTCGACTTCTGTTGTGGTGACAAAAGTTTACTCCCTTTGGAGATGCTCGTCTTATCCCGAATTCACGTTTCTTATCCTTACTCAAATTGCCCTGAAATAGGGGAAACATCTTCGTGCCAATCAATTGCTGGAGCAGTCTCCGTAGATTGCCTTGCTATCTCCAATGATGGTTTCTATTATGCCAAAGCCCCTACCTGCTTGAAAAACTGTCACTATCAGAGGGATAGCACAATTAAAGCCAATCCATATTTCAAGAAAATACCCATCCCCCCAATCCCGCGAACAGGCTACCCCTTGCAGAATGCAACAGACGCCAGAAGAGAACTTAAGCCAGTGGCTGGCTGTTCCGGCTCAACCATTCGATGAATTTGATTTCATCCAACGACAGGCTTTGCCCATATAAGCCATTCACCAGCCACAGGCCACTCTGACGGATTTTTTCAACCGGTGAATGCAGTCCGAGCCAATTTGAAGAAGGTCTGCATTCCTCACAAAGCGAAACTGTTGAGATAATCTTCTTTTCCAGTTCCAGGCGCAGATTTTTATCATCAACCCGAAAAACCACAAAGGAAAACTTGCTGCAAATAATCTCAGAAACAGCTTTTTCGACACCCTTCAACTTGCTTCGATCAAGGCGGGATAAATAATCATCTCTGGCTGCCCGGCTCGTTAAGTCCCACTCCCATTGCTCTAAAAATGGATCACCGGTTTTGTTTAATAAGGCTCGCCCGATGTTCTTTCGAAAGATACTGCGGTCTTTGTTCTCTTTTAGAAAATGTTCTTTCAAACGGGAAGGCAACATCCCGTTGCCGGTATGAGTTCCCACTCGCACGATTCGATCCGCTCCATGAGCAAGTTCGCCTTCCTCGAATAGGATATAGATACCATTGGCAGGTATTTCTCGAAAATTGAGCGGAAATCGCTGGCGCGGCAGAGAATTGAAAATAAGGTGGAGACGGTCGCATTCCCGCGTCATTTGAGCCCGCGTTGGAGAAATTGAATCTGTTTTCCGATGGGAAGCCCTTGTAAAGGCACTTCATAAGATTTCAGGTTTGGCAGTAGAAATTCGCGGTATTTCTCCCCCGCCAGAATGACAAAATGGTCGTGCTGGAGATCGCATTCCCGACCCAATGCCTGTAAAACTCTTTGTGCCCATTCCTTTCTCTGCCGGGTGGACATGTCTTTCAAGGTTTGATCATAGGGTTCAATTTCTTCTTCCGGCTTCACCAGCCCGTATTTGGCGGAAAGGATGAAAATCTTATCGGCAGACTTTTGCCGGGCATATTGGTATGCAGAGCGGAAAAGCGTGCTTACGTAAAGATCTTTGGCTTTTGCTTTTCGGGTTAATTTTTGGCTGACACACGAAATCAAGTAAATTTTTGCCATGTCAAAGGATGCCTAATAATCTTGGCTGAAAACTCAAGTTTTCATCAAATTATTTTATATTGAAAACATTATACTGTAAAAAACCAAATACCCCCACCCAACAGGCAAAAGGGCCGGCAGAGCCGGCCCCATTCATCGCCCCGCTTTCACCCCTCGTTCAGCACCCAGTCCAGCAGTTCATCCAGCGCGCAGGTGGCCAGACCGATAACCCGGTCAGCCGCACCGTAATAGACATACACGGTATTTTCGACCACCGGGTTGGCTGCCGAAAAGACCGCCGTACGCACATCGCCCTTCAACTCCCACGTTTCCTGCGGCTCCAGCAGAAAATCCTTCGGCCAGCGAATCACCTTTTTGGGGTCGTTCAGGTCTAACAAAAGCGCGCCCAGCCGGTAAATATGGTCGAAATTGTAGCCGTGATACAGCACCAGCCAGCCGTGCGGCGTTTCAATCGGCACGCCGCCCGCCCCCACCCGCTTGCTGTCCCAGTTATCGGCGCGCGGATGCAGAATCGGCTTCATGTCCCCCCACTGGCGCAGGTCGTCCGAGTAGGCAATCCACATGCTCGGCGGGCGGCGGTGAAAGGACACATACCGCCCGTTGATCTTGCGCGGAAAGAGGACGTGATCCTTGTTGTCCTCGCCGCTTACCAGCGGCCCAATCCGCCGCCACGTAATCAGGTTGGTGCTTTCGGCAAACATCGGCGTGATGCCGCGCGGCGAGTAGGCGGTATAGGCCATGATGAAGCGGTTTTCATCTTCCAGATAGGTGATGCGCGGGTCTTCGATGCCGCGTGTTTCCCACTCATCCTGCGGTTCCAGCAGCGGTTGAGCCAGCCGCTTGAAATGGACGCCGTCCTCACTGACCGCGTAGCCGATTCGGCTGACATAATCCAGCCCCTGAGCGCGGTAGAACATATGAAACAGACCGTTGTGGTAAATCACGCCGGGGTTGAACACATTCAGGGCTTCCCACTCGTTCCACAGCACCGGTTTGAGAATGGGGTTATGCGGATGTCGTTGTAGTTTCATACCAGAAAACCTCGTTTCAACTTAATATGGATTGAACATCAACTTGCCGGCCTTCCTGCGCCGCCTGTGTGACTGCCAGCGCGGTTTGCAGGGCGAGCAGGCCGTCCTGCGCCGTCAGGCGCGGGGTGTAATTGGGATCGCGGATCATTCCCAGCAGATCGAGCATGGCGCGTTTCACGCAATCCCGATAGACCGCCTGCTTGCCTTCGCTGAGTTCCAGATCGAACTCGGCGATGTACTTGACCTCGTATTCCTCGCCGCTGGCCCAGCCGCAGCACTTTTCATCCAGCAAAGGCGAGAGTTGCACCGGCCGGCGGTCCAGCCGTCCTTCCAGATAGTCCAGTTCGGATTGATTGACCATCGCACGCAGGTGCAGGCGGGTAGGAATCCAGCCGTGCAGGTCTGCATATCCGCGCGAAAATACCAGCCGAATACCGGTCTGTTCAAAAATTGCCGGCTGGGTAAAGGTATGGCAGAAGGTCGCCGTACGGCCATCCGGATAGCGCACAATCGCCCAAACGCGGTCCTCTTCGCCGCCGGGGCGGGCGGCGCTGACCGCCACCACCCGGCCGGCCTGACTGCCCAGCCACCACGCCACCAAATCGAAAAAGTGAACACCGTGCTCTACCCAGATGCCGCCGCTGACCTGCCGATCCCAAAACCAGTGGCCGGGTTTCAAAAATTCGTCCGAGGCGTAATTGCTGACCTCGATGTTGACCAGTTTGCCTAGCACACGCTCTTGCACCAGATCGCGCACCAGTTCGTTGAGCGGGTTATAGCGCTGGACAAAGTCCACAATCAGAGCCACCGAGTGTTCACGGGCGGTCCGAATCAGCCGGGCGGCCTCTTCCAGCGAGGTTGCCAGCGGTTTTTCACAAAAGATATGTTTGCCGCGCCGGGCAGCCGCCAGACCGAGCGGGGCGTGGGTATTGGGCGGGGTCGCAATGACCACCACCTCAACTTCTTCCGATGCGATCAATTCCAGCGGATCGTCAAACGTACGAACCGCATAACGCCGGCCGGCCAGTTCACGCCGGGCGGGGTCGGCATCGCTGACGGCGCACAGGCGCACCTGCGGCATGGCGGAAAAGACCTCCGCAATGAACTGACCGAATCCGCCAAACCCGATCAGCCCCAAACCCAACCGTTTTACGAATTCCGGGCTGCTTTCAGACATAGTTGTATCACCTCTTCGACGGCACAAGTAGCCAGCCCGATCACCTGATCGGCTGCGCCGTAATACACTTTCAACTCGCCGTCCGGCTCCAGAATCGCCCCACAGGTGAAGACCACACTGGCCACATCGCCGTGGAAATCCATCGGCAGCGCGGGTGAGAGAATCGCCTCATCGGCACGGCCAATCACCTGCCACGGGCGTTCGAGGTCGAGCAGCACCGCCCCCAGCCGGTACAGCGCACCGGCAGCGGTCATCTTGACGCCGTGGTAAATCTCCAGCCAGCCGGCCTCGGTTTTGATCGGCGGCGCCCCTGCCCCGATCTTGAACGAATCCCAGCGGTGCGGGCGCGCGCTCATCACCGGCAGCGGATTGCCCCAGTGAATCAGGTCCGGCGAGAACGAAATCCACATCTCCCCCCGCCGCGAGGTCTGGGTCATCGGGCGGTCTAATTTGGCATACCGCCCGCCAATTTTTTCGGGGAACAGGACAACATCCTTGTTCTCCGGCAATCCCAGAATTGCGAGCCGCCGATAGGTGATGAAATCGGTGGTCTCGGCCAGCAGGGTGACGCAGTCGTGTTCGGAATAGCCGACATAGGTGATGTAAAAGGTGTCGCCGATGCGGGTGATGCGCGGATCCTCCACCCCGTAGCGCTCCACATGGCAGAACGGCTCTTCATCGCTGGGAAGCAGGGCCGGCTGCGGGTCGGGGGTGAAATGCAGGCCGTCTTTGCTGCGCGCCAGCCACAGGCAGGAAACCCCGCTGAGGTCCTCCACCCGCGTCAGAAGCAGGTATTCATCCCCGAACTTGACCGCAGCCGGGTTAAAGACCGAATTGACCGGCACCGGGAAGTCCTGCGCGCACAGAATCGGCTGAGTGGAGTAGTGTTTGAGCAGATGAGGATGGTGATCGTTGAATGATTGCTTCATAGCGCAGCCTCGATAAAGGAAATTTTCAACGCAGTTGATAGGCAGTGATCCGCTCCGTGACTGCGTAGGAACTCAACAGCAGAATTAAAGCCGGCACACCCAGCAGCAGCGGCGCAATCAGCAGCAGCGTCAGAATCAGCAGCCCCAAAGCCACCCCGCCTACCATCAGGGTGTACAGCGGCGCCGCCAGCATCAGGTAAAAGCCGTTGCGCAGGGCAAGGCCGAGATGTTTGCGTTCCTGTTCGAGTAAAAACGACACGGCGTAAAATTGAATTACCAGCCAGATCAGGCTCAGCGGTAAAAAGACCCAGCGCAGCCCGTCTGCCAGCGGCGTGCCGATTTGACCGTAAAACCAGATGTTGGTCCAGAACAGCACCGCCAGCACCAGATTGATGAACGCCAGCAGCCAGGCCTGACCAAAATACTGACGTGTCCCCCGCCACCAATCGCCCACAGACGGGGCTTCCCCCTGTAAAATAGAGCGCAGCGCATAAGCCAGGCCGAACAGGGCCGGCGGGGTCAGCACCACCGTCAGGCTGGCCAGCAGCCAGACCAGCCCCAGCGTGGCGAGCGCAAACCAGTTGTCCCACCACTCGCCCGCCGCCTGACGGATAACCGCCAGCGCGGCCTGACTCTGCGTGGGCTTTACCAGTGAGGTCGTCTCGTTCACTTCTCGATCCATTCGGTTTCACCCGTCCACCAATCATAACAAAAGTTCAACGAACGGGGGCTGCTCGCTCCGTTGAGGGTAAACTGCTTGCAGACCCGCTGCGGCACGATCCAGAGCGCGTCCACCACTGCTTCCTGCTTGTTGCGATTGCCGGCGTACTCAATGCGCAGGTCATATTGACCGGCCGGCAGGTTCAATGGTTGGTCAAAGACCGCATCCAGCCACAGGTAGTCACGATCCGGTGAAACCCGCTGCGGAATGACCGCCTGCGCCAGCGGCAGGCCGCTCTCCGGCTCAATGATCGCAACCGAAAAGGCCGTATCGAGCGGCGTTCCTTCCTCTACAACGGTTTCTCCGCCGCTGATTTCCAGTTGATCCACAAAATCCAGCGGCAGCAGATTGGAGGGTGTATCCGGATCTAACCCCGACCAGGTGATAAAACCGCTGCTGCCAAAACCCATCCCCGCGTCATAGAAAATGCGTGGCTGTCGGCGCGGGTCAAAGTAGTTCAGGCTCTGCCACGTCAGGGCCGCCTCATAAATATACCCGCCCTCCACCTCACGCCAGGCCAGGCGTGCCTCCGGCTGAAAGCCTTGGGCGCGCCAGTTCCACACCTGCCCGCCCTGCGGGGTTTGCGCCAGTGTCAGCTTGGCGTCTATGCTGCGCCGGTCTCCGGCGAGGTTGAAATACAGCCAGAGCGCATCGCCGCGCCAGACCGAAGGCCCCACCTCGTTCTGAACGTGGCGGTCATCGCGCACCTCCGCCGCGATGTACAGATTTTCCTCATCCCATAGAAATGCCAGCCGGAAACTGGATTTTTCAGGTCCCGGCCAGCCGGCCGCCCCGCGCAGGATGTTCTCGGGCTTGTCCACATCCACCCAGCCGGCGTTCTGCCACTCATCCAATTGGCCGTCAATCTCAACGGCGGGCGCAGCTCGGGCCGCCTGCGTGACCCGCTCCACCTTCAGCGCAGCCCGCCGCAGGTGCGAAACATACAACACATAGGGCTGTTCGGCGGGGATTTCAAAGGTTGTCTGAATCGAATCGCCCGCCCGCAGAGCGTAATAGCGGTCGTTGGAAAAGCGCGCTTCGCCCGTCCAGCCGCGCTGGCCGTACTGCGGCGAGCCGGTGAGCGGTTGGGCATTCTCGGCCTCCACAATCCAGCCGATTGAGGACTGCGCCGGTGTGGCAGTGTAATAAGCGGTCACCAGCGGGTGATCTTCCACCATCAGCAGCGCCAGCAGAGCCTCGATGGTTGATTCGGCGCCGGCGTTGCGGTTGACGCGGAAAGGCGTCGGGCCGTTGATGCCATCGAAGGTACGCCCGTTCTCGGGGTCGTACATGGCCAGCCCGGCCATGTTGTTGCCAAAAAACCAAGCGTTGCTCAGCCCGGCGTAGCGGGCAAAGCGTTCTTCACCGGTGGCGCGGAACAGTTCCCAGAAACCGGCCGTCATCACCTCGATCCCGTAGGCAATCTGCCCGCCGCGCACCGGCAGGGGCAGCATCTCGTTGAGAAAATCGGTCGCCAGCAAACGGGCGTAGAACTGGTCGGCGGAGTCGGCGGCGGCTTTCAGCCAGTCCTCACGCTCCAACAGCCGCCCGGCCCATGCCAAAGCATGTACCTGATGGCTGCCCCAAGCATGCCACAGGGCGGTTGAGGTGGTGGTTGAGGGGAACGCCCCAAACGGGTAGTTACGCACATCCCCCAGTCGGTATGCCGCCACGCCGTTAGCCAGATTGGTCAACAAGTGGCGGGTGCGCGGGTTGGGGTTGGCTTCATAATAAGCCGCCAGACTCAACATTGCCAGCGCGCTCAGGTCGGAACCGTTGCCCACCAGCCAGGCCGGCACCGGCGTGCCGTGCAGGTCGTTGTAAGCCCCCACCGGCCCGATGGCGCGCTGCAAGGCTTCCTCCCCGCGCCGGTAGGCTGCTTCCAGGCGGTCAGCATAGGCTGCATCTACTACACGAAAAATTGGGATGGCAACCGCCAGCGCCCACTGCGCCCGCGCCGCCCACCAGCTCCACGATTTGTAACTGGTGCGCCCCTCGCGGTTGATCGTGCCGCTGCGGTCGTACACAAAATTATAGTATTCGCCGTCCTCAGCCTGCATGTACAGGACAAAGTTGAGGGTCGCCCGCGCCAGCCGCAGCGCCTGCGGGTCGCCGGTGCGCTGGTAGTACATCAGATAGACCAACGCGGCGCGCGCCACATCGTCCACACAGGCAATCCCCTCGCCGGAGGCATCCACCCAGCCGTAATCCGGCGCTTCGGAATAGATATGCACCAGCCCGATCTCTTCGCCGTTCCACTCGACGAGTTCGGTCAGGCGTTGCAGGTGAGTTAAATTGATCAGACCATCGCGCATGGGATTCTCCACCGGCGGCGGGGTGCGAACGGGGGTTGCCAGCGAGGTGGGGGTAACCGGCATGGAAGGGCTGGGGGTGAGCGTTTCGCCTTCCGGCCGGACAGGGCCGGGCAGCGGTTGAGCCGTGCAGGCCCCCGCCAGCAATGAAAAAACCAATACAAGCAGTCCCAATCTGATCCGCATGGTTTAACCCTTCACCGCCCCAACCGTTAAACCTTCGATAAAATAACGCTGTGCCATAAAGAACAGCGCCAGAATCGGCGCAGCCATGACGGTGGACATTGCCATCATGTAGTGCCACTTGGGGGCCTCTTTGGAGAGCGATTCTTGGAAGAACTTGAGCGCCACAACCATCGGGAACTTGACCGGCGTGTTCAGGTAGATCAGCGGCCCCATAAAGTTGTTCCAGTTGCCCTGAAAGATCAGCACGCCCAGTGCCAGCAATGCCGGTTTGACCAGCGGCAGCATGATCTTATAGTAAATCTGAAAGGTGTTAGCCCCGTCAATGATGGCGGCTTCTTCGATTTCTTTCGGGATGGACAGCAGGAACTGACGCAGCAAAAAGACCGCCCACGCCCCGCCGCCCAGCCAGATACCGGTCACCAGCGGGTCGTAGGTATCAATCAAGCCTAAATTGCGCCAGATGACGAAGATGGGGATGAGGGTGATGATGCCCGGCAGCATCATGGTGGAGAGCATCAGGATGAAAAACACATCCCGTCCGGGGAAGCGGAAGCGCGCAAAGCCGTAGGCGACGATGGTCACCGCCACCAGCTCAGCCACCATGGCGAGGATGGTGATGAAGAGCGTGTTGCCCAGAATGCGCCAGAAATCCAGCCCGGGCGCAATGCGGCTCAGTTCCTGAAAGGCGCGCACGTAGTTTTCCCATAGGATCGGGTCGGGAATCCAGCGGATCGGCCATTCGAACAGCTGGCTTTCGGGCTTCAGCGAGGTGGAGAACATGTAAAAGAACGGGATCAGCACGAACAGCGAGAACAGCGCCAGCAGGATGTAGGTGATCAGGTCGGCCAGGGTGCGCCGCGCCCGCATCCCAAACTGAGCTTTCTGGGTGGTTGCCGTGGCAGGCAAGGAAATTGAGGTCATGGCTGATTCACCTCCCTAGCGTTTTTCGCCTTCGTAATAGACCCACAACGCTGACGAACGAAAGACCAGCAGCGTCAGCAGCAAAATCACCACCAGCAGGAACCACGCCAGCGCCGAGGCGTAGCCGAAGTTGCCGAAACTAAACGCTTCCTGATAAATCTTGACGTTCAAAAACGTGCCCGAAGCGCGCGGAATGGGGATGAAGAAGGCCTGCGTGAAAATCTGCAACGAGCCGATGATGCCGGTAACCAGATTGTAGAAAATGGTCGGGGAGAGCATCGGCAGGGTGACATGGATGAACTTGCTCCAGCCGCTTGCCCCGTCAATGTCAGCGGCCTCGTACAATTCTTTGGGGATATTTTTCAACCCCGCCAGCAGGATGACGGTATTGGCTCCGAACACCCCCCACATGCCCATGATCACAAAAGCCGGCATGAGCAGGTTGGGGTCGGTGAACCATTCCAGCGGCCGCATGTTGAGCAGTTTATAGACCGGCTGCAAGGTGAAGTTGATCAGGCCGGAGGTGGGGGAAAACATCCAGCGCCAGAGCAGAGCCACCGCAGCCGCCGGCAGCACCGCCGGCAGGTAATAAATGGTGCGCCAGATGCCGATGCCCTTGATCGGCCGGTTGAGCAGCAGCGCCACCAGAATTGAGCCGATCAACCCCAGCGGTACGTTCAGCGCGGCGTAAAACAGGGTCAGGCGGAAGGACGGCCAGAAATACGGATCTTTGGTGAACATGCGCACGTAGTTTTCCACCCCAATCCACTGCGGCGGCTGAAACATGTTGTACTGGGTAAAGCTCAGATAAAACGAGCGGGCAAAGGGGTAGAGATTCCAGATCAAAAAGCCCAGTATCCATGGCAGGATCAGGGCATACCCGTTGGCGACTTCGGGCTTGACCTTGAAGAAGCGCAGCAGGTAATACAGCCCGATCATGGAGAGGATCACCCCTCCCCCCACCGCACACCAGCGGATAAATGTTGGAAGATAGGTTTCCCAAGCCGAGACGACCATCTGGTTTTCCTACTCTCTTACTTTGAGACCTCCTATCAGCGCCGCGGGGCGCCGATAGGAGGTTGAATTCGACTCTTTTGTTTACTGAGATCAGGGCAGGACGGCTTCGAGTTTCTTGCGGATCTCGGGAGCCAGTTCGGCGGGGGTGGCTTTCTTCTGGAAGAGCGGATCCATGAACTCACCCCAGAAGATTGAATCCCATTCCTGATGGCGCGGGATGATGTTGAAGGAGCGCATATCCGGCACGGCTTTGGCGATCTGCTCGGCGCTGGCGGCTTTGCGCGGTTCGATGCGGCTGATGGCTTCGGCGGTAGCCAGCGATTTGCGCGGCGGGACGATCTTCCAGCCGTGGATGCCTTCGGTCAGCTGCACAAGGGCTTTGTAGGCCAGTTCGGGGTTCTTGGTCTGGGCAGCAATGACGGTCGAAGCCGTCCAGGCAAAGGTTGCCCGCCCGGCCGGCCCGGCCGGCACCGGCGCCACACCGACATTCAGCCCTTCGACGCGGTCAAGGTCATCAGCCGCGCCGCCCATGAACATGGCAATCTTGCCGGCTTTGAACATTTCACCAAAGCCCTGTTCCTGAATGGTAGCCTGCGGCGGAGCATAGACATCGCTGTAAATCATCTCCTGATAGAATTCCAGCGCCTGGATCGCTTCGGGCGAATCGACCGGGCAGGATTTTAGATCATCCGAGATCACCTCGCCGCCCGCCTGCCAGATGAACATTTGCGGTGGCGGCCAGCCGTTCAGGGTGAAGCCCCACTGATCGTTGCGGCCGTCGCCGTCAATGTCTTTGGTGAGGGTTTTGGCGGCTTCTTTGAAGGTATCCCACGTCCAGGTTTCATCCGGGTAGGCCAGACCAGCCGCGTCAAAGAGGGCTTTGTTGTAATACAGCACCACCGGCTGGGCAATCCACGGCAGACCGTAGTAGCGGCCCTGATAGGCGGCTGTCTTCAGCACATCCGGGAAGTAATCATCCAGTTGTGCGGCCGGGCTGGAGTCGTTTTTGAGGTAGTCGGTGATGTCCAGCAGCGCGCCTTTCGAGGCCAGGTTGGCGATCCACTCCTGCGAGAGCCAGATCAAATCGGCTGCGGTACCGCCGGCAAGCGTGGTCTGGACTTTGGTGTAGTAGTCATCCGGGGCCGGCTCATGCACGATTTGAAACTCAGTGTTCTCGGCGTTGATGCGGTCGAGAATCTGCTGCAATTCGGCGGCTTCCCCGGCGCCGGCCCACGTGGTCAGGCGGATGGTGACTTTTTCAGCCGGCTTGGCTGGCGGTTGTGTCGGTTCTGGTGGTTGAGTGGGTTGGGATTGCACTGGAGTTTCTTCACCACCCGTTTGAGAGGGTTGAGTTGGGGCTGTGGTGGTCTGAGAAGGTGTACAGGCCGCCAGTACTAACCCCACAATGGTCAGGGCGGTCAGCGCGAAAAATAAAACTCGCTTTCTCATTTCCTTCCTCCGGTATTCTTATGAAAATAGTTGGAATTGGTTATTTGTGGATTAGGAATGGGGATGATGGGATTTTTGGATCGAACGCGCTTCACCTCCTTTGGGGCTTAATCCCCTGAAGACTGACGCAAAATCAGGCGTGTGCCTGATACAACTTTAACCGGCGGCAGGTCGGGGTCGGCAATCACATCCAGCAGGCGCTGGGCGGCCAGCACGCCCAACTGCCGCTTGTAGACGTGCACCGTGGAAAGCGGCGGGGTGGTCAGAGTGGCCCAGCCAATATCGTCGAAGCCGAACACGGCCACATCATGAGGAATGCGCGCCCCGCGGGCAGCCAGCACGCGCATGGCACCGATCGCCATGGCATCGTTGGCGGCGCACACCCCGTCTAAATCGGGCCAGCGCTCCAATGCTTCCCGCATGGCACTTTCGCCGCTGGCGATGGTAGTCTCATCGGCATAGACGATGCGGCTTGGTAGGCGGGCATCGCTGACGGCCTGAGCGTAGCCGCGGCCGCGTTCGCGGCTGCTGACCCACTCCTGCGGGCCGGAGAGAAAGACGATCTGGCGGCGGCCTTTTTCGATCAGGTGGCGGGCGGCCTGATATTCACCGCCGAAGTCGTCGTTCAGCACACAGTTGACCTCGCTGTTTTGCAGGCAGTTGTCAATCATCACCAGCGGAACGCCCTGCGAGAGGTGGTAGAGGATGAAAGCGGGTGAAATATCCGGCCCCGCCAGGATCAGCCCGTCCACGCGCCGCTCGGCCACGGCGGCAAAGGACTGCGGCTTTTGCATGGTCTCATCATCCAGACTGGTGAAGAGGATGTGATAACCCTGCCCGGCGAGAAAACTCTCTGCCCCGGCGACGATGAAGGGGTAGAACGGGTCTTCGCGTGTATCGTGGCTGGACTGGTGGACGACAAAGGCAATCAGTCCGCTGCGCGAGGTGGCCAGCGAACGGGCCGCCCCGTTGGGGGCGTAGCCGGCCTGCGCCATCAAGGAAAGCACCTGCTGGCGGATTTCCTCACTGACGCCGGGCTTGTCGTTCAGCACGCGCGAGATGGTGGCAACCGAAACACCGAGTTGATGAGCGAGTTGTTTTTGGGTAGGTTTAGGGGACATGATCGCTGAAAATTTACGCAAAATTAACGCAAACGATTACAATTATTTTAAGTAAATTTTCAAGTAATTTCAAGCCCCCGTTTTTTGCAAAGATTTGCGTAAACAAAATAAGCCCGGCTTGGGCAATTAGTTTATTTCAATACATCGCCTTGAGCAATTGCAAGTTAAGGTATTGTAGAAAACCAATTATTAATTACATATCAAGGGTATAGATATGCTCATCAAAACCTTTGATTTGTAAAATCCTCCCAGCCTTTCGGCTGGGAGGATGCTTAACCCTTCAGCGAGCCGGCCAGCAGGCCGCGCAGGAAGTACCGCCCGGCGAGGATGTAGACCAGCAGCGGCGGCAGGGCGGTCAGCAGCGCACCGGCCATTTGCACATTCCAGGCGATGATCTGACTGCCGGCCATGTTGTTTAGCGCAACTGTGATCGGCCAGTCGCGGTTGCCGGTCAGCACCACCGCAAACAAAAAGTCGTTCCAGGCCGAGGTGAACTGCCAGATCAGCACCACCACGAAACTGGGGATGGAAATCGGCAGCAGAATGTGACGGTAAACCCTCAGCATATCTGCGCCGTCAATCTTGGCTGCCTCAATTAACTCTTGCGGCAGGCTGGCGTAATAATTGCGAAAGGTTAGCGTTGTAATTGGGATGCCGTAGATGATGTGGGTCAGGGTCAGGCCGGGCAGCCCCTTAATGCCCACCTCGTTCATAAATTGCACCAGCGGAATCAGAATACTCTGGTACGGGATGAACATGCCAAACAGGATGAAGGGAAAGATCAGGTCGGCGCCCCTGAATTTCCACTTTGAGAAGATGTAACCATTCAGCGAACCCAGCATGGAGGAAATCACCGTCGCCGGGATAACCATGGCAAAACTGTTCCACAGCGAAGGGGCCAGTTTGGAATAGGCCTCCACAAAATTATCGAAGTGGATGCCGTTGGGCAGGTTCCACATCGTCCGCAAGTCTACTTCGGCAAAGGATTTGAAACTGGTCACCAGCATGACGTAGAGCGGAATCAGGTAAAAAATCGTCATGAACAGCAGCGGAATATACAGATAATTTTTGCTCAGACGCCAGTTTCTCATTTGAACGACTCCGACCGCAGCGTGTAGATAATATACGGAATGATCAAAACAGCCACGCTGATCAGCAGCAAGATACTGATCGCCGCCCCGCGCCCGTAAAACAGACCGTCAAAGGTCGTCTGCCACATGTAAATTGCCGGCACATCCAGCGGCAATTGTTTGCCGGCAATCGCGATGATCAGGTCAAAAACTTTCAGGGACATGTGCCCCAGAATGATCAGCGCGCTGAGGGTAATCGGTGTCAGCAGCGGGATAATCACAAAACGGTAGATTTGCAACCGGCTGGCGCCGTCAATCTGGGCCGCTTCGCTCAACTCGTGCGGAATGGCCCGCAGCCCGGCCAGATACAACGCCATGGTATAACCCGACATCTGCCAGATGGCCGCCAGCGCCACTGCCGCAATGCCCCACGTGGGAGTCGTGTGCCAGGCGTTCTGCAAAAAATCCAAACCGAGATAGGAAAATAACAGGTTAAAACCGCTGGTGCGGCTGCCGGTAGCCGGATTCATCAACCAGCGCCAGACGACGCCGGTCACGATATAAGAAATCGCCATGGGGAAGAGAAACAGACTGCGGAAGAAACCCTCACCCCTCAGGCCCTGATCCAGCAGTACGGCCAGAAAGAAACCCAATATTATCGTTCCCCCCACAAAGACCACCGTAAAGATCACCGTATTGCGAATATCCACCGCAAAACGGGGGTCGGAGAACAGGTTGATATAGTTGGTCAACCCATTCCACGAGTAATCGGGGTTAAGACCTTTCCACTTACTGAGAGAAACCCGCACCGTCCAGCCAATAAACGCATAAATAAAGATCAACACCGCCAGGATGGATGGTGAAGCGAGTAAAAAGGATAAAATGCGTTCCCTGTCCTTGAACACTTTTTGCATGAGCCCGACCTGTACCGTGGTAGTTGGAGCGGTGAGGGTCGCCTCACAGAGAAGCAAGCCCTCACCGCTTGATTCTAATTCATCCGTTTTTTACTGGCAGGGTCCGGAACTCTTGCAGGCGGCTACCAGAGCAGCCTGGAAACCGTCCACATCACCGCCCTGAACGAACAGCCCCAGCGCGGTATCAATTTCGGACTTCCACGAGTCGTTGGCAACCACGCCGTGCGTGAGAGAACCAACCACCTGATTGGTCGCCCAGTCGTTCATGGCCGATTGCAAGTACTCGCCGAACAGAGCCTTGTCGCAGTCGGTGCGGGCGCAGATCGAGCCCTTGACCGGGTTGAAGGCTTCCTGCCCTTCCTTTGAACCGGCCACCTTCAGCCAGGCGATTGCACTGTCGGGATGCGGAGCGTTGGCAGCCAGCACGAACGAGTCGGACAGGAACTGGAACACGCCGCCGGTACCGGGGGTGGGCGCCCAGCCGTAGTCCACCTGCGGGGTCTTGCCGAGCTCGCGGAAGTAACCTTCCGCCCAGTCACCCATCACATTGAAGGCCGCATCACCGTTGACCACCAGTTGAGAAGCATCCTGCCACGACAGGGAAGCCGAGTCGGTGTTGGCGTAGGTCAGCAGTTTGGCAAAGTTCCCCAACGCCACTTTGACCTCCGGGCTGCCCCAGTCGGTCTCGCCGGTCCACAGGCCGTTGTAAGCCTCTACACCAAGCGTGCCGAGCAAGACGGTTTCCAGCAGGTGCATCTTGGTCCATTGTTCACCCAAAGCCAGCGGGGTTACACCGGCAGCCTTGAGCTGGTCCATTGCGACAAACCATTCGTCAATCGTGGTCGGCACTTCGATGTTATTCTCTTTGAGGATGGCGGGGTTGTACCACAACACGTTGGCGCGGTGGATGTTGACCGGCACGGAGTAGATATTGCCGTTATCCGAGATGAGCGGAATGAGCGTTTCCGGCATGACTGCAAGCCAACCCTCCGACTCGTACAGGTCATTCAGCGGCAGAATTTGGTTGCCGGCCACGTAAGTGCCAATCAGCTCCTGCCCGGCATGACCCTGCCACGAATCGGGCGGATCACCGGCCTGCAAGCGCGAGGCCAACACGGCACGGGCGTTGGTGCCGGCTCCCCCGGCTACGGCGGCATTGATGAATTCAATATCCGGGTAGCGGGCTTTAAATACTTTGATCATTGCTTCGAGGCCAGCCGCTTCGCCGCCGCCCGTCCACCACGAGAAGACCTCAACCTGCTGTTTAGCGCCGGTTTCGGCGGGTGGAGCGGTGGGTTCAGCCGGTTGGGTGGGCTGTTCGCCGCTGGGCGGTTTGGTCGGTTCTGCCGTTGGCGTTGTCGCACAGGCAGACAGGACGACCGAGAGAATAATAAAGAGGCTCAGAAGGGATAGGACGAACTTTTTCATTTTCTTCCTCCTTTTTGTGGAATACGGAATAGCACTGGAAAGGGATTCTCAAACAGAGACGTGGTAGATTGATTTTCTTGTTTAAACACCTCCTTGCCACCCGGAATTACAGGTGTTACACTTCAATTTAAATCATTCTGCTGTGAATCACAATCATTTTTCGGACTTAACCCGGACATCTTATGGTCATGAATCGTGAAAAGTTTGCTGCTCTTTTCAAGGACTTAATTTCTCACCTTTACGATCCCACCGTATTAGAGACTCATCCCCTCTCTCAGTATTTCTCGGCAGCCGATCCCGATTCCTCAACCAGTCGTGCCAGAGCGATTCAAAACTTGATCCTGCAAGAAATTGAACAACTGCGGCCGCCCGCCAGCGAACCACAAGCCCAATCCCCTGAGTGGCGGCCTTACCTGATCCTTTATAAACGTTATGTATCGGGTGAAAGCCCGCGCGAGATCGCTAACGCTTTATTCATCGGAGATCGTCAATTCCGGCGCGATCACAGCCGCGCATTACAAGCACTGAGCGGGCGCATCTGGGAGCGTTATCTTCTCCCCCAGACCGGGCAAAAGGAAGAAGAGCAGCCTTCCGATGAGAACGAATTTGTCCTGCACTTCGAACAATTGGATCTGAGCGGGACTCTGAAAACCCTTGAGGGTATTCTTTCCCAGCGGCTGCGCAGCGAGCAGATTCACCTCGACCTGAGCATCCCCGCCCACCCGATCCCCATTTCGGCGGATCGGGTGCTGCTGCGCCAGATGGTACTGAGTCTGATCAACTACGGACTGCAACTGTGCACCGCAGAAAGCCTCGAAATCCGCGTAGAGGCTGCCCCCGCCACGGCAGGCATCCGGATTGAATTTGAAACCGACGAGCAATGGGAAGCAATTCGCGATGAAAGCAGCGATTTGCTGAGTTATATCCGCGGCTGGGGAAAACGAATGCACGTTAGAATAGAAGAACACTACCCGCTTCGCGGGCAGAAAGGGACGGTGTCCTTGCGGCTGGTCTTTACTCCAATCAAACACCGCTCGATTCTGGTGGTAGATGACCAGGCTGCCGCTATCAAGATGTTTGAACGTTACCTGAGCCAAACCGGCATACAGGTGGTCGGTAATAACAACCCAGAACAAACCCTCCAGCTGGCCGCACAACTTCAGCCGGACTTAATTATTCTGGATGTGATGATGCCCCGTCTGGACGGTTGGGAAGTGCTGCAATCCTTGCAGTCCAACCCGGCCACAAGAAACATTCCGGTTCTGGTCTGTTCGGCGTGGGATGAGCCGGATCTAGCCTACTCGCTGGGAGCAGCCGCTTTCCTTAAGAAGCCCCTGCTGCAACGCAATCTTCTGGATGTACTCTACCAGTTAAATTTACTCGAATAAGGTTGGGATATGTCGTGGTTACAGCGCATCACCCAGGAAGATTCTGATTTTCCGGAACTGGCCAAAACCACCGCCCGGAAGTTGATCTATACCGTGGGGGGTTTGTATTTATGCTGGCATATCATTGCCACGCTGGGCTTTCCGCAGGTCTTCAATCCCAGTCTCTGGATCATCTCGGTCTTGATGCTGGGGTTGATCTGGCTCAGCCTCACCCTGATCGAACGCCATTACCTTCTCTCACAGATCATCTGGTTTGCGGGGCTGAGCGCGGCGATTCTGCTGGCATTTTTTTTATACCACCAGCCGGCTGTCCTTTTCCTCTTGATGCTGCTGCCCCTCAACGCGGTTGCCACGCTGGGAATTGCCGGATTGATTGGCGTAGATTTGTGGCTGGTCGTGCTGGTGGTGGTGATTCCCCGCTTCCTGCCCGTACCGGGCGGCTATGAGCTGGCTCTGATTCTGGGCGGGATTTCCACCAGCCTGTTCGGCTGGGCGCTTTCCAGCAATCTGATTGAGGCGTTTGATGCAGCCTACTACCACTACAACGAGGCGCGCCGGTTGTTGGAAGAAACCCGCGAACACCGCGCCCAATTGAGCCGGCTGGTCAAAGACCTGAACAACGCCAATTATCAACTGGAACGGCTGAACGAGATGCTGGCGTTTGCCCGCGCGCAGGCCGAAGAAGCGCGCGAAGCTCGCAATCACTTTGTCATGGCGGTCAGCCATGAGCTGCGCACACCGTTAAACTTTATTCTCGGTTTCAGCGACTTGATGGTGAACGCCCCGGCAACCTACGCACCTCTGGAACACTGGCCGGCCGGATTATACGATGATGTCCGCGAAATCTACCATTCCAGCAAACATCTGATGGGGCTGATCAACGATATTCTCGAAATGGGCAAGATAGACGCCCAGCAGATGACCCTCTTCCGTGAAAAAGCCCGCTTGGAGCAGATCATTGCCGATGTGCATGACATGGTGGCCAGCGCCTTCAAAGAAAAAGGGCTGTGGATCAAGGTTGAGATGCCCCCCGACCTGCCGCCCGTGTTTGTGGATACCACCCGCATCCGGCAAGTGCTGATCAATCTGTTCAACAACGCCCTGCGTTTTACAGACCGCGGCGGGGTCACCCTGCGGGTTGAGCAACTGGCCGATTCGCTCCAGATCAACGTCATTGACACCGGCGTGGGAATTTCGGCCGAGGATCTGCCAAAAATCTTCATCGAGTTTCGGCAGGTGGGCGAGGAAAATTGGCGCCGGCGTTCCGGCACCGGGATTGGGTTGTACATCAGCAAGCGTTTTGTGGAACTGCATGGCGGCCGAATGGGCGTCGAAAGTGAGTTGGGCAAGGGCAGCCGCTTTTACTTCACCCTGCCGCTCACTCCCCCGCCCGTGGAGCAGGTCAGCCTTCCTTCGGAAAGTTACCGCCCGCTGGAAGACAATAAGTTTGTGCTGTTTGTCACACCCGACCCGCAGCAAGAGCAAACCATGCGTCAGATTCTGGATGAGTACGTCATTCAAACGGTGGCAGATTGTGACTCGCTCCATGAACACGTGGAAAAACTTTACCCGCGCGCCGTGCTGGTTTCCAGCCGGGTTGCCAACGGTTTCCCCAAAGAGTTACCGTATGAACTGCCGGTCATCCGCGTCCACCTTCCGCACGTCCATTCGCAAATCGGCTCCATTCATTCCTACCTGCTCAAGCCGATCTCCCGCCATGCCCTCGTAGACACCCTGTCATCCTTAGGGCCGCAGGTAAAAACCATTCTGGTTGTGGATGACGATCCGGCCATGGCGCAATTCATCGCCAAAGCCATCCGTTCGGTGCAGGTCACTCATGCCGAACCGTCCTACCGCCTGTTCAGCGCATTAAGCGGAGAAGAAGCCTTTAAGATCTTACAGGAACAGGCCATAGACGCCGTTCTGCTCGACCTTGAACTGCCGGATATTCACGGCTGGAACTGGTTGAAAACCATTCGTCAAAACCCCGCCTATGCGCATTTGCCGGTCGTGATCATTTCGGCCAACGAAAAGCCGGAAACCACCCTCTCGCCGGACACCAACGTCTTGGAAGTGAGCCTTAGCCGTCCGTTGAACTCGCAGGAAATGCGCGCGATTTTGGGCACTCTATTAAGTACCGTCCTGCCCCGTTACCCCAAAGAGGTAAAACCGGCGAATCCTGCCGTTGAAGCATGAAAATGGGGGAAGGTAAGGGGACTCACACGGACTGGGGAGAGGCCATCACTTGCCTTACGTGACTATCCTCCCGTATCCATTAATCGAGGGAGGCTTTCTTCGAAAGGCGGATAGGCAATCCCCGCCTCGGTAATGATGGCTGTGATCAGATGCGCCGGGGTGACATCGAAGGCAAAGTTCAGCACCGGCGAGCCCTCCGGCACAATTCGTTCCTGACCCACGTGGGTAATTTCCTCCGCACTGCGTTCTTCAATCGGGATTTCATCCCCGCTGCGAATATTCATGTCGATTGTACTGGTGGGAGCAGCCACGTAAAAAGGAACACCGTGGGCTTTAGCAGCCAGCGCCAGATTATAGGTGCCAATTTTGTTGGCGGTATCTCCGTTGGCTGCGATGCGGTCAGCCCCCACCACACACAAATCAATACCGATCTTCTTCATCACAAAACCCGAAGCTCCGTCTACAATGACCGTGTGCGGGATACCCAGCTGGTTCAGTTCCCAAGCCGAGAGTTTAGCACCCTGTAAACGCGGGCGGGTTTCATCTAAGTAGACATGCACCTGCTTGCCGCTTTCAAAAGCACACCGAATAATCCCCAACGCCGTTCCATAATCAACAGTTGCCAGACTTCCCGTATTGCAGTGATGCAGGATTTTGGCCGGATTTGGAATCAGTGGTTGGGCATTATGACCGATTTGCCTGTTGGTTCGGATGTCTTCTTCGGCGATTTTATTAGCCTCTTGTAAAATCAATTCCTTTAACTCACTACAGGTCTTTTCACGGTTGGAATAGACCTTATTCATCACTCTTTGAAGTGCCCAGAATAAATTAACGGCTGTCGGGCGGGAATTTCGCAGCAAATCAGCGGCTCTTTCCACATCCTTTATCAAGTCAGCGGTCTGAACAGCCGGTGAATTATGGGCTGCCAGCGCTAATCCGTAGGCTGCCGCTGCGCCGATTGCCGGTGCTCCCCGAACGACCATGGATCGAATCGCTTCACTAACCGATGCAGGATCGTAAAGTTCTATATAACGAGTCTCCAGCGGTAATCGGCGTTGATCCAGCAGCCTCAGTGCATTTTCTTTTTCTTTCCATTCTATGCTTCGAAATGTTGTCATGAGGTGTAGCCTCCCAAGCCCAGAACATCAAAAATGTATCCATCAGGTGCAAAAATTCTAACATTATTATGCCCTGTGCACCCAATCTATTTTTCTATACATACCCAATTGATTATCCCCCGATAATTCCAATGCACCTGTTATCTATTCGCTTTTTCCAGCCGCATCGAAAATCAGCGAAATACGCGTGCCTTTTCCGACCTCGGATTCGGCAACGACTTTGCCTCCCTGCGCTTCCACCAGCGCTTTGACAATCGCCAGCCCCAGCCCGCTGCCGCCGCTCTCGCTGTGACGGGAGGCATCCACACGCTGAAACCGCTCAAAGATGCGGGGCAATTCCTCCGGCGGAATACCGCTGCCCGTATCCTCCACCAGCAAGATGACCCGCCCATCCTCCTGTCGGACGCTAAGGGTAACAACCCCGCCTTGCGGGGTATAGCGCAAGGCATTGCTGATTAAGTTGTCCATCACCTGCATCATGCGGTCTTCATCTACGCGGATCAGGTCGGTTTCCCCCCCTTCCTCAATTCGCAGCGTAATACCGGCCTGATCGGCATGATGCTGGAACAGTGAAGCAGCCCGCCTGAGCAGAGCCAGCGGCTGGATGGGACGCGGGTAAAGGTTGAGTTCGCCCGCATCCGCCTGCGAGAGCATCCGCAGGTCGCTGACCATCTTTTGCAGACGTTCGATCTCCTGATAAATCAAATCCAGACGCTGAGGCGTTGGCTGAAGGACACCGTCTCGCATGGATTCGATGTAACCGGCAATAACAGTCAACGGGGTACGCAGGTCGTGGGCAATATCGGCGGTCATTTGCCGGCGCAGCTGATTGGCCCAGGCAATTTGCTGGCTCATCAGATTGAACGCCTGCGCCAGTTCGCCAATCTCATCCTGCGAACGCACCGCTACCTGCTGTTCCAGTTCCCCCTCTGCCATGCGCCTGGCGGCCGTGGTCAAATCCTTAATCGGACGGGTCAACATGCGCGCCAGAAAGGCCCCCACCACCAGTGCAATCATCAGCGCACCACCTCCCCCCACCACCAGAGCCTGATTCACCCGCCGCAAAAAGCGGTCTTCTTCCGGGCGTAATCCTGCCAGACGGGCGGGAGAAAGCAAATAGCCGACCGTCTCCCCGTCCACGATGATGGCCGTTCCCTGCCTGAGTACCGCACTATCCACAAGCGACCCTGGGGGAAAATTGGGCACTCCCGAAACCAGCACCTTCCCGTCCGCATCCGCCAGAGAGAACAGACCGCGGCGTTCCAATGCCTGCGGCGGGATCGGCCCGCCGCCCTGACCTTCGCCGGGCGGGTGCTGCCATTCGTCCGGCAGGGTCTCTTGTTCGATCTCGCCCCAGTGCAGGCCGATCTCCTGCCAGTTACCCTGGGTCTGGTAGTACTCCGCCAGCGCCTGCACCAGTTTGGTGCGCTGCTGATCAATGACAAACTGCATCAAGCGGTCGGCGCTGGTGATGCGAATAAATATGGCAAACAGCCCGGCTGTCGTAAAAGCCGCCAGCAGAATTGCCAGAGAGAGTTTCCAGTACAGAGAGCGCTTCACCGCACCTCAATCCTGTTGCCTGCGGAAACGATAACCGATTCCAAACACGGTTTCAATGTAGCGCGGACTTTTGGGATCTGGCTCGATTTTCAAGCGCAGATTGCGCACATGGACATTGAGGGTTACGTCCAAACCGGCGAACCCGCTGTCGGTCAACAATTCCACCAGTTCGGCGCGGCTGTACACCCGCCCGGGTGAACGCATCAGCGTCGCCAGCAGGTCAAACTCAATCGGGGTAAGGGAAACAGGCCTGTGGTTGACCATCACCGTATGAGTGCTTTCATCCAGCATAATTTCGCCGGCGCGCAGAACTTCCTGCCGGTGCGGCTGATTTTCGTGCCGGCGCAGTACGGCGCGAATGCGGGCAGCCAGTTCGCGCATCCGAAATGGTTTGACCACGTAATCATCCGCGCCCAAGTCCAGCCCCAGCACGGCATCCGTTTCTTCTTCGCGGGCGGTGATGATGATTACCGGGGTTTGCCGTTCCTGCCGGAACTGGCGCAGGAATTGATAGCCGTCCATGCGCGGCATCATAATGTCCAGCAGAATCACATCCGGTTTTTCGTGACGGGCGGTATAAAGCGCGTTTTGCCCGTCGGCTGCCGTCACCACCCGGTAACCCTGTTCGCTCAAATACTCTTGCAACAATTGGCGCACACTGGATTGGTCATCTACGATCAAAATCGTTTTCGTCATACCGTTCTTCTTCATCAGGTCAATTTCAATTTCTCTGAAAATACCACAGGGTTTCTTAATTCCCATTTAGAAGTTATTTAGATTTTATAAAGATTTTCCATCCACCTTATATCACAAATTTATTTCTTCTAAATCATTTCTGAACAGTCTCTTGCTATGATGAGGTCATAACTCCAGGTCGGACGAAAGGAAGTATCTATGAAAACGATCAATGTTGAAAACAAGAGAAAACGCTTTTCATTGTGGGCATATGCCACGGTGGGGATAGTCCTGCTCGGACTGGGAAGTTGGGCATATTTCAACTGGTGGCTGCCGCATACCCAAACCGCCAGCGCCGAAGCTGAATCCCCAACTCAAACCGCTCTGGTCAGGCGAGGAAATCTGGTTGTTTCAGCCTCCGGCAGTGGAACACTGACGGCCGGCAGAACCGCCGAACTGGCCTTCCCGGTCGGCGGTACGGTCAGCGCGGTATATGTTACGGTCGGTCAGCAGGTCAAACAGGGCGATGTGCTGGCAGAACTGGCTGATCTCACCTCGCTGGAAGCGGCCATGAAATCAGCCGAGGTCAGCCTGCTGCTGGCCCAGCAGGAACTGGAAACGCTCCAAAACAGTGGTGAGGAAAATCTGGCCAACGCCCGCTTGGCGGTCGCCGAAGCCGAAAAAGCCCTCCAAACCGCCCAATCGTCCCTCAAACAGAGCGGGCAAAGCCGCTGCTCGGCAGAGACTACCACGGCCTACTATGATAGTTACCTGAAAGCCAAAGAACGTTACGAGGATTTGAAAGACAGCGGAGCCGATTACCTGACCCGCGTCCTGCCGGCCAAACAAACCATGGAGCAGGCTTACGCCAACTACAAGTACTGCTCCGGCTACTACGATTACGAAATCACCGCCTCGCAGGCCGAATACGTTATCGCGCAGGCCAATTATGAAAAAGCCAAAGCCACACTGTCCACGCTCGAAGCCAATAATGGCCTTGATCCGGTCACGCTGGCGCAGGCCGAAAGCAAAGTCCTGAATGCGCGGGCAACCTATGAACAGGCCAAAAAGAACTACGAAGGCGCCACCCTGCGCGCGCTGTTTGACGGTACGGTGCTTTCGATTGCCGGTGAAGCCGGAGATACGGTTGGTACGGCAACCTTCATTACCTTGATTGACTTGCTGCACCCGCTGGTGGATTTCGCGGTGGATGAAACCGATATGGATAAAGTGGCAGTGGGTTATCTGGCAGATGTCGTATTCGATGCCCTGCCCGACCTTAAATTCACCGGCACTGTAACACAGGTTTCTCCCAGTCTGGTCAGTGAGGGCGGATATAACGTGATTAAAGGGGTTATTGAACTGGATGTCAGTAACATGTACCTCGAAAAACCGCTGATGGCCGGTTTGAACGCCGCGGTGGACATCATCGCCGCCCGTGCCGAGGATGCCGTGCTGGTGCCGGTTGAAGCCGTGCGCGATCTCGGTGACGGCACTTACGGCGTTTTCGTGGTCGGTACGGACGGCAAACCCCGCCTGCGGGTGGTGCAGGTAGGCATCAAGGACACCACCTACGCTCAAATCCTCGAAGGCCTGAGCGTAGGCGAGGTGGTCACAACCGGCGTGGTGGAGACGAAATGATGAACGATGACATCCCATTGATCCAGACTCAGCAACTCGTCAAGGTTTACGGGTCGGGAGAAAACCGGGTCGTGGCGCTGGCGGGCATTGACCTGAACATTCAAAGCGGTGAATTTGTAGCCATCATGGGTCCCAGCGGATCGGGCAAAAGCACCCTGTTGAACATCCTCGCCTGTCTGGACCGTCCCAGCGAGGGCAAATACGTTCTGGCCGGCGAAGATGTAAGCGGCTACAACCGCGCTCAACTGGCTGAAATTCGCGGCCAGCAGTTAGGGTTCGTCTTTCAATCCTACAACCTGCTGCCACGCCTGACCGCGCTGGAAAATGTGCTGCTGCCCCTGCTCTATCGGCGGAACGGACGCCTGAGTCACACCGAGCGGCAGGAAAAAGCAATGGCTGCGCTGGCAAGCGTCGGGCTGGCCGACCGCTCCCATCACTACCCCAACCAGTTATCCGGAGGGCAGCAGCAGCGGGTGGCCATCGCGCGCGCCCTGATCAACGACCCGATCCTGATTCTGGCGGATGAACCAACCGGCAATCTCGACAGCCGGTCCAGCGAAGAGATCATGGAACTGCTGCTGGAACTGAATCGTCAGGGGCGCACCATTGCGATGGTGACCCACGAAGCGGATATGGCCCGCCACGCCGGACGGATACTGATGATTCGCGACGGCAAACTGGCTTTCGATCAAAGAAACGGTTACCACGCCGCGGTTGAAAGCGTCTCGGCGGCGGAAAGGAGGCAGGCATGATTCTGGGGGAAGTACTTAAAATCGCCTGGCAGAGCATTCTGGCAAACAAGCTGCGCTCGTTTTTAACCATGCTGGGGGTCATCATCGGCGTGGCGGCGGTGATCATCATGGTCGCCATCAGCGCCGGCACCGAAGCGACCATCTCGGAAGCGATTAACGGCCTGGGCAGCAATCTGGTGTTCATTTCATCTGCTTTCAGCCGCGGCGGACCGGCCGGCGGCCCTCAGCCTTCCAGCGGCGGGCTGGTTTACGATGACATGCTCGCCATCCGTGAGCGCATTTCCGGTGTGGCCGGTGTTACCGTCGAGCAGCAAACTTCCGTGACGATAAAATACAACAACTCCACGCTTGAAGATGTGATGATGGTCGGCGCCACACCTGATTTCACAGTGGTACGCGATGTGCAGGTGGCCGAGGGCCGGTTCTACAACGACACCGAACTGGAACGCGCCTCCAAGGTGGTGGTACTGGGTAAGACCATTGCCGAAGAGTTGTTCGGCGAAAGTGACCCCATCGGCCAGACCGTAACGGTCAATTCGATCAAGTTGACCGTCATCGGTGTGATGGCCGAAAAAGGGCTGGTGGCCGGGGTGGATTTTGACCAGCAGATTTACGTGCCCATCAATCTGGTGTTCAAAAAATTCATGCCCTCGCAGTTTGCGCGCTTCATGGGCGACCGCGTGCGGCAGATCATTGTTTCGGTTGACCCCAAAGCCGACATGAACAAGGTCATCGAGCAAATCACCATCCTGCTGGCCAACCGGCATGGCGTTTCACTGGATTCACTCGACCTCACCACCCGCACTCAGGCGGACATCATCGCCACCCAGGCCTCCACCACGGCGTCCTTCCGCACCCTGCTGGCATGGGTGGCCGGTGTTTCGCTGATCGTCGGCGGAATCGGCATCATGAACATCATGCTGGTCAGCGTGACCGAACGAACCAGAGAAATCGGTTTGCGTCAGGCCGTTGGGGCTGCACCGGGCGATATTCAGGTGCAGTTTCTCATGGAGGCTATGCTGCTCAGTCTGGTTGGCGGCCTGTTGGGAATTGTGACCGGTGTGGGGGGAGCCTACCTGTTTGAACAATTCGGCGGAATGCGGACGGTAGTGCTGCCCTATTCCATTGGGATTTCGTTCCTTTCCGCTGCGCTGGTGGGCGTGTTCTTCGGTTTTTTGCCCGCCAAACAGGCCGCCGATTTAGACCCCATCGTGGCCTTGCGCCACGAGTAACCCCAATCAAATGGAGGATGTATGTTGAAGAAAACCATCTGGAAAATGATTCTGGCAATCCCTTTACTGGCCGTACTGAGCGCGTGTTCGGCCGCGGCTGCCAGCAGCCCGGCAGGCAGCACTGCCGGGCAAACCCCTCAACCGGCAGGGGTCAACCCGGATAGCGGTCAACTGCCGCTGGAAACCCGCCTGGCGGTGGGGATCCTGTCACTGGAAAACGGCGATCTGGCGGTTACACCCGAACAGGCTCAAACTCTGCTGCCTTTATGGAAGGCAGTCAAAACCTTGAGCAGCAGCGATACCGCATCCGGCGAGGAAATTCAAGCCCTTTACGAGCAGATTCAGGAAGCCCTGTCTGCCGACCAGCTCCAGCAGATTCAAAGCCTGAACCTGACTCAAGACGAACTGCGCGCCTTGATGGAAAAATACGGCATTCAGCCCAACCTGCCGGCGGGCGTGGAGGATAACCTTTCACAGGAACAGATCGCCACCCGCGTGGCACAGCGCGCTGAAGGCGGTTTTCCGGGCGGCGGGCCGGCAGGCGGCTTCCCACCCGACGGCGGCATGGGAGGTGGAGGCGGTATGCCACCCTCTTTCGACGGGCAGAACGGGCAGCAGATTACACCCGATCCAACCCGCATCGCTCAACGGCGCGGGCTGGGGATGAACCGCCTGTTCATTGACCCGCTGATTCAATTGCTGGAAAGCCGCGCGGCGGAAGGATAATGACAGGCTCGGCAGGCGTAAATCGAATAAAAACAGATCTCATAGAACAGCCAATCATCGCCACCTGCTCCCCTGCTGGACGATAATCCCCAACTTGAATCATCCCCCCTAGGAGGACTTAATTACAGATCAATTCTATAAAATTTAGTCTTTCCAAAAAGATGGCAGTACAAAAGTTATTCCGCCATCTTTTTTCATTTTACAAAAATGTTAACAAAACTCCCGTCCGCGGCTTTGTATAATGTTTCTAGTAACCTTATGCAGTTGTCCCGCCGGGCAGTATAGGAGTTTGACCATGCCCCGCCCCAAACCCCTCCCGATTGGCTTGCTCAGTGCCGTTCTGATTGTTTTTGTTTTATTGTTTGGCAGTATCATCCCGGCCGGTCAGGCTGCGCCGCTGCTGCAATTGAGCGGTACGCCGGTTTTTCTGCCGCTAATCGCTAACAGCAGTTTCGCCGAGTGGACGCAGTTCGCTCACGACCCGATGCGAACCAGCTTCACCGAACAGGTTGTGCCAACCCCGTGGCGGCTGAAGTGGATCTGGAACGGGCCGAACGCGCAGGGCAAGGTACCTGCTACCAAGTTCGGCCTGCCGCGCCAGAGCCAGCCGGTGACCGGCGGCGGGCGGGTTTACATCGCTGCGGGCACTCGGGGTGTTTTTGCGCTCAACAATACCAGCGGTGCGGTTGTATGGAATCAGACTGCCATTGGATCGGTGAATTCCACCCCGGCTTACGACCCGCGCAGCGATGCCCTCTTAGTCGTATCGGCCAACGGCCGCTTGTACCGCCTGAACGCCGCAAACGGTCAAATTCTCAACCAGTTCAACAGCGGTTCGACTAGCAGCCTGCCCCTGCCGCCAGCATTGTGGGAAGATACGGTCTATTTCAGCATGGGCAGCAAGATGTACGCGCTGGATCGGGTTACACTAGCCCTGCGCTGGGAATACAACGCCGGCTCCGCCATCGAAACTCCGCCGGCCTATTCCCCTAACACTCAAACCGCCGTTGTGGTCAGCGCGGATTTGTACGTCCATGCGATCAACGCCAGCAACGGCAGCCGCCGCTGGCGGGTCAAGCCGCCGACACCCCTGCAACCCGGCGACCCCGGGGGTGACGACTTTAGCAAAGCCGAAGCTAAATACGGCTGGCCGGTCATCGCCGAACAGCACGGGCTGGTTTTCGTCCGCTACCGGCTGCACTGGCAATCCATCTGGGATCTCGACCCGAACAGTATCCAAAACAATGCACAACTCCGCCAGTTCTTCACCAACAACCGCAAGGACCAGCCCTTGTTTGCCCTGCGTTTGAGCGACGGGGCCGAGGCATTCATTCCCAATGTGGGCAACGGCGGTTATGGGGATGGCGGTTACCTGCCTATGGGCCCTTTGCCGGCCATCGCCCGGCTGACAGACGGAAAAGAGGTCGCCTACATTCCCGTGCGGGCCGGCCCGTGCAAGGAATCCCCCTGTGACTCGCGCTATGATACCTATCTGGGCGAACTGCTGCTGGATAATCAGACCGTCATAGGCTATCAGCCCGGTTATGTACGCTTTATGGATTACACCTTCGTGCCAACCGATGAGCAGCCGTTTGTGACCGTTGCGGGGGACATGATCCTTGCGGCCCATTGGGAAGCCGGGTTAGCCCATCAAATTACCGACCGCAGTGCGGCGCGTGGCGGAACCACCACCAACCTCATCCGTGTAAGCAATTTACCCCACATCGCCACCTCACAGGATGAAGATGCCTGTGGCACAGGTTTAATTGCCAGTCATTACTGCGCTGCCAACCTGATCAACACCCGCTACTGGCCGGGCGGTTTTTACATTTATTGGAAAGAAGGTGCTGTTTATGACCAGTTTTGGAGCGAATATGCCAGCTGGGTGGTCAGCAACAATACCATCTACTTTGTCAGCACAGACGGCGCGGTGATGGCGCTGGAACACGGCCAGCCTACTGTCAACAGCCTTTCAGGACAGATGGTCTCGCTGGAGGTTGAGGAAGAGACACCCCCGCCGGTTTTGAGCGAGCCAATTCCCTACCAGCGGGCCGCCGAGTACGCCGGCTGGCAGGCAACAGTGGAGGGTCAACTGGTGCGGGTTTTCAACAACGGCAAAGCGGTCTATTTATCCTTTATTGAGCCGCACCAGCGCCAGTTTGTCGTACGCATCCTCAAAGAGAATTGGGACGCTTTCCCGCAGCCGCCGGAGAGCCTGTATCACGCCGGGCAGTATGTGCGGGTGAGCGGCTTGATTGAGTGGTATCAGGGTGGTCCGGTGATTCATGCCAGCAGCCCTGAGCAAATAAGGATAATCGAAGAATAATAAAATTCCCTTAATAGGAAACGCCGGTCATCGCTTAGCCGGCGTTTCCTCTTGCAAGGAGAGATCGTTTGTCCCCAGCCAATGGCAACTGATGGGAGGAAATCAGCGTGGGGTTTGTCCTTTCAGATACTCAATCACATCTGCCGCCAGTGAAAAGCGCAGGCACTCGCGGGCTACTTCCTCGGCCATTTTCAGGCTCCACTGACGGATCAAATCTTTGATGGTCGGGATAGATGACGGCGCCATGCTGAACTCATCCAGCCGCAGGCCGACCAGCAGCGGCACGGCCAGCGGGTCACCGGCCAACTCGCCGCACAGCCCCACCCACTTGCCATGGGCGTGAGCAGCCTTGATGGTCATCTCGATCAGGCGCAGCACCGCCGGGTGATACGGGCTGGCCAGCACCGAGACCCGCTCGTTAGTGCGGTCCACCGCCAAGGTGTACTGGGTCAGGTCGTTGGTGCCGATGCTGAAAAAGTCCACCAGCGGCGCAAAGTGATCGGCCAGCAGCGCCGCCGAGGGCACTTCCACCATGATGCCAAACTGCACCTTTGCCGGCAGGGGCTTGCCCTGTGCCTGCAAAGCGGCTCTGGCTTCTTCGTAAATTTCCCGTGCCCGCTCTACCTCGGCCACGGAAGAAACCATTGGCAGCATGATGCGCAGGTCGCAATGAGTACCCTCGGCGGTCACCTGACCGGCCGCTTGCAGCAGGGCAGTGAACTGGTTTTCCAGTACGTCCGGCCGTTCGCGAATCATGCGAATCGCCCGCCAGCCGAGGAAAGGATTGGGTTCTTTCTCGGTGCCAAGATACGGCACTTCCTTATCCCCGCCAATATCCAGCGTGCGCACCACCACCGGGCGTTCGCCCATCACCTCAAACACGCGCTTATAAACCCGCACTTGTTCGGTGATGGTCGGCATACTGCTGCGCTGCAAGTACAAAAACTCGGTGCGGAACAGCCCTACCCCCTCCGCACCAAAGCGGATGGCTGATTCGGCATCTTCGATACTGCCGATGTTGGCCACTACCTCCGCTCGAAAAGCCCCATCTTTGGTCACTGCCGGCAGTTCCGCCTGACTCAACTCCGCCTGACGACGGGCTTCCCACTCTTCTTTTTCCTTGCGGGCCACTTCCAGTTCATGCAGGGTGGGGCCGACATTGAACAGCCCGGTACTGCCGTTCAGAATCGCCAGCGTCCCGCTGCGAATGTCGCTCAGGTCAAACGGGGCACTGGCCACCGCCGGCACCCCCATTGCCCGCGCCAGAATCGCCGAATGCGAAGTCGGACCGCCGCGGGCTGTGACAATCCCCAAAATCTGCTCACGGTCAAAGCGTATCGTGTCTGAGGGGGTCAGGTCTTCGGCTACCAGAATGACCGGTTCGGGGGTGTTTTCCACCGAGGGGTTATCCCCCTCACCTTCCAGGCACTTCATCACTCGCTGAGCCACATCGCGCAGATCCTGAGCGCGCGCCTGAAAGTATTCCTCTTCCAGACTGAGCAGTGCCTCGGCGTACTGCTCAAAGGCATGATGCACGGCTGCCTTGGCATTCAGGCGTTCTTCCAGCACCATCGTACGTAGTTTGGCAAGCAACTCTTCATCATCCAGAAAGAGGCGGTGTGCTTCGAAGATGGCGGCTTCCTCATCCCCGGCCATCTTGCGGGCGCGTTCTTCCAGCGCGGTCAGCTGGGTATGGGCTTTTTGGATGGCCTGCTGCAAGTGCCGCCATTCGGCGCGCGGATCATCTACGCGGTGTTCGGTGAAGGTTACCTTCTGGGTGCGGTAGACCAGCGCCGGGCCAATGGCAATACCGGGAGAGGCGGGCAAGCCTTGATAACGGGGCATGGCAGGCTTCCTTTCCTTCAGGAATGAGCGACGGCCGGTTCACCAAAATTGCTCTGCACCAGTTCGACCAGCGCGTCCACGGCTTCCTGGGCCTGCTCACCCTCGGCGATGATCTCGACACTGTCGCCCTGATTGACCCCCAGCGTCAAGACACTCAGCGGGCTTTTGGCGTTGGCGGGCGGCTTTTCGGAATTGAGTTTGCGTACGGTGATCTTGCAGGGGAAGCGGGCAGCCGTCTTGACGAACTGGGCCGCCGGGCGGGCATGCAGCCCGGCCGGGTGCTGTATGGTGAGGGTGGTAGAGATGATCGTAGTCTCAGTCATCGGTCAATATCCCAACAATTTTTCCTGTTCTTTACGCAGACGGTAAATGAGCTGATTCTGATTCAACTCGATCTCATCGTAGTGAATCGGCTCGTTCGCCTTAACCGGCCGGGTAATCGTCCCGCCGACTACCAGCCCCAGCGGCACTTCACCATGCTGACGGGCCTTTTCGGCGCGTTCGATCATGCCGTATACTGTGAACCCACCCAAAGCATCAATTTTTTCACCGGGCTGCAAGTCCCGTTTGGCATAGGCCACCGTTTCGGCCACCGGAGGGCGGTGGGTGGCCAACAGTTCTTCTTTATCCAGCGCCACATGAGCCACTGTAATTGGCGCTTCCAGATTGGCAAGGTGATAGGGACGGTACAAAGCCCAGTAATTGTGGCGAGGATTGCCCAGCAGCCGCAAATAACGCAGGTCACGGATAATCTTCGGCTGATCGGTGGTGATGATCACAAACACTCCCGGTGCAACATCCCCTACGGCGAAGTCCACCGCTTTGGTACCTTCAAAAATACCGCCGGCCTGTTTGGGCACAAAAATGTTCGGTAAGTCCTTGACGGTGCAGGTTGGCCCGTAACCGCCGGTCACTTCCGGGGGATAGCCGAGAGCGTTGCCAATCGAGGTCATCTCCACCATCGTCTTGGTACCGTCCACAAACGAAGCCAGCATCTTGGGATTCATGAGCTGCTTTTGAGCCGATTCCCGCAGTTGATCGGGGGTTGCCGAGCGGTTGAGGGGATTGTTCTTGCCCTTGCCAATATAAACAATTTCAAAACCGAGGGCATCGGCAAAATCATATAATTCCTTGATCGAGCCGGGTTCATCACCCGCCACAAGGGTATAGACCACACCTTTTTCTTCCGCCATCTTGGCCAGAATGTAGCCGACGGTGGCATCCGCCTCCACGTTCATGTTGACCACATCTTTGCCGTTCTGAATGGCGGAGTAACAAACCTGCGCACCCACTTCCGGGATGCCCGTACATTCCAGTACAACATCCAGCGCACCAATTTGAACGAGAAAATTAGCATCGGTTGTCGCAATTCTCTTACCGGCTGCAATTAATTCAGAGGCTTTTTCCGGGTTGTCATCCAGATGAACAACCGCATCCTGAGGCACATCACTTTCCTGATAGCCCTTTTCGGCCTGACCGGGGATGATGTCCGCCGTAGCGACCACCCGCAAGCCGTCCATTTTTTCGGTCTGGCTCATAAAGCCAATCCCCATTTGACCGGCGCCAATCAAACCCACCCTTACCGGCCCGTTTTGTTGTGCATACTTTCTAAGACGATCCCGCAGTGACATTTTGAAAATCCTTTCCAGATAAAAAATAAGTGCAAACGATATTCCGCCCCTGAGTGCTCAGTTCAAGAACCGGATTTGAATGAAAAGGTATCCCCCACCCGGATAGGCGGGAGGGGGCGAACCTCCGCACAAATATCACCGGGCATCTCAGGCTTTTGCTCACCATTAAACTTGATGATGAAATGCCCCAGTGCTTTCAGGTTCTGGTTCGCCACCTCCCCAACAGCAAGAATGGTAAAACACTCGTCCCCGATGCAGAACTGATCGCCAACCGCTACATCTTCGATGAGCGTTTCGCCATCGTGCAAAATGGCAAATTCGCGTAATTCTTCCGGTGCGTTCTGACCGAAGAACACCAGCACACCGGCAGAAATAAACTCATCTACCAGCGGACCTATCTCCGAAATCGTAGCCGAATACTTAACCATGCTTCTGTCCACTGGCTTGCGCTACTACTCGTCAATTAGTTCTACATCCTCCGGGCGGACACCTGAGACAAAATACTCTTCGGTGATGAAGCGCATCAACGGGCCGGATGGTGAAGTGGGATAAATATCTACCGTGGGGACTTTTTTCATGGGGTAGACTCCCACCCGGGCCGTGCCACCGCAGTCAATCACCGCTACGGCAATTTCGCTGAAATCCGCCTTGGACTTGAACCCGTCGAACGGCCGCCCGCCGGTTAGATCAGCAATGTGCTGGGCCAGCGGATGTATGCCGCCTCCGGTCACGGAGTAAATCAGGTCCTTACCCGGTTTGGGTTCAATGATCAACGGACCACCCCAGCCCTTTGGGCCTCTTTTAATACGTACTTTGCGATATTTCCTTTCCTCAGCCATGGCAAACGATCCTCCTTTTGCAAAATTTTCAAGATGGGGTATGAAGGATGCAGGTGAGTGCATCCCTCATACCCCGATCATGCCTTACAAACCAACACTGAAAATCCAGGCGATAATTACGGCGATGGGGCCAGTAATGAGACGGGAGAAGAGAACCGCTGGTACACCTACTTCTACGGTTTCGGGTTCGGCTTCACCGAGCGCTAGACCAACCGGGATGAAGTCACAACCCACTTGCGGGTTGATGGCAAACAAAGCCGGCAGTGCAATATAGGCGGGCAATGCTTGCGAAGCAAACTGAGTACCCAGCAACGTGCCAATGATCTGAGCAATCACTGCACCTGGGCCGAGCAGGGGGGACAAAACCGGCAGACCGATGATGAGCGACATGATGATCAGACCAATGGGGCTGTTAGCCAGAGGTTGGAGCGCTTTCGCCAGTGCATCACCCACACCGGTAGCGAGGATGATACCGATGATGAAGGCGATGAAGGCCATGAAGGGCAAAATGTTCTTGACGACCTGGTCAATGGCTTCACGCCCGGATTGATACAGGGTACCAACCACCTTGCCGGCGCCGCGGCCAATTCGTTCGAGGAATTTGGTTACACCTTGCATTTCAACACCTCCTTATGATTGTGCACGCCGTGCCCACAGGAATGCGGTAATACGTTCGGTGACAATACCGCGGATGAAGATCACGATCAGGCCAACAATCAGGTATCGCACTGCCAGCGCAGCTGTTTCCTCAGCCCCGTAACCGGAGGTTACACCCTGTGCAATACCGGCCCACACGAACAACTCACCGGGGTTGACGTGTGGGAAGATGCCCAACGGCGGATGGACAAACGACACTGCCGCATCATAAAAAGCGGGTTTGTACTTTTCCGGCAGGAAGCGCCCCATGGTGTACGCCATCGGGTTGGTAAGGACGAACACCGCCACTACCGGCAGGACCAGATAGCGCAAGGGCATGTACTTGAAGCCTTCCTTACCGGCAGCCTCACCGATCTTGTCAATGCGTTCCTGTCCGATCAAGGCAATCAGAGCATTGAAGGCCGTCAGCAGGACGATGACCAGCGGGATGATGCCGGTTACCAGCCCAACGAAGACCTCTGCTCCTTTCTGGAATAAGCCGATGAACCACACGGCTGCTTGAACTAAGAAATCCATTGTTTTCCTCCTTCCAGCAAAATGATGTTGAGATGAAATGATGGGTCAAAACGAATTAGAACGACTGGTTATTCTTTCCCTAGGATCCTCCTTTCGCGCTCAGGGTGAGGTGGATACAGTTTCGACAGAATTCGCCGATTCGACTAATGACTGCTCAGCCTCCTCCTTTTTGCGGTTTTTGAAGTCTACAATGTGCTTTGCTGCATCGCGCAAAGCCAGCGCCAGTTTTTGTTTGATGTGTTTAGGTAACGGTTTTTCATCGTCCAGTAAATCCTGTAAGGTCATCCCCTCCAAACCGTGCAACGGTTTAAGACTGGCCAGTACCGTCCAGCCAGAAAGCTGTTCGCACTGGCGGATGACATCCGTCTGCGGGTCAACCACCAGAATGGCATATTGCCGGCGTTTCCATGCCGAACCCGAAACGCCAATCGAAACCAGATTGCCGGTCTTGCGCAGCTGACTGACCCGCCCGTAAAAACGGCGTAACTGGAAATAGGACAGGAACAATTGCAGCAGCCAGGCCCCTGCCAGTCCCATAATAATCATGGTTGCGGTAATATCAATCGGCTGCATTTCCTTCTTCTCCTCTCCTCTTACAACACCAGCAACTGCGGATCTTCCAGCACGCTCTTCAATTCGCGCAGGAAGGCGGCGGCCACCGCCCCATCCACCACGCGGTGATCGGCGCACAGGGTCAGGGTCATCATCGGGCGGATGGCGATCTGGTCATGCTCGTCAGCGATCACTTCCTTACGCACCGCCCCTACCGCCAGAATGCCCACCTGCGGCGGATTGATGATGGCGGTAAAACGCTCCACACCGAACATGCCCAGATTGGAAATGGTGAAAGTGCCATCCATCACTTCCTCAGGGCGCAGGCGGTTTTCGCGCGCCCGGTGGGTCAGGTCATCAATTTCCTGCGCCAGGTGCAGCAGCCCTTTTTCTTCCGCTTGCCGTACCACTGGCACAATCAGCCCCTCCGGCAGGGCCACCGCCACACCTAGATTGACCTGTTGAATCAGGGCGATCTGCTCGCCCTGTGGGCCGCTTTGCAACCAGGCGTTGAGGTAGGGGTTGCGTTTGAGCGCCCAAGCCACTGCTTTGGCCAGCACAGCCGTCAGGCTAACTTTGGACTGACCTTCGCCACGCTGCTGGTTGGCTTTGGCACGCAGGGCCTCAGCCTGAGTGACATCCACTCGAATTTCGAGGTTGATGTGTGGGGCTTCCTGCGCGCTCTTTTGCAGACGCTGGGCAATCGTGCGGCGCATACCTGCCAGCGGCAAAACCTGAATGCCGGCTTGAGCGGCGGGCTGCACCGGCGCAGGGGCCGCCGGGAGCGGCTTTGGCGTTTCAACCCGCGCCTCTTCGGCAGGGCCAGCCGCCGATTGACTGGACAGAAAACGCTGTACATCAGCCGACTGCACCCGCCCGGCCGGACCGCTGCCCTGTACCTGAGTCAGATCAACGCCCGCCTCGCGCGCCAATCGCCGCGCAGCCGGTACGGCGCGCACCTTACCGCCCGCCTGGCGACTGAGGGCGGCTTCCACATCGCTGCGGGTGATGCGCCCGCCGGGGCCGCTGCCCTGAATCTGATCCAGCGAAACGCCCATATCACGGGCAATCCGCTCGGCCAGCGGGGTAGCCTTAACGGATGGTGCGGTTTCTACGGCTGCTTCAGCCGGCCCGCCGGCGAGTTCAGGCGCTAGCGCAGAAGGCTGAACCGCCTGACCCGCAACGCCCTGAGCCGGCAATGTCTCGCCCGGCGCGAGGATATAACAAATCACTTCCGTAACCGGCACCACATCGCCTTCTTTGTAGCGCAGGTCGGCCAGAATACCGCTGGCAGGGGCTTCCACTTCCATGTTGACCTTGTCGGTGGTGACCTCAGCAATCGGATCGCCGGCCTCAACCACATCACCGGCCTTTTTCAGCCAGCGCACGATCTCAGCAGTCTCCTGCGTGAAACCGAACTTGGGCATGATCACTTCACGCGCCATATCCGCCTCACACCTTCAACGCCGCCAGATTGCGGGCTTCTTCCACGATGTTTTCAACCTGCGGCACGGCGTGGTATTCCAGGTTGCGGTTGTAGGGGATGGGAATATCCAACCCGCCGAGGCGGCGGATGGGAGCTTCCAGATAATCAAACGCCGAACTTTCGGCAATGCGCGCCGCAATCTCACCGCCAAAACCGGCCATCTTGACCGCCTCATGCACAATCAAAACCTTGCCGGTCTTGACCACCGATTCGAGAATCGGTTCATCATCCAGCGGGCGCAGGGTGCGCGGGTCAATGATCTCCACGTCAATGCCCTCTTTGGCCAGCTGATCGGCAGCCTGCAAAGCCCGCTGCACCATAATCGAAGTTGCCACAATGGTCAGGTCTTTGCCGGGGCGCACGACATGGCTCTGGCTGAGCGGCACGCGGTACATTTCCTCCGGCACCGGCCCTTTGATTTTATAAAGCAGTTTATGCTCCACAAAAATAACCGGGTTGTCGTCCTCAATTGAGGCAATCAGCAGGCCCTTGGCGTCGTAGGGCGTGCTGGGCATGACCACTTTCAACCCCGGCACATGCACAAACCAGTTTTCCAGACTTTCGGAGTGCTGGGCGGCCGCCCCGGTGCCGGAACCGCCCGGCATCCGCAGCACGAACGGCACCTTGGCCTTACCGCCGAACATGAAGCGGATCTTGGCTGCCTGCAACACCAGCTGTTCCATGCTCAGCGTAACAAAATCCATGAACTGAATCTCACCTACCGGGCGGAAACCGGTGAGAGCCGCGCCGATGCAGGCGCCGGCGATACCCGCTTCCGAAATGGGCGTATCTATGACACGGTCTTCGCCAAACTGCTGAATCAGTCCGGCGGTAGCGCCAAACGCGCCCCCGTAAACCCCAATATCCTCCCCGATGAGGAAAACGGTCTCGTCTTCGCTCATCTTTTGAAAGAGGGCTTCGCGAATGGCTTCGACGTAGGTGATTTCACGCATAGACTCCCTCCATAATGGTGCTGAGATCAGGTTCAGGGCTGGCGTTGGCAAATTCAACCGCCTCTTCAATGGCAGCCTGCGCCTTTTTGACAATTTCTTCATACTCGGCTTCGCTCATTTCTAACAGATGAGCCAGCCGGTGAATCGGATCGCGCGCCTGCCACTCCTTGACCTCGTCGCGGGTGCGGTAAGCCTGCCGGTCACTCTTGGAATGACCCTTCCAGCGGTAAGTTAGCGCCTCTACCAGGGTTGGGCCTTCGCCGTTGCGGGCGCGTTGGGCAGCCGTGCGCACCGCATCGTAGACTGCTAGCACATCGTTACCGTCCACCGTCACACCGGCAATGCCGTAAGCAGCCGCCCGCTGGCTGATGTAGCGAATGTTGAAGGCTTTTTGCACCGGCATGGACATGGCGTACTGGTTGTTTTCACACAGGTAAACCACCGGCAAATCCCAGATGCTGGCCATATTGAGCGATTCATGGAAGGCGCCCTCGTTGGCGGCCCCGTCCCCAAAAATCGTCAGGCAAACCTGGCGGGTTTTGCGCTTTTTGATGCTCAAGCCCACCCCCACTGAAATGGGTATGCCGCCGCCCACAATACCGTTGGCGCCGAGGTTGTTCATTTCTACGTTGGCGATGTGCATCGAACCGCCCCTGCCGCGGCAATAACCCGTTTCTTTGCCCAAAAATTCAGCCATCATTAAGCGCACATCGCTGCCCCACGCCAGACAGTGACCGTGGCCGCGGTGGTGGTTGAGCAGGTAATCGCCGTCTTCCATCGCCGCGGAGGCACCCACCGCTACAGCTTCCTGCCCGATGGACAGATGCATGGTGCCGTGCACCAGACCGCGCGCAAATAAATCCTCGGCTTTTTCTTCAAAAGCGCGGATGATGTTCATTTCCAGAACCCACTCACGCAGGCGGGTTTCACCCAGTTCTTCCATCAATTGCCTGTGGTCGGGTTGATAAATTTCGCTTTCAACCAGAGGTGTCCATTCCATAACTACTTGGTCTTTTCTCCTTCGAGGAATTTTTGAATGCGTAATGCAGCAATCTCATCGGTTACCAGATAATTAATGAAGCCGGCCCGGCTGGCCGCCAGAATCGGCAGGGCTTTGGACTGCCCCCCCGCCACACCGATGCGGATGGGGATGGCTCGCAGTGTTTCGGCATCCACCCCCACAATACAGCGGGTCAGGGGAGTGTCTACCAGTCGTCCATCCAGATCAATGTGAATGGCGCACACGTCTCCGACGGCGCCCGCTTCGCGCAGCGATTCGAGCTGGCGGTAATCCAGATAACCGGCCCGCATCAGGCTGGCATACTCAAAATCCACCGTACCGACACCAACCAGCGCCAGATCAATCTGCCTGAACTGGTGAAGCACCCGCTGAATGTGGGGCGCATTCAGAAGGGCCAGACGGGTTGATTCGCTGTCTACAATCAGGGGCAGCGGCAGGGTAGCGTACTGCCCGCCCAGAATGCGCGCCAGCCGGCGGGCCAGTTCCGGGCCGTCAATATCCGGGTTGGGAGTGCCCAGCGAACCAATCATTTGAATGACGCGCAGGCCTTCAAAGGTTTGGGTGCGCACGGCGTTAACGGTCTCGTACACGGCTGTCCCCCATGAGGTGCCGATGGTCAGGTGTTCATGCAAGTGCTCTTCCAGCAGCAGGGCAGCCAGCGCGCCCAAACGGCGCAGCATTTCGGAATGAGTCAGCGCCCCGCGCTGAAGCACGCGTGCCTCTTTAAGGTCAAGGACTTGCTGCAAATAGGCCTCTAATTCACGGATGCGCTGCAAAGGGTAGTTGATACGGATTTCGACGATATTGTTCTCACGCGCCTCGCTGATCATGCGGGAGATCATCGAACGCGAATAGCCGACCTTCTGAGCGATCTGGCTCTGGGTCAGATTCTGCTCGTAATACATCTCGGCTATGCGGGCAAGCAGTTCAATGCGCTGGGTTTCCATAGGGGAAAGGTCTAATCAAAAAGGGAGGCTTGCCAATAATTTACAAAATTCAAGAAAATTTTTCAATACATTTGTGAAAATAATTCACATATGTGAAATCGAACAAGGCCATGAAACTAAGTGAAACAGCAACGCGCGTGGATAAAACCACCTTAAATCAATGCAACTCAATCCATTCGGCTATTCAGCTAGAACGAATGGATCGAGTTGCAGACCTCAACGTCGAATCGGATACTCAACGCCGGTGCAGCCCAACGGGCAGGCGCAAACGACCTCAGGGCGCGTTAGAATGTCCCAGCCCTGTGATTCAAAAGCACCACGCTGAAAGCGGGATTTTATGAACGAGAAAGCAACTCCAATAGCGTTATGCCCTCTTTGAGGAACGTTTCCACCTGATCAGGTTTCACCACTTTCTTTGGGCGGTAAACCAGCAACTTCTGACCAGCGCCCTCCACGCACAGGCCGTCCTTCTCATTGATAAAGTGAAATAGGGCACTGCTGAGCAAGGGGCGGACCTTTGCCTCATCGGCAGCCTGCAACACATAACCCTTTGGGAAGGCGGAATTCTGTTTAAAATCAACTTCCTGTTGACCTTCCATCTGACCGAATTTGCGCTTATATTTTTCGGGATACAGAGAAAAGGACGGTAAATCCAGCCTTTCCGAGTCAAATAGCAGGATCGTCTGATGGTCAGCCTGAGTGATCTGCGACTTTTCCCCTCTTGTCTGAATAGTTTGTGCCAGATAGTCAAACATGGTCACTGTACCACCGTTGACCGGTATCTGCATTCCCCGCCAATCTATTGTCCCAGTCTCACCGAATCGCGGAATGACAAACGGAGAGAGATCCTCTTCTACACGGACATCCCGGACATCGTAGCCGGATTGCAATAGCCTCTCGCGTAATTGCTTTCGGCGGCGTTCATTGGCTCGAATTGCCAGAAAAACCAGCAGCCCGGTAATGACCAGCACAACAGCCATAATGATCAAAAAAGTTGGATCCATGCCCCACCTCCACAAACAGATTTTGAAATGGTTTGCCTACGGAAAGCCCAACCCCATTCAAAACCGAACCGGAAGAACGAATAAAACACCCCCTGTGGTATCGTTTTTTTCGCATAACTGGAAAGGTATTTATTAAAAGTATAGTACTGAATTGAGAGTGGTATGCTTTTTAAGAGGTTGAGATTTTGGAATTGGGCGGGTAGTTCGCCTGTGATTACAGATCAGGTTGGACTTTATCTAATTCCTCAAAAAGAGCCGGTTTGGAATCTTCGGCTGGTATAAAGTCACCCTTCATAAACGCCAGATTATCAAAGGTCAGGGGGAAACTGACCATTGAGTTGGGTGAAGTGAATTTTCAAAAATCCAACTATACGGCAAACCAATTAGCCGTCATGAATAAATTTTTGGCAGATCTGCCGGAACTGATCCACCGCCTGTTCCACGGTTAGCGTACCAGGATCAAAACCATGCTGATGCAAGCGCTGGGCAAACCGGGTAATCTGGGGGGGCTCAAGCGAAGCCTTCTCCAAAATGCTTAACTGCTTGAAAATTTCCGCAGTGATACCATCTGCCAGAATCTTCCCATCTGCCATGGCAATGACCCGGCGAGCGTAGCGCGCCACAATCGGCATGTCATGCGTGATAATGATAATGGTGTGTCCGCGCTCTTTATTCAATAGGGTCAGGAAATCCATTATTTCATAGGACTGCTTTGAATCCTGCCCGGTCGTCGGTTCATCTACGATAATCACTTTGGGGCGCAAAGCCAGTATTGAGGCGATAGCCACTCGCTGGCGCAAGCCTTTTGACAAAAAGAAGGGATGAGACTCAAAATATTCTTCCGCCAAACCTACCACAGCCGCCGCTTCCCGCACACGAACAGCAACTTCTTCCTCCGGTAATAATATATTGCGCGGCCCGTAGGCAATTTCATCCCAACAATTGTTATTGAATAATTGATGGTCAGGGTTTTGAAACACATATCCAACCCGGTTGACCATCTGGACGATCGGCGTCGTCTTTGAATTCAATCCTTCCACTAACACATCACCTCTGGTGGGTTTGAGCAAACCGTTCAAACATTTCGACAAGGTTGTCTTGCCTGACCCATTCTGACCGATTAATGCAACAAATTCACCATCATATATTTCCAGATTGATATCGGACAAAGCCAAAGTCCCATCCGGGTAAGCGTAACTGAGATTGAGAACTTTGATAAAGGGGGTCGCGGCGTTCATGATGAAGTCCCTCTCATGTTATTGGAAACTTTGAGCAAAGCCAGTAAATTTTCCTGCACTTCTACTGCCTCATCCAGCGTGATGGGTATTTCAGACTCGTATAAACCCTGTCCTTTCAAAGCATGAAAATACTGAATAACCTCTGAGGGATAAACCCCTTTATCAAGAAGATCTGGAGCTTGAAAGAACTTGCGAGTCTCATCATTCATAACTACTTTTCCATCGGATAAAAGAATCATCCGATCTGTGAGCGGAATAAGGTTTTCCAAACTATGCTCAATCATGATAATGGTATGTCTCTGAGTTTCTCTCAACTGCCGCAGCACCTCATAAATTCGTTTACGGCTGAGGGGATCTAACATTGAAGTAGGCTCATCCAGCACCATTACTTCCGGCATCATAGCCAGCACCGCGGCTAAAGCAACCCGCTGTTTCTGACCACCGGATATTTCGTAAGGCGGTTTGTTGAGCAACCGCTGCAAGTCGGTCAGTTGGACTACCCAATCCAATCGTTCTTTGATCTCGGCACGAGTCAATCCCAAATTCTCCAGCCCGAATACCAGTTCATCCTCCACCGTCATAGCCGTAAATTGCGCCTCGGGATCGGAAAAGACCATACCAACATGCATTTGCAGTTCGCCTTTCGAGTACTCCTCCACTTCCCTGCCCAGTACTTTCACCTCTCCCTGTTTGATACCGTGATACTGCCCCGGAATCAGACCATTCATTGAAAGCGCCAGAGTCGTTTTACCCGCTCCATTTGGGCCGATAATTCCAATAAATTCTCCCTTGTTGATTTGCAAATTTACCATATCCAGCGCCGGTTTTTCCGTTTCCGGATATTTCCATGAATAATTGGTTATCTCAATGATCGGTTCCATTAAAAACTCCACTAAGAAAGAACTTGATGCAACCATCGAATAAAGGCCGACTTATTCAGATCAAAAAAGCCCAGGCCAAGACTGAGGTATAAAAGCAGACCGAAAGCGAAGGCAATCAGCAGAATTAAGATATAGTCGTGCAATTTATAAGAATAATGACTCAGAATATAGTCAGCCCGCTTAATGCGGGCGGCCTTTCCAGTAAATGAGTATCCTCTAGCCACCAGCGCATTGGTAAATTCCTCCGCCCTGCGGAGAGAAAGCGCAAACAGAGGAATCATATACATGACATATTTGCGAATCTTATAAGCCAGCGATTTACCGGTTGTGTCGAACCCGCGCGCCTGTTCCGCCTGCCGAACAATGTGAAAGTCCTCCAATACCATGCCGGCCGAACGCAATGCCATGGCAAAGACATAGGTGACCACAAACGGCATCTTGATGCTCCGCATGGCGACAATCACATCCCGCTCGCGCGAGGTGCTCAGGAAGAAAACCATCGTCGCGATCATAGGCAGGATACGAAAATAAACCACCAACGCATCCCTCAAACGTTCCCAGTAAATTGGAAAACCAAAAACACTTGCGACTACTTGAAACTCAGCATGGCGACCGCCCAAAACAGTATAAGAAAGCAAAATAATGCTGCCCATTGAAATTGCAACAGGCACATAAATGCGCAAGGTCCGCATATCAATGCGGCATAAAAACATCAACAACAGCAGGAAAATTAATAGACCGAAATTCCACTCCGGTGCCGCAACAAACAATGGAAAAAGACTGACCACCAGAAGGAAAAACAGTTTTACAAAAGGATGCACCTCATAAATCGGCGATTCTTTCGGCACATACCCCAGTAGTGTTTTATTCATTTCACACCGCTCTCACAGGAATTAAGTATGAGGATGGGGTTCGTTGAACCCCATCCCGACGGAAACTCAATTGATTTGATTTATGACCACCAGCGTTTTACAAATGCCGGTGTGCGGATGACCACCGCGGACAGAGCCTTCAAGAGGATAAAGTTAAACACCACACCGGCAATCACATTTCCGCCAAACCAGCCCCAAATGAACAGAGGTACCGATTCGGTGGTCAATAAGCCAAATCCGCGCAACACCACCAGCGGTGACCACAAAGCACCGAAGGCGCTGGATACCACCATGGCAATGAAGAGAATCAGGTAATCCCGTCCGCTCTTCAAGCGCGGATCCGCTTTGAACTTTCTAAATGCCCATGCCGGCAGAAAAGCCTGCACCGCATTGGCGGGTACATAGGCTAATGATACATAAAACGGTGTTCCTGCAATGGCGTTCGAGAAAAATGGAAAAATTGCCCCCGCTAACACACCCCAACCACCAAACCAGACCGCACCAACTTGCTGAACGGCGATGCCGGTCCAGAAGAAATTGACACCAAAACCCAACGGGAAAGAAATGCTGCCAAACGCCCCGACAACAAATCCAATACCGATCAGTAATGCCAGAATGACAATATGAATGACCCCCACTGAACGGCGCTCGCCCGGTTGAACGGCCCAAATCTCTTCTGCCGTCAAATCGGCTTTCTTGACTGCTGTGGCCATGATATTTTCCTCCTCCAGGAAGTTAAAAGGGAATATAACGGACTACGAATGGAAACTTATGGAAACTGGACAAAAAAAGGGAAGTTGACCGTCGGCGAAAGCATCACCTCCTTTCAGCCGATTTCAATTCTGGAAAATTGAATAATTTGATTATAGAGAAAAATTATCCTCCTTTCAATACCCAAATGTCAGACAAAATCCATCTCCACAACCTACCTATACATCCCACGAATTTCCAGCCCCGCCTCTTCCAGCGCTGAGCGCACTGCTTTTACAATTGATACCGCCTGTGGCGAATCACCGTGGATACACAGAGTATCCACCTTCACCTCCACAGAATGTCCGCTAACTTGCATGGCAATCCCCTCAGTGGCCAATCGAACAGCCTGTTGCGCTGCCACCCGAGGGTCATGGATTAGATCACCTTTTTGCCCACGCGGAATCAAGCTGCCATCCTCCTGATACCCCCGTTCCACGAATCCCTCGTTGGCCGTTTTCAAACCGATCTCCTGACCGACCTGCACCAACGCCGAGTTTGCCAAACCAACCAGAATCAACATTTTGCTAAATCGGCGCACTGCGCTCGCAATTGCACGGGCTGTTTTTATATCTTGCGCCGCTCTGTTATATAGCGCACCATGTGGTTTGACATGAATCAGCTCCGCTCCAGCAACCTTCACAAACCCCCAAAGGGCACCTAACTGGTACAACACCATCGCTTCTACTTCCTCCGCCGACATCTCCATAAACCGCCTTCCAAAGCCCTGCAAATCAGGATATGCCGGATGCGCACCTATAGCAACCTTTTTCTTAACCGCCATCTCAACCGTACGCTGCATTACCAGCGGATCCCCGGCATGAAAACCGCACGCCAGGTTTATCGAACTGACATAATCCATAAGAACTTCATCTGTTCCTAATACATACCGTCCAAAACTTTCACCCATATCACAATTCAAATCAATCGCTTTCATTTTATTGCTCCAGCCCAATTCCAAAATTCATCCGAGGCATTTAAAACCAGAATTTGATCCAGTTTTTTCATCATTCTATCGAAAATAAGTCGCGCTTGTTCTGGATTGATTTCTTCAAAACGAATTGGAGTAATATCCGGTTCGCATTGCGCAAGGCGCGGCAGGTCGGCACGGATAACCACTGCAATCACCGGGTAGCCGCCGGTGGGTGGTGTATCAGCCATCATCACAATCGGGAGTCGACCGGGCGGCAATTGAATGGCTCCCGGTAGCATTCCAAACGAAACCATGTCCGCAGAAGTATTGGTACTTAACGGTTCTCCTTCCAGCCGATATCCCGTTCGATTAGAAACCGAAGATAAAGTAAAAGTTTGTTGTAAGAACTGGCGGTAAGCTTCTTCGGGAAGGCAGTCAGCGTGTGGCCCCTTGACAACCCGGATTGGGACAGGACTTACGGATTTGTAGATTTCATCCAATGATTGGGGCGGCATCCGCAAGTCAGGTGGAATTCTCGCAAATCCTATCGGTAAACGATCACCCGCTTGTAACAACCTGCCCTGCCAGCCGCCAAACTTTCCAACAAGAGTAGTTGATCGAGAACCCATTATCTCTTTAACCGATATTCCCCCATTTACCGCCACAATTGCCCACATTCCCCCTTCTCCATGAACAACCCGCACCTGTTGATTTTTATTCACCCGCAGGGATTGCCACAATGGAACTGGTTGATCATCCACAGATAACGTAAAACCCCGCCCGCACACGGCGATGATCGTATCATGGCTGACCCGGAACTCGAAGCCGCCCGGACCCACCTCGATGGCAGCCACTTCATCTTCATTACCCACCAATCGGTTGCCTGCCCGCAAAGCAAATTCATCCATCGCTCCCCCGCGCGGAACCCCAAAGCGTCCCCATCCGATTCTCCCCAAATCCTGAACGGACGAAAAATAACCACCATGGATTACTTCTATCCACCTCATGATTTTTCCTGTTGAATTGGGTAAAATCGCACCCGGTCACCGGGTTCAAGCAGAAAAGGCGGTTCACCTTCTGGATCGAATAATTTCAGCGGCGTCCAGCCAATCAGCCGCCAACCGCCGGGTGATTCGCTGGGATATATACCGGTTTGTTGACCGGCAATACCCACCGAACCCGCCGGCACCTTTGGTCGGGGCGTTTGTAACCGGGGTGCGGCAATTGCCGGATTCATTCCTCCCAAATAAGGAAAACCGGGACTGAATCCCATCATAAAAACACGATATTCAGCCTGACTGTGGATGCGAATAACCTCGTCAACACTCAAGCCGCAATGTCCGGCAACGAAGTTTAAATCTGGCCCATAATCACCACCATAAATCACCGGAACTTCAACCAGCCTGCCTGGGTGAGTAAAGGATTTTTCCCCTTGCTCTGCCCATTGCTCAATCAAGGTTGACAACAGATCATGATTACATTTCAAGGGATCGAAAGCAATTAATAGCGAAGCATAAGCAGGGATTGCATCGGTGATGCCCGCAATTGATTTTTGAGCCAGCCATTCAGCCAGTAAATGAACCTTCCGATTGAGCTCACAGTCAATTCGTTCTCCAAAAATTACCAGTAACCCGCTCTCTCCAAAAAATTCAATTCGGAAATCAGCCTTGCTGTTCATACGATAATTCTATCTTCGCCTTGAAGATTCGGTAAATTTTTAAGCCGAACCGCTATCATCCCGCCCTCATCAACATCCCACTCATCACAATGCACTCATTTTTTATGCTGGGTTTGATCATCTAAAAGCTCAATACGGCCTGTGGAGCCATCCAGACGAATGCGCTGGCCGTTTTTCAATACATTCGTTGCCTGATCTACCCCCACCACAGCCGGCAGGCCATATTCACGAGCCACTACTGCGCCGTGGGTCATCATCCCACCCATTTCCATGATCAATCCGCCCGCGGTCAGGAAGAGCGGTGTCCAGGTTGGATCGGTACCCCGACAGACCATAATCTCGCCCGGCTGCAAATCTGCCCGGCGCGGATCGGTGACCACCCTGACCGGCCCCTCAACCACCCCAGCAGAAACGGGACTACCCCAAAGAATATTTCCCTCTTTTCCATCGCTGGCAATTCCAGCGTAAAAAGCCCGCCCATCACTCAGCAACACCCGGGGTACTTGCCTTCGGTGCATCTCATACTCATAAGCCGCCCGGCGTTGACCAATCAAATACTGCCATGTCGGATTATGCGGGTTATCAGCCAGCTTTCGCAGTTCGGGCAATTTCAAGAAAATCAGGTCATCCATATGTTGAAAATAACCATTCCGGCAAAATTGATCACCAACTTGCAGCAGCACCTCCCGAAAAGCCCCAAAAGTACGCACGAGGAAAAACTTGGGGTACTCGCGCATACCCATCCAGGCCCGCACACGTGAAGCCAGAAAACGCACCAATAACGCTTTGAACCAACCCCGGCGGGTGTGCCGGGATCTTCATTCCAGCGCGGACGACCGGCATCAATCTCGCCCAGTCCGCGTCGTCCGTAACGCACCAAAAATTCAGTCATCAGGGAAGCGGTGAGGGGCGAAAGCGTACCGTTCCGATACATTTCCGCCAGAACAGAGGCGGAATGATTTTCAACTTCAAGCCTCGCGCGTTCATCCTGCCGGATGGCTCGGGAAATCGTCCAAAGGGATAAATCCATCTCTGTGGTCGGGTTGTACGGAAGACTGCGGGTTAATTCCAATACCCGTTGCTGCCAGTTCAAAGGAGTGCTTTTATCGTCTGTGCCAGAGGCACGCACCACCAGCAGCCGCACCAGATTCAGGCTGGCTACACCAGTGGCAACTGAAGAAATGAGCAAGCGTAAAGTGGGTGGAAGCTTCTGAAAGAAAACCGTAATCACTTCAACCAGCCCCGCCAGTCTCGTTATGGGATCCTCGGGGAGCCCAGCCAGTTCCCCTTCCAGCCGGTTCAGTGTAGATTCTACTCTTTGCATGATCGCCTCTCGCCGGCGGCGAGGAAACATCCAATTAAGCAGGATATTTCCCAACAGTGGCAAGGCAAAATGTGCGAGGTGGAGGCGGGTTTTCAGCCGGATCTGGGCATTTTGCCCAATTTCAGGTTCTTCCAGCAATTTCAAGATCCATTGTCGGGCAGATGGTTCCACAAACTCCATCAAAGCGGGAATTATCTTATTGCCGGCATCTGTGTGTAAAATGGGAGTGATATTTCCCCATAATCGTTCCCCGGCCACAAACAGTGCTCGCTGGTTCTGGGGGTCAAAGCGATAACCCAACAGGCGCGCCCCACTGCCAAATAACTGGATAATGATCTCGCGGCCAAATGGCGTGATCGGTTCAAAAACCCCCTGAACGGCGGCAAAGGAAAATAACACATGCAATGGTTTTACCGGCATACCTTCTGGAAGCGGATATAGCGAAGTAATCGGGCGTGATTGCAGGATGTAAAAATCGCCCTCTACCCATGCCCATTCGATATCCTGGGGAAATTCATAAAGAGACTCAATCCGTTTCCCCAATTGAGCCAACCTGATAATTTCATCATCAGGAAGGGTCGGGTGAACATCGGTTAAAGATGATGAATCGGGAGATTCCCCTTCGTTTTGTTTTCGTTTTGCCCCCACCTTTTTGGTAAGCAGCCGTTGGGAGGTCATTTCAACCAGGAACTCATCCGGCTCAACCCGCCCGGAAACCAGTGCATCTCCCAACCCGAAGGCGGCATTGATGACCACCTCGTTCCGCGCACCACTCAACGGATTTGCAGTGAACATCACGCCGGAAACCCGGCTATCTACCATTGTTTGCAAAATAACCGCAAGGGCCAGATCGCTTTGGGAAACGCCGTAGTGCAGACGATAACTGATTGCCCGCGCCGTCCAAAGACTGCTCCAGCAATCCACCACTGCCCGGAGCAGCTCATCCTCGCCTTCTACATTGAGAAAGGTATCCTGTTGCCCGGCAAAAGAAAGACCGGGTAAATCTTCGGTGGTAGCCGAGGAACGCACCGCCAGACGCGGCTGTCCTACCCGACGATACCACCCAGCTACCTCCTCCGCCACTTCCGCCGGCAGCACAGATGCCGCAAACCGTTGGCGGATTTTTGCGGAAATTTCTTCCAGTTTTTGCAACGGCGTGTCAGCAGCGATAGTCAGGGCTTCCGATACCGCCTCTGTGAGCCGGTTAGCCTGTACAAAAGTGCGGTAGGCTGCTGTGCTCAAAATCACGCCGGGCGGCACGGGCAAACCCGCCTGACTGAGCCGCGCCAGATTGGCGCCTTTGCCGCCGCTCCACTCGAGGCGTAGGGCCTCCGCCGAAGAAAAGGGAATCAGGTATGTGGATTGCATGGGGGTGATTTCAGGTGAGAAAGAGGAGAGGGTAGGATTATAAAAAAGAAAAAATGAAATACTGGCTTCTCAAAAAATTATACAGTCAATTTCTTTTTCACCTGCTGATCGTATCGAGGGTAATAAACATTGAATTGGTTTTCATCTCAAAGGGATTCACCCATGCTCTCCTTCTGAATAGGAGAACAAATCCCAATAAAATCGTCAAATCTCAAGACAGGTTTTGTTGAACTGCTTTATGCAAACAACGGAGTTGCCATAATGAGCACCCCGGATATGCAGAACCTCTTGTTTTATTCCAGATCATTATAAATACAATCGGGTAATTCAATCAAAAAGGTGGTTCCTTTCCCCACTTCACTTTGAACATCGATTCTTCCGGCATGAGCCTGAATAAGCTGTCTGGTGATTGCCAGCCCCAATCCATGGTGGGTTCGTTCGCTCCGTGATTTGTCTCCACGCCAGAAACGATCAAAAATAAAAGGTAAATCTTCGGCTGGAATACCCAACCCGGTATCTCGAACGATGATTTTCAGGTCTCTTTCTGGATTGGTACCGAATCCGGTTTCAATGAAAATACTCCCTCCCCCACCCGTGTAGCGCAACGCATTTGAAACCAGATTGGAAAGCGCTTGATTCATCCGATCATAATCTGCAACGACAGTTAAAGCCGGGTTAGTCAGGTGGATGCGAAGCTCCACTCCCTGAGAAGCAGCCGCGGTAGCATAGCCAGCAAGGACGTCCTGAATGAGATCCATGAGCAAGAAATGGGTGGGATGAAAGGGAAGCTGTCCGGTCTCAGCAAGAGAAAGCGTTTGCAAATCATTTACCAGGCGGGTAAGCAGGTGAGTTTCATCTAACATGGCGTTGATATGTTCTGGCGTTGGTTTGTAGATACCGTCCAGGATACCCTCAAGATTTCCCTGAATAATGTGTAAGGGTGTCCGAAGTTCGTGAGCAATATCTATTGTCAGATTTCGGCGCTGCTGCTCAGCGCGCTCCAATTCGCCGACCATCTTATTGAATCGCTGGAATAGATCGCTAAACATATCCGTTCTCTCTTCTGTCAATCGGATAGAGAGGTTTCCTGCTTCAACCGCGTTAATCGCATTGAAGAGTTCTTCGAGTGGTTTGCCAAAACGGATATACAGGTTGATGATGATAAACAGTAGCAAGATAGTTAACCCGGCAGGCGCGCCGCAAATCAAAAGCCAGATATTTTGAACACCGCTATATTTTGAAAAGAGAAGGTAAAAAATCGCCGCGCTACCACCCACAAAAGCAAAAGACAAAATAGAAAACAGGATAATAAAACGGCCAAAGTGTCTCCGTTTTCGTTGGGAAGAGGAAGATGAGGAGAGGGACATTTTGAACGCCGTTTATGACAAGCAGTTAAGATCCAACAAACCGGTAACCGATGCCATAAACCGTTTCGATCATCGACTCACCCGTTGCCGCTGCAAGCTTCTTTCGGATGTTTTTAATATGGGAATCGACACTACGATCCATACTTGGGGCTGATCCGGACAGTTTATCCAGTAATTGATCGCGGGTAAAGATTTGACCCGGCCGGTCGGCAAGGACATAAAGCAATTTAAATTCGTTTGGTGTGAACCTCAGCGCTTCACCATTGTACGAGACCGTATATTTTTGGGCGTCTATTTCAAATCCTCCGATACGAACAACGTCAGGCGGCTTGAAATCGCCGCTGCTTCTGCGCAGTAACGCCCGTACTCGAGCCACCAGTGCTCGTCCCGAAAATGGCTTGGTGATGTAATCGTCTGCCCCAATCTCAAGACCGGCGACCTGATCAATCTCCTCTGAAAGGGCAGTCAACATGATAATTGGCACATCGCTTTCACGTCGCAAGATGCGACACACTTCTCGTCCATCGAGCCGGGGGAGCATGAGGTCAAGGATGATGAGATCCGGCTTGTCGCGGCGGGCAATGGCGAGGGCGGTTTGGCCGTCGGCGACAATGAGTACCCGGAAACCGTGTTTTTCCAGATAATCGCGGGCGAGACGGGCAATTTTAGGCTCGTCATCCACAACGAGGATAACTTGAGTCATAAATGAAGTATAAGACAAATCCGGTTTGGAAAACAGTGAATTGAAAGTTCAATCTTTGAAAACTTCAATAATAATCTTGCCTTGCGCATGGGTATCGAGAATAGATCGAAACGCTTGCGCAGTTTGAGTGAGTGGATAACTTCGGTCTATGACCGGTACCAGCGTGCCGGTTTGCAGTAATTCACTCACTTGGGTCAAATCGCCTCGATTAATTATCGTCATACCCATATTTTTCATTGTCTTGCCATCTTTCTGAGAGAACCATTTAGAAAACAAAAGAGCCTGTAAAATTTGCCCTGCAGAGCCTCCAACACAGACATATACTCCTTGTGGTTTGAGCGCAGACCGATATGCCCATAACGATTGATAACCATTGATGGCTAGAATCAAATCGTACCGTTTGAGATTTTTCGTGAAATTCTCATGAGTGTAATCAATCACATGGTCGGCCCCCTGCGAGAGCACAAAGTTGAGATTTCGGGTGCTGCATACAGCAGTGACTTCCGCACCAGCATTTTTTGCGAGTTGAATAGCAAATACGCCAATTCCCCCTGAAGCACCTTGAATCAAAACTTCTTGAGCAGCCCGAATCCCACCTGCACAGCGAATTCCCTGCAATGCAGTGAGCGCCGCAAGGGGCATAGCCGCTGCTTCGCTAAAAGATCGATTCACGGGTTTAAATGTGAGAAAGGTCTCCCGCGCCAGAACAAATTCGGCAAATGATCCATGAGCACAACCGAACACTTCATCGCCGGGTTTGAAGCGAGTTACTTCTTCGCCTACGGCTTCCACGCGGCCAGCGACATCGGTTCCAAGAGCGGTGTCTTTTGGCTTGAACCATCCGCCGCTAATCAGGCGCAATCCAATCAATGGCATGGTAAATCGCCGCCATTCCAGCGCATTGATCGAAGCGGCATGCACTTTTACGAGTACCTGATGACCTTTCGGGACAGGTTTTGGGACTTCACGAAGTTGAAGCAACTCGGGAGGACCAAATGTTTCATATCGAATGGCTTTCACAAGATTCTCATCCTCTTCAAATCCGAAAAATGAGTTCCAGTGGACAAATTCCTTCCATTTTTTCTCACCAGATTTAATAATTACCACATCACCCATTTCCCCGTGCCGGTTATAGGCAGGTTTTCTCCTATCCACTCTCTTAAAGAGCCGTCATATACAGCGACATTCTCTTGCCCGACCAATAAATGCGCCAAGGCATTTACTGCCGCAGCGATTCCTCCGCCGCAATAGGTAATAATCCGTTGATATTGAGCCGTTCCACGGAGACGCAAAGCAAGAACATCATTCGGCAGGATATAATCCATGTCTTGCATTAATTCCATGCACGAAAGATTAGCCGAACCGGTGATGTGTGCACCTTCGTAACTTTGAGGCGGCAGAACATCAACAACAAGAATATCATTGTCCTTTAAAGCGGATAAAACCTCATCTTTATCAGCAAATTTTTCAGGTCTTGGATTCCCCTTGAAGGTTGTCGGTTCGTAACGTTGAGGTGCCTGTTCGACCTGACCGCCGGCTTTTTTCCATGCTGCCAGCCCTCCGTTTAGCAGACGAACGTTATTATGACCGGCATAATGAAGTATCCACCACGCTCGGGCTGCGTAAGGAATCATGCCACAAGCATAAATGATTACCTCGGAGGCATCGGATATACCAATATCACCGATTTTCTTGCTAAGTTTTTCAATCGGCAGAATGGTTAATTCGTATGGACTTTCGGGCATAGAGAATTCCTGGTGATCGAAATAAGCGGCTCCTGGAATATGCTCCTGCTGATAAACATCCTCTGTAAGGCTGGCATCAAATATGCGGATGTTTTCCTCCTGAAATCTCTTTATCAGTTCATCTGCTTCAATCAAAACACTGTTTCGCTCCATCTTCGAGTTTCCTTTTTTGTCTATAAATTGTGCGTTCATAAGGGTGGCCCACCTGTTTATGGCGAGGCTATGGCAAATGAAATATCGGTTGCTTTCTTCTTTATGATGTCCTCTTTTCAAGTGTACCAATCCATTGTGTAGAAATTATGGAGAATTGTGTCAGAAATTGTGGAGATGTTGGATTTTTTCTCGATAGCACTAACGAAATATGTGTCCGAATAAAACCCTAATATTTTATTTTTTAGTGTTCATAAAATTCAGCTAATCCACACCATATTCACATCGAATAAAAAACGATATTATTGAGTTTGAACAAGAAAATTTTATAATTAATACTCAAATTATCCAAAATAAACTCCAGGGAGTAAACCAATGAATAAGCGATCAACGCTCACAAACCTTCCCGAAAAGCTCATCGCCGCTATCCTGATCGGCACCGCCATATTCGGCTGGCTGATCAGCCTGAGCGGGCTGGTACTACTTTGGGCAAGTTACCGGCCGGTAAAGAAGACCACCATGGAACTGGTTGAAGTGACCAGCGGTGCTTTGCAGGTTTCTTCCCAAACCATCGTGCTGCTGGAAAATTCGCTCATCCAGGCTGAAGGCAGCCTGAATGAAATAACCCATACATTGGAGGGTTTTTCCTCCGTCGTTGATCATACTTCATCGGTTCTGGAGGAAGTTTCCCAAATCTTAGGCGATGAGTTTATCAAAATTCTTCGGGGCACGTCAGCCGGCATGGAGGGATTGGAAAAAACCTCCCGCCTTATTGATGGAACTCTTGTCTTTATTTCTTCAATTCCTTTTTTAGGTGGTGACCGGTATGAGCCGGAAGTTCCATTAGCAGAGAGTGTAGCCGGCATCCGCAGAGATTTAGAAGCAATGCCCCTTGCATTGGAAGGGATCAGTGACCAGATAAATGAAACAGCCATCGGGCTGCAACCGCTTCCGACAGCCATGGAAAATCTCAATGTGCATTTAGAAGGGATTCAGAAAAATCTGGTTGAGACCCGCAGGCAGCTGGAGGAATATCAATCCCTCATCGAAACTTACCAAAACCAACTGGAAAACCTCAAAAACAATCTTCCAGCGGTTATAACGGGCATATATATCACGCTAAGTCTTTTATTATTATGGATTGCACTTGCGCAAACGGGTTTATTTACTCAGGGAATAGAACGTTTGGGGAAGAACAAGTCCATCAAACCCGAACATGACCATCTCCAATAATTACCCACTTATAACTGGTCAATTCTCTCAATCCCATCGGGCCGCGTGCATGCAGTCGTTGGGTCGAGACCGCAACTTCAGCACCCAGACCCAATTGTCCGCCATCCGTAAAACGAGTGCTGGCGTTGACATATACCGCAGCCGAATCAACACGGTGTAAAAATTCCTCAATCCTCACCGGATTGGAACTTAAAATCCCGTCCGAGTGACCGGTCGAATGCTCCTCGATATGGCGAATTGCTTCATCAAGATCATCCACAATTTTCACGCCTAAAACAAGCGATAACCACTCCACATCGAAATCACCGGCTTCGGCTTTTTGTAAGCATTCCGAAGGTGAAATGTTTAATTGATGGAAGACATTCTCATGCAGGCGAAAGGTAACCCCCGCCGCACCCAAGCGCTCAAACACTTTCGGCAGCAGGTCAGCGGCAACCTTTCGGTGTACTAAAAGCGTATCCAGTGCGTTACAAACCGTTGGACGTTGAACTTTAGCGTTGAAAATTACTTCGACCGCTTTTTGAAGATCGGCGCTTTCATCCACAAATAAATGGCAGATACCAATACCACCAATCACCACCGGTATCTGACTGTTTTCCTTACAAAACTGATGCAGTTTTGCGCCGCCTCGTGGGATAATTAAATCAATAAATTGGTGCAACTTGAGCATTTCCAGCACATAGCGGCGATCCGGATCGTCTATAAATTGAACAGCATCAACTGGCAACCTGTGCCGGCTCAATGCCAGATGAATGAGTTGCACCAGCGCGCGATTACTCTCGATTGTTTCACTGCCGCCTCTTAAAATCACGGCATTGCCTGATTTTAAAGCCAGACCGGAAACATCCACGGTCACGTTGGGACGCGATTCATAGATTACACCCAATACTCCCAAAGGCACTCGCTGCTTGTAAACTTTTAAACCATTGGGGAGAATCTGTTCATCAAAAACCTCACCCAGAGGATCTGGCAGTTCTATCACCCTGCGAACATCGGTCGCCATACCTTCCAGCCGTTGTGGTGTAATCATCAGCCGATCAATCATTGCCTCGTTAAGCCCTTTTTGGTGGGCATTGGCAATATCTTTGGCGTTTGCCTCCAAAATCCGATCACGATGTTCAAGCAACAAAGCGGCAATCTCTTCTAGGACGGCATTTCGTTGAGCCGTGCTCGTAACTGCCAGCATTTTTGCACTTTGTTTCGCCTTGCTGCCGATTTCTATTAGATTAATCATCACAATTCCTTTCCGAAGACTGGATCATGACCAGATTATTACGATGGATAACCTCATCACCATAGGTATAGCCTAAAATCGCTTCAATTTGAGCAGATTGATGCCCAATTAATTTCAACAAATCGCGAGCGGAATAATTCGTTATTCCCAGAGCAACCGGTTTCGCTTTTCCACACAATACCTCAACTGCATCTCCACGTTCGAAGTCGCCCTTTAATGAAGTGATCCCGATAGGAAGCAGACTGCTGCCGCGGGCAAGCGCTTTTTCAGCTCCCCCATCAATAAAAATTTGCCCTTTGTGTGAATTAATCGTCAGGATATACCGTTTTCTCGCTTCGATTTTATTGAATAGCGGGGAAAAGTATGTACCGATTTCTTCGCCATTGGCTATGCGCAAGACATTGGCCGGATCAGCCCCCGAAGCAATCACCACGGCACAACCAGCTCGTCTGGCCAGATCCGCTGCTTGAAGTTTGGTAATCATGCCCCCCGTCCCAACGCCGCTCACACTGCCCCCCGCCGCCGACCACATTTCAGCCGGTATTTCGGTTGTCTCAATTTTACGATACAGCGTTGCGCCCGGATCATGTCGCGGGTCACGGTCATACACACCCTCTTGATCGGTCAACAAGATCAATAAATCAGCCTCGATCAGGCTGGCTACCTGCGCAGAAAGATTATCGTTGTCTCCAAAACGAATCTCCTCAGTAGCAACCGTATCGTTTTCATTGATGATCGGAATAACCCCTTGATTTAGAAGTGCTTCGAGTGTACTGCGAGCGTTTAAATAACGCCGCCGATCCGTCAGATCAGCCCGCGTGAGTAACACCTGCGCTACCTTTTCTTCGTAAATCGCAAAATACCGCTCGTACATTTCCATCAGGCGGGGTTGACCAATGGCTGCCAGCATCTGTTTTGCCGGCAGGAACTTGGGCAACTCCGGAAAGCCTAACGCTTCCCTTCCCGCTGCAATAGCTCCCGATGAAACCACCATAACCTGAGTTTCTCTCTTCTTCAGCTGGCATATTGCTTTAACCAGATCCACCACACGAGGTTGTGAAATATGCCTGCTTCCCGCTGTTAGGGTTGAAGAACCAATTTTAATTACAATTCGCTGATATCCCATTCGGTATTGATCTCACGAAATCAAATTTAATAAGGCTCTTGCCGCCAGTATCGGGCCTTCCTGCTCTTTTCCCGGCACGCCAAGTTGAGTGCGCAATTCGCCCACAAAGATATTATTCCGGAACAAATGCTCAAAATATCGAACAGCCAGTTCCTCATGAATCTCTGGATATTGAGGCGGTCCAAAAATGTTGGCAAAATAACTGTGCACCAGACCTTTGGTGTTGGTGGTTCCTTTACTCATCACGGCGCCTGAGCGAAAAACCTCCAGCGCATCTTCCACTTCCTCAAACCGGCGGATGATAGGGTAATCCTGATCCACCACCTCATAATTGTTCGCATAAAGAAGAATGTCTACCGGATATCCGCGCATGACTTCATCATAAGTGGTGATGGGTATTACCACTCTGGCGTTAGTTTCATCGGGATTCATCAGAATGGCGCGGTCAATTTGTCCCCACGCATAACCGGATTGCAAGTCATCCAGCCGTACGAAGGCTCCAATCTCCGTTCCATAGCCGCATACCTGACCGCGATCATCAATAAACAGTGATCCCATATCATCGGCTACGGGTATCAACTCCTCAACCTCATCACCGGCGATCTGTCTTAACGCTTCCAGGGTTTCGGATTTACCGGCACCTGTATCACCGATGATCAATACATTCGATTCTTTACCGCTGCGCATCCGAATGTGGAAATATGCGCCGTGATAAGGCAACCTGCCTCGCTTCATCACAATAATGTTATGAAGGGTCAGAACCATTTTCTTGAGATAGCCAAAATAACCAAACTCATCGCGATAGGGTATTGCCGCTACCAGAAGGTTATTTTCTTCGTCATCATAAAAGATGGTTTGACTTTGACCCTCTCTCAATCCCGAAATTTCCGGCACCCCAAAGAGAAATATTGCATCGGGCTGCTGGGTGATTTGATCGCTTTCGGCCAGTTCAAACAAATTGCACAGAGAAAAACCCAACTCAAAGAAACGCATCGAAAAGTAGATCATGATGACCAGATCGCCCACCTTAGCCGGATAACAAACCCACTCCTCCGGGTCAAGATGTAACCCACGCACGGGATTGAAATTTACCCGTTCAAAAATTCCCTTCCGTTTGTTGGAAGGCGAATTGAAAATCATCGGCGGATAGATCATGATTTGGCGGATGACGGATATATTCTTAAGCGCTGAATAATCGCCATTCGGATACGGCACTGGCGCAGGCAGGGCAATTGCGCCAATTTCCACCCCGGCACTGACCTGACGATACACTCTCGGGTGAGTGCCGGTGATACTCTCCTGGATATCCCGATAGGTACTGCGCACGACATGCATCAATCGCTCAACGGTTTCCGCAAAGGTTCGATACGGGCGCCTGTCCATTTCATCGAGGGTTCGGTCGCAAATCAATACCCGATGTAAAGTGCGCCAGTAGTTGTATAAATTCTCCACGAAATCGTAAATCAAATCGCGGTTACTCAAAAACTTTTTTGCGGGTTCATGGACTTTTACCACCAGATCCGCCGGTAGCTTGACCAAAAATCGAAACGTGTCAATTAACTCAGTAATTGATTTTTCACTCACCTGCCTGTTGGGAAATAAATTTAAATAACGCGATTCACGTCTTTGTAAATGACGTACAAAATCCCACAAAACATCGCGAAAAAGTTGACTGGTGAGTAATTCTTCCGAATTCTCACAAATTTTCCCCCGCAACCGCAGGACAACTTTGCCATCGTACATTTGATAAGATAAGGCTTCCATTTTTTTCTTTCCCTCACACCGAGATATTTATTCAAGGTCGGCTCTGATTTTGAACAATACCAACCCGCTCTTCCAGCATCCGTGTGGTTAAGGATTTTGGCCGCTCGATAGGTTTTCCCAATGCCCTCGCCCAAACCGCATGAGCAGTCAATCCCAAAATCCGGCTCACACCAAACAGGACTGTGTAAAAATCCACTTCGCGTACCCCATAATAATACTGTAAGCAGCCATTTATCGCGTCCACATTCGGTCTCGGGTTTTTGATTTTCCCGTTCTCACCCAAAATAGAGGGCGCCAATCGGTAAACCTGTTTAACCAATTGGAACAGGGGATCCCGAGGCAGATATTGCTCGGCAAACTCCATTTGGGCAACGAAACGCGGATCGGTTACACGCAATACAGCATGACCGTAGCCGGGAATTACATACCCCGCTGCAAGTTGTGCACGAATGTATCCATCCAATTCTTCATCCGTAGGTAACCTGCCGAATACATTATAAACATTGAGCAGCCAGCGGATGCACTCCTGATTTGCAAGTCCGTGGAGGGGACCAGCCAAACCATTCATGCCGGCAGCAGAAGAAAGATACACATCCGATAATGCCGAACTAACCAGATGAGAGGTGTGTGCACTGACATTGGCTCCCTCATGATCCGAGTGAATGACCAGATACAAGCGCATTAGGTCCATATACGGTTGATCATCGCCTTTTCCTATCATCTGGGCAAAACTTGCACTCCAATCCAATGCAGGGTCAGGCGTCGCCATATTCCCATCTTTATATTTCCAGCAATAAATGAATGCAGCAATTTGAGGGATCTTGGCGGTCAGATTAAGGCTGTCTTCCAGATAGTATTCCCAGTATTGGGTTTTTGGCACCCCATCCAGATACGCTTTTGCAAATACGGATTGGGGTTGGAGTGCCATGATTGCCTGACTGAAAAGCGTCATGGGATGAGTATCACGCGGCATGGCGCGAATCACATCCCATACATACGCCGGCACAAAGGAGCGATCCTTCCAGGTTTGCTCTACCTCTTCCGCCTCTTCCTGGCTGGGGAGTTCACCCGTCAAAAGCAGATGATACAATCCCCCCGCCAACGGCATCTGAGAACCCTTTGCTTTGGGCAGCAACGACAAAACCTGAGCAATGGTATATCCCCGCAATCGGATACCTTCGTTGGGATCAACGTAAGAAATATCGCTAATGCTGATTTGCACCCCACGAATACCACTCAAGATCTGGTCAATGGTGACTTCCCCAACCACAAAATCGCTATGATATGTCTTCAACCGCTGGATTCGCTCCAACCAATGCGGTATCTGTTCCCTGATTTTCTCCCTGATGATCATGTGAAAACCTTTCCGAACTACTAATGCGTCAAAATTTGCGAAAGAAATGCCCGTGTGCGTTCCTGTGTTGGAGAACTGAAAAATTCATCCGGTTTGGCACGTTCAATAATTTTTCCATGATCCATAAAAACCACCTCATCAGCCGCAGCGCGGGCAAACCCCATTTCATGCGTAACGACCACCATCGTAATGCCATCCTCCGCCAGCGCCAGCATCACATCCAAAACTTCTTTAATCATTTCCGGATCGAGGGCACTGGTTGGTTCGTCAAAAAGCATTATCTTTGGATCTTGTGCGAGTGCACGGGCAATTGCCACTCGTTGCTGCTGTCCGCCCGAAAGTTGAGTCGGATAAGATTTCGCTTTTTCGGCAATCCCTACCCGCTCCAGGTGCCGGTACGCAATTTCTTCTGCTTGCGATTTGGAAATTTTACGAACGATCCGTTGCGCTAGCGTGACATTTTCCAACACTGTCAGGTGCGGATACAGGTTGAAGTGCTGAAAAACCATCCCAATTTGAGAACGCAGTGCGTTCAGTTGTTTCTGATTGCCTGTAATTTTTTGCCGCTCGATCCAGATTTCCCCCTCGGTAGGTGTTTCAAGATGATTAATGCACCTCAATAAAGTGGATTTACCCGAACCACTTGGACCGATGATCACAATAACCTGCCCCTTTCGGACAACCAGATTAATTCCATCCACGGCGACCAGTCGCCCAAACCGTTTTCGCAGGTTGATTATTTGAATCATTTCATCCATTGCGCTCATCCTGCCTCACTCTTCTTTCCAGCCATTTGACAATAAAAGACAGTACAATCGTCATGGCTAAATACAACGCCGCCAATGTCAAATAAGCCTCTTGATATTGGAAGGAACGACCAGCGTAAAGTTTCGCAATCTGAGTGATATCCCGGACTGCTAGCACCGACACCAGCGAAGAGTCCTTAAGCATGGCTACAAAATCATTCCCCAAAGCCGGCAATACATTTCTGACCGCTTGAGGAAGAATGATATAACGCATTGCCTGCCAGTAGGACATTCCTTGCGCACGCGCTGCTTCCATCTGGCCTCGTCCAATGGATTGAATGCCTGCCCGAAAAATCTCTGCCTGAAAAGCACCATAAGTAACCGAAAGCGCGATGACGGCCCGTGTGGTCATTGGAACATTACTGTTCTCTAAATTCACCAGCGGCTGTGCCAGAAATCCAATGCCCAGTTCGGTCAGCCAGTTCCCGACCTGATTCAAGAATCCCACACCCGCAGGCACTCCTACATAAGCAATGAAAAATATTAAAACCAGCATTGGAACGCCACGAATCAGCTCTACATACAGAGTTCCCAGGTTTTGAAAAAGAATATTATGGGAAATCCGCGCTAAACCGGTAATCAAACCTAAAAGCAAAGCCAGTCCATAGGCCACAAGGGTAGTCTGAAGAGTCACCCACATTCCGGCTCTGATAAAATTGAAGGCCGCCTGATAACTTTCCCGGGTGATAACCAGATGAGCGGTAAAGATAAAGACACCCGCCAATCCCAAAATCCACCATGGAAATTGACGAATTTTATCCTTAAGACTAATTGAAGCCCAGGCAGGGGATAAAACACTTTGTTTTTGTCGCAGGCTCTCTTTCACCGTCATACCTGTATCCTTCCCGTGGGGCTTTGGTGATCTCCCGGATACCAAAGCCCCACCTCACAAAACCAACTTATTTGATGTCTTCTTCGGTCAAGTTGAATGAAGGCCCAAAATACTTCTCGTTCAAGGCCGCCAGTGTTCCATCTGCCTTCATCGCTTCTAATGCCTGATTGACAGGTTCCACTAAGGGACTGCCTTTGGGGAAGATAAAACCCAATTCATCACTAGAAATAGAAGGACCGATCATTTCTAATTCATCCGCATTCTGACCGGAATAGCCCATACCGGCAATCTCATCAATAATGACTGCATCCACATCACCGGTGATAAGAGCCTGAATTGCAAATGGGAATTGCTCAAAAGCCTTGATACGGCTCTCAGGCAGGAACTTGATCGCGGTTTCATAGTTGGTCGTGTTAACTTGCGTGCCCATGATCAACGTTTCGTCTTGGGCAAATTCCTCGATATTCGAAAAACGATTCTCACCCTTTCGAACCACAAGACGTTGTTCTATCTGGATATAGCCGATGGAAAAATCCACAATTTCCTGCCGCTCCGGAGTGTTCGTAATTCCATCGGCAGCCACATCGTACTGTCCATCCGCAACTGCCTGTATCATCCCATCCCACGCGGTCTCAACAAACACAGGAATACAATGCAGCCGTGTACAGATTTCACGCCAGGCATCATAATCCCATCCACCCGGCTCACCGGTTTCTATGGAAATGTAATTGAAGGGAAGGTAAGCATTCTCAACAGCAATTGTGACTTCACGACATCCCAAATCAACAATAGCTGTTTCCGCCGTGCCCAAACACCCCTGTGGCTGGGGAGTGGCGGTCGTTTCCCCTGCACTACTTTCTTCGGGTGTAACCATCGACTCGGTAGGCGTTGGACTTGCACAGGCACTCACCAGGGCGACCATTACGGTCAAGACTAAAAGTAAAAATAGTTTTCTCATCACTGCCTCCTTTGGATAATCTATTTTATGACATTATTTATCTTTTTGGAAATGAATTTTTCTTCTTGTGGCCTCCTCGCTTATAAGGACAGGATATAAAAAACCCTCCCGCTTTGGGAGGGTTTTTGTTTTAAGAAAAGTGATGCAACAACAACACTAAACGCCAAAAACCGCTCCCTCACGAGAGGTCCGGTTCTTTGGTTGACGCTTAGCATTGGTCTGGAAAAACATAGCAATTTTATAGCACTATTGACCGGATATGTCAAGAAGTTTTTTACCCATGTTTTAAATGATTACCTGAAGAGTTTTAACTCTTTATTCAGAAAATTTTTCCTTGACGATATATCAACAAATGACTAAAATTAGCCTTCGGCTGATTTGGCCACATTCTACTCTTAAGAGCGAAGGTAACCCCCCGCTGGGGTGAGAGGCGCTCGAGGAAGGAAATAATGGATAAACTCTCAATTGAAGCAACCCGTCGCACCGTGATTGGCAAAAAAGTTGGTGCACTCAGACGAGCCGGAAAACTTCCCGGTGTCATTTACGGTCACAATTTTGAAGCGACACCCATCCAGATGGACTTGCACGATGCCAGTCTCATCCTCTCTCACGCATCATCTTCACAATTAATCAATATCAACCTGGACGGGAAGGAAATCCCCACTCTGGTGCGCGAAAAACAACGCGATTTCATTAAGGGCACCCTCCTGCATGTTGATTTTCAAGCAGTTTCACTCACCGAAAAAATTCGCACCAGTGTTAGCATTGATCTGAGCGGTGTTGCTCCTGCTGTCAAGGATTACAACGGCGTTGTTGTGCAAGAATTGGATGAAGTGGAAGTGGAAGCCTTACCGCAAGACCTCCCTGAAAATCTGGTGGTGGATATATCCAATCTTGCTCGCATCGGGGATGCCATCTATATTCGAGATCTGAAAGTCCCCGCAGGAGTTGAAATCCTGAACGAGCCGGACGAAGTGGTTGTCATTATTACCGGCGCCGCTCCCGAAATCAGCGAAGAAGAAGCCGCTGAAGAAATCTCCGAACCTGAAGTTATTGAACGCGGCAAGAAAGAAGAAGAGGAAATCGGAGACTGAGTTCCTTTCCATAAAGTTTTCCGGCAGCACAAAAACTCTTTTGTGCTGCTTTTTTTTTGAATAAATTTTCTTCACGGCACAATCCTTGCAACTTAATGGTTTGAAGTCATTTATTCTTTACAAGGTAACGCAAATGTCTCATCAAAGCCCAATTCCCTATGCCATCGAGCTGTTATTAAAAATCAGCGATGATCCGGTTTTCGTTTTTTCACCTGTTACCAGAACGATTATCGGCTCAAATCCAAAAGTGGCTGAATTATTTAATAACGAAATCAATGATGAACAATTACTTGAACGGTTCATATTCTCTACACCTGCTGGTCGCGATGTGATTACATCACGCAGCGGCAGCATCATCCGTTTGAGAAATTTTAAGATCGGAAAAGATTTACATCACCTGGAAGTAAGGCTGAAAAACATTGAGGATAACAAAACCGGCGTCCTTACCATTGCGGTAATAAAAGATTTAACCCAGCATTACAAATGGCAAAAAACGCAGGATGCTTTGTTGAAAATAGCCGAAAGTGTAGCATCCAGTAAAGACCTCGCTGATTTATTGGTTCAATTTCATAAGATCATCAATCAAATCATGCAGGCCGAGAATTTTTATATTGCTCTTTATGATCAGGATAAAAACGAACTCTCGTTTCCATATTACATTGATGAATATGATTCCCCTCCTCCTCCCCAACCGTTAGGAAAGGGATTAACCGATTACGTAATTCGCAGAAAAACCCCTTTGCTGGTAACACCGGAAATTTTTGAAAAATTAATTAATCTGGGTGAAGTTGAATCAATTGGTGCGCCTTCGATTGACTGGCTAGGTGTCCCACTCATTGCCCAGCAAACCATCATTGGAGCAATGGCCGTCCAAAGTTACCATCAAGATATTCGCTATACGCAGGATAACCTGCAGTTTCTCACTTTTGTTGCGCCCCATCTGGCTAACGCCATTTTGATTAAAAAAGCGGAATTAGAACAACGCAAACAGCATTATCTGATTAAAAGCATTTACGAATGTTCCCCAAATTCCATTGTGCTAACTGACCTAAATGGTAATTTCCTTGATTGTAACGCCGCGCTGCTCTCTTTATTGGGTTTAAATTCAAAAGATCTTATTCTTGGTAAAAACGCCATTCAATTCATTCCCCCCGAAGATCATCCGCGAGCCGTCGAATTCTTTGAGAAGATCATCTCCTCGGTTGAACCAATCCATGAGGAGTTCGTCTGGATTTCCTATGAGGGGCAGAAATTAATTCTGCAAATTTCGGCATCATTGATTAAAAACGAAAATCAAGAACCTCAATATATTGTTGGAATTTTCAACGATGTCACCCAACAACGATCCTCGGAGAATGCCTTAAAAATCAGCGAAGAAAGATATAAGCTGGCCTCTGAAGGTGCAAATGATGGAATTTGGGATTGGGATTTGATTGCAAACCGAATTTATTATTCACCCCGCTGGAAAAGATTGTTGGGCTTCGATTCCAACGAAATTGGCGATTCCCCGGATGAATGGCTCGGCCGCATTCATGAAGATGATTTACCTGCTGTCAAATCTTCTTTAGAAGCGCACCTTTCCGGCTTGATTCCGCATTTTGAATCTGAGCACAGAATTTTACATCGGGACGGTCAATATCGCTGGGTGCTGGCAAGAGGAATGGCCGTCCGAAGTGATTACGGAACACCGCACCGCATTGCAGGTTCGCTCACAGATGTTACCCGCCAAAAAGCAAATGAAGATCAGCTCGTTCATCAAGCATTATATGATCGTCTTACCGGTTTACCAAATCGCATTTTATTCATTGAACATCTGGAACATGCTATAAAGCGTTCAAAGCGGCATGAACAACCTACTTTTGCCATACTCTTGTTGGATCTGGATCGATTCAAGATTGTAAACGACAGCCTCGGCCACCACATTGGTGATCGGATGATTATTGAAATTTCTCACCGCTTGCAAAAATGTCTGCGCATTGAAGATACCATTGCGCGTTTTGGGGGGGACGAATTCGCAATACTGCTGAATGATCTTCATGAGCCTTATGAGATCATTCAGATTATCAATCGGTTGCAGCGGGAAATCAACAATCCGGTGGTAATAGATGGCAATCATATCTTTACCACTTGCAGTATTGGTGTGGCTATGGCCAACCCGGAGTCCGACTCACCTGACGCATTGATTCGCGATGCCGACACCGCCATGTACGAAGCCAAAGCACAGGGCGGAAACTCATACATGATATTCGATAAAGATATGCACGCCAAAGCCGTAACTATCTTAAATTTAGAAACGAACCTGCGGCAAGCCTTGGCCAAAAAAGAACTGGTGGTCTATTATCAACCCATTTTTGATGCTTACACCCAAACAGTGGTTTATGTAGAAGCCCTGTTAAGGTGGAATCATCCGCAACGCGGCATTATCTTACCTGACCAATTTATTGATCTGGCAGAGGATACCGGTCTCATTCTGCCGATTGGAGAATGGGTGCTTCGCGAAGCCTGTACCCAACTGAAAGAATGGCAGGCTTCTGGAATGAGGAATTTAAAGGTGTCTGTAAATTTTTCAGCCCGCCAGTTTCAACAAACAGATTTATCCTCAATGGTAAGAGATGCTCTTCACCAGACTCAACTTGACCCCGCCTCACTGGTTGTCGAGATTACCGAAAGTCGCAATTTTGCTCAATTCGAAAAGTTCGAAACCATGCTCTGGGAATTGCGTGGATTGGGAGTCAAAATTTCGATTGATGATTTTGGCACCGGTTATTCTTCACTCAGCACCATACAAAAATTGCCAATTCATAATATCAAAATCGGCCAAAATTTCATTTCACAAATTGGCATTCAAAAAGAAAACGACCTGATTGTTCAATCCATAATTGAAATGGCGCATCGGCTTGGTTTGAGCGTTATTGCCGAAGGGGTGGAAACGGACGAACAACTAACCATTTTGCGCAGGCTTCGCTGTGACATGATTCAAGGTTTCCGCTTCAGTAAACCAGTTACAGCCAGCGAACTGGAAGCATTTTTACGGCCTGATGGAATTTAACCTGTACGAGAACTGGTTAATAAACCAATGGTGATTAATAAATCCTGCATGATGCGGGCAGAAATTCCCCACAATTGTTCGCCATCATAGGGTTTGTAAAAAATCACTCCTTCACGCAGCCCAAAAGGTGACCTCCATTCCCGAATCTCGTAATTTTCTTTCTGTGCAAGCCATTCGAGAGGAATGGTAAAAACCCGGCTTACTTCATCCGGATTGATTTGTAACACAATCGGCCACTCGATTTTAGCAATAACGGGGTAAATTCTAAAGCCAGTAACCGATTCGTGCGGCGGAAGCTCCCCAAGAACTTGAACCTGTGAGGGTTTTATGCCAATTTCCTCTTCAGCTTCTCGGAGTGCCGCAGCAACGGTATTTGCATCAGCCGGTTCTATTGCCCCTCCTGGGAATGAAACCTGTCCTTTATGGTCATTGACTGTGTTGGATCGCCGCGTGAACAAAACATGCCAGATGCCGTGATCCTCAATCAAAGGGACAAGAACCGCTGCTTCTCTTGCATTTCCACTTCCAGCCAGATAGTGAACTGGTTCCTTCAGTCTCAGGAAATTCCGAATTTCATCAGCAGTCAACCGTATGCCCATTTTGCCGGATTTCAAAATCAATTCAAATTACTCAATGGTTGATAACTCTTCATCTAACTCTATTTCATTCAAAATTTCCTCGTCCGAGCTCTCAACCAGGACCGGGCGGGCAAAAATCAAAAAGCCTGTATGAGCAACCATACGATCCACCGGCCGCAAACGCTCCGGTTCGGGTTTGTAGTATCGAAGCAGCACCTCACATACATCAATAAAAGCAAAATCAAATTGACGCAAAGCGAATAACAGTTTGGAAACCTGATTTGCCGTCGGCAGAATCGAACCAAAAAAACCACCCAGTTTCAAAGCCTTCCGGACATGGTGGATGTAATCGTATGGATTAGGAAGATCTAGAAAGAGCGCATCAACTCCTTCTTCATCAAATCCCTGCTCGGCGGTTAACTCTCTCAGTTTTAACTCCACCCTCTCTTCCAACCCTAGCCGGCTGATGTTCTTTCTGGCCAGTTTTTGCATTTCTTCTCTGGCTTCATAACTGATCACCTTTCCCTTACTGCCGACTGCAAAAGCAAATGCTGAGGTCAGAGCACCCGAGCCTGTGCCGGCCTCTACAATAATTTGACCCTCACCGATACCCATCTGCACCAGAATAAAGCCGATGTCTTTGGGGTAGAGAATTTGGGTGTTTCGGGGCAGTTCCTTGAGCAAATCACCCAGGGCAGGCTGCAAAACATAAAACGGATTTCCCAGATGGCTTCTCACGCGACTCCCCCAGGGCTTACCGATGATTTCGTCGAACTTTACAATACCGCGGTGGGTCTGCAATTCTCCACCCGCTTTTACTCGAACAATAAAACTTTTATGCCGCAACCCGACCAGTTGGGCTAAATCCCCGTCATTAACCGTAGTGCCGTGCAGATTCCAGGTCAAAATTCCCTCTCCGTTACTTTTTTATGGTTTTTCGGTCAGGTTCAACCTGAACAAGGCTCAACCAATAGCCCAACCCCAAAATAAGAAAACTGCCTATTGAGGCAAACCCCAGATTTAACTGGCCAACCCTGATAAATTCCCATCCCAACAGAGTGCCAAGCCACTGACCTCCCCAAAAACCAATCCACGCGAAAAGAACATACAAACCCAGCCTCCACAGACTTCCACCCCGCCAGAGATGGAAAGCAGCTCCGTACAGGGTAGCAATAATCATCCCCAAAGCTATCGTTTGTAATATCATCCCCAACTTACCTCTTTTCCGTGAATTTCTCGAATACCCTGCCTAATAACCCCACCGCCTAACACTTCTTCTCCCTCATACATCACAACCCGTTGGCCGGGGGTTACATCTCGCAATGGATGATCAAACCATATGCGAAGCGTGTTTTCTTCCAGCACCTCTACCACGGAACTGACCAAACGAGCCTTATAGCGAATTTTTACTTCCGCCCGAAATGCTCGATCAGGTGGCATCCCTGCAATCCAGTTGACATTGCCGGCAATCAAACCGAAGAATTGTAAATCGGACTCTTCACCAACCACAAGGATATTATCCTCTGGAATCTTATCAACCACATAATACGGATTTGGGGCAAAAATACCCAGCCCTTTTCGCTGGCCTATCGTATAAAATCCCAGCCCCTGATGTTCACCCACAATTTCACCCTTAAGGTTGAGTATCTTACCGGGCTGCATCACATCCGGAGCATGGCGTTTTAGAAAATCGCGATAATCCTGCCCGGCAAGGAAACACAAATCCTGACTATCGTGCCTTTCTGCAACGGGTAACCCAAATGCCCTGGCAAGCTCTCGAACTTGAGGTTTGGTAAGTTCACCCACCGGCAATAATGTTTTTTTCAACTGGTCTTGACTCAGCACGCTCAGTACGTACGATTGATCCTTATTTTCATCAATCCCCTTCAACAATTTTACACTCGAATCGACTACGCGAATTCTGGCGTAGTGACCGGTTGCCATTTTTTCCGCTCCCATCGCCTCAGCATGGTTGAGTAAATAATCCCAGCGGATGAAGCGGTTGCACAACAGGCACGGGTTTGGGGTAATTCCTCTGCGGTAACCCTCAAAAAAGTGTTCGACGACCACCTGCCGGAAAATCTCTTGTGCATTAATTGCATAAAACGGAATTTTCAACTGATCAGCAACCCGCCGCGCTTGCGCCATCGAATCGGGAGTGCAGCACCGATTACTTTCTTCCCGGCCGGGTTCACTCCATAAGCGGAGCATGACCCCAAACACCCGGTATCCCTGTTCTACCAGTAATGCCGCGGCAACTGAGCTATCCACCCCGCCGCTCATTGCAACGGCAACCGTGTTCTCACTCATGACAATACTCCCGCAGAATGATTCGTCAATTTTCTGCAACGTTCGATCAGCGCCGGTAAAGCAGCCAGAAATCGATCCACCTCTTCTTGGCGTGTATATTTTCCAACCGTAACCCGCAGAGAGCCCAACGCCAGTTCGGGTGGGATTCCCAAAACCAGCAAAACTTCTGATGGGCGGGGATCACCCGTTTTGCACGCCGAACCGGACGAGCATGCAAAACCGGCTGCATCCAGCAGAATCAGTAATTGATTACCATCTACACCTTCAAAAACAAAACTGGCGTGATTACCCAGCCGTGCCTCAGCGTGACCGGTAAGAAAAGCGCCTTCAATATTTCCTAAAACCGATGAGATGATTTGATCGCGCAATTGTTTTTGGAACGGTTCGGTTTGGCTTAATTCGTCCTGCGCCAATTCAAATGCTTTGGCCATCCCCACAATATAGGGAACATTTTGGGTGCCGGAACGCCGTCCATTTTCCTGTCCGCCGCCTGTTTGAACCGGCAGGATCGCTGTGCCTTGACGAACAAACAAAGCGCCCACGCCTTTTGGCCCATAAAACTTATGCGCTCCGATGGCAGCCAGATCGCACCACTCACCAATCCCTTTCATGGAAATATGAGCAGCTGCCTGTACTGCATCCACATGGAAAGGAACTTCAAAATCCCTGCATATCCTTCCCAACTCTTTCACCGGGTTAATCGTCCCGATTTCATTGTTGGCAAAAATGACAGACACAATTGCCACATCTCTTGCCAGTTTCTTTCGAAGGTCGTCCGCATCCACCACACCGCGCGAATCGACTTTCAAAAATTCGAGGCGAAAACCAAAATGCTCCGCCAGTTGTTCGGCAGTATGAGAAACAGCATGATGTTCAACGGGTGTGATCAGAATGCGATCCGCTCCAAATTTTTCTCTACGCGCCAGCGCAACGCCGCGCAATGCAAGGTTATCACTCTCGGTACCGCAGCCGGTAAACACAATTTCACGCGCGGAAACACCCATCTTTGAGGCAATAATTTCTCTGGCATTCTCAATAGCCGCTTCTGCTTTCTGGCCAAAAACATGAACGGATGAAGGGTTGCCAAAGAAAGTATCAAAATAGGGCAGCATTTCCTCCAAAACACGCCGGTCAACGGGTGTGGTGGCAGCATAATCGAGATAAATTCTTTCTTCTCTCATTTTCAATCCTAATTCAGACAATCCGTGTAGATTATAGCACGCTTATTCTTCGACAATCATTTTGTGTCTGATTAATCACCTGTTATAATTGAGAAAGATTGTTATTTATCTCACATGCATCATTCGGGAGAAGAACTCCAATGACAACGAAAATAAAGTTTGGCACAGATGGTTGGCGAGGTTTTATCGCAGAAGATTATACATTTGCCAATGTTCGGCGCTGCGCTCAGGGTTTTGCCAGATATTTAATTCAAAAAGGTAAGCAAGGCCAATGGGTAGTCGTCGGCCATGATAAACGATTTCTCTCCGAAAATTTTGCCCAGGCCGCTGCGGAGGTATTGTGTGGCAACGGTTTCAATGTTTATCTGACGGACGGTGCTACTCCAACGCCAGTGATTGCTTTCTCGGTGGTCAATCGCCGTGCTGCCGGGGCTATCAACATTACTGCTTCCCATAATCCACCAACCGACAACGGCTTCAAAGTGCGGGATGAAAACGGTGGTGCCATTGACCCCGAAGGATTAAAGCAGATCGAAGCCTTCATTCCAGACTCGGAAGCAGAAGTCAAACGTATGCCGGCAGAAGATGCCGAGCGAAACGGCACCCTTGTCCGTTTCGATCCCGCCCCTGCCTATATTGAACACCTCCATTCCCTCATTGACATACAACCAATCCGCGATGCCGGCTTGAAAATACTGGTTGACCCGATGTGGGGAAACGGCGCGGGATGGTTCCCTAAGTTATTGGGGGGAGGTAAAACCCAGATAATCGAGATCCACAATCAGCGTAATCCCATCTTCCCGGAAATGAGTCGGCCAGAACCCATTCCCCCGAATATTGATGTTGGCTTGAAAGAAACCATCAAACAAGGCGCTGATGTCCTGATCATCACCGATGGTGATGCAGATCGTGTTGGTGTTGGCGATGAAAACGGCAGGTTCATTAACCAGTTGCAGGTTTACGCTTTACTCGCCCTTTACTTGCTTGAAGTGCGCGGCGAACGAGGCGCCATCGTTAAAACCCTGTCAACCACCAGCATGTTGGAAAAATTGGGCAAACTCTATAACATTCCCGTCTATGAAACCGGTGTCGGCTTCAAGTATGTTGCTCCCAAATTCCTTGAAACCAACGCACTGATTGGTGGTGAAGAATCGGGCGGTTATGCTTTCCGCGGCAACGTTCCTGAGAGGGATGGCATTCTCGCCGGGCTTTACATTCTGGATATGATGGTGCGCCTGAATAAAAAGCCATCAGAACTCATTGATATGCTTTTTGCCAAAGTCGGCCCCCATTATTATGATCGGGTGGATTCACGGTTCACTGGCGACCGCTCAGAAAAAGAGAAAATGATACTCGAAGCCAAACCCGAACGGATCGGCGGTTTGAAAGTTGTCGGTCTGAACACAACCGACGGCTTTAAATTCATGCTGGAAGATGGCGGTTGGCTGCTAATTCGCTTCTCGGGCACCGAACCGATTATCCGCGTTTATTGCGAAACCACTCATCAGGATCGGGTGAAACCGATTTTACAGGACGGTTTAAAACTGGTTGGATTGGGAAATTGATCACGTATCACGATACTCATTGTCATCTGAACCTTAACCACTTTGATAACGATCTGGATCAGGTTATCCGTCGCGCACAGCAACAAGGGGTCGGGTGCATACTGATTCCGGGCATTGATCTGCCCACCAGTCGGCGAGCGGTGGAAATCAGCCAGAAGCATGAAGGAATCTTTGCGGCTGTCGGAATTCACCCCAACAACGCCACTTCATGGGATGAGTGTAGTTTCGATGCTTTAAGAGAACTTACTCATTACCCTGAGGTGGTCGCAATCGGAGAAATTGGGTTGGATTATTACCGCAATTATGCTGAACCGTCTCTGCAAAAGGATATCCTCCTTGCACAAATGCAACTGGCTGCTGAATGCTCAAAACCGCTTGTCCTTCACAATCGCGATGCCCTGCATGATTTGCTCCCCATTTTAAGGGATTGGGTTGGGATGCTTAGGCAACATGATAACCCGCTGGCGAAAAGGCCGGGTGTGCTGCACGCTTTTAGCGGTGATTTGACCTATGCTTTGCAAGCCATTGAACTTGGGTTTTACATTGGGATTGCCGGCCCAATTACCTTCACCAATGCCAGAGAGCGCCAGAACACAACCAGACAAATCCCTTTGCAATTCATGCTGGCGGAAACCGATGCTCCCTACCTTGCCCCTCACCCATACCGGGGAAGCAGAAACGAACCGGCGTGGGTCAGTTTGGTTGTTCAAAAAATTGCCGAACTGAAATCCCTTTCTCTGGAAGAGACCACATTTACCCTTCAAGATAACGGTAATCTTTTATTCGGATGGAGATCGTCTAATTGAGCACTACAACATCCTTCTTCATACCCGTACAGGAGGAAATTCATCAGGTAGAAAAGCTGATGCAATTTCAGGCCGAAGGGCATCACGCCGATCTGCAGGCAGCCCTGCGGCATATCCTTGCCTCGGGGGGAAAACGAATTCGCCCAACAGTCACATTACTGGTTGGAAGAATGTTTGGCGCACCCCAGGATAAACTGATCACCCTTGCTGCGGCAATCGAATTGCTCCACACCGCCACGCTTGTGCATGATGATTTGATTGACGGTGCTTTACTGCGGCGCGGCATTCCCACTCTGAACTCTCAATGGTCGCCGGGGGCAACCGTACTGACGGGGGATTTTCTCTTTGCGCGTGCGGCCAAACTTGCAGCCGATACAAACTCAATCCCTGTGATGAGTCTGTTTTCAAAGACTCTCGGTATTATTGTCAATGGAGAAATCTCGCAGTTATTTTCCGGCCGTTGCCAGGCAGATCGCGATGGGTATTATCAGCGTATATATGCCAAAACCGCCTCTCTCTTTGAAACCTCGGCAGCCTGCGCGGCGTTAATCAGCCCCGTATCTGATGAAATCTTACAGGCAGTACGTTCATTCGGCTACAACATCGGCATGGCATTTCAGATCATGGATGATGTGCTGGATTTTATCAGTGATCCATCAAAATTGGGCAAACCGGTTGGCAGCGACCTCCGCCAGGGGTTGATCACCTTACCCGCCCTCTATTATATTGAAGAACATCCAGAAGATGCATTCGTTCAACAAATTCTGGAAGGCAACTGCCCCCATTACGACGACGAAATCAACGCACTGGTAGATCGAATTCGGCACAGCGCCGCTATCGAACAATCCATTGCCGAAGCCGAACGTTACAGCAACGAAGCCTTTCAGTGCCTGCAAAAACTGCCAGACTGCGCAGAAAGAAATCACCTTGAAGAATTGACCCTTTACATCACTCGCCGGGAGTTGTAACCAACCAAAAAAGCCACCTCATTTTGAGGTGGCTTGTGCGCTGGGTGGGAGTTGAACCCACACGCCTTTCGGCACATGGCCCTCAACCATGCCTGTCTGCCAATTCCAGCACCAGCGCGTGGCTTCGATATTATAATCTGCTCTGGTGGTATGTCAAGAAATCCGCCGGTGGAACAAAGAACCAACTCGAATTGGAGGAAACAATGACCATAATTTTAGACGCAATGGGGTCTGATCAATATCCCGATCCTGAAATTAACGCTGCGGTTCAGGCCGCAAGGGATTTCTCCGAAGAAATTATACTGGTCGGGGACGAAAATCTGATTGCTCCCAAATTAAAAGCCCTCAACGCAGGTGATCTTCCCGTCCGCATGGAACACGCTCCCGATCTTGTGGAAATGGGCGAAAAACCGGTTGAAGCCGCCAAGCGCAAACCTCGCAACTCAATGGCTGTGGGGCTTTCGCTTGTCAAAGAAGGTAAGGGAGATGCTTTCATTACTGCGGGAAATACCGGTGCGGCCATGTTCAATGCCCTCCGCACGCTGGGACGCATCAAGGGAGTTGCACGCCCGGCCCTTACCGCTCTTTTTCCGGTCAAGAATGGCCATTGTGTAGTACTGGATATCGGCGCAAACGCAGACTGCCGGCCGGAATTTCTCCTTCAATTTGCCGTGCTCGGCAGTATCTATGCAGAAAAAGTTCTTCACAAGCAAAATCCCCGTGTCGGACTTTTATCCAATGGAGAAGAAGCCGGAAAAGGGAATCAATTGATCAAAGACACCTATCCTCTTCTGGAAAAATCCGGCTTAAATTTCATCGGTAATGTCGAAGGCAAAGAATTGTTTGGCGGTGTCGCCGATGTGGTTGTAACCGATGGTTTTACCGGTAATATTCTTCTTAAATCCAGTGAAGCTGTTGCCAAACTACTTACCGACACATTGAAGGAAGAATTAACCTCTTCTTTCACGGCAAAAGTTGGCGCGTTGCTGGCAAAACCAGCCTTCAAAAGACTGAAACAAATGATGGATCCATCCGAGGTTGGTGCCGCCCCCCTTTTAGGCATTGACGGCCTGGTTTTTGTAGGTCATGGTCGATCGGATGCCCGTGCGATGTACAGCGCCATTCGGGTCGCCCGCCAGTCTGTCAGTGCCGGTTTACTGCCAGCGCTGCGTTCTGCCATTGAAGAGCGACTCGAACTAATCGAAAATATTTCCCGCTCCGAAACAACAACATCCTGAGAGGTAGATTCCATGAAAATCGTTTCAAACAACCGGTTAATCAAGAAAAATAAGAAAATTGGACAGATTCTGACAATTGGTGCATTAATCGTGCTGGCTATTGGCCTGTATTATTCCTTCACCCAGCCCGAACAAATCACCATCACCTTTGGTGCACTTCTGTTCGGCTTCCTGATGACCCAGATCGGCATCTATTTTGGCAATCGGTGGGGGAGGTCACCTCGGCCAGATGAATTACTTACTTCTGGTCTAAAGGGTTTGGAAGATAAATACACACTTTACCATTATGTCACCGATGTACCTCACGCCCTGATTGGTCCCGCGGGAATAATCGCATTAGTTCCCATCTCCGTCGGCGGAACAATTATCTACGATGAAAATAAAAACCGTTTCAGACAAAAGGGAGGCAATCTTTATCTAAAGATATTTGGACAGGAGGGATTGGGAAGACCCGATGTAGAAGCGCAGTACACAGCTGGTGATCTGGAAAAATTTCTCAAGAAAAAATTTCCGGATATTGAGATTCCGTCCGTGGACGCCATTTTGGTCTTTACCAACCCCAAAGCCAGATTAGAAACCAATGGCTCGCCTTTGCCAGCCATACCCTTGGAGAAACTCAAAGATTACGTTCGTAAGCGCGGCAAAGAAAAACCTGCTTCACTTGCTCTCATACAACAAATTCAAAAAGGCCTGCCCGAAGAAGATTTGGTTTGATTGGTACGCCCGCCTGTCGAAATTTTTTTACGAGACCCTTCCACAGGATGGGTCTCTTCTTTCTTCTTAACCGTTTCAGTTAATTCTCGTATCTCTACTGGTGTAAGATACCGCCACTCGCCCGCCTTAAGATTACCAAGGTGCAAATTGCCTATGCGAATTCGAACAATTCGATTCACCGGTAATCCAATCGTTTTACCAATTTCACGGATTTGTCGTTTCTTACCTTCTCGCATTACCACCCGCAACCACACCCCCTTACCGGCGGGCCCTTCAACGGTCACTTTGGCCGGCGCGGTGCGTGTGCCATCAGCCAGAACAACCCCTCGCCGCCATATAGCTAATTGTTCTTCATCTGGTTTCGTAAATAATAAGACACGATACTCTTTTTCGTGCCCGTATCGAGGATGCGTCAGACGATTTGCCAGCTCGCCATCGTTGGTCAGCAGCATCAATCCCTCACTATCAAAATCCAGCCGCCCGACCACAAACAGGTGATCGGGTAAGGGAACTAAATCAAAGACCGTTTTCCGTTCAGTCCCTTTCACATCGTCGGAAAGCACTCCACGAGGTTTGTGCAATGCAATATAGATTTTTTTGCGGCTGGGTTTGGGGATTGGCTGACCATCTACCGTAATTTCATCCGTTTCTGGATTTGCCTTCGCACCAAGCGAGATTACCACGCCGTTGACCATTACCCTGCCATCAGCAATAAGTAACTCGCATGCCCTGCGAGATCCAAACCCCGCCCTGGAAAGTATTTTTTGCACCCGTTCCTCAACCATTGCTCAATCCTTTAATAACCTTTGTTCTTCTGGGCTAACCCCTTCTTGTTCGAGCAGCTCAAAGGGAGGTAAATCATCCAGTGAATTTAAACCAAAATGTTGCAAAAACTCCGCCGTGATTCCGTAAAGAATGGGTCTGCCGGGACCTTCTGCTCGACCCATTTCCTGAACCAATCCCTTGGAAAGCAGGCTCTTCAGCACACCATCGCTGTTTACACCGCGAATAGCATCAATCCCCGGCCGGGTAATCGGTTGCCGATAGGCGATGATCGCCAGGGTTTCCAAAGCAGCCCGGCTCAACCGGCTGGTTGCTTCCAGGCCCAAAAATCGCTCAATTAGGAATGCGAGTTCGGGAGCAGTGGTAATCTGATATCTGCCCTGATGTGATTGAATTCTGAGCCCCCGTCCCTGTTGAAAAGAAAGGGATAATCTCTGCAAAGCCTGCTCCACTTCTTGTACGCTGCTCCCAATCGCTTCTGCCAGTTGATGAACATTCACCGGCGAAGTCGCAACAAATAATATCGCCTCAATTTGAGACTCCAGTGAAAATTGTTCGTAAGGTTGTTCCCTTTCACTCATGCTATAATTAGCCTGATCAAATAATCTTGGCTGATTATACTTGAATCAAAGAAAAACGAATACGATTGTCTTGCTTGTGAATCTTACACGCCAAAAAATAGGGGCATATTATAAATTTCTCCTCGTGGTGGGGGCCGTTCTTGCTTTTCTCCCGCTGGTTAGTTGTACTCAAACCCCAGTTACCCCGGGTGAAAACGTTACCGTAACCATAATTGATAAGGGTGAGGAGATCGAAATTGCTATCCCCCTGGGTTCAAGCGTGGCTGATGCTTTGAATTTTGGAAAAATTGAATTAGAAGCCTTAGATCGTACAGAACCGCCTTCTTTTACCCTGATTACCCAACCAACTACCATCATAATAACCAGAGTTCGGGAGGAATTTGAACAGGAAGAAGTTGTCATTCCTTTTGAAAGGCAAACCGTAAAAAACGAGAGTTTACCCGAAGGTGAGTCTCTGTTGGTGCAACCGGGAGAAAACGGGCTTCAACAAGTCACCTATCGTAAATTGATTGAAAACGAGGTTGAGGTTTCTCGTACCGTATTCAAAGTGGAAACCATAAAAGAAGCCAGACCGGAAATTGTCATGGTAGGCATACAATCCCCTTTTGTGCCATTGGAAATTCCGGGAAGACTCGCTTACCTGACCGCCGGCAATGCGTGGGTTATCGAAGGTAATACCCGCCAACGCCGCCCCATTATTACCACCGGCGACCTGGATGGAAGAGTTTTTTCTCTTTCACCCAATCGCGAATGGCTGCTTTTTAGTCGTAAGTCGGCAGAAGAAAATGAAATCAATACCCTTTGGATCATCAATTTAAACCAAGAAAATGCCCAGCCGATCAACCTCAACGTAAAAAATATTATCCATTTTGCCACCTGGATGCCCAATCGCACGGCCACTATTCTGTACTCCACCGTCGAACCTCGTTCAACCGCCCCGGGCTGGCAGGCCAATAACGACTTAAGGAGATTGGTATTCAACGGAAATGGCAGGATTGTGCGAGACGAAGCCATCGTCGAAACCAATGCCGGTGGAATTTATGGATGGTGGGGAACAAATTTTCATATATCTCCAGACGGGGAGAAGATTGCCTTTTCTCGCCCCGATGCCGTAGGAATGGTTAATCAAGAGGAAGGTTCCCTGGAAACACTTCTCGATCTCTTGCCCTTTCAAACCCGCTCGGATTGGGCATGGGTGCCCGGTATTGAGTGGAGTGCCGATGGGCAGGTACTTTATCTGGTCTATCATGCCCCCATAGGCGGGGTAAACGATCCCGAATCTTCGCCTCTTTTCGACCTGAATGCTTATATTCTTCCTTCCGGGCCGTTAGTAAATCTGGCACAACAAACCGGCATGTTCGCTTATCCAAGCATTTCCAAAGAAACCAATCCGACCTGGCTCGCTTTTTTAGAAGCCATATTTCCCGAACAGAGCGAAAGTAGTCGCTACCGCCTTATTACCATGCAGCCGGATGGGTCGAATCGCAGGGTAATTTTTCCATCCGAAGGAGCGGCCGGTTTGGACCCTCAAAAGGTTGTCTGGTCACCAACTTCTTCGGATGGTTCCGCTACCGGTTTTTTGGGGTTTGTTTATCAGGGTAATGTGTGGATAGTTTCCACACAAGATTGGCAGCCCCGACAGGTTACCGGCGATAATTTAATCACCCGTATAGATTGGAAATAAATCAAAACACCAGAAAGGTATTGGACTTGCAATGAGAATTTTAGTTACCGGCGCAGCAGGATTTTTAGGTTCACATCTTTGTGAGCGGTTGTTAAACGAAGGGCATTCGGTAGTCGGCATGGACAATTTCATCACAGGCAGCCCGGAAAATCTTGCCCATTTATCGAACAACCCCAAATTTGAATTTATCCGTCACGATGTTGCCAATTTTATCTTTGTCCCCGGCAAAGTGGATGCTGTTCTCCATTTTGCCTCACCCGCCAGCCCCAATCCCGCTTCCCCTTATGGGTATACCAATTTGCCCATCCAAACCATGAAAGCCGGCGCATTGGGAACACACAATACGCTAGGGGTAGCCCGCGCACACAAGGCACGTTATCTCCTTGCCTCAACCAGTGAAATTTACGGCGACCCCCTCGAACACCCTCAAAAAGAGACTTACTGGGGGCATGTTGACCCGATTGGTATTCGCTCGGTTTATGATGAAGCAAAACGATTTGCCGAAGCATTAACCATGGCCTATCATCGGTATCACGGCCTCGATACCCGCATCGTCCGCATTTTCAACACTTACGGACCGAGAATGCGATTGGATGATGGTCGCGTTGTCCCCAATTTTATTCAACAAGCCTTGCGCGGCGAACCGCTCACGGTATATGGCGATGGCTCTCAGACGCGCAGTTTTTGTTATGTGGACGATCTGATTGAGGGTATTTACCGCTTGTTGATGTCCGATGAACATTACCCCGTCAACATTGGTAACCCGGAAGAAATTACCATCATGGAATTTGCAGAAACCATCAACCGGCTGGTAGGTAATAAGGCCGGCATTGTGATTAAAGAACAATCCCGCCTGGGTGATGATCCACAACGCAGGCGGCCCGACATCACGCGTGCAAAGGAAATCCTGAAATGGCAGCCAACGATTTCATTGGAAGAGGGCATCCGAAGAACAATTCCCTATTTCAGAGCAAAAATGGGCCTGGAATGATTCTGACGAACAGCCGTGAACGAACCCGCTTTATTCGTTTTGCCGTTGTCGGCGCAATCGGCGCCGTCATCGACTTTGGAGTTTTCAATTTACTCACCCATTCCTTTTCTTTTTTTCGGGAAAATGCGGTCTTTGCTCAGGCAATCTCATTTACGCTGGCGGTGTTTAGTAATTTCACCTGGAATCGAATTTGGACCTTTCCCGATGCGCGAAGCAAACCACTCGTAAAGCAATGGACTCAGTTTGTAATAGTCAGCGTGATTGGTTTATCCATTCGCACGCCCATTTTTCTGTGGTTGGAAGGATTGCTGATACGCCTCTTTGGTGGGTTGTTCCCCAAAGGCGCAGTTGCACCCATTGTCATCGCGCATAATGCCTCACTTGCGATTGTAATTGGTACGGTAATGATCTGGAACTTTATTGCTAACCGCTATTGGACGTATAATGATGTGACCAGTTAATGCCCAATATGACAGACACACCTTCTTCTGAAGAAACCTTTACCAGCCCGCCCCCAATCCGCTCCCTGCGGGAATTGATTGATATGGTCTCCGGCAGGAGCATCAAAGATCAGATACCTCAGGAAGATGCCGGCTATGCGGAAATTTTACCGTTCCCCTTCCTTGCGCTGGTCGGGCAAAAGGAAATGAAGATCGCGTTATGTTTGACATTGATCAACCCCGAAATCGGCGGTGTGCTGTTGATTGGTCCTCGCGGGACGGGTAAGACCACGGCAGTCCGCTCTTTAATTGATCTGCTCCCCCCTGTTGAGCGAAGCGCCTGCTTCTATGGCTGTTTACCGGAAGATATTGAAGCGTTTGGTATGGATGGCGTCTGTCCGGATTGTGCGCGGAAATTTGCGGAAGGTAAATCCCTAACCATTCAGGATCGCGTAAAACTGGTGGAATTACCGTTGAATGCTAAACTGGAAGATGTCATTGGCGGAATTGACGAACGCGCAGCCGTCCACGACCGGCTTCGTCTCAAACGTGGTATCCTTGCCCATGCCGACTTGAACATCCTTTACGCTGATGAAGTCAATTTACTGGACGATGAGATTGTTGACGCAATTTTAGATGCCTCCGCAACCGGCAATTACACCGTCAGGCGCGGGCCGATCAGCGCCACCTATCGAGCCCGGTTCACCTTGATCGGCTCGATGAACCCGGAGGAAGGCAATTTGCGTCCTCAAATTATGGACCGTTTTGGTTTACGCGTGATCGTCAAAGGCCTTGAAGAACCGCAAGAGAGGCTGGAAGCCTATCATCGTACCCATTTATATCGTCAAAACCCACGCAAAATGATTTCATTGTATCAGGCCGAATCGGCTCTTGCAGCAGAAGAGATCGCCATCGCCAGGCAAATCCTTCCACAGGTGGAACTACCGGAAGAGATAGCCAGTTTCGGCATAAAACTGATCCAGAAAATGGAAATCGACTCGCTGCGCGCAGAAATAACCTTATTTGAGGCGGCTCGCGCCTACGCAGCAGCCGATAACCGAACCCGCGTGACACTCGATGATTTGAAGCAGGTTGCGCCAATGGCATTGCGCTTGCGCCGTTCCCGTTTCATGATAGATTATTTCAAGGATCGTAATCATGAGGAACAAGAAATCAGAAAGACCATTGATGAAGTTTTGAAAGCCTGAAACATGGGAAGAATGGCATGAAGTCAATTACCCATCGAGAGAGAATTGAGAAATGTCTTAACGGAGAAATTCCTGACCGTCCTCCGGTTGCACTTTGGCGTCACTTCCCGGTAGATGACCAAACCCCAGAGGGTCTGGCAGCGGCTATTGCCAACTTTCAACAAACCTTCGATTTTGATTTCATCAAAGTTACCCCCGCCTCCTCATTTTGCATCAAGGATTGGGGAGTCCGCGATGTCTGGCGCGGCAACCCAGAGGGAACGCGCGAATATGAAGAACCGCTTATTCGAGATTTTGATGATTGGCGAAAACTGAAAATATTACCTCCCACAAGGGGACATCTGGGGGAAATGCTGGCGTGCCTCAAATTAATTCGGGATGAATTTTCATCCACCACTCCCATTATTCAAACCATCTTCAGCCCGCTTTCACAGGCCAAAAATCTGGTCGGTAAAAACCATCTCCTCTACCATATGCGTGCCTCATCCGACGCTGTGCACGAAGGTCTGAAAACCATTACCCAAACGACGCTGGCTTTCCTTGAAGAGCTAAAGAAATCAGGTGTGGATGGCATTTTCTACGCCGTTCAACACGCTCAATACGAAATTCTCACACCAACCGAATTCGAAGAATTCGGCCGCCGCTACGATTTGCAGATACTCGAGGCAGCCCGTTCATTCTGGCTCAATGTTGGACACATCCACGGCGAAAATATCATGTTCGATCAGGTATGTGATTACCCCGTACAGGTTCTCAACTGGCACGACCGGCAAACCGTTCCCTCTTTAAAAGCAGGGCAGGAAAAATTCAACGGTGTGGTTTGCGGCGGCTTAAGACAATGGGAAACGTTGGTACTGGGCACACCAGAACAAGTGATGCAGGAAGCGCGGGATGCCATCCATCTGACCGGCGGTCAGCGGTTCATTCTAGGTACAGGCTGTGTCGTTCCAATCACTGCTCCTTATGGAAATATTCTCGCCGCCCGTCGTGCGGTTGGATGATTAAAAAGAATGAGTAACCCTCGCGTAATTGCAGGAAAAGCAAAAGGCATGCGTTTACAGGGCGTGCCGGGAAACATAACCCGCCCAATTACCGATCGCGTCAAAGAAGCCTTATTCAATATTTTAGGTGCGGATATTGAAAATGCGACTTTATTGGATCTGTTCGCCGGCACTGGAAGTGTTGGCATCGAGGCGCTCAGCCGTGGTGCCTCATTTGTTCACTTCAACGATATTCATCGTCTGGCGGTTTCCACCATTCGCGCCAATCTTGAACATACCCGCCTGAAAGAAAACGCAAAAGTTACTCAACAGGATGCCTTTTCGCTCATTTCCTCACCGCCCGTGCAATCATTTGACTACATTTACATTGCCCCACCCCAATATAAGAATATGTGGAAAGAAATTCTCCTTAAATTGGACAGTAATATTCACTGGCTGGCAGAAGATGGTTGGGTGATTGTTCAAATTGACCCGCTTGAATACGAGGAAATTTCCCTGCAGAATCTCAGCGAAACACAGCAGCGGCGTTACGGCAGTACCCTGCTGGTATTTTTCGAAAAATCATCCCGATAACGCTCAAATAGAAAATTCTATATTGAGTTTTTCGTTTTCATCATACCAGTATCGAGCAAAAAAAGGGCTGTCCCCCTTATTTACCTGAAGAACTTTCGGCAACAGAATGGGTAAATCCTCCACCAGCGGCAATCCAGACAAATGATTCGCCGGCACCCATTCCAGTTGCCCCTCAGGGGAGTCGGTTAGATCTTCCTGATCAGTCTCACCTCGAAAGACGAACAAGCCAATGCCGGTTTCTTCACCGGCATCAATCATCACAACCCCGCACAACCACAGATCAGGAACCGTCAGACCTGTTTCTTCGAATAATTCACGGCGGGCAGCAGAAAGCACATCCTCGCCTCGTTCGATATGACCCCCAATGCCGTTATAAAGATTAGCCCACAAACGCTTGTTGGGGCGCCCCTTGATCAGCAACAATCGGTCTCCCCGCTGGATAAAAATCAATGTGCGCGGGATGATGCGAAACCGATTGTTGCTGACGCCTTGATCCTTCCTCGGCATTTGAGGATCAACTCAAAAACATGGGAACGCCCATGAAATCGCGAATCTTCGGTCTATAATTTTCGATATCGTAATACGCAGGTACATCCACTCGTTTTCTACCCGCCAGCACCATCTCAATCGGCACGGTCGTGTATTTTCCGCCATGCAAGGCGACCATTTTGCCGGTCTCATTGCGCCGAATCAGCTGGACTGCCATCGTACCAAACGACATTGCCACCATACGATCCAGCGAATCGGGTGCTCCGGAACGCATGAGATAGGCCAGTTGTTGATACATGGTATGCTGACCGGTAAGCCGCTTGATCTCCTCGCAAACAATTTGCCCGATCCCTCCCAATTTTCGGTGACCGTAGGCATCCGCTTCTCCGCTTTCCACCACATCACCCCCTTCCATGATTGCCCCTTCCGAAATGGTCATGATTGCATAATTGGAAGGATTGCGGCGTTTATCCGCCATTAGAAAATCGGCCAGTTTTTGCATATTGAATGGAACTTCCGAAATAATGGCGCGGTCAACATAGGCAAGATAAGCCGTGATCAGGCTAGTTTCACCGGAATTGCGGCCAAACAGCTCCACTACACCGATGCGCTCATGAGAACCTACCGATGTCCGCATATTGGTGATGAATTCCACACTACGAGTCACGGCGGTTGAAAAGCCAATACAATAATCGGTGCCGAAAATATCATTATCCATCGTTTTCGGACAGGCAACAATCGGGAAGCCTTCTTTGTGCAGGCGAACCGCAAAAGAAAGCGTATCATCACCGCCGATTGGCACCAGAACATCAACACCCAGATTTCCTAAAACTTCCAGAACATAATCGGTATAATCCAGTTTTTCTTCCCCCGGAACTTTTTTACCGTAATTGGAATTTTTGAGAAAATCTGGCGCATCCTTCAGCGATACTCTTTGGGGATTGGTGCGCGAAGTATGCAGCACCGTACCGCCGGTGCGGTCAATCGTGCGCACATCTTCTTCATGCAATTCCCGAATATAATAATCCCGCGTTGACGGTTCATTCTGGTTGTAGTGCAGCAAACCTGCCCACCCCCGTCGTATACCCAGCACACGATATCCCTGTTCCAAAGCGTTCATCACAACCGCTTTGATGCATGGGTTTAGCCCCGGCACATCACCACCGCCGGTTAGAATACCGATTGTTTTCGTCATGTTCACCTCCACATCGGATAAAAATTATAATGGCTCATGCCAGCACATCAATAGAATTGGGAATTTGGAAGGAAACCACCGTTCCTGCACCCGGCCGGGATTCGATGCTAAAATAGCCACCCAACATTTCCACGCGTTCTTTAATCAGCTTCAAACCCAAACCGCCGCCACTCATCGCCTTTGATGCATCGAAACCCTTACCGTCGTCCCTGACTTGAACACGGATTAATTTGGAATCGATGGTAATTTGTATTTCGATTTTAATTTTTCTTGGTAAATCCGCATTATGGCGGGCAGCATTCCCAATGATTTCTTGTAAAGCACGAAAAATCAAAACTTCAACGTATGAGGCCAGTCGTGTTTCTGAACCTGCAATATCCAGTTTTATTTCAATGCCGCTTTCATTCTGAAAATTTTCAACATATCGCCGTAAGGTGGGTATCAGACCCAAATCATCCAGCATCATCGGACGCAGGTCGGTAATGAACAAACGAACTTTCTGAAAAGTGCTCAACGCCGCGGCTTTCAAGTTTTCCAGTTCCTGTTTTGCCCTCGCCGGATCAATATCGAATAAACGACTGGCAATTTCGGTTTGAACCACAAAGTTAGAGAGGGCTTGCGCTGGACCATCGTGCATTTGCCGGGAAAGCCGTTGACGCTCAGCCTCCTGGGCATCGATCAACTTTTCTAATAAAACAGTGCCTCCTTGCCGATTCCCCGATCCCTCCGCTTGGCTTTTTTTCAAAAAATCAATTACTTCCTGAATCAGGCTGATCAGATTTTCAACACCCGCCTTTTCCGCTTGCAATTTGTCGTAACGTCCCCGCATGGTCAGCATTTTACGATGCGATTCGAGCATCTCATCATATGCTCTTGCAATATCCTGCCGCGGTAATGAGTCCATTTGAGCCTTTACAACATTGAGATGGGCAGTACTGTGCTGGGTTATTTCATTCAGCTTTTGAATTTCTGAATGAATCTGTTGAATCATTTGATCTACTTCTTTCAAATCCGCCTGAAACTTTTTTTTGCTTTCCAGTAAAGTTTCTACGAATTGTTTTCGTACATCTTCCTCATGACCTAACTCGTCGCTCATGGACATCCTCTCATCTTGCGGCTTGAAAATCATGCCAAGTATAGCATAACCTGCCCGCTCCGTTGAAAATTTTAATTTATCAAAATTTTACCTGTCTGGATTGGTTCGAACTGAATTATTTGATAAAAAAGATATGGGTATTCTCAAATGTTTCTATATAACGCATCCCATCCATACTTTGTGGGTTGTGAAATAGATCCAATAAATTTTCCTGATTTGCTTCTAACAAAAGATAGGAAGCACCAAATTTTTTAGCCGCCATCAAAGTATGACTTAAGTCCCCATCGGGTATCGCAATACCGGGCAACCGTGTAGCCCAGTAATACCCCGGCGGGTTATTGACCATCCCGATTTCTTGTTGATCCACCCCCAATTCTTTTAGCCGCAACCCGATTTTTTCATATTGCTCCAAACTTTGATTCCAAACGGGAGGATTTCCCGTATCTCCGATTACCCGGTAATAATAAAACCAAAGGGCAATACTGAGGTTGACAATAATCAGGAATGCACCAAAAACACTCATCGCCGGGAAAATCTTCCAGTTCCGCAGTTCCTTCATTCGCAAAACAATTCTCTCCAGACCCGCAGCAGCAATTGCCCAAAAGAAAAGTTGAATTGCTGCCCCCGAGTGGAGAAATCCCCCCCGAGATCCGGCAAAGGGAAAGACGAAAGTCATCAGCAAAAAAATACTGCCCCACATTAAGATACTGAATTTGACTTCAAGTTTATTTTTATTCCACCAGCATCCGATCAGAATAAGTGGAAATAACACTACTGACGCTTGAACGCCAAGAAAGTTTTGGATATTCAACTTAAACGCGTTCCACCTTGCATCCAACAATGATGCAAAACCTTCTTTGAGCCATTGGGAAAAGGTTAGATGATCGCTGGGAAAAGAATAGAGTTGATTATAAGTAGTCAGCCAGATCGTTTTTCCGTTTCCCGGCGGGAATAATGTTCCAAACTCCATCCAGTTTCTGTAATACCACCACCCCATTATCAGAGCATATCCTGCTATAACCGCTCCTATCCTCATAATGGCTATGCGAATTTTATTGCCTATTTCCCTCCTTGTTGGAAGTTTTAATGTTCCAATGCCAATCGCTGCAATCAAATACAATAAACCGTCCGCTCGAGCAAGGTGCATATATCCTGCAGTCACACCCAGAATCAAATACCTTGGCAATCCTTCCCATTTATTGAGATTTTGATGATCTGCAACAAATCCCAAAATCAGAAACAGCGCACCCCCAACCATGTAAATGGTAAAACTCTCCGGAATGGAAAGATAAATGGAATATAACCCCGGAAACAAGGCTAAACCACCAGCAATCCATGCAAATTTTGGGTTTATCAACCATTTTTTTGCCAGAAAAACGGTCAAAGCTGGCAGTAAACCCGCCACGAAGATAAAGGGAATTTTTGCCCAGAAAAAACTCGCCGATTGACCGGCAAACATTCCTGAAAAGACAAGCAGAGAAGGCAACGGCATCCAGTATAAAAAGGCTGGCGCGGGTATCCCCTTCGGCTCAACCAGGTAATTCCAGATATACGGTTCATAAAATCCCTTGCCTTCATATAATTGAAGTCCGCCCACCGTGTAATAGGCCGAATCCATATATCCCGGTCCATTTTGAAATAAAGAGAAAAGAAAGGCAACAACCACACCTGCCCCATACCAGACCAGATAATGACGAAAGGATGACGGCACACTGACCAAAAATTTCATGGCATAACTTCAAAATCGTAAATTTCTAAATCCCCAAAGATCAAATGATTACGCAAAAGATAATTCTGTTGCAGAGTTTGCAGAACCGGATGCGAGAGGCCACTTTCTTCATATTCGGCGATGGCTTTTGAAAAAACCACAAAAAAGAACCGCTGCCGGTGATCCACTGCATCGGATAAATTATTAACAGGGAATATGTCCATGGCTTCCTGCGAAGCCGGTGCAAAGGTATCGTTGGGCGATCCGGGTTCATCGGCTAAAAATGCGGTATTTTGACTCGGGTCGTAATAATACATCGGAAAGAAACTCAATTTATTGTCGTGCAACACATAGATATCTCTATTCTCTGATTTATTCAGATACTCAACCGCCTGCCGGAAGGGAGAGCGAGGAAATTCATTGTAGGTATATAAGGTGGGCAGGGAAATCAACGCCGCCAGTAAAAATCCGCCGATCAAAAAACCTCCAATACCTCGCTTCCACCTGGTTACAATGATTCGACCCGCCACAACACAATAAAGAGTTGCCGAAAGAATGAAAACCCGCGTTACAAATACCGGTTGAACGAAATACGAAAGGGAAAACAACAACGCCGGCAACCCAAACACACACAAAGCCAATAATAAAAGAACCTCACTTGACCGTCGTTCTTTGAAAACTTCCCACACCATTACAACGAACACCTGAGCACTGAAAACCGCTGCCAGCGGCAGCAAAATTCCCTCCAGTGGAAGATTGGCGTGAAAAAGAATAATAGATTGAAGAACCTCGACAATTCCCGGTTTTGGTGTCCAGAAAGCTCGTTGTACTTTCTCGATTTGCTCGGGCAGCATGAAAGCCCACGGAAGATAAATAAGTCCAATAATGAATTGAGCTTTGATGAGATGAAAATGTTCCACCCATCGTTTTCTCAATATAAGATAAATATTTGCCCAGATAAGCCCAAACACAGCCAGCGCATGACTGTACATGGCAATTACACCGCACAGGACTAAACCGAAAACAGAAATTTTTGAGTTTTTTTTCTCCTCGAAAATACGATAGAAAAACCAGTAATAACCCAGTTGTCCTGCGAGCAACAACCCATACATCCGCAAATCTTGACTGTGGTAAATTTGCAGGGGGTTGATAGCCAACAACAGCCCGGTTACAACCGCCGCCCGAAACCCAGAAATCCGCCGTGAAAAATCAAACGCAATTAACCAGCCAATCAACGAAAGAGCAACACTCAACAATCGCAAAAAGGTTAAACTGCCACTTATTAATTGCCAGTAATGAAGCAAGAAATAGTAAAGCGGCGGCATGGTATCGGCTGCCGTACCTCTAATAATATTGGGCAGGTTTTGGCGGGCCAGAAAGATACTAAAAGCATCATCGTATTGAATTTCCCGGCTTGCTAATCCAATGAGCCGTAAAGCAAGTGCCAGCAAAAACAAACCAAGAAAGATTAGCCATTCTTTCTTTTTCATGTTTTACTTACTTTGTTCCAGACTGACTCAACAAATCAAACCAAACCCGCGGCGGTCTTACCGCCCACCACCGATTCCAGTAAAGAAAGATCAACAAAATTATGGGAAGTGGTAAAAACATCACCGGGCTCTGAATTGGCTGATAATCCATCTCTACCGTACTGAGGAAAATTTCCCAAATACCGATGAACAACAGGAACATTGCCACGATAGAAACCACTACCCCCCGGTTTTGCCACCGTTCAACCCAAATTGCAAAAGTCAAAACCAGTGCCGGGTAGGCCACAATAAAATTACCCGGATCGGTTTGAAGGCCGATCCAGAAACTACCGGTGAGGGTCAGGCAAACCGTCCACACAAATCCTCGAAATTCGCTTTTTCGGTTGAGAAACCACTCAATCAACAACATCAACGCCACCGCACCGGAAATCACTCTGCCCAAACGATCACCACCTTGAGGAAGAATTGCATCCAAAGCCGCCGGCAATGTCCCCGGCGGATTATAAGATGGGTAGCGGATTACCTCCCGCAAATTTTGGATGATCCAGTCTGGTATCAAAATGATTCCGACGCCTGTAAGAAAGCCCAAACTGATTAAGAACCAGATCACAATTTTCCATCGTCGGTTACTGGCTGCCCAGAGACAAATAAACACGATCAACAGCAAAACCACTTGCGGTTTGATGGTGATTAACCCCATGAGAATGCCCGCCAGTTCATCGTGACCTGCTCGAATAGCCAGTAAGATTGCCACAATTGCGAGCCCAATCAATATAACCACATTTCCCAATATTACCGGCCTTAGCGCGTGATACCAGAACACGGAAAATAACAAAAATAATGCCAGCACAACCGGTTTTGGCCGCCAACGCACCAGGCGAAGCGACAAAAAAGCCATGATGATTAAACCCGACTCCAAAACTGCCATCCACACTGCCCGGGCAAAGTTGTAATCGGGAATCAGAGCAAATGGTAAAAACAAAAAAATCGAATAAAGCGGATAGGCCACCCTCAATTCGTGCTCACCTGCCTGTGCCGGTCGGCCATAGACCATCGTTTGAATACGAATAGCCACCTCGTCGGAATAAGGACTGATTCCCTCTTCAAAAAATGATTTTGCACCCATCCAGTGCACCAAAAAATCATTGCCACCCGGGTTTTGAGTGGTATAACGATAATTCCCCCAAACCAACAAACCGAACAGTCCGAAACCCAAAACAAGAAGGGTTATAATCAATATGGACGAATTTCTGGTCATGATGATGAATTCTCCTGATTGTGTTCATCAACCCCTCATCAATTATAATTCACGGCATGGTAATGATTAAAATTTCTCTTGCCCAATTCGAAGTTCAGGTCGGAAAGCCCGAAGTCAACTTTCATACTGCGGTTAAATTTATCGAACATGCCGCTGCTCAACATTCTTCGATCATCCTGCTGCCCGAATTATGGACCAGCGGCTACGATCTATCAAATTGGACCGCTTATATAAGTCCAAACCAAAACATCTTGGGTGAAATTATTCAACTTTCCAAAAAACACCAGATTGCCATTGGGGGGTCTTATATTACCGCCGATGAACAGGGTTGCCGCAATACCTTTATAATTGCCAAATCGGATGGCACTCTGTCCACCCCCTACCACAAAGTTCATCTCTTTCGTCTGCTAGAAGAACACCAATTTTTTCAAGCCGGCGATCGCTTTGTCATCGAACAATTCGAGTGGGGAAAAGCCGGGCTTGCCATTTGTTATGATCTCCGCTTTCCCGAGATGTTCCGTTTTCATGCAAAAAACGGGGCATCAATGGTTTTAATCGTCGCGCAGTGGGGAGCAAGACGTGCCGAGCATTGGAGAACTTTTCTGAAAGCCAGAGCAATCGAAAACCAGATTTTCGTTGCTGGCGTCAACGCCATTGGAAGGGTGGGTAATACTCTGAATGCAGGTTACAGTGCCGTTGTATCCCCCTGGGGGGAGGTGCTTATCGAAGGCGCACCTGATCATGAAGAATTACTATCCGCCGAAATTGATTTTAACCTTATAAAAGAAGTAAAACAGCACCTCAACTCCGCCCAAGACCGCCGGGACGATCTCTATAAAAAATGGTTTGATCAATCTGCCTGACGTCACCACGCTAGCGGACGAGGATGATACTGACTTCATCCCGATAAATCACTTCCCATTCCGCCTGAATCAGGTATTTCACGATGGGTTGATTTGGCTCAACCAAGAGCCAGTCTATATTCCATTTTTCAAGAATCTTTTTCCACTCATCCTGAGCATGAATCAGGTATAACCATTCCATCAAGATTTCATCTCCATACAGATCGGTTCTGCCATCCGCAAAAACCTTAACCGCCGGCAGATTCCAGATCAAATAGCCTCCCCAGCCATAACTGTTAAACAGATTCCCTTTTGGAATTCCACTACTTTTCAAATATGCTACCGCATGTTTTGGATAAAATTGTGCCTCATAAGCACTCACAACTACAGGGTGGGTAACATAAAAACACTTCAACAGGGCAGTCACTCCTAAAAGGGCTACCAGCATAAGATTGACCGGTTTGCTGATGTGACCCGGCAATCTTTTTTGACTTCCAAAAAATTTATTCATGCGAAACCGGGCTGAAATCTTGTCCATCACCTCCGGCAGGTGATTTCCAATCATAAAAGTTGAAAAAACAGCAAAGGGCGCAAAGTTCCGCTTGGCTATCAAGGCTAAATAAGTGAAGCCAATAAATCCCACGATTTCAAACCCACTGGCATTCTTTCTTGAAACAGCCAAAGAAATAATCCCAACAAACATCAAAATCAGGAACGGCTGCATTGCTAAATGATGAAAATCAGGCGATGCCCATTCATCGATCAGGTTCTGTAAAGCTTCAACCCCCACCGTTCTAAAAGGAATGATCAAAGTATTAAGACCATTGGGGTTGAGCAAAGAGCCAGCCAGCGCTGAAATAAGATAAATTCCATAGCGTTTGATATGTGTAAGGATTTCGTTTTTTTGATCATCCTCACGCCAAATAGTTTGAACAACTCCACCTATTAAATTCAGGCTTAAAAGAATAATCCCTAACGAATACCCCCCATGCAGGTTTGACCAAAAGGCAAAGAGAAAAATAACCATCAGGACATTCTGAAAGAGAGATGCTTTTTGTCCTTTCACCAGCCACGCCAGCAAAATTGCGAACATCAATTGGCTGAAAATTTGTGGGCGCGGCGACCAGATGAACGAACTGACAATTGCCGCCAGAACAACAAAGACTGATTTGAAAAAAGCACTGCCTCCCATTACCTTAAACAAAACGGCCATACTGAGGGTAGCCACCAGTGCTACACAAAAACCCAATCCCCAATACCCCGCATTGTGAAAGCACCAGTAAAGGATGACCTGCCCCAGCCAGGAATGATTGATCCACGTTTCGCCTGCGCGTGTATATGAAAAGAGATCTTTCATCAAAGGCGATGCAGTCTGTATGGTGTATTCGCCCGCTTTTAGATGCCACCACAGGTCACTATCCAGAGGTGTGCGGGCAGCCATGATGAACACGAGCAGTAAACAAATTGCAAACAATAAGTCTGCAACTTTTTCACTTTCCTCGGATGAAGCCGTATTCATGAATGATTTACTGAATGAAATATTTTTCAAAATCCCCAATCCTGATCGGAGCGGAAAGATTGTAATAGATTAAAAAGTCGCCTATTCTCTCTTCATCCCAATCAATACCCTTATCTAGCAGTAATTGACGCAATATCTCGTCCAGCGCTGGGTTATGGGATGTGATCAACGCCACTTTATCAGACTCCTCGACCCACTGAGTATACAGCGGATACCGATCATCCCTTTGGGCATATCGGAGGTCGGGGTGGTAAGGAAAACGAGGGGTGAAAATGATGTTTTCCTCGGTCAGGAAAGCCAGCGGATAAGCCACCCAATAATTGGAATAACCTCTCGTTTCCCCCTGATTTTCCAAAAACTCAATCAGTTCTGGCATTGCCCTCATATCCACCCGGGCAGGGGCATAGAACTGGGTAGTGATTCCCGGCGGATTTTTAAGAGCACACTGCATATTTCCCCATAAATTAAAAAGCACAATCAACCCCACCAGAGCAAAACTTCTGGGTTGGTTCATGATCCATCCATCCAGAATCTTGCCCCCGATTAAAGAAAAGATAACCCACAGGGGTAAAAAATATCTGCCGCTGGGATCAACACCAAAGGAAGTAAACACAAAACCGGCGGTAAAAACAGCCATCACACCGCTGAGAATATGTTCATACCCCGTCTTTTTCCCATTCTTGAACCAGCTCCAGAGAATTTTTCCCCACACGAACAGAACAAAAGGAATCAACGGCAGACCCAACCACTGGATATCCCATGGGGGGCGTAACCCAATGGCAGCCGGCATGCCAAAAAGGAAAAAATAAATCAGATGGTTGAATGAACGAATTGCATACGGCTCACGTTCTACGGCTACGGCCTCCCCTAACAACTCGCCAATCAGGCCGCCCACTCCGTGGTCCATCGCATAGATCCACCAGGGTAATGAACCTAAGAGAAAGCCCCATAAGGAAACAACAGCCACAGTAATGAGGAAACGAAAATCTTTTTGTTTTATCAAATCCACGCCAACTGCAGCAACCGCAGCCAGACTGTAAACCAAGGTCAAGCCGTTTGCCCATAAACCAAATCCAATAAAGAACCCCCAAAGCAATGCCAGAAAAAGCCTGTTTAACGGCAAATTCATTTTTTCTTTATGAAAACCACTGGGGAATGACTTTTCGAAACGAATCTTTATGGAATTTTCATTTTTTCCTGGTGGGTTTTGGGTGATGATGCTTTTTAGCAAAAAAAAGGTGCTGAGTAAAATGAGATTACCAATCAGTAATGCTTCGCCATATCCCCCCAAACTCACCGTTGTATAAAGTGTGGTATTGACAGGCGGAATTGCCATTAAGAGTGCTGTTATGATTGCCGCTCGAAATGACTTAAAAATTAAATTGCCAATCCAAAAGCCGGTCAAAATCGTAAAAGAGTATAAAATTATCTGGACAAGCCGAATACCCCACACCTGCTCCCCAAAAATCCTAAACATACCCGCAACCAGAAAGGCATCCAGACTGCCCATATATGCCTGACCATAGAAGAATATCGGCATTTCCCCCCTCAATATGTGACGCGCCATCAAAGCAACAATTGCCTCATCGGCATTGAAGGGAAATACATCCAAAAAGAGCAGGATTGCCTTCAACGCAATTCCGAGAACCAGAATCGAACCTGAAATGATCCAGCGTTTCACTTTCTCATAATTCATAAATTTTTTCTGGAACATCCGATTTTAACATTGTAAGCAAAAACTAACCAAATCAGCAAACAAAATTGTCAGGGTAATTTATGGCATGAGCAGGAAAATAAAGAATCAAATTCCCTTATTAATTACCATCACCTTCCTCAGCATTTTCTATTTTATGGGAGTTGGCGAAGTTCCCTTTCACCCTGACGAAAGCACCCAAATATTCATGGGCCGGGACATAGAATTATTGTTTTCTCAACCCTCAGCCGTGAAATTTAATCCCGAAGACGCAGACAATTTACGCCAGAAATATCGTTTACTAGATCCCCCTTTAAGCCGCTGGTTCATCGGTTCGGCACAAATTCTATTTAAATTACCTCCTCTTGAAAACGATTGGGATTGGTCAAAATCCTGGGATGATAACATCCGAAACGGCGCACTGCCCTCCGCAGAAATGTTGATCATTGCCCGGTTGGCGGTCTGTTTCGTATTTCCCGCCACTCTTTACCTCTCCTACCAGATCGGACAATCTCTGGGGGGCAAGCCCACAGCGTGGCTTAATCTCTTCTTAACCGCTCTGAATGCTCTCGTCCTTCTCCATACCCGCCGGGCTATGGCAGAAAGTTTACTGATATTCTTTTACTGCATGACCCTGTACTGGGCGGTTAAACCACAAAAACCTACCTGGCTCATCGCATTGCCGGCCGCACTGGCATTCAACGCCAAATATTCGGCAGTCTCATTATTTCTTACAGGCACCATCTTCTGCTTTTTTTACCCTCCCAAACATCCAAACAAGACAAACATCTTGAAATCTTTACTATTTTATGCTCTCCTCTGTATTTTGATAACATTTCTCCTCAACCCCGTCCTGTGGAATTCACCACTGAAAGCCGTTAAAGCAGCAGCTTTAGAACGCCAGACTTTATTAGAGGCTCAAACTAAAGCTATCGGCAGTTATAATCCTGCCCAGACTCCCTCGACCCTATCGGGCCGATTGTTAGCCGTGGTTGCTCAAGTGTATATCGCCCCGCCTGCGGTTGCAGATGTGGGGAATTATCTGACCGCTACTCAACCACAAAGCAGCATCTATTTTTCCCGACCGTGGAACGACCTGACCAGTGGTTTTTTCAGAGGCGGCTTTTTACTCGCCTTCTCACTGATCGGCTTGATTTTGATGATCAGACATCAATTTAGCACAAGTGTAAAATTGCCCAACCCGCAATTTTTGTTTATCCTCGCCTTCCTGTTCCAAATCGCTGCCATTCTGATTGGGATTCCATTATCCTTTCAACGCTACTACCTTCCCTTGCTGCCCTACATCACCATTTTCATCGCCTATGCAGTTGAGGCCGGTCTTTGCTCAGGTTTGAACCACTCACCCCAAAAGGCAGATTCATCCATCAATATGCCTTCTTAAATAAAAACAATTTTGGTGTGTTTCTTTCAGACACACCAAAATTGTTCTCTTTATCTTACTTAATCTTTGGGCTTAAATATGTTTGTAATAAACCCGATGATTTTTGTAGGGCTTCGCCCCCACATTGATTAAGTCTTTGCGCATTTGCACAGCCGTTTCGGCCACCTGAGTCAATTCAAAATGCTCAAACCCATATTCTTTGATGGTTTTGTCCATTTCAGAATAGAGCAATGCATTTCCTCCCCTTCCCTGATATTCTGGTAGAATGCCCGCCCCGTTCAACGAAACCCATTTTGTCCGTTTCATTTCAGCCAGCAGGTCAATAATCGCCCAGGGTGTCAGTCGCCCCTTTGCGCGTTGTAACGCTGCCGAAACATCTGGAAAGCCGAAAAGGAATCCAACGATCTTTTCTCCATAGAGAATGACTTTAATAAGCCGCGGATCGGCAATGGTGATCAGATTTTGAACCACAAAATCAATTTCTCTTTGGGTCAGGGGATAATACTCCCAGTTATTAACAAAGGTCTTGTTATAAGCATCTCCAATCTGGTAGGCATAGGCTTTCAGCTCTCGTTTGGTGTTGAAAGTCACAACCCGGAAGGTGCCTTTTTCTTTCACCCGCTCGGCCACCAGATGAACCTTCTCCGGCATCTTGAATGAATCTCGATGCAGGTAACAGGAAACGAAATCCACTTCCTTTTGAAAACCCAGATTTTCAACCAATTTGACATAGTAAGGAGGATTGTAATTCATCATCACCATCATTTGGCGATGCTCAAAACCCTCGATTTGGATACCATAACCATCGAAAGGACTCAATCCTTTTGGACCAACAACTTCATTAAGTCCACGCGCATGAGCCCACTCGAACACCCGATTGAAAAGTGCATCAGCCACTTCCTGGTCATCCACGCATTCAAACAAATAAAACTGTGCCTGATGGGTATCATGATACGCATTGAACAGTTTATTTTCCAATGCTCCAATCCGTCCAACCATCTCTCCGTTCCGCCGTGCAACAAAAAACTCCCCTTCCGAATGCTCATAAAAGGGATGTTTGTTTGGATTGAGCATCAGTTTGATATCACTGAGGATGGGAGGTACCCATTGGGGAATATTCTTATAAATCTTGAAAGGGAATTCCACGAATTCATTGACTGCTTTCTTGTTGGATAAGTCCACTTTTTCAACAGAAATCATTTTGACCTCGCTGAATAGGATAATAAAGGATAAATACTATTGAGAGTATACCCCCATTTTTCAGCAGTACAAGATGATATGACGGTTGTATTTCGATGATATTCCCCGCAAATTATTAGAGTTTTAAGGTATGATTGATAAAGAATTGAGGGCAGTAAAAAATGACCAATCGTTTAATCCACGAAACCTCCCCCTATCTTCTTCAACATGCCCAAAATCCGGTGGACTGGTATCCATGGGGGGAGGAAGCGCTCAACAAAGCAAAATCAGAAGACAAGCCAATCTTCCTTTCCATTGGATATGCCGCATGTCACTGGTGCCATGTCATGGAAGAGGAATCCTTTAAAGACCCCCTGCTTGCTTCTTTCCTCAATAAGTACTTTGTTTCAATCAAAGTGGATCGCGAGGAACGCCCCGATCTGGATAATCTCTACATGAGTGCCGTGGTTTCAATGACCGGTCAGGGCGGCTGGCCTATGAGCGTGTTTCTGACCCCGACCTTGCAACCTTTCTACGGTGGCACCTACTTTCCTCCGGTTCCAAGATATGGAATGCCATCGTTCATCGAAGTTCTACAGGGTATTCAAAGAGTCTGGCAAACAGAGCGAGAAAGCATACACTCGATCTCCGAAAAAATCACCCAATATCTTCAAGAAACAAATCAATGGCAAGCCGTTAACTCACCACAAATTGAAAACACATGGCTGGATCAGGCAACTCAATCCCTCATCCAGTATTACGACCGCCAAAATGGTGGTTGGGGAAGAGCGCCAAAATTCCCCCAACCCATGGTGATTGACTTTCTTATCCATCGGTACTTTCGCAAGAATCCACAAACCTTTGAAATTGTTCAACATGGGTTGGATATGATGCAAAAAGGTGGTTTGTGGGATGCAGTGGGAGGAGGATTTCATCGGTACAGTACCGACAGCCGTTGGCTTGTCCCTCATTTTGAGAAAATGCTTTATGATAACGCTCTATTGGCTCAGGCTTATCTCCACGCATATCTGATAACAGGAAACCTGACCTATCGCCGCACTTGCGAACGCACGCTTGAGTTCATTTTGCGCGAAATGACCCATCCCCAGGGAGGTTTTTATTCCAGCCTGGATGCCGATTCAGAAGGTGAAGAGGGAAAGTTTTACCTGTGGAGCAAATCGGAAATCATCGCCGTTTTACAAGAACAACCTCTGCGAGATATTTTTACTTTCACCTATCCCTTACCTGAAGAGGGAAATTACGAAGGCAAAATCATTCTGCAAAGCCGCGCTTCCCCTGTGGATATTGCGCAGGAATTGAATATTTCGGCGGATGAGTACCTTTCACTTTTAGAAAAGGCGTATGAGAAATTGCTAATTTACCGTTCAACTCGCCCTCGCCCCAACACGGACGATAAAATCATCGTTTCGTGGAATGCTTTAGCCTTACGCGCCTTTGCCGAAGCGGGCTATTTTTTAAAACGTGCCGATTTTCTTCAAGCCGCCCGGAACAATGCCGCCTTTTTACTGGATAATATGCTCATCAATGATACCCTCTACCGCACGTGGCGGAATGGAAATTGCCGCACGCCCGCATTTTTGGAAGATTACGCCGGCTTAGCAGTTGCGATGCTGGTGCTTTATCAATTTGATGGAAATCCCCGCTGGTTTACCGCAGCCGGTAAACTGATTGAGTACATGCTCGCCGAATTTCGCGACCCCAAAGGCGGCTTTTACGATACTCCCCGTACTTCCTCCAATTTACCCGTCCTTCCCAAATACCCGCAGGATAATCCCATACCATCGGGCAATGCCTTAGCCGCTCATGCGCTTATCCTCTTTTCGGCCTTTGAGGAAAATTCCCCCTATTTTGAAACAGCAGTTTCGCTACTCGCCACCCTCCAACAAACAGCCGCAGAATATCCAACCGCATTTGCCTATTGGCTCCAGATACAGGATTTCGCCGCTGGCCCTATACAGCAAATCGCATTGATTTATCCTCCACATTCACCCACCGATTACAGAAAATGGTTGAACCCCACAACGACTCCATACCATCCGCGTCGTATTCTGGCTCATACCCCCACCCCGGCCTCCAGCGATCTGCCGGCGATATTAAAAACCAAATCTCTTTTAGAAAACCGGGTAACCGCTTATATTTGTCAAAACTTTTCCTGCAAACAGCCGTTGACCGATTTAGACGCGTATGCCCGCACAATTTCAGAAGGATTTGAATAAAAAGCCAGCATCAGACGATTAAACAACGCTGGTTGATCAATGGGTAAAGCATGTCCGGCATTTTCAATGATCACATGAGCAGCATTCGGAAGTAAGGAAACCAGATTCATTTGGAGAGCTAACGGAACGGTTGTATCTCTCTCGCCGCTCACTACCAGCACAGGGTTAGAAATCCGCTTTGCCAGTCTCGTACCATCGAAAAGCGCTAAAGATAGCATAGCCTTGCGATAGACTACCGGATTTGCCTGTTGTATGCTTTCTTCCAGCATTTTTCTGAATAACTTTTTTTCCTCTTCGGGAAAGATTCTTTTCGCTACCAGTTTTGCTTGCGAGCGCGGAGAAACCAGGAATGCGCGCAGTCCCCGCCGGAGAAAATACCACGTTTCGTTCCATCTTTTCGGTCGTAATACTGCAAAAGTATTCACAAGGATACTCATCTGAAAGATCTGCGGATAATCCGCAGCCAGTTTAAGTCCAATTACACCTCCCATCGAAATTCCCAATAATCCGCAACTGGAAATATTCCTTTCATTCAAAAGATTAACTACTTCCTGACATACCCTATCCAGTGACCATTCTTTTCCACTGAAGGTAGAACGTCCAAACCCCGGTAAATCCGGTGCCACAGCACGAAAGCCCCCTCCTGCAAGTGCAGGAATCTGAAAATGCCACGATTGTGCGTTGGCTCCCAAACCATGCAGCATCAGAATTGGGAATTGAGCGGGATTTCCTTCGTCAATGATGTACATTCTTTTCATCCTTTGAGTTTAATTTCACAAGTTTGGCGTTTTCATTTTCTCTAATGATTTATAATACTATCAACAGCACGGAGGTACAAATGGAAAAATTTATTATCGAGGGAAGACATCCATTACACGGAGAAGTAACTCCGGCAGGGAATAAAAATGCAGCCTTGCCTTTGCTGGCTGCCTGTATTCTTACCGACGAGCCAGTTATATTACGGAATGTGCCTGATATTCTGGACGTGCGCGCCATGCGTGCATTACTGGAAAGTCTGGGTGTGGAAATCCTCCCTCTGGATAACCACACCTGGCGGGTTCAGGCCAAAGAAATCAGACCGGCGGATTTGGATCCCGATCTAACCAGAAAAATTCGCGCCTCAATTCTTCTCGCCGGCCCGATGACCGCACGAATGGGTGAGTTACGGTTGCCCCCTCCGGGTGGTGATGTGATCGGACGCCGCCGAGTTGACACTCATATACTGGCCCTGACTAAACTGGGCGCCAAAGTAACTTATGATCGTTATTTTTACTTTTCAGCAAACGGTCTGACTGGTGCTGATATTTTGCTGGATGAGGCCAGTGTAACTGCCACCGAAAATGCCATCATGGCCTGTGTAACCGCCAGAGGGAAAAGCGTCATCCGCAATGCGGCCTCTGAACCTCATATTCAGGAACTTTGTCATTTCCTCAATTCGCTGGGGGCAAAAATTGAAAATATCGGCTCTAACACTTTACACATCACCGGCGTTGAAAAACTCCATGGCGGAGAATTTACTATCGGTCCGGATTATCTGGAAGTGGTCAGTTTCATTGGCGCAGCAGCAGTTACTCATGGGGAAATCTGGATTCGCAATGCCGGCAACCAGTATCTGGATATGATTCGCCTTGTATTCGGCCGGCTTGGGGTACACTGGGAAACCAGCGGCGATGATATTTATGTACCTGCTGATCAAAAACTGGTCATTGAACCCGATTTAGGAAACGCAATTCCCGAAATCAGCGTAATGCCCTGGCCTGCTTTTCCAACCGATCTGATGAGTATTGCGCTTGTCGTTGCAACCCAATCCAAAGGTACCGTCCTCTTCCATGACTGGATGTACCCCAGCCGCATGTTTTTCACTGACAAACTGGTGGGAATGGGAGCTCAAATTGTATTATGCGATCCGCACCGCTGCATCGTTCAAGGCCCAACCGAACTTTATGGGGAGAAAATGGAAAGCCCGGATATTCGAGCCGGAATGGCACTGGTGCTGGCAGCCCTTTCAGCCAAAGGTACTTCTGTGATTCGTAATATCGGTCAAATTGACCGCGGTTACGAAAAAGTTGATCAAAAATTGGCCGCTTTGGGAGCAAAAATCCAGAGAGTAAGCGAATAATTGAAGATAAAAAATCCCGGCTGATTTCACCGGGATTTTTTATTTAACCTGAGATCAATTTTTATTGGTTGTCGCGTTTTGTACCACTTCCAAAAATTGATTTAGCACCTCACGGAGCATTCCCTCCGGTAAAGCCCCTACCTGCCGGTGAATGACCTTTCCATTGGCAATAAACAACATGGTCGGGATTCCCTGAACACCATATCGCATAGCCCATTCCGGGTTTTCGTCTGTGTTTACTTTGGCAACGATTAATTTACCGGCATATTCGGCTGCAATTTTATCCAGAATCGGTGCAACCATTCGGCAGGGACCGCACCACGGTGCCCAGAAGTCCACAATAACCGGCAAACTCGACTGAAGAACCGTTTTCTCAAACGCCGCATCGGTTACATGAACTGGCTCTTTGATCATTTTTTCTCCTCAATAAGTGTAATATAAACCTGAGTATACCATCTGGTAAAAAATCCATGGTAATTAGATTCAAATTCCCCAAAAAAGTTACAGCCATTCTGTTTTTATAAGCCATTTGCTGCAGAACTTTTCAAATAACGCTTGACTTTGAATGTCAAAACCCGCTAGTCGGCCACCTTTTTTGACCCTTCTCTTGAAAAATCAACGAACCGATAACCAACACCCCTCTCCGTCAAGATATATTTGGGATTGGCCGGATCTTTTTCTAGTTTCTGACGCAAATAATTGATATACAGCCTCACATAGTGAGGTTCATCACGGTATTCATACCCCCATACTTTCGAGAGTAGTTGATCATAAGTCATCACCCAGCCCGCATTTTGAACCAGGTGATATAACAAACGATATTCCGTTGGCCTGAGCTTGACCAGCTTCCCCTCAACCCATACCTCTCTTCTTCCAAAATCAATTTTCAAACGATCGTCTATTTCGTAAACTTCCTTCGCACCAAAACCGCTTGCTTCGGTGCGGCGCAGTACCGCCTTTACCCGACTGACCAGTTCGCGAGGGCTGAAAGGTTTGGTCACATAATCATCTGCGCCTAACTCCAGTCCCCGCACTCGATCATCCTCTTCTCCTTTGGCAGTTAACATGATCACCGGCACATTGCTGATCTCACGGATCATCTTTAAAACTTCAAAGCCGTCCAAATCAGGCATCATCACATCCAAAATGACCACATCCGGCATGGCATCCCTGAGTTGTTGAATTGCTTCTAATCCACGGTGCGCTTCAACCACCCGGAATCCATCGTGTTCCAGATTGAGCCGAATAAAGCGAGCCATACGTTCCTCGTCATCTACAACGAGGATGACGCGATTCTTGAAATCTTCATCTTGCGACATGTTTTTTTATTCCCTTACAAAGGTAATGATTTCTTCGTCTTCTGCGGCTGGCAGCACTTCGATATAGGTAATACGGCTCATTGGCCACATCACCGTTGTAACATTGGGTTCAAGATAGTGAAGATCTTTTCCGTCCCGTTTCCGAGGATTTTTTACAATGATCAAATTATCCGTTGGGGATGGCAAAGCATCCACATCTCCAACCACAGGATCTTCATTGACGATGTGTAATATTAGAGTTGGCATCGCGAAATCCCGGTCACTTGTGAATGATTAATTGAAATTTGAGTTTTCCCAGCGCTATGACATCGCCGTGTTTAACAGGATAATCCACATGAGGAACAATTTTTTGCCCGTTAACTCGAGTTCCATTCGCTGAGCCCAGGTCCATAATAGATACCCGTTGTGTTCCAATCTTAATGGCGGCATGTAACCGGGAAACACCCTGCGTATAAGCCTCAAACTCCGAAAGATCCACATCAGGTAAAATCGGCTGCCCTTCGGCAATTCTCCCCAAAGAAAACTCTGTCCGACCACTTAAGTGAATCGTTCTTCCAGAATCAATCATGTGCAAGGAAACCACCGGTTCCACACCGCCCACAGTAATGGGTTCGATTTTTTCTTCCAATGGTGGAGCGCTGGTAAAGACCGCACTTCCATTAAGAATATCCGAATTGACTTTTTCCAAATTTTGGGTGGTCATCGTATCTACCGCCGTTAATTGCGCTCCGCATTCACTGCAAAACAAAGCCCCCGGCAATTCCTGATGTTGACAATTAGGACAACGGATCATAACTCCCTCCCCGTCGAACTGGGCAGTAAAAACAACGCGCGTGTACCATATTTGATCTTTTTATCCCCTTCTTTGCTAAAAGAATGAGTTCTCTGAATATGATCTGCTTCAACCAGCACCGTTTTAGCCAATTCACGGTCGCCTTGAGCCAGCAAATGCGTGGCCAGATGCTGCAAATGCCGCGTCGCCTTTCCGATATCTCCCGATTGGACTTCTAATCGGGCTTTCTCTTGCAAACGGTATAGAGTAATTTTTGACATGGCTTGTAGGATTGATGTGGGCGGCTTTTCAATCTGCCAGTTTTCTCTAATCTGGCGTGAAAGATTAACCGCATAACGCGCAAACGGATTTGCTAACGAGGGCACTTGCATCTGAATAAAACCTTTTAATAACTGGATTTCCGATGGTTTATCTTTCAGCGCAGGAAGTTTGAATTCCAATATAATGCTGGTTTTTTTTCCATATTCAATTGTACCCAGCGGTATGGGCGATTCATTGCCAAGGGGGGTAATATCCGGATGGATACGGAATACATATCGCAATTCTATACCTTCATTCAGGTTAAAGAACCATTCTATTTTTCGCGCATAACTTACTGATATAGATCTCATTTTACTTTCAATGAATTGAGTGAGATCTTCGCTTTTGTTTATATATATGGCATTCCCGCCACTCACCGATGCAATTTGATCCAGAAATGTATCATTCCATTCATCCCCGATACCCAACGCATTGATGGGAACTCCATCAATTCTTGCCTGAGCAGCCAGATCAATACAGTTCTGTTCATCCCCGTAAGTATGTCCATCCGTGATTAAGATCAACTGTTTGATCATTCCTTCGCGGCTGAAGCGTTGAATCAGGTCGTAGCCAGTTGACAAACCCTGAAAAATTTCCGTAGCACCGCCAACCTGAATTTTGTTCAAAACCCCCTCAATAATCGCAATATCTTCCATTTCCTTGGGAGGTAAAATTACTTCTGCTCGATCGCTAAAAGCAACAAGGGATAATCTGTCCTTGGGTCTGAGCTTTTTGGTAAGCAAGATGATATTTTGCCTTACCATTTCAATTCGCTCACCACGCATCGAATTAGAGCGATCCAAAACAAGGCAAATATGAACGGGAGGAAGATATTTAGGGTCAGGTTGTTTGGGTGTTTCCAGTTCTACCAATACATAAAAAAGCTGAGGTTCGTCCAGCAGGGGAATTTGAGAGCGTCCGTAAGTAATGGAAATATCAACAGCAGGAAGTTCCTTGAATTCTGCGGGCAGTTGTTCATCATACGCTGCCCGCTTCTTGGGGTTCGATAAAACCTCATAAGCTTCTTGAATTTGAAGAAACTTTTGTTTGGCAAATGGATCTGGATTTACATCGGGGTGGAAACGTCTTGCAGCCTCGAAATATGCCGAGCGAATTTCTTCCGGACTGGCATTATAAGGAATTTCGAGGATCTGGTAAAAACTCGTTTTCATAGCGAGGTTCACTTAAAAGTACTGAACCAGAATCACGCTGATGTTATCGGGGCCTCCACCCAAATTTGCTGCATCCACAAGGTTTTTACATGCCACTGAAGGATTTCGAGCACTTGCTATGATTTGAAAAATTTCCGCTTCCGGTACCACACCCCATAACCCATCACTGCAGATCATCAGGTATCCCGGATGCGGCATCGGTAATGATTGGATATCCGGGCGGAATGGTTCTGCCTGACCAAGGGCTCGATATAATACATTCCGGTTGGGATGTACCGCAGCTTCCTGCTCGGTAATTTGTCCCAGCTCTACAAGACGCCTCACCAGGGAATGATCCTGCGTGATCAGTTGCATTCTGCCATCCGGGAAAATAAAATAAGCTCTGCTATCACCGACATGAGTAATGGTCACCTGTTCGCCAAGTACCAAAGCCGCGGTCAAGGTTGTGCCGCCACCGGGCGCCCGCCGGGTTACTGCTTGCTGAGCCTTTGCAATGGCAGATTCCATTACTTCCTGCAAACTCTCACCCGTTGCTTCTTCATCCAGCCCAATATGGGGCAGATAAATCTTTTTCAAAATGGTTTCAACAACCGCCTTTGCAGCCACACTGCTGGCAACTTCCCCATATTCATAGCCCCCCATACCATCTGCCACAATAAACAAACCAAATGGAATTTCATTATTCCCATCTGCAAGAACCGCCGAAATTGAGAATAGTGCATCCTCATTATGTTCCCTTTGTCTTCCGGCAGATTGCCCACAACCCACAAGAAAATGGGGAGGTGACATCGAAACCGTTGGAATGGAAACAACCTGTAATTGTTCCTCCGTTAAGGGAGCAGTCTGGATGTTTTCAGCAAGAGGTCGGGTTTGAACAGTCTGTTTATTTTCTGGTTTGAAAAGATCCTTTAAAAACTTTAGCACAAGTCCTCCGAATATTCTCGCCACTTAAACCAGAATGGCGTAGAAGATATGGTCTGCCGAACCAAAATAAACGGTATCATTGAACACTAATGGGGTACTGGTAATGGGGCCTTCGGTGGCAAATTTCCATCTTAAACGACCTGTTTTTAATTCCAGGCAATATAAATTTCCATCCGCCGAACCGCAAAATACCATATCTTTGTGGACTATTGGCGATCCACTTACCTGATGATTGGTTTGGAATTTCCAAATTTCGCGGGAGTTATTGGCGTCTATACAGTAAATATTTCCATCGGCCGAACCGAACAACAAATAATGGTCTTCTCGATAGGGTGATGAAACCGATCCTTTCATCATCCTGTACCGCCAGATCACCCAACCGCTTTTTGCATCAAGGGCATAAACCGATCCATCAACAGATGTAAAGTATACGATCCCCTGAGTTACAAGGGGAGAAGATGTAATCGCTCGTTTTGCCCGAAAACGCCACTTTATCTGCCCCCGAAAATCCACACAAAAGAAATCACCACCCTCATTCCCAAAATAAATCAAATCGTTCGTAACGGCTGGAGAAGAACGAATCGCCATACCGGCATCCACCTTCAAAACCCGGCGCATTGAAATCACATTAACCCCGTAAAAAAAGCCGTCGTCGCATCCGAAAAAGACATGTCCTTCAACAATTTTTGGTGAACTTCGAATGGGACTTTCAAGCGGTAAACTCCATGCCATCTTACCGGTCTTCGGAAGAATGGCATACAAATTGCCGTCTTCCGATCCCACAAATACCAGATCGTTGGTAATTGCCGGACGGGTAACTATTCCTCCATTGGTGGGAAATTTCCACCTAAACTCACCGCTGGCTGCATCGATTGCATAAAGATTGTGATCGTAAGAACCAACAAAAATTGTTCCATTATCATAAGAGGCCGATCCCCTAATTTCATCCTCGCAACGGAATATCCAGATCGGTTTGACAACTTGCTCTGTTACTACCGCCGGCAAGGTAATTCGGGATAACGCACCGGTTTTCTTTGCGGCATTCAAGAGAGCCTCTTTCATTGCCGCCGCAGATTGAAAACGCTCCTGCGGAGAATATTTCAAGGCAGTTTGAATCACCGTTTCCAGTTCGATGCTCACTGCCGGATTGATTTGTCGAATAGGCCGCTCCGCAAAAGAAAACGGCGGTTCCATACGGGGATCCCGCTTTGTCAACAAATGGTGCAAAGTCGCTCCGAGGGAATAAATATCGGCTAGCGGAGAAGCCTCGCCGCGATATTGTTCTGGGGGTGAATAACCTTCCGTACCGATCATTGTTCCTTTTTGCCCTTCGCGAAACATCTTTGCAATACCAAAATCAACCAGTACGACATGCCCTTGCTGGTTGATCATAACATTCGATGGCTTCATGTCTCTGAAAATGATCGGTTCCGGTTTGTGGTTGTGTAAATACTCCAGTACATCACAAATCTCGATGGCCCATGTGATAACCTTGTCTTCAGAAATTGGGCCTTCGCTTTCGTTCAGAATCGCTTCCAAATCTTTACCGTTGATATACTCCAGAACCAGATAGGAGCGTTCATCATGGGAAAAATAATCAAATATCTTTGGAATCGAGGGATGGTTTAAAGTAACTAGAATATTGGCCTCGCGCTCGAAATTTTGAACGACAGTTTGCCGCACGAGCGGGTCGCGTGCCTGATTAATCATTTCTTTTACTGCCACAAGTTTAATCACGTTCGGAAAATGCAGGTCGCGCGCCCGGTATACAGAACCCATCCCGCCCACACCAATAATCAACTAAAACAAAACCCGTCTGAAGTTGTTTGACAGGTCCTTGTCCGCCACTAAAACTTTGAGTGATTCGATGAGTATCCAGCTTAGCCTCCCGGGACCGATACTACATTCCCCCGAAAAATTGATAATAATTGATTAATCCAATGGGCAAGGATTTAGAGATAAAAATCAATGGATTGAAGAATGACTGGGTAATCTTCGGGTTGTTAAAATTATATCTTCAAACCCTCAAATTGCAACTAAATTACTCCTTGCATTCGACATACAACTTCCAACCCGGCAGGTCATCAATCTAGACTCAGATGCAATTGTTGTTTAGAATAAATATTACCTATGCTCACCGAACTCCGGATAAAACGACTTTTTCTCAGGATTTTCTTCTTGAAAAAAGTCGTTTTTGTTTAATATTGAACCATAACAGGAGAATCAAGTGTTCACAAACTTCGATCAGGCTCTGGATTTCGTTAAGAAAAATGGAATTTCCATGATTGATTTGAAATTTGTTGATTTGTGGGGACGATGGCACCATGTGACCATTTCTGCTTCTCAATTTACCCCCTCTCTCATGGAAGATGGAGTTGGTTTTGATGGTTCGAGCGTTGGCTTCAAATCTGTTCGCGCCGGTGATATGGTTCTCATTCCCGATCTGACCACCGGTTTTGTTGACCCCTTTTGGGATTATCCCACCCTGAGCTTCATTTGCAACACCATGGAAGCCGACACAAAAGAAATGTTTTCCTCCGATCCACGCGAGATTGCCCGCCGCGCCGAGAATTACCTGATCCAAACAAAAATTGCGGATAAATCAATTTGGGGACCGGAATTTGAGTTCTATATCTTTAACCGCGTCGTCTTTGAAAACGGTGTGAACGTTGCCTCTTATCGAGTTGACTCGATTGAATCAAACTGGAATAGCGCGCAGGGAGGGCACGGCCACTATATACCGCTCCATGGTGGTTATCATGCCATACCTCCCCGTGACCAGCTCTTCAATCTTCGTTCCGAAATTGTCAAAACCCTCGAAGAAACGGGGCTTAAGGTAAAGTATCATCATCACGAAGTCGGCGGCCCCGGGCAATGCGAAATTGAGACACCCCTTCTTGAAATGATGCCCGCCGGTGACGCATCCATGCTTATCAAGTATGTCACCAAGATGGTCGCATTAAAACATGGACAAACGGCCACGTTTCTGCCCAAACCATTATTTGGAGAAGCCGGTAATGGAATGCACTTCCATCAATTATTGCTGAAAAATGGCATCAATATTTTTTACGATCCAAATGGGCCAAATTTACTCAGCAAAACCGCTTTGTATTACATTGGCGGGTTACTGAAACACGCCCCAGCCGTTTTGGGCATCACAAATGCCAGTACGAATTCTTACCGCCGGCTGGTACCCGGCTTCGAAGCCCCGGTTAATTGTTTCTTTTCCAGTGGCAATCGCAGCGCCGCCATCCGCGTACCTAAATACGCAACTCAACCGGATAAAGTTCGCTTCGAATTTCGGCCGCCGGATGCAACCTGCAACCCCTATCTTGCCATGGCTACCATGTTAATGGCCGGCATTGATGGAATTAAGAACCAGATTGATCCCACAGAAGCCGGTTTTGGCCCGATTAACGAAGATGTATTTTCATGGCCGGAAGAGAAACGCGCCACCATTCGCAGCCTGCCCACCTCGTTGGATATGGCCCTGCGCGCTCTGGAAGAAGATCATGATTTTCTCCTGCAGGGTGGCGTTTTCAGCGAAGAAATAATTGCCGAGTGGATTCGCGCAAAACGCTGTGAGGAAACCCAGATACGAACTCGACCGCACCCCTATGAAATTGAACTTTACTTCGATTTATAAGGTTCATTTCTTTGGCCGGCAAATTTCACAGGGGCACAATTTTCGTAAATAACTCCAGTTGAATATCCCAAAGTGATGGCCATCTTCCCATTCTATCGTAATGGCATAACTGCCCACTGCTTCCAGCTTTCTCATGCGGGTTGCCGGAGATTCGGGTAATTCCACCTCAAAAACCTCTTCATCAGGTTCGGAACGCATATTTTCATGGCCTCCGCGGCAAGAAGCGCATGGACAGGCCGCCCTGAGCAGACCAAAAGGGTAGGTAGATACGTGGCCATCGTTCCACTCAATCATTAACAATCGAGTCGCACGATTGGCAGAAATCTTTTGTGGAGAATAGTCCATCAGCACACCTCATCTCATGGTTGAGAATCACTATTTAAATCAATCACCCGCAAAAAACTGGAAGCCGCCCAACCGCTCCTTTTCTCATCATACGGAGCGGTCAGGTACCACCAGGTGAAGCCATCCGCTTCCCTTGGCCCTTCGACCACTTTAAACACCTCCGATTCATAGCCAAGAAACAAGACCTCCGAATTGATGCCCGGCTCGCGCCGAAGCCTCAACCCATCACCACCGGTACCGGAAATTTGCACATACACCCCGATGCCAATCCCATCAATGGTGATTGCCAAAGGGGGTTGGGTAGCAGTGGGGGTGGAAAAAAGGGACATTTGACTTCCCATCGTTGAGGTTGGCGCAGGGACAATCGTTAAAATTGCGGTGGCTTGAGGTCTTGCTTCTTGCCTTTCAGGCTTTAACAACAATGCAGCCGTTATTACTCCGCCTATCATTAATACCGCAATGAATCCAGCCAAAATATAGGTTCCGCATCCCTTTCCTGCGATCCATTTCATCTATTACCCTCCGGTTGGCAGCAGGAAAAATCCAATCCCCATGATCAAATAAACCCCCAGCAAGGCTGCCCCTTCCAGCCAGTTTGATTCCCCATCGAAAGCCACCATCGCTGCAATAACCACACCCCCTCCCAAAGCCAGTAATTCAAACCGGTTGAAAATGAGGGTTAAAGGATTCCCCATAAACAAACTGAGAAAAACCAGCAGCGGAGCCACGAATAAGGCAATCTGCAAACTGGAGGAAACCGCAATTTCAATTGAAAGATCCATCTTGTTGCGAACGGCCACAGTCACAGCAACCAAATGTTCGGCAATATTGCCAATCAGGGGAATAAGAATAATCCCCAAAAAGAACTCCGATACACCGAGCGACACAACCACCTCTTCAACCGAGCCAACCAGTATTTCGCTCATCAAAACCACCCCCAAAGTAGAAGCCGCCAGAATCGCTACCGCGCGAGAAGGCTTCCAATGCGAAGTTGTTGAGGATTTTGCATCGTGTGGGCTGACTGCAATGGGACTTTTAGTAACTTTCAGAGTATATACCAGACCTACCGCATACAACAGGATCATCACACTGGCAACCCCCAGGCTGAGCGCTTCGACCCCCCAGCTGCCCTCATCACCAATGGAGTGGCTGAAAAAGGAAGGTATGATCAATGCCACAATCACCAGTACAAGCATCACCGCATGATTCGAGGATTGCTGGCGGTCAAATCTTTGAGTTCCATTTTTCATTCCGCCAAGGAACATGGCCAACCCCATGACCAGTAACAAATTACCTAATATAGATCCCGTAATTGATGCTTTGACTAACTCCAAAAGCCCCCGTCTAATCGCCAGAATCGTGATGATTAATTCGGCGGCATTCCCCAGTGTGGCGTTCAATAACCCCCCGATTCTGGGTCCGGTAAATGAGGCCAGCGCTTCGGTCGATTCGCCGATCAACGCCGCCAATGGCACTACCGCCAATGCCGAAAAAGCAAATACCCAGACAGTGCCCCAGTGGGCCGCTTCTGCAAGAAGGCTTAGAGGGATTGCGATCAATAGAAGTTGTACCGGCCGATTTTTCAGGAATGAGAGCATCGTTTTCATTGTTTCTTCCCCGAAAATGGATTTTATTGATTATAACTCGTAGCAGGATGAAATTTTGATTTGAGCAGGTATGATATAATTCAACCAATATAATCTGGATATGGACGATTCGAAAACCGTTGTACCCATTCTAGGCAATCGGTATCAGCTGCTCCAAACAATAGGAACAGGGGGAATGGCCGTTGTGTATTTGGGGCGTGATACCATGCTGGAAAGACCGGTTGCCATCAAAATACTTCGCGAGGATTATTCGAAAAACGAAGCCTTCCGCGAACGATTCCGGCTGGAGGCCAAAGCCGCAGCCAATCTTTCCCACCCCAATATTGTCACCGTACATGATTTCGGTTTTGATTCAGACCGACTTTATCTCGTCATGGAATACTTGCCGGGCACCGACCTGAAAACCATCATTCGCGAACGCAATCGGCTGCCCATTGATGAAGCGGTCAATATTATTGTTCAGGCAGCAACCGGCATTGGGTATGCACATCGTGCCGGTTTGATTCATTGCGATGTCAAACCGCATAATATCCTGGTAACCCCCGATCAACGCATCAAAGTCACCGATTTCGGTATTGCCCGCGCGATGGCCACCGTTCACCCGGATGAGAAATCCGACGTGGTTTGGGGGTCGCCGTTGTATTTTTCGCCGGAGCAGGCGGCAGGTGAACCCCCTTCGCCCGCCTCAGATGTGTATTCTTTAGGGGTTGTTCTTTATGAAATGGTTACCGGTCGGTTACCTTTCCAAAATAGCGATCCGGTGGAATTAGCCCGTATGCACCGCGAGGTGCTGCCCCCTCCCCCTCGCCGTTTCAACCCCGAAATTCCTCCCACCCTCGAACAAATTATTCTCAAAGTATTGGCAAAGGAACCCGCCGCCCGATACCGCACTGCCGATCAGTTCGCGCGGGTGCTTTCGACCTTTATTCAAAATAGCGAAACGCCAATCACCAGTTCTAATCCTGATTTCAATAACAATGCCGAAACTCAACCTCAATACATCCCATTGCAGACCGTTCAACCCCCACCAGTTCAATCGGCAGCATCCCCAGAGGAAGACGCTGTTTTTAATATTGATTGGTTGACCATTTTTCTTTCTTTACTGGCTATTCTGGCAGTGGGAGGATTAATTCCATTTTGGTTGTATATCTGGTTCTCCTTCAACCCACCCATTTGAAAGTTTGCAACCGGAATGTATTACCTCTCGGCATCCATCCTTTCAGCAGATTTTTCCAACCTCGCGGATCAAATCCGGCAGGCCGAAGATGCCGGGGTGGATTGGATCCATATTGATGTGATGGATGGCCATTTTGTCCCCAATATTACGATGGGACCTTTTATCGTTGAGACCTGCCGTCGAATCACCCGATTGCCGCTCGATGTGCACTTAATGATCGAAAAGCCAGAAAATCACATTCAGTCTTTTTTCAATGCCGGCGCAAACTGGATTAGCATCCATATTGAGGGCAATCCCAACGTGCATAGAACACTTCAATATATCCAAACCCTTGGCGCAAAGGCAGGTATTGTACTCAATCCCGGCACTTCAGTGCATGCCATTGAAGCGGTCCTGCCGTTCATAGATCTGGTATTGGTGATGTCGGTAAACCCCGGATTCTCCGGCCAGTCATTTATTCCCCAAAGCACTCAAAAAATTAACGCCATCAGAAAACTGTTGGACCAGACCAATCCCGCTGCAATTTTACAGGTTGACGGAGGAATAAATTCAGAGAACATCATTTCCGTTGCAGATGCCGGGGCCAATTGTTTTGTAGCCGCCACGGCCATTTTCAAACATCCCCTTGGGATTGCTGAAGGGGTTCGTTCCCTTCGTTTGCCATTAAATAAAAAAATGCGGCTTTCGCCGCACATTCAATCCCGCGGCTAGCGCCGCAGCAAAACCAGATGATGAAACTAACTGGTCTTTACCAATGTACGAATGCATTTTGCGCACAAAACGCGCTGTACTTTCTTTCCGCCCTCCATCAGGGTTACTTTTTGCAAATTGGGTTTATAAGTCCGGTTGGTAGCCCGCATGGAGAAACTACGGTTATGACCAAAAGTCGTTGTTTTACCGCACCGTTCACATTTTGCCATGATGATCAAATCCTTTCCAGCAACAAAACTGATTTCCGATCGCTTATTGACCAGACGCAAGTTGCCATTTTACCACACAGCGCATCTTTTTTCAAGCACAATTGTTTTATACAAGAGGGACTATGACCATGAGTGAACCGAATCCACTGGGTAATATCTATATTTCACATCGGGCAATTGCATCGCTTGCCCATTTGGCCGCCACAGAATCCTACGGCGTAGTTGGCCTCGCCGCCAAAAATCTGGCTGAAGATCTGGCCAACAAAATTGTTAAAGACCCCTCCAAAGGAGTGGAGGTCGAATTCAAAGACGGTGGTATTGTGATTGATCTCTATATCATTGTCGAATACGGAACTCGTATTAAAATGGTGACTTCGAGTGTCGCAGAAAACGTACGTTATCAAATCGAAAAATGGCTCGAACTACCGGTTAAGGAAGTCAATGTTCATGTACGTGGTTTGCGAATCAGCGACACGGATTAGAAATTACGAATTAATAAACGGAGACCTATGGGTAATGATGTAAATGAATCCGCCCTGCCAAAAGCAAATGAAATTGCTCAGGCCGGGAAACTAGATGGGGTAGCACTGAAAAAACTGGTCGAAGCCGGCACTCTCTGGCTGAAAACAAACCAGCAGATGGTTAATTCTCTCAATGTATTTCCGGTACCGGATGGCGATACAGGAACCAACATGCTTTTAACCATGCAGGCAGCATATAACGAAATCCTGCATTCCAACGAAAAGAATGTTGGCAAGGTCGCTCATGCGATTGCGCAGGGTGCATTAATGGGCGCCCGAGGAAATTCCGGTGTAATCTTATCTCAATTATGGAGAGGTTTTGCAAGGGCTCTCGACAATTTCGAAGAAGTTGATGGAGAAGTCCTTATCAAAGCCATTGTAGAAGCGAAGAATACCGCCTACAAAGGGGTGGTTCGACCGGTTGAAGGAACCATACTGACCGTGGCAAAAGATATTGCGGCCGCAGTTGAAACACTGAGCGGCAAACCACTTTCTCTGGAATGGCTGGAAAAAATCGTTTTTGAAGCCGATTTATCGGTTCAAAAGACTCCTGAACTTCTTCCAATTCTAAAACAGGCCGGCGTGGTCGATTCCGGCGGAAAAGGATTATTCATCATTTTAGAGGGAATGTTGCGTTATCTCAAAGGGTTATCTCTGGAAACAGCCGTCACCAGCATCCAGCCAATTGCTGCAATGAACCTGGAGGAAACCATGGAGGAAATCGAACCGGGCCAGGATTTCGAAGTCGTCGTGGATTTTCGACCTCATCAGCCGTTGGATTTGGAACGTTTCTACGAGCGTCTTTCTGAGATGGGCACCTCTATTCAGGTTGGTGAAGGTGACGGGATGTATCGCATGCATATTCATGTCCCCACCGAAAAACGCTACGAACCCATTGAATACACCATGAGTCTTGGTACCATTACCAAGGTTGCCATTGAAAACCTCCTTGCTCAAATGGAGGAAAAAAAGAATTCATCACCCCAAATTGAATTTCCACCCTGTGAACCCGGCAAAATTGCCGTTATTGCTGTCTCACCGGGGCATGGGTTGTCACGTATTTTTGCAAGTTTGGGAGTGAACGCAATTGTCGAAGGCGGCCAAACCATGAATCCCAGCACCGAAGAGATCTTGAAGGCTTTTGAAAACCTGCCAACCGATCAGATCATCGTTCTTCCCAACAACAAAAACATCATTCTTGCTGCTCAAAATGCAGCGTCGCTCTCTGTTAAGAAGGTTAAAGTCATTCCCACAAAAACGGTCCCTCAAGGACTGAATGTCATGCTCCGTTTTGATCCTGAGGGAGACCTTGATGAGATTGCAGCCGAAATGGAGGAAGCCATCCACGAAGTTGAAAGCGGCGAAATCACAACGGCTACCCGCTCCGTTGAAATCAACGGAGTAAAAGTCCAGGAAGGTCAGGTGATCGCTTTATTAAATGGGCAATTAATTGCTTCGGCAGCACAACTGGATGAGGCTTGCCTTGAACTTCTGAAGGCCGCTAAGTGTGAAGAGAAGGAACGGGTAACCCTTTTTTATGGTCAGAACATAACCCTCGAAGAAGTGAATCGAATCGCTGAAAGGATTCAGGAAAAATATCCTCAACATGAAATTGAAATTCACGAAGGTGGTCAACCCCATTATCAACTCATCATTTCCATAGAATAACCTATGCGAAAGATTGGCGTCCTGGTTGACAATACCGCTCAATTTCCATATCCCTCCTTCCCCGGTGAAAGTCTGATTCGCATCATTCCCCATGATGTTTCTTTAAATGGTCAGTTTTTTCCTGCCGGTGAGGGTCTTAAAGTTTCGCAATTACCTGCCTTTGCCCGAGGAAAGCACCCCCCAAAACTTATCCCTCCCTCTCCCGAAAAATTTAATCAAACGCTGATTGGCATGAGTTTTGAATTTGAGGCGGTCATCGTACTGACTCATTCCTCTCACCTGAGCAGCACGTTTTCAAATGCCAATCTGGCTGCCACCAGCCTCAAGGGACGTTTGCCCGTTGTCGTAATAGATACAAATACCTTCTCCGCCGGTCTGGGAATTCTGGCACAATTAGCCGCTCAGGCAATTTATGAAGGTGCGAACCTGATTGAGGTTGAGCACCTCATCCGACAGCAGGCTGCCCACACCTATTCCGTAATCTGCTGTCCCGGACTTTCTTATTTATCACAAAACGGCATCGTTGATGCCGCACAAGCCGTTGTCGGTGAAATGCTTTCTCTGATGCCAGTCTTTTCCTTTGAAGACGAACGGATTACCCCAATCGAGAAAATGCGCAATATACGAAATATCATTGAATTTTTCATTGAGTTTGTGGAGGAGTTTGATCAATTGCGCCACATCGCCATCATCCAAAGTGTGCCCCCTTTATTACCCGAAACCCGCAGTATTCGTCAGGCCTTTGCGGAAAATTATCCTCATACCAGCTACACAGAGCACAACCAGAATTTAGCAACCGCTTTGCTTTTCAGCCCTCGGCTGATTGGTTTGATAGCCATCGAAAAAATAACATCCAATTAACTCGCCAGTGCTTCTCAACTGCCCTTATCTTTTAGCCAACATTGTAGAATAGGGTAAAATAATCTCATGTCATCGGCATTAGAAAAAATTAAAAAATTCCTGAAGTTAGAATCTGAACGTGGTTTTGATAACCGAGCCGTTGTTGGGGGGCTGGATAAAATAATCCCCGCCTGGGAGCAGGAAGCAATCCAGGAGGGTCTCCCCGTTTCAGTTGTGAGTCGGATATGCGAAAAACTTTCCCAATATCCTTCCTTGAACACCGATCAACGAGAACACACAGTTCGGGAAATTCTCGAAATCGCCAACAGCCCGTTTGTGATCCAAACAATACCGCCATCTACCACCATTAATCAAGAGAGCACAAACAATACTTCCAGTTCGAACGAAACAAGCAGGACATCCGGTTATCAATCGTCAAAAACAACCCCACCATCGGACCGGGAAGACAAGAAAAAACCGGCCGGTTTAGAAGCAAATCTTAAAGTCTTACCGGGTATTGGTCCGAAAAATGCTCAAAATCTGGCAAAATTGGGTCTCCACAAATTGGAAGACCTGTTATATTTCTTCCCCCGCCGCTACGATGATTTTTCGAGAATGAAACCGATCAATCAAATTCGCTACGGGGAAGAACTTTCCGTCGCCGGAACGGTGCAAAAAGCCCAGCTCCGTGAGATAAAGGGAAATCGCACATTATTCGAGGCAGTAATTTCAGATGGTACAGGTTCTTTACGGGTCTCATGGTTCAATCAGCCCTGGTTAGAAAAAAACATTCAACCCGGCGTCCAGGTTGTACTTTCCGGCAAAGTGGATATGTACCTTGGCAGGTTGTGCATGAACAACCCCGAATGGGAATTGCTGGAACAGGAACACCTGCACACCAATCGCATCGTACCCGTTTACCCTCTCACAGCCGGCGTCAGTCAAAAAGTTCTCCGTCGTTTGATGTTTCAAACGGTGAGTTTTTGGGCGCCCCGCATTCCGGACTTTCTCCCCGAAGATATCCGCAACAGCGGAAACCTTCTTCCTCTCCCACAGGCCCTTCTTCACATCCATTTTCCGGAAAACGATCAATCTCTCCATTTAGCGCGCCAGCGGTTGGCGTTTGATGAAATATTCCTCATCCAACTCGGCGTTTTGAGGCAAAAGCAAAACTGGCAAAACCGCACCGCACACGTATTTGAAGTTACAGAGGACTGGCTTGCCGGGCAAATAAACCGCTTGCCGTTTCCTTTGACGAAAGCACAACAACGTGCCATCAACGAAATTCGCACCGATCTTGCTTCGGGCCGCCCGATGAACCGTCTGCTTCAGGGTGATGTTGGTTCAGGAAAAACAGTGGTTGCTGCGCTTTCAATTTTAATGGTAACCACTGGTGGTGCTCAAGCGGCACTGATGGCACCAACCAGTATCCTGGCCGAACAACATTATCGTAGTTTTCAAAAATTGTTCGTTCGATCCGAAGCAGACGAATCCGCTCCACTTGCCCCTCACGAAGTGCGGTTGCTCATCGGAGATACTCCCGAACGAGAAAAACAGGAAATTCGCCAAGCATTGATTGCCGGCGACATAAAACTGTTAATTGGAACTCATGCCCTTCTGGAAGATCCTATTGAATTTCAGAATTTACAACTGGCAGTGATTGACGAACAACACCGCTTTGGGGTAGCCCAACGCTCGGCCTTGCGGGCAAAAGGAGATAATCCCCACTTGCTGGTAATGACCGCAACCCCCATTCCCCGTTCTCTGGCTTTGACCATTTATGGGGATTTGGATCTTTCCATTATGGATGAAATGCCGGCAGGCAGGCAGCCCATTGAAACTCACATCTTCACCCCTTTGGAACGCGAACGGGCTTATACATTTATCCGCTCTCAGATACAAATGGGCTATCAGGCTTTTATTATTTATCCTCTGGTGGATCAGGAAAAATCCGAAACGGAAGATGTGCTTGCCGCCGTACAACAACAACAACGCTTACAAAATGAAATCTTTCCCGACCTGAAAATTGGATTATTACACGGACGTATGCGCCCCGATGAAAAAGAACAGGTCATGCGTCAGTTTAGAGACAAAGAATTTCATATTCTTGTCTCCACCTCGGTGATTGAGGTAGGTGTGGATATCCCCAATGCCACCGTCATGCTCATCGAAGGTGCAAATCGCTTTGGACTGGCACAATTACACCAGTTCCGCGGAAGGGTTGGCCGCGGAAACGCCAAGTCTTACTGCATTCTTATTCCCGATAATGAAGATGCTGCCGAAAACGAACGCCTTTCCGCTATGGTGGAAACCAATGACGGTTTCCTGCTGGCAGAACGAGATCTGCAGCAACGTGGACCGGGCGAGTTTCTGGGCACTCGTCAGGCCGGATTCGCCGATTTGAGAATTGCCAACCTCTCCGATGTTCACACCATTGAAAAAGCCCGTAACCTTGCCCAACAATTGTTTCAAAAAGACCCTCAGTTAAGTGACCCTCAAAACCAACTTCTTCTCGAAAAATTGCATGCTTTCTGGGGAGAAGGACGAGGAGATATTAGTTAAGGACAATAACATGGTCAGAGCAGTTTTTCCGGGTACATTTGATCCCATCCATTACGGGCATATGGATATTGCCCGCCGTGCAGCCCGCCTGTTCGATGAAGTGATCATTGCTGTTTATAACAAGCCGTTGAAAAATTTGTTATTCACTCCCGAAGAAAGGCTGAGTCTCGTAAAACAAACTTTCTTTGCCGAACCCAAGTTCACCGTGGTTGGTTACAGCGGCTTAACCGTTGAGTTTTGTAAAAATGTCGGCGCTCAGGTCATCATTCGCGGCTTGCGTGTTTTCTCGGATTTTGAGCATGAATTTCGTATGGCACTGGCCAATCACCGCCTGTATCCGGATATCGAAATGATTGCGCTTATCACCAGCGAGCAGCACACCTTTTTATCCTCCACCACCGTCCGTGAAATCGCCTCGCTGGGGGGAGACATCAGCAGTATGGTTCCCCAGCATGTTGCCGAAGCGTTGAAAAAAAAGTTTAAGGAACTGGGCGATGGACAATCTGTGGTGCCAATCACTGCACTCAGAGATTGAAATGCGTATAATATTATTTAATTGGCGTGAAAATTGCACCACCCTTTCTTTGTAATGGAAAGCGGAGGAGAATATGGACATTCTGCATTTGGTGGATCGTTTAGAAGAACTATTCAATGAAAGCAGACCGATCTGGTTCACCCATTCGGTGATGGTGGATGAAGACCGCATGTTGGACTTGATTGACCAGATGCGGGTTTCAATTCCTGAGGAAATTAAAAAGGCACAACAAATTCTTGCACAACGGGATCGGATTCTGGCACAGGCTCAGGAAGAGGCTAATCGCACCATTCAATTAGCCCGTGAAAAAGCCGAGCAGATGATCGAACGGGATGCAATTATCCAGGCCGCCCATGCCCGGGCAGAACAAATCATTCAACAGGCTCGTCTAGAAACAGAAACCACCAAACGTGATGCGGATGAATATGTCCTCGAATCTCTTTCGCGTCTGGAAGTGGAGCTGGAAAAGATGCTGAATCAAGTCCGCAACGGCGTTCGTGCCTTGCAAAGTGAACGCCAGCAAATGGTTCATTCCGCTGCTGTTAAACCTGAAAAAGAATAACCATTCACTCAATCAGCAAAAAAAACGCAGCCTGTTCACGGCTGCGTTTTCTTTGTTATCCTGCCGAAACTTCTTCAACTTTTTCTTTTTTAGGCGGTTTTTCCTCCGCTTTTTCAGCCGCTTGTTTTTTCCGCCGGAGCGATTCTTTTTGTGGTTTCGGTCCTAAAGCAATTTCAAGGACTTCGTCCATGTGAGTCACCGGCTTGATTTGAAGGTCCTGCCGAACCTTTTTCGGTAGATCAATAAGATCCTTTAAGTTTCGTTCCGGCAAAATGACGATTTTCAACCCTGCGCGGTGAGCGGCCAGCACTTTTTCACGCACCCCGCCGACCGGCAGCACACGACCTCGGAGCGTAATTTCACCAGTCATACCCACATCTTTTGAAACCCCCCGTTCCGTAAAGGCTGAAATCAACGCCGTTGCGATTGTAATGCCTGCCGAAGGCCCGTCTTTGGGTATCGCCCCTTCCGGTATATGAATATGAATATCCAGCCGCTCAAATACTTCTGGATCTATATCCAATTCTCGCGCGCGTGACTTAAGGTAAGATAAGGCTGCCTGTGCCGATTCCTGCATCACTTCTCCCACCTGACCGGTAATTTGCAGGTTACCTTTGCCTTCTAATACCGCCACTTCAACCGGCATGATCTCCCCGCCATTTTCAGTCCAGGCAATTGCGGTTGCCACTCCCACCTCATCTTTCTTTTCGGCTTCCGTCATGAAAAATTGCGGCGGACCTAAAAACTTTTCGACTAACTCCGGTTGTAAACGATGAGGAAAGGGTTTGCCTTCCGATTTCAACCGCGCCAGTTTGCGGCACATACGGCCGATTTCACGCTCCAAATTACGGACCCCGGCTTCATAGGTATACTCCCGGATGATTTTCCGAAGCGTTTTTTCCTGAAATTTAATATCTTCCCCTTCCAATCCGCTTTCCTCCAGCTGGCGGGGAATCAGGAATCGATTGGCAATCTCCAATTTTTCCTCTTCAATATATCCCGGAAACTCGATGATTTCCATACGGTCCATGAGAGCCGGCGGAATCGTTGCCAGTGTGTTGGCAGTGGTGATGAAAAGAACCTTGGAAAGATCATAAGGCAATTCCAGGTAATGATCCGAAAAAGCATAATTTTGTTCCGGATCCAAAACCTCTAACAAAGCGGCAGCAGGATCTCCGCGAAAGTCCGAACCTAATTTATCTATTTCATCCAGCATGAAGAGCGGATTGATCGTACCGGCCCGTCGCATGGTTTGCAGAATCCGGCCGGGCAGCGCTCCAATGTAGGTGCGCCGATGCCCGCGAATCTCGGCTTCATCTCTCACTCCGCCCAGAGATACGCGCACAAATTTCCGCCCCAATGCTTCGGCTATCGAACGTCCCAGCGAGGTCTTTCCTGTCCCGGGTGCACCTACAAAACATAGAATGGGCTGTCGCAGCCGCTTGGGTTTCAGGCTGCGTACTGCAATATACTCCAAAATTCGGTCTTTCGCTTTGCCCAGCCCATAGTGGTATTTTTCCAGCACTTTGGCGGCATTGGCAACATCCAGATTATCCTCGGTTTCCTGCACCCACGGCAGTTCCAGTATCCAGTCCAGGTAGGTGCGTATTATCCCAACCTCCGGAGCCATCGAAGGCATTTGAGAAAGACGATCCACTTCCTTCAAAGCCACTGCCCGCACCTCGTCCGGCATCGGCGTTGCCAGAACTTTCTCTCTCAGCTCCGAAACTTCCCGGCTGAAGATATCCCCCTCGCCCAGTTCCGTCTGAATTGCCTTCATTTGCTCTCGCAAATAAAACTCTCGCTGGCTGCGATCCACTTCACTTTGAACGCGATTCTGAATTTCATCCTCAAGTTGTAAAACATCCAATTCCTGAGCAAGCAGCCAGTTCACTCGCTTCAACCGCTCAACCGGATCCACCAGCAGAAGAAGCGCCTGTCTTTCGTTGAATGGAAGTGATATCGCCGTAGCGACCATATCGGCCAGCCACCCCGGCTCGTGAATATTCAAGGAAAACAAATGGGCTTCTTCCGGCAGACTGCGATCCAGTTGAACGCAGCGCTCAAACAAATCACGGGTTGTGCGCATCAAGGCTTCGGTTTGCCGGCCAATTTTGGAAGGCTCTACAATCGGTCTGGCCCGAACGCGAAAATAAGGTTCGGTTTGGACATATTCCACGATTTCAACCCTGCGCCGGCCCTGAATGAGTGCCGAATTATTACCATCGGGAATATTCAACAGCCGCCCAACGGCTATCTCAACTCCAATCGGTAAAAAGTCCTCCGGTTGAGGGTTTTCAATATCGGCATCTTTCATTACCAGCGCAATCATCGTTTCAAAATTGAATTGCGCCTCCTCGATTGCCTGCAAATTAGACCCCGGCATGATGAAAATGGGTGAAACCATGCGCGGAAAGATTACCATGTCGCGCATAATCAAAGCCGCACATTCGATCAGCCCATTCTCATCCGGTTCGGCATCCGGCACCTGATAAAGTTCCTCGGTTCGCTGATGGAGCGTCGAGGAAAATTCTTCAAAATCATTGTCTTTGGGTATCCAGTTATCTTTTTTCATGGTCATCCACTTTTCGTGTTATCTTGTACCAACGGTAAACCTAAAAGTTGCCGCACAAATTTGCGGGCACCGGCAGCCACAAAAATACTGCCGGTAACCAGTAATACGGTATCTAACGAATCCAGCGCACGGATTGCCTCTTCAACCGCTTTTTCCAAAGGCACAACCACGCTCTTTTTCAGGGGGTATTTCTCAGCCAGCTGAATCAATTGCTCGGCATGGAAAGAGCGCGGGTGAATGGATTGAGTAAAAACGACCTCTTCCGCACGGGGCAACAATTCAGCAAACATACCCTCAATATCTTTATCATCCGAAGCACCAAAAATGAGCCGCAAGCGATGAGAGGGATAATACTGATTGATGGTTTGCATCAATCTCGCTGCTGAACTGCGATTGTGAGCCGCATCCACGATAATGGCGGGTTTTTGATTGAGAATTTCAAACCGGCCTTCCCAACTGACATTTGCAAACCCACTTCGGATTGATTCTGAGTTTATCTCAAACCCGCTCTCTTTAATCACATCCAGAGCAGTCAACGCAGTCAGCGCATTTTCAACCTGATGATCGCCTAAAAGAGGAATTTTAATTTCAAATCCTTCATTCCCATCCGCGTGAGCAGGATTTATCTGCACCCTTTGATAGGCGAGGTTACGTTCCACCACCTCAGCACGATACCAGTCGCTTGCCACTCTGAGTGGCGCATTTCTTTCTTTGGCAATATCCGTGATTGCGGTCAAGGCTTCTGGATGCTGTGGTGAACTCACTACCGGCCGCTGATTTTTGATGATACCGGCCTTTTCTCTGGCAATTTTTTCCAGCGTATCCCCCAGCACCTTAATATGGTCATAGGAAATGGAAGTAATTACAGAAACCAGCGGCGTAACCAGGTTAGTGGCATCCAGTCTTCCGCCTAAGCCAACTTCGATAACGGCAATATCCACCTCTTCTTCAGCAAAGTATAAAAAACCTGCTGCTGTGGTTAATTCGAATGTGGTCAGCCGTTCAATTTGCTCGATTGCGGGCTTCATTTTTTCCACAATCTCAACCAGCCGCCACCTTGGAATGTACTGCCGGTTAATTTGAATTCGTTCGCAAAAGTCCTCCAGGTGTGGCGAAATGTAAAATCCGGTTTTGTACCCCGCTGCCTGTAGCACTGCCGCAATCATCGCCGCCGTTGAGCCTTTCCCCTTTGTACCGGCAATATGCACCACCGGGTACCTTTCCTGCGGGTTGCCGAGTTTTTCCAGTAATGCAGCCATCCGGCTCAAATCAAATTTATCGGCTGAAAATTGTAAGTTACGGGTTAAACTGTAATCTACAAACCGATACAAATAATCAAGCGTGTCCTGGTAGGATTTCTCGTCAAAAATCATCATAGGTCCATTTTTTTATTTGATTGTATTGTACCCAAGCCAATTCTTTTCCACAAGATTTAGACACCCACCCGCTTGACGCCCCAGCGGGCCAGATTACAATTATTAAACCTGAACTATGCCCACCATTGGATTATTAATCATTCATCTCCATTTGCCATCCTGCATTTCATTGAAACAAAAAAGAGGGTGTCTCAAACCGCTTTTATCGCGGCTTCATAAGGAATTCAACATCTCTGTAGCAGAAATCGGGTTAAATGACCACTGGCAGGAAACATTAATTGCCTGTGCATTGGTATGTAATGATTGCTCATTTGCCAGTCAATCGCTTCAAAAAGTTCATATCTTCATTCAGGAGCAGTTCCCTCACCTGCAGGTAGTAGATCACCGCATCGAATGCTTCTAAGAAGAAAGGGAGTATCATCATGGATTTAAACCTGAAAGATAAAATTGCTCTTGTTACGGGCGCAAGCCGCGGTTTGGGTTTTGCCACGGCGTTAATCCTTGCTCAGGAAGGTGCGCGGGTTGCCATCAACGGACGTGATGAAACCAGCCTGCAAACCGCCGCAGAGAAAATTGCCAACCTGACCGGTCAAGCGGTATTCCCTATCGCCGGTGATGTGGCCAAAAAGGAAATTCCTTCCAGACTGATTGAGCAGGTTGTACAAAAATGGGGCAGGCTGGATATACTCATCACCAATGCCGGTGGTCCGCCCGCCGGTAAGTTTGATTCTTTTTCGGTAGAGGACTGGCAAAACGCCGTAAACCTTAATTTTCTATCTGCCGTCAATTTGATTCAAGCCGCTCTGCCATACTTGCGAAAATCCGTCGCTGCCGCGGTTTTGACGATCACCTCGATCTCTGTTAAGCAGCCCATTGAAGGTCTGGTGCTTTCAAACAGCGTAAGAGCCGCCACCATCGGACTGACGAAAAGCCTTGCCCTTGAACTGGGCAAAGAGGGCATTCGTTTCAATTCCATTTTACCGGGATGGACAGCCACCGAACGGGTTCAACAACTGCTTCAGCATCGTGCCAGCGCCAACAACACCACCGTTGAAATTGAAAGTCAAAAAATTACCTCTCAAATTGCACTGGGTAGAATGGCTCAACCGGAAGAATTTGCCAGAGTAGCCGCATTTCTAGTCTCACCGGCTGCCAGTTATATCACCGGAAGCATGATTTCTGTGGATGGCGGATATTATCGCGCAACGCTGTAATTAGGATATTTTGAGGTAAAATTATTTCAGATTCAATTACAGGTATATTGAGGAAAAAAGAACAATGGATCAACAAATTATCCAGCGTCGTTTGGAACGGATATTACCCACGGTTGAAAAACCCGGCCGTTACGTAGGCGGCGAATTGAATCAAATCGTCAAAGAGTGGGAAAGTGTCAAAACCCGCGTTGCTTTGGCATTCCCGGATATTTATGATATCGGCGTTCCAAACCTCGGTTTAACCATTCTCTATCACATTCTCAATGCCAGGGATGATGTCCTTGCTGAAAGAGTGTACCTTCCCTGGATTGACATGGAAAAAGCCATGCGGGAGCATGGTATCCCCCTTTATGCACTCGAATCGAAAACCCCTGTAAAACAATTCGATATTTTGGGCATTACCTTGCCTTATGAAACTCTTTATACCAATGTCCTCAACCTTCTGGATCTCGCCGCTATTCCGCTCCACAGTTGTGATCGCACCAGCCACGATCCGCTGGTGATTGGCGGTGGTCATGCGGTTTTCAACCCCGAACCAATCGCCCCTTTCTTCGATGCCTTTGCCATTGGAGAAGGTGAAGAAATCATCCACGACATCGTCAACACTTATCAGACCTGGAAAGCCAGCGGTGCATCAAGGCAGGATTTACTGATCGAACTGGCAAAAATCCCCGGCATTTATGTCCCTTCCCTCTATGAACCCACCTACAATGAAGATGGAACGATTCGAGCCGTTCAACGATTGCACCCCAACGCTCCTCAAGTGATACAAAAACGTTTGGTTGCCCGACTTCCCAAGCCCCCCACTCGTTTCATTGTGCCGGCTATTGGAGTCGTCCATAATCGAGTTTCCATTGAAATAATGCGCGGCTGTACCCGCGGATGCCGTTTTTGTCATGCCGGCATGGTAACCCGTCCGGTTCGGGAAAGAAGTGTTGATGAAATTGTTTCTTCCGTGCGGGAGGCATTGGATGCTACCGGTTTTGAAGAAGTTGCTCTGCTTTCTCTTTCCTCTTCTGACTATACGCATATCCTTGATTTAGTCAGCCGGGTTGCCAGTGAAACCAGTGACCACTATTTGACCATTTCCCTTCCCTCATTGCGCATTGAGTCCTTCTCGGTGGAGTTAATGGAAAAATTACGCGGTTCGCGGCAGGGTGGTTTTACACTGGCTCCTGAGGCAGCCACCGAGCGTATGCGCAACATCATCAATAAACCCATTTCCACTCAGCAATTGCTGGATACTGCCCGGGCTATCTATTCACGCGGTTGGACTACCATCAAACTGTATTTCATGATCGGACATCCCCTCGAAACGATTGATGATGTGCAGGCAATCGCCGATTTATGTAAAGCGGTTCTCGCCATTGGTAGAAAAATCATTGGTAAACGCGCCAACCTTCACGCTGGCGTAAGCACCTTTGTCCCAAAACCCCATACTCCCTTTCAGTGGGTTGCATGTGATACCCTCGAACAAATCGAAGCGAAACAATCCTTATTAAAACGAGAGTTGCGCGGCCCCGGACTCAAACTGACATGGAATAATCCTCACGAAACCCTGATGGAGGCGTGGCTTTCGCGGGGGGATAGACGCCTGGCAGCGGTGATTGAAACTGCCTGGCAATTGGGAGCAAAATTCGATGCCTGGCAGGATCAATTCAATTACGAAATCTGGCAGCATGCCTTTCAAAAACACGAAATTGACCCCGCCTTCTATACCCATCGGCTTAGAAGCGAAAATGAAATCTTCCCGTGGGATCACATCTTTACCGGCGTGCGAAAATCCTACCTGCTCAGCGAATATCACGCTTCTCTTCAGGAACAAACCCAAAGAGACTGCCGGCAGGGCTGTTTTGCCTGTGGCATTCTGCCCAAGTACGCAGACCTGCGAAGGAACAACCCCGGCGATCACTGGAAATGTCCGGAAGTTCCGCGCCGCCCGCTCCGAACCGAAATCAAAGAACCGGTTATGGGTTAAAACATGCAGCGTTTTCGCATCACCTATAACAAGGGTGCTTCCCTTCAATATATCGGCAACCTGGACCTTCACAAGGTGTGGGAAAGGTATTTGCGGCGCGCCCGCATTCCACTCGCCTACACGCAAGGCTTTCACCCTCAACCGCATATCCAGCAGGCCGCTCCTCTGCCGCTTGGCTTTCTCAGCGAAAACGATCTGCTGGATGTTTGGGTTCAATCTGAAAATTGGCCCCCTGCCGATTTTCTCACCCGTCTTCAGGTAACCCACCAACCGGGCATTGAAATAGTCTCGATTGCAGATATTCCCTTAAATTCTCCAAGTTTACCTACATTGATTATTTCTTCATTGTATCGGGTTATCCTTCTCGACCCCTATGATGCTGATGACTTAAAGGACCGTTTGGAGAACCTGCAAAAACAATCTACCATTCTGAGAACAAGAAGAAACAAAACCTACGATCTACGCCCTCTCATCGAACAAATTGACTTATTCCTGAACCCTCTTAATCAATGTGCCGAATTTCGGATGCAACTGGCCGCCCGCGAGGGAGCAACTGGACGACCGGATGAGGTCATCGGTGAATTGGGCTTTGATCCATATGCTGCCCGTTATATCCGAACAGGTTTTATAATGAAAGAATGAGCGGCTCATCTACTGTTTTTTATCAATGCAGCAATCCAAAATGCTCCTTAAGAATTCCGACTGGCCGGATTGCCGGCCCCCAACCACCGCTGTGTCCGCGCTGTAAATCTTCTTTGCATCCCGTACCCACCGTTCAAGATGTTGCAAATTTTCTGACTCAAAAACCATCCCCTCCCAGCCAAACTTTTTTGCTCGAAGCATTATTAGATAATATACGTTCCACCTTCAATGTGGGGGCAATGTTCAGAGCAGCGGATGGTGCCGGCGTTCGTCATCTTTACCTGTGTGGATTAACCCCCTTGCCGGGAAATCCGCGCATTTCAAAGACAGCCCTGGGAGCGGAACACGCTGTGGCGTGGGAATATGCCCCAAACGGCTTACAAATGGCGGAATCGCTTGTTTCGGACGGTAAAAATTTATGGGCTTTAGAAACCACTCCTGATGCCGTCTCCCTCTTTGATATTGATTATATTCCCCCCCACCCATCCATCGTTTTAGTTGTCGGAAATGAAGTCAGCGGTATTGACCCGCAAATTCTTTCCTTGTGCAGCAAGAAAATCTTTATTCCCATGAGCGGTTATAAAAATTCATTGAATGTTGCGGTTGCTTTTGGAATTGCCGTTTATCACCTGATGTTTGGCGTTCACCGGCATTTGACCGATCCTCAAATGCCGGGTAAAATCCATCCATAAAAATCCAAGGAGGAAAAGGATGCCGCTTTACGAGTACATTTGCGAAGATTGTGGTACACGCTTTGATGCATTCCGCTCGATCAATGAAGCAGACCGTCCTATCTCCTGTAAAAAATGCTTCAGCCAGCATACTCACCGGGCATTGTCTCTCTTCTTTGCTGCTTCCGAAGGCAAACCCGTAGCCGGAACCACCAGCGGAGGGTGTTCTTCCTGCAGCGGCGGTTCTTGTTCCTGCTGTGGCTCCTGAGCAATGAGCAACCCCTTAGATACTTTTTTTGCCAGTAAGAAAGTCTTAATTACCGGCGGATCAAGCGGGATTGGACTGGCTCTGGCCAGTCTTCTTGTTCAAATGAACGCCAGCGTATGTATTCTCGCCAGAAGGCCGGAACCTCTCCAGAAGGCCCATGCTGAATTACTGGCTTTGCGAAAATCCCCAGAAACAGAAGTGCTCTGCATTCCCGCCGATGTATCCGACCCGCCATCCCTGAAGGAACACATCAATCAGTTGATTTCTCAATGGGGGAAAATTGATATCTTAATCAACTCCGCCGGCGTGGCTCACCCCGGTGAGTTCTGGAACCTGGATGAAGACATTTTCACCAAAATGATGCAAATCAATTACTTTGGCACGGTAAACGCCATTCGCGCCGTACTCCCTGCCATGCTGGCACGTAAAGAGGGTATCATCGTCAACATTTCTTCCGTGGTGGGTTATTTGAATATTTACGGCTACACCGCTTACGGCGCTTCGAAATATGCAGTGACGGGTCTTTCGGATGCTCTTCGAATGGAACTTAAACCGAAAGGCATTCAGGTTTCTCTCGTTTATCCACCCGATACCAACACTCCCCAGCTGGCCTATGAAAATCAATTCAAACCGGCAGTCACCAAAGCTCTCGCCAGCAGTGGCGGCATTGTTCAACCCGAACAGGTGGCTCGCGAAATTTTAAATGGAATTTCACGGAGAAAATACATTATTTTGCCCGGTTTTGAGAACAAACTCATTTATTTTGCAGTTCATCTATTGGGCAAAGGTTTGACCTATGCTTTGCTGGACCGCATGGTTGCCAGTGCGCTGCAAAGCAAAACCGCCGCCAAAGAATAATTCTGCCAGCCCCACCCATGCCAGCCAGATCAAATTGGTCAATAATAAATGTAAAATTTGCATCCACACCGGTGCCAGCAGAATTACATTTAACACGCCCATAACCAGTTGCAGAGCATACAGCGCACTAAGCGTATAAGTTGCCTTTTGCAAGCCAAACCCCAACTTTCGGCGAATCACCAGAGTCACACCGATGGTATAAGCGCCCACCAGACCGGCAATCATCGGGTGAAATACTCGCAAACGAATCAAAACATTAGCCGTCGGATCGAAATCTTGTTGAAAACCTTCAACGAGGGAAGAAGAGGGGTAGAGGGTATCTCCCAGAGCAGTTACGGCACCGCTGGCAGCCAATACCATCATTCCCAATAAACCTGCAAAAATCAAGATGCTCCAACCTGCCGGCATGAAGTTAAGCCGCCGTGGTGCGTTTTCATAAGACCATCGGGCAGTAAGAAATATCGAACCCGTCAGCAATAAGGTATTGACCAGGTGTATCATCATTACCACGGCGCGGTGAATTGAATCGTTCTGCCCGGTTAATTCATTCAATACCAGCACGGCGCCGATTAACGATTCGATGAGCGTAAAAATCCCCACCGCAGAGGCAGATTTTCGAACAATGTGGCCTTTGGGAAACATTCGAAAGGCCCCGACGATCAACAAAACCATCAAGATCAAGACCAACCCGCTGGATAAGCGGTGTATGAACTCGATAATCGTTTCAATTTCCGGCGCGCGCGGGATGACTTCACCATTACAAAGCGGCCAGTGGGCGCCACACCCCGCCCCGGAACCCGTAGCACGAACAAATGCTCCCCATAAAATTACCCCCACATTGTATCCAAGGACACCCCAAACGAACCTGCGAAATCCGGCAATTGACTTAAAGATTTTATTCATATCTTTATTTTCCTCATCGCATTGGTATTTTACCGGCCTGTTTCGGACTTGCATAGCCCTTCAGTAAGTTAACTTAAGACAAAAAACCACTGGAAAAGTGCCAAAGACCACTGGCGAATGGACTGCTCTATGTTATACTCTGAGTGCCCCATACTCTTAATATTAAAAAAGGAGCCCTTATGAAAAAAGATTTTCTTGCGGTTTCTGACTATTCACCAGCAGAACTACAAGGAATGCTTGATCTGGCTGTCCGCCTGAAAAAAGAGCGGCAGGCGGGTGGAAATGAACCGGTGCTTAAAAACAAAGTGCTGGGAATGATCTTTCAAAAACCCAGCCTGCGCACACGGGTCAGTTTCGATATGGCAATGCGTCATCTGGGAGGAGATGCTCTTTATCTCTCCCCCAATGAAATTGGTCTTGGTCAGCGGGAATCGATTGCCGATGTTGCTCGCGTCATGTCCGGGTATGTAGATGCGATCATGGCGAGGGTTTTCGCTCATGAGCATGTGCTTGAACTGGCCAGATGGGCAAGTGTGCCGGTTATCAACGGCCTGAGTGATTACAACCATCCCTGTCAGGCGATGGCTGATGCGCTCACCATTCAAGAAGAATTTGGCTCCCTCAAAGGTTTGAATGTCACCTTCATTGGTGATGGGAACAACGTTGCGGTCTCGCTGATGCATATTTGTGCCAAATTAGGCGCCAACTTTACCATCGCCAATCCCGAAGGTTACGATATTGTTCCTCACGCCGTCGAACTGGCAAAACAATTCGCAGCCGAAAGCGGCAGCAAATTGACCTTCCTTCGCGACCCTCATCAGGCCGTCAGGGATGCCCACGTGATTTACACCGACACATGGACCAGTATGGGGCAGGAAGCCGAGGCCAAAAAGCGGGAAGCAGTCTTTCCGCCATATCAGGTCAACCAACAACTCGTCTCCGAAGCCCGAGCGGATGTGATTGTCATGCATTGCTTGCCTGCTCACCGCGGCCAGGAAATCACCGACGAAGTGGCCGATGGCCCTCACTCTCGTCTCTTCCCTCAGGCTCATAACCGTTTGCACGCTCAAAAAGCCATCTTAGTTAAACTGCTGGCTGACAAATAATCAGGTGGAATTATGGTGACTAAACAAAAAAGTACCAGTGAATTGATTGAAATCGAGGAAAAGTACGGCGCCCACAACTACCACCCATTGGATGTGGTCATCAGCCGCGCCGAAGGGGTATGGGTTTGGGATGTGGATGGTAATCGCTATCTGGATTGTCTCAGTGCTTATTCAGCCCTCAATCAAGGTCATGTCCACCCGCGGATTTTACGGGCCTTGATTGAACAGGCACAAAAAGTCACCCTCACCTCACGCGCATTTCGGAACGATCAATTGCCCCTCTTTTATAAAGAATTATCCGAACTGACCGGTTACGAAATGTCGTTACCGATGAACAGCGGTGCTGAAGCCGTTGAAACAGCCCTGAAACTCGCCCGCAAATGGGCTTATCAGGTAAAAGGGGTACCGCGCTATCAGGCTGAAATCATTGTTGCTGAAGGGAACTTTCACGGTCGCACGATTTCGATAATCTCGTGTTCCACTGAACCCCTCTACAAAAACGATTTTGGCCCTTTTACTCCCGGATTCGTCACTGTTCCTTACGGAGATGCAGATGCAATCGCCAGGGCTATCACCCCCAACACCGCTGCTGTCCTCTTGGAGCCAATTCAGGGAGAAGGCGGCGTAATCATTCCACCGGCCGGCTACCTCAAAAAAGTTGCTGAGATTTGTCGGCAAAATCAAGTGCTTTTCATCGCCGATGAAATCCAAACCGGTTTAGGTCGTACCGGAAAACTGTTTGCTTGCGACCATGAGGATGTTCGACCGGATATCATCGTGATTGGAAAAGCCCTTTCTGGCGGTTTTTACCCCATTTCTGCCATTCTTGCCGATCAACCGATCCTGGGTCTTTATCAGCCCGGAGAACACGGCTCAACCTTTGGTGGTAATCCCCTTGCGTGTGCCGTGGGACGCGAAGCCTTGAAAGTGATTGTTGAAGAAAACCTCATCGAAAATGCTCGTCAAATGGGCGAATATTTCCTGGAGCGTTTAGAGGAAATTCCCTCACCTCACGTTCAAGAAGTTAGGGGACGCGGCTTGTTGATCGGTGTCCAGTTGAAGGAAAAAGCCGGTGGCGCAAGACGATTCTGCGAAGCCCTTCAGCAAAAGGGAATTCTCGCCAAAGAAACCCATCAGCACATCATCCGTTTCGCCCCGCCATTGATTATCACCCGCGATGTGATTGACTGGGCAATTCCTCACATCTACGAAGTTTTGATGATGCCCTAAATTCATGCATATAAAAAAATTCAGCATCGGTTGATCACTCACCGATGCTGAATTTTTATTTCTCGGTGAAGGCATGCCGCCCGTTTTCAGAGAGGTTTTGGTACAATGGAAATGATCAGGATAACACTAACCACAGAGGTAGAGGATGAACTTCCGCAGGACGAAAATTGTTGCCACAATCGGTCCGGCAAGCGAAGATGAAAGCACCCTTCGAAAATTGATCGAGGCCGGCATTGATGTTGCCAGATTAAATTTTTCTCACGGTACCCACGAAGAACATTTAGAAAAAATCCGCCTGATACGCAAACTTTCTGAAGAACTCAACAAACCCGTTTCTATTCTTCAGGATTTACAGGGGCCGAAGTTAAGGGTTGGCAAATTACCTGCCGAGGGCATACCCCTGCAGGCAGGTGATCTTGTCGCACTGAAACAGGTCTCCAGCACATTACCAACGGGTGAAAATTCTGAGAATGCAGTTGTCATTCCCCTGGATGTTCCCAATCTGGCCCGTGGGGTTATACCCGGCAACCGCATCTTGCTGGATGACGGTAATCTTGAATTTGAAGTGACCGAAGTGAAGGGAGAAGCAGTATTTGCCCGTGTTGTGCTGGGCGGCACATTGTACTCCAATAAGGGAGTAAATCTGCCGGGTGCTGCACTCGGTATCCCGCCATTTACCGAAAAAGACCGTCAGGATCTGGAATTCGGCCTCAAAAATGGTGTGGATTGGGTTGCGATTAGTTTTGTTCACCGCGCCTCGGATATAGAAGAAGTACGCCGCGCCATGCAGGAAATTGATCCCGCACGCGCCAACACACCCATTATCGCCAAACTGGAAAGACCCGAAGCCATCACCAACTTACACGAAATTATTCACGCGGCGGACGGCGTGATGGTTGCCCGCGGTGATCTGGGCGTAGAAACTTCTCCCGCAACTGTTCCCATCATTCAAAAACGCATCATTGATATGGCCAACCGCCATGCCAAACCGGTCATTACTGCAACTCAGATGCTGGATTCAATGATCCGCAACCCTCGCCCAACCCGCGCCGAAGCCTCCGATGTAGCCAACGCCATCTTCGACGGCACGGATGCGGTCATGCTTTCAGGTGAAACCGCCAGCGGTTCATATCCCATTGAAGCCGTAAAAGTCATGGCAAACATTATTTGCGAAGCAGAAGCAAACGCCGCAGAATACGGTCATTACTCAAACCGCCCCGCCGAAGCCCCTCAGGACGATGCTTTGGCCATTACACGGGCAGCTAATGAACTGGCTCATGATCGGGATGTCGCGGCTATTGCGGTGTTTACTCAAAGCGGAAAAACCGCTCTCTTGATGTCAAAGTCACGACCGCACGTCCCAATATTTGCCTTCACCCCCGAAGAACGAACTTACCAGCGGATGGGGTTGTATTGGGGAGTTGTTCCATTTCTCGTGCCGTTTGCCTCAACGGTAGAAGCCATGATCTCCAGTGTGGAGGCTGCACTTCTTTCATCAACCTCCATTCGAAGCGGAGATCAGGTTGTCGTCATCAGTGGATTCCCGGTGGGAGGAATGCGGCCACCTAACTTTACCCTGCTTTACACCCTTGGAGAATGGACTTAAACAAGAATGGATCACCTGTATACCACCCTGATCGAAGTTGAAGAATTAATCAACCATCTCAACGACCCGGACTGGGTGATTGTTGATTGCCGGTTCGATTTGAATAACCCCGACTGGGGTTTTTTGAATTATCAACAAGGGCATATTCCCGGTTCGGTATATGCTCATCTGGATAAAGATCTTTCCGCCCCTCTCACTCCGGCCAGCGGCAGGCACCCATTACCTACACCGCAAGATTTTGCCTCTACCCTGGAACGTTTAGGAATCAGCAACTCATCACAGGTTATTGTGTTGGATACCAGCGGCGGCTCTTTCGCTGCTCGCTTATGGTGGATGCTCAAGTGGGTAGGCCATACCAGCGTCGCCGTTCTTAATGGCGGCTGGAACGCATGGAAAATGGCGGGTTATCCTGTTGCAGTGGGGAATGAATCAAAACTTCCCGGTCACTTCGAACCCCACCCACAAGCGGGTAAATATGTGACCACCTCTGAAATCCTCGCTCTGCTGAATGACCCAAACTTCAAAATCATTGATGCCCGGGCACCCGAGCGGTACCGCGGTGAGATTGAACCTCTTGATCCCGTCGCGGGTCACATTCCGGGTAGTATCAATCGCTTTCATGAAAAGAATCTCGGCCGGGGTGGTAAGCTAAAATCCGCCGAGCTTTTACGCAAGGAATTTGAAGAATTTATAGGTAACACGCCCCCCGATCGAGTAATTGTGTATTGCGGATCGGGGGTTACTTCCTGCCATCATTTGCTGGCCATGGAATATGCCGGCATACAGGGGGCAAAACTGTATGCCGGCTCGTGGAGCGAATGGATACGCGATCCCCGCCGCCCCATCGAAAAAGGTTGAAGCGTATCCTTAAAATTCCATACTCTTCATGAGGCGCTCAAACGATTCGCGGCTGGGGCGTAACTTTTCCGCCGGCAGTCGATTCAGCGGGGTTTCCGGCAGATTATACATATCAAAGATCGTAGGGGTATTGGGATTTACATATAAGATGCCGGTCAACAGCCAGTTGTTGTCTTCCGCTTCGTGCAAAACCCTGAGTGCCTCGTAAATATTGGTGGGGTCGTAATCACGGTCAAGTTTCTTCAAAACAATGGTTGCCCCATCGTGAAGGGTTACTTCCCGGACACTCCCCTCCTCGAAATCTTCGATGGTAATTTCATCCCGGGCAGGTACATAGGTAATGTCATGCAAAGCAATTTCGTGTTCTTTTCCCCACGTATAGGAATGGAAAGAATCCTCTTTATTGTGGAAAGTTACACACGGGCTGATAATATCAATCACCGCAATTCCACGATGGCTGAATGCCGCCTTGAAAATTTCCTTAACCTGTTTGGGGTCACCCGCAAAGGATCGCGCAACAAAAGACGCGCGGCCGATCAACGCCTCCATACAGATATCTACCGGGAAGTATTTGTTGACCCCCTGGCGCTTCAATTCCAATCCACGTTCGGCGGTTGCTGAAAACTGTCCTTTGGTCAACCCATACACCCCGTTGTTTTCAACGATATACACCATTGGTAAGTTACGGCGAACCACGTGCTTGAATTGCCCCATTCCAATACTGGCCGTGTCGCCATCACCACTCACACCAATTCCTTTAAGGGTATGATCGGCAAACAACGCCCCCAAGGCTAAGGAAGGCATACGCCCGTGTAAACCGTTGAAACCAAAGGAACGATTGAGAAAATAGGTTGGACTTTTGCTGGAGCAGCCAATACCGCTAAATTTAACCACCGTCTCGGGAACCACATTCAGTTCATATAAAGCGGCAATGATTTGATTGGAAATCGAATTATGCCCGCAGCCAGCACACAAAGTGCTGTTATGCCCCTTGTAATCTGCCCGGCTCAAACCAACCAGATTGACCTGCGTTTTTGGAGCAGCCTGTGTCGTCATGGTTTATTTATCCTCCATGGATAAAATCCGCTCAACAATCCATTTTGCCGTCATCGGCATTCCGTCAACATGCGAAACCTGTCGTAACCGCGAACCGCTTTCGGGGAAATTAATGGTCAGGAGTTGCTTCAATTGACCATCGCGGTTTAATTCAACCACGTAGGCATGATCATATTGTTCGAGAAATCCGCCAACCTCGTTTCGGAAAGGCAGAGAACGGATGCGCATGTAATCGGTGGGGAATCCGGCTTCCGCCAGCAAGTCTCTGGCTTCCTGAATTGCCGGATCGGTTGAGCCAAAGCCGATAATAGCAAATTTGGCACCTTCCATCCGTTCTATTACCGGTTCCGGTAAGAGGTGTAAATTATTGTGAATTTTTCGTTTCAGGCGGTTTAATCCGCGCTCCCAGACATCCGGATCCTCGCTATAACGCGTCATTTCATCATGACCGGTGCCACGTGCAAAATAGGCACTCGCCGGGTGGCGATTACCGGGCAAAGTTCTATATGGGATACCATCTCCATCCACATCCAAATATCGCCCCCATTTGCCATCCAGTTTTTGGAGCATTTTTTCCAGATCTTCTTCCCACAACACCTTGCCTCGATCCATGGGTTGATCGGGATATTCGAAGCGCGGTGAGATGTGATAATTCATCCCTAGATCGAGGTCGCTTAAAATTATCACCGGTGTTTGCAAACGCTCAGCAATGTCAAAAGACTTCCAGCCGAATTCAAAGCACTCTTTGACATTGCCCGGCAATAAAATGACATACTCGGTATCGCCATGACTGATGAAGTTTACAAAGGTCAGGTCGCCCTGTGCCGTTCGAGTTGGCAAACCGGTCGAAGGACCAACCCGCTGCACATCCCAAACCACCACCGGCACCTCGGCGTAATAAGCCAACCCCAAATATTCCGCCATCAGTGAAATTCCCGGCCCAGAAGTTGAGGTCATGGCGCGCAATCCGGCCCAACCGGCACCCACCGCCATGCCGATTGCAGCAATTTCATCCTCCGCCTGAATGACCACACAGGTGGTTTTACCGGTTTCCGGATCAGTACGCAATTGTGGTAGATACTCCATCACCGATTCAGCCAGACTGGAAGCCGGTGTGATGGGATACCAGGCAGTAAGTTGCACCCCACCGTACAGCGCACCTAATGCTGAAGCGACGTTACCTTCTGTGATGATGTAGCCTTCCATCGGTGGCATGGGTTCAACATAGTATGGATCGCGCTTTTCGAGATTTTCTTTAGCCCAATTGGCTGCGGCTTGAATCACACTCCAGTTGGACTCAACGGCTTTCTTCTTCCCTTTGAAATGGGCATCCAATACCTGATAAATGATGCCCAGATCAATACCCAACATTTGAGCCACTACACCCACATACACCATATTGGCCATGTAATCACGCAAATTTTGAGGGGCGTCGGCCTCCTTTATCAATCGCTTAACCGGCATAGGGTAAAGGATAACATCCTCTCTTCCAAGATCCACTTTGAAATCATCCGGATAAAAGAGCACCCCGCCCGGTACCAGAAATTGCATTTCGGTTGCCAGTGTTGCCGGGTTCATCGCTACTACAATGTGGTCCATTTCCACCCGCGCAAGATAGCCTTTTTTGCTTAACCGGATGGAGTACCATGTCGGTAAACCCTGAATATTCGAAGGGAATATATTTTTACCGTTAACCGGTATCCCCATGCGGAACAGGGATTTTAAGATGATGGTGTTTGCCGTTGCCGAACCCGATCCATTAACCGTACTGAAGGTAATACAAAAGTCGTTGACAATCTTTCCGCCTACTGAACCACTTTCCATTATTGAAGCAGGCCGTAATTGTGACATAAAAACTCCTTTTGTTTGAAATCAAAATGCTTCATTATTTTTCATTCAAATGTTTGAAAAGAAGGGCGCTTGGATCGCTGATAAATCAGATCCATGTGTTCTACCAGCGCTTCATACCCTTCGTTGAAATTTTGCTTACAAATGGCATCCACCATTTTTTCGTGATATTGCCAGACACGTTCCAGATATTCAAAATCCGTATACACATCCAGCCCCACCGCTTCATACACTTCCCAGTAAGATTCCAGCAACCCCTGCACAAAGGGATTATCCAGCCGGCGAAAAATGGTCAAATGAAGCATGCGGTGTTCCAGATGAGGAATTTGAGGCGGGTCTGCTTTTAACTTATCTTTGGCACGCTTAACCAGCGATCTTAATTCTTGATGATCTTCGTTGTTCAATAAGCCAACAGCCTGATACCAGTATGCTTTTTCAATATGAGTGCGTAAATCCGCAAATTCCTGAAACGCATCCGGGTTTTGTGAAAGCACAAAGAGTAAACTGTTGATAACCGCCGGCTTAAATTGATAGGGCAAAAGCCTGATTCCGGTACGCGGACGGACTTCCACCAGTCCCAGTGAACGGGCTACCTCCAATTGTTCGCGCAAGGTCGCTATACTGATGCCTAATTCCCGGCTTAATTGAGAGAGCGGGGGAATTCGATCCCCTACCTTTATTTTTCCACAAGAAAGGTAGCGCAAAAAGTCCGAAAGGCGATTTTGGAGATGCCCGTTTTCCATGGGAGTTCAATAAAAAAACTGATTAATCAGATGATTTACTAAAAATAAGTATATCATCTCCGGCACATTCATGCAAGAATGATTTTTGTAACGGAGTGTAAAGATGAAAGATATGTCTTATAAATTATCCGAAATATTGACTCAATTCAGTCAATGCTTTTGCCAGACGGGTGCCGTGCCAGGTCAATAAACTGCCATCAATCCGAAATATCCGCTCTTTTTTAACCGCCGGCGTTTCCTGAAAGAATTCCCGCATTCTTTCCACGTCATTCTCATTGAAGGCATAGGGTTCATCAGGTAGCAGGATGATTTCGGGCTGAGCAGTAATTACTTCTTCTTTGATCACCCGTGGATAACGGGTATCCCGGTCGTTGGATGGACTTTCAGTACCTACACTTAAGTCCGCCAACAGGGAATATCGTCTCTGTCGTTCGGCAAAAACATTCACACCGCCCAGTAATCGAATGACATCGTTACAGTAGGTATCCTGATTAAAGGTCATCCACCAGTATTCCCCCGAGAGGAGTTGATCCTGCCAGATCGGGACAAACACACGTTGCGGCTGAAAGTCAAACAGTCGGTTTTCGGCATATTCAACCGCCGTTTCCAGCGTCCTTAACGAGAGAAAGGCTCTTTCCTGGTGAAATAAATGAACCAGTTGCCAGAGGTCATCCAATGCCTGACGAACCGTCTTTGGAAAGGTCAGCCACACATTCAAATGTTGCCCCAGCGTTTCAACAATCATTTGCGTATTTTCTTCTTGATTGGCAATCACCAGGTCGGGGTTTAATTCTATCACCCGAGAGATTTGCACATCTTTCGTACCACCCACTTTGGGTAGTAATTTTGCCTGCTCCGGATGGACACAATATTCGGTAACCCCCACAAGATGATCACCCATACCGAGGTCGAAAAGACTCTCAGTCATTGAGGGCACTAACGATACTACTCGTTCAGGAAAGGTCGTAAAATCTCGCAGGTTTTTTAGAACTGGCATAAATCCATTACTTTTTCAATTTACCTAATTCCAATGCCGCCGCTGTAATAAGCGCTGCTGCTTTAGGTAAAACTTCTTCATCGAAATCAAACATGGGGTGATGATGACTGGCCGTTAAACCCTTTTCGGGATTCCCGCTCCCGATGAAGAAAAAGCAACCCGGAACCCGGTTGAGGAAAACGGCCATATCTTCCGAAACCATACTGCGATAATTCCCCTCATTTCGAAAATCCGGCAGCGTGGTTTGTAAAACTTCTCTTACGGTTTCTGTGACACGCGGATGATTGACTACCGGCCAGGTTAATCGTTGAATGTCCACTTTTGCTTCGCAGTTCATCCCCTGCGCTATCGAGCGAACAATTTGTTCTAAGCGCGCCAGAACGATATCGCGCACTTCCGGCAGAAAAGTTCGAATTGTTCCACGAAGTTCGGCCTGATTTGGAATCACATTATAGGCACTGCCGGCAGCCATTTGGGTAACGCTCACCACCGCCGATTCCAGCGGAGCTATATTCCGCGATACAATGGTCTGCAATGCCATAATCACCTGAGCAGCAGCCACAATCGGGTCTATGGTTGTCTCCGGCAATCCGCCATGACCACCTTTTCCAAGAATATGCACCGTAAAAAAATCGGCCCCTGCCATGAAAGCCCCCGGCACAACGGCAGCCCAGCCGACCGGTTTTTCATTCCACAAATGCAAGCCGAGGCAAAAATCCACATCAGGGTTTTCCAAAATACCTTCTGCCACCATGCGCTCAGCCCCGCCAAGCCCTTCCTCCGCGGGTTGAAAAACCAGTTTGATACTGCCATGCAATTCTGCCTGATGTTGCAACAGCAGTCTTGCCGCAGTCAAACCGATGGCCATGTGGCCATCATGCCCGCAGGCGTGCATTACACCCGCATTTTGAGAGGCATAAACAGCACCGGTTTGTTCCTGAATGGGTAATGCATCCATATCAAAACGCAGCATCACTACGTTGCCGGGGTGGGCTCCTTCAATGATTGCGCAAACCCCCGTTTCGGCAATTCCTTTGGTAACCTCTAACCCAAGCGACTGCAATTCGCGGGCGATAATTTCGGAAGTGCGGTATTCCTTAAACCCCAATTCAGGATAATGGTGAAAATCCCTGCGCAGATTTTGACTATACGAAAACAACGAAAGGGCTGATTCGGTTATGGGAGTTGTGGTTTTCATCGAAATCTGATTCTCCGAAAGGCATCTACATAGCGCGGATTATCCTCTGTGCTATCTGCTGTATGACGTTTTCTCTGCAGTTTTTCCATCTCGTTCAAGTCGGCAATCTGGCTTCTATGTTGTTTCAGTGCAGCGATTTTCTTTTCCCATGTGTCAGTCACATCTATCATCATATTCGGTTGCGCGGTCAGTGTCAACCACAATTCATTGACCTCGTGAGGCTCCAATCCTTGTGCCATTAATTCTGGAAAATAGAGCGGATTTCCACTTGCGGGATAGACTGCCTCACAAACGATTTGCCCGGCAATCCGATGATCGGGATGATTGATGCGATCTTCCCGGTGAAAGTAATTGGTCGGGTCGCTGGTTACGACCACATCGGGTTTGACCTCTCGTATCACAGCCACCACCGCGCGTCTCGATTCGAGATTCGGCTGTAAATAACCATCCTCGAAATCCAAAAACCGTACTTTTTTAACACCCAATATCTGGGCCGCTTTGCTCTGTTCTTCTTCGCGGATCCGGGATAACCTTTGAGGATCAATGGGTTGCCCTCGCACTCCCTTATCTCCTCGAGTCAACAAACAATACTCTACTGTATGTCCCATCCTCGTCCAACGGGCAATGGTGGCACCGCAAAAAAATTCTGGGTCATCCGGATGAGCCAGAATTACCAGAATTTTCTGCGGGGCTGTCCAGTTTTCAAGATTTCTTTGTTCCCCGTTTTCTTCGGCCACCTCGCCCTCCTGAGCGACGTTTTGGTTTAATTATTGATTGTTCCGGAGATGTAGATGTAACCGCTTGATCCGCGCTACTGCCGCGCTGAACATCGGTAAGCATGGCACCACTGAATTCAACTTCTTCACCATTTTCATCATTGACTGCTTCTTCCAACGCCTGACCACTGTCCACAGGAGGCTCGCTGAACGCCATCAATTCCTCACGAGTAAATTCTCTCACCCCCACTTCCGGAATATCAACCCGCACCTTACCGGCGAGGGGAAGCACATCAACCACTTTACCCTCTCCGAAAGGCGTTGCAATTCGTTTATTCTTCTTGGGCAGTCCTTTTCGTGCTTCCACATAGGTATCATACTCATAAATCAAACAGCAGCGCAATCTGCCGCACATGCCGGTAATTTCGGTCGGCGTTAACGAAATGCCTTGCTCCTTTGCCATACGGATGGAAATCGAACTGAACTCTGTCAGAAAACGAGAGCAACAACGGGTTTCCAACCCACATGCCCCCATACCACCCAATAACTTTGCCACGTCACGCGGGCCAATCTGGCGCAATTCCACCATGGCAGGTGAATACTGTCGTTGCATATCCTGCCGCAGAGATTTGAGATCCACCCTTTCTTCACCTTCGGTTGAATAAAGAATGGTCAGGCGCGAACCGTCAAAACTATATTCTGCGGCAACGATTTTAAGATTCTGAAGCCGTAATTCCGCTGCCCGGCGGCGGCATACTTCCACAACCTCCAGTTCACGCAGTTGCCACAACTGGCGAAGCAGTAAATCGCGCGGTGTCGCAATCCGCTCGACCGGTTTCCAGCCGCCCTCCGGGGGCTGCATCGGTTCTTTGATGATCTGGGCAACCTCACCAATTTGCCAGCCGCGGGCAGTTTCAACCACTACCGAATCCCCTACCCGCAAAGTAGGCAGGTCGGTTGCCTGAAAATGATAAATTTTCCCCACTTTAGAAAATCGAACACCAACAATCTGCTGAACCGCAGTTGTTTCCATTATTTTTTACTCCACCATTTCGATCTTTACCCCACCCTGACGATTATAGGCTGCTATGCTTAATTGAGCCGCTAATTGTTCTGCAATTTTACGCAGGGCCTGCCCGGCTGCAGATTCGGGGTGTGATAGGACAATCGGTTTCCCTTCGTCCCCTCCAACGCGTACCGCGGGCTCCAATGGTATCGAACCTAAAAATGGCGCATGGTGCTGCCGGGCCAATTGCTCTCCTCCGCCTCTGCCAAAAATATCCATTATCGTTCCATCCGGCATTTCCAGGAAACTCATATTTTCAATTACACCCAAAATCGGGACATTTAACTGCTCAAACATTTGAATACCGCGGCTGGCATCTTCCAGTGAAACCGCCTGGGGTAAGGTTACGATAACTCCGCCGCTCAACGGCATGGATTGCGCCAGACTCAATTGAGCATCTCCGGTTCCCGGTGGTAAATCAATAATCAAATAATCTAACAATCCCCAATCCACATCTCCCAAAAATTGACGGATGGCGGAATGCAGCATTGGCCCGCGCCAGATCAGTGCTTTTCCAGGGGGAACCAAGAAACCGATGGACATTACCTTCACGCCATAAGCCTCAGCCGGTTTGATCTTTTCTCCTTGCGAGGGTGGAAGACGATCAACTCCCATCATCCGCGGGACGTTTGGGCCATAAATATCCGCATCCAGCAGCCCAACCCGCGCTCCACTCTGCGCCAATGCCACCGCCAAGTTGACTGCCACGGTCGTTTTTCCAACCCCACCCTTACCCGAAGCAACGGCTACAGCGTTTTTAACCGGCAATTCCATCAAACCACGCGCATGGCCATCGCTGCGCACATACGAATCGAAGCGAATACCAACCTCTTTTACACCCGGAATAGCAAGAACAGCCTGCCGGGCTTCTGCTTCGATCTTCCCCTTTAAAGGGCAGGCCGGTGTCGTCAGTACAATATCAAATTGTACTTTGCCGTCTTTAATTTCAAGGTTTTGAATCATATTTAAAGTGACTAAATCTTTATGCAGTTCAGGCTCCTGAACTTTGCTCAGGGCTGCCAGTACAGCCTCTTTATTAATCGCAGAAGAATCCATTTTATAAATGCCTCTCTATTTTCAAAAAGCGACCTTGATTACGTGAGAAATTGCTGGACTTCTCCAACACATTGCTCAAACTGTTTGATTAACTCCTGGTCGGAACCGCGATAACGGCGTATGGTTTGCCTGGCACAAATGGTACAACCACGCATCCCGCGAAAGGAATCAATTGTACAGGTTTGACAGCCGCCCATTCGTACCATCATTAAGGTAAATGCCGCCCGTTCCACCAGATTGCCGTCCGTAGCACACAGACGGTCAATTAATTTCTGCCACTCAGAGCCACGCATGTTCCGTAAATGACTGATCACGCGCGGGGGAAACATCACTTCGGTGTCGCTATTATACATGCTATCCAGCATCCTCGAAAGCCAAAATCAAGGGTTTGCCTTTCGGGCAGCCGCCTTTTGAGCCTCTTTTTCAGCCCTTGCTGCCTCTTCACGCGCAAAATTGGCTGGCCGAATTTGAGCATAATATGAAGCCGGCTTGCTCAAACGTTCCAGATCGAATATGTGCTCTTTTATCCGGTCATAAGAAGCAATTTCATAATCATGATCCATTTTAATCGCATCGAACGGGCAAAACTCGGCACAAAATCCGCAATTCATGCAAATATCCACGTCAATGTAAAACTCTTTTGGCTGGGGAATCGGCTTGCCGGTTTGCGGATCGGTAGTCCGGACAATCCAGATGCATTGAGGCGGACACACTTTGGCACATATACCACACGAGGTGCAGCGGATTTCTTTCTCGCCGTTTTCTCCCTCATCATACACCAAAAAGGGAATATAGCGAAACTCCTCCGGTACAGGCAATTTTTCTTCGGGGTACTGAATGGTGAAAATGCCCTCCACATCCGGGCTGCGCCTCATTTCGATGCCTTCGGCAGTAAAGTACCGCTTTTTACCGCTGCGGATATCCTCAAGATAGGTTTTGATAAAATGCCGGAAGGTCGTCCAAAGCCCCTTTAAGATGCCACTTCCTGTAATCATAAATCCTCCTTCCGACCTTTATCGGTCAACTTCGCCTAAAACGATATCTATTGAACCAAGAATTGTGACGACATCCGCAATTTTCTGTCCGCGGCACATTTCTGCTAGACTGGTAAGGTTGATGAAAGTTGGAGCCCGGACATGATAACGCCATGGATTGGGTTTGCCATTGGATACCACATAAAACCCCAATTCTCCCTTGGGTCCTTCAACCCTGCCATAGGATTCTCCGGCCGGCACACGCACCTGATATTGCGGTTTTCCATTCATGATCGGACCTTCCGGAATATCCCGTAAAACTTGCTGGAGAATTCTCAGACTCTGCCTCATTTCATCCAGTCGGAGCAGATATCGGTCGTAAATATCGCCATTGTAGCGAACCGGAATATCAAATTCGAAGCGGTCATAAATACTATATGGATCCGCCCGGCGGACATCATAACCCACCCCGCTGGCTCGCAATACCGGTCCTGAGGCCGAGAGAGCAATTGCCCGTTCAGCAGTTAAGACCCCCACACCTTCGCATCTTCCGCGAACAATTTCATTATTTGTAATGAAGTAATCCATTTCATCCAGTTTTCTGGGCAGGCGGTCGAACACCAGTTTGCGAATCTTTTCCATCACCTCATCGGGAATATCTCTCGCCACCCCTCCAAAGCGGAAATAATTGCACATCATCCGCGAGCCGGAAACCGCCTCGAACACATCCAGAATCAACTCCCGTTCTTCCAATGCGTAGAGCATGGGTGTGAAGAACGCTCCAAGATCATTCAAAAGAAAGCCGATTGAGAAGATGTGGTTGAGGAAACGGGTCAATTCCGCCATCAACACACGGATGTATTCCGCCCGCTCCGGCGGTTGAATGCCCATCAGTTTTTCAACTGCCAGTGCATACCCAAAATTATTGCTCATCGAGCATACATAATCCAGACGATCGGTGAAAGGCATGTTCTGCAGAAAGGTGTTTCGTTCACCGATTTTCTCATGATTGCGGTGTAAATACCCCATAATCGGCTTTAAATCCACAATCGTTTCACCATCCAGCACCGCAACCATACGAAAAACTCCGTGAGTGGATGGATGTTGAGGGCCAAGGTTGACTACAACCTGTTCCGTCAGCAGGTCATCGCTTTTATCCACCCGCTTTAAGCCGGCATAAAGCAATTCATCCGTTTCCGGGGACCATTGTTCCGGGTCAAACCCGGGCGGATATTGGACATTGTCATGGAAGGGGTTTTTATCCTCTACCCGATATACGTGACCTTCCGGCCATCGGCTTTTATAGGGTTTTGCCTCTTCTTCAAAGAAAGGCTCTTTCCAGTCCTTGCGTAATGGGTGTCCGTGAAAACCTTCCCATGTGAGAATGCGGCGGAGATCGGGATGATTTTCAAACCGAATGCCGAGTAAATCCCACGCTTCGCGCTCCTGAAACTCTGCGCCCGGATATAACGGAGTCAATGACGGCACAATCGCCTCATCTCGATTGACCTGTGTTTTCAAAACGAAAGCAGGTCCTCCGGTTGTCCGAAAGAAGTGATAAACCACTTCCATTTTATTTTCGGGCAAATAATCCACCCCTGTTACAGAAGAAAGGTAATCATAGCCGAATTCATCTCGCAGAGCTCGGGCAACCTCAACCAGCTGTTGAGGCTCAACGATATAACCACTATATCCGGGTCTGGTATCGGGCTTCAGGGTTTCAGGAAATTTCTCTAAAATTTCTACCTGCTGAAAGCCGGTTTGCTCACTCATGGGCTTCTCCTTCATCCTCCTGTTGTGCCGTTTTCTCTGCCATTTGATGAGTTACCTGTTTGATCAAATCAAATTTTCGCGGATCCATCAGGTCGGGACCGAGAATAGGAATGGGAATCGGCTCAGCAGGCGTTTTTTGATACCAGGGCACACTTTTCAGGGATTGTTTTTCAATCTTTTTCATCAGTGTGATAAATCCATGCAATAAGGCTTGCGGTGTCGGTGGACAGCCGGGAATATATACATCCACCGGTATGAATTTATCCACACCTGCTACAACGGTGTATCCTTCTTTGAATGGTCCCCCGCCAGAAGCACAGGCCCCCATGGCAATGACATAACGCGGCTCCGGCATTTGATTATAAAGCCGCACAATTTGGGGAATCATTTTCTTGGTAACCGTACCGGAAACAATCATCAAATCGGCCTGACGGGGGCTGGGACGCATAACCTCCATGCCAAATCGCGAAAAATCAAACCGGCTGGCCGCGGTGCCAATCATTTCAATTGCACAGCACGCCAATCCAAACATCATCGGCCAGAGTGAATTTTTCCGGCTCCAGTTGTAAATCTTATCCAGCGTTGTGATTGCCACCTGTCCCTGCATTTCAGGGGGAATTTCATATCCCGGAGAGTTTAACACCTCATCACTCATTGATTTGCCTTTCTTGATGTAGAAATCATTTGAAATTCGCCACGGAGATTAGAAGTTCAGTATTATTCTACCGCATCCTGATTGACTGTCAACATATAATTAAGATAAAATAATTTTGCTTAATTATGGAGAAAAACACATCACAAAAAATTATGGCTTTTCTTGAAGAACACCCCCATGCCACCGTTCGTCAAATAAGCCGAGCGCTCCGCCTCACTCCGGCCGATGTTCGCTATCACCTCGCTCATCTTATTCGACTAAATTTTGTCACTTCTTACTCCCCCTCAAAAACCGGCAAACGTGGACGCCCCGCAAAAACCTACTCGTTGGGTTTTCATGCCAGACCCAACAATATAATCGCCCTGACTCGCGCCAGCCTCACGGTTTTGTTTGAAAAATCATCACCAGATCATCAATCCAGCGTAAATGATCTGGCCGGACAATTATTTCCCGTACCTCCGGAACGAATTGGAGAGAGGGGTTCTCTGACCTCAAAAATCATTCGTTTGATCAGTCTCTTAAACTCCGCCGGTTACGAATCGCGGTGGGAAGCGCGTTCAGAGCATCCCTGCATCATATTTGCCAATTGTCCATATCGCTCACTGCTGGCTCAATTTCCCCAATTATGTGAGGTGGATAAAGCAGTTCTCGAAAATCACCTTGACCTGCCGGTAACCCTAGACCGGCACATTCATCCTTTTGAGATGGTACCGGCCACCTGTCAATTCTCCATTCACCCAATTAAAAAGCCGTAATTCTGAAGAATTACGGCTTCCAAACACAGTTCCATTCTCATGGAAAAAATTTACTCTTGCGCTCCTTCTTGAATCCAGCGGATAATCTGTTCCAATTCCTGAGCCTCAAATTTACCGGGGTGGTTTCCGTCGCGAACAGTCGTGACCAGCAAACTCCCTTCAGGATCACCTGCCGCAATAACTACCCCGGATTTACCGCCCTTCATTGCAGATTCGTATGTATCCAGCGCCAGCCCTCCCATCTCGCCGTGGCAGGAACCGCATCGCTTCCCAATGATTTGCCCGATTCCATTGTTCCAGCTGAGCGGACCTTGCGAACCCTGCCCCTCTTGAGTCAGCGCTGGTGTGGCTGTGGGCGACTGGGTTGGCAACGGCGTGGGGGTTTGAGGAACGAAAATATCACCCGATCGTGCAGATACCGGTTGAATGGTAGTGATGGCGGTTTCTTCAAAAGTCACAAAGCGATAGACAAAGAATAACAGGATGATAGTTAATACCGCTGCCACCGGGTAGTAAACACGTTTTCTTTTTCGTAATTCCTCCGCTGAAGGTGGCGGTGGCAACAAACCTTTTTCAATCTTTTCCAGTTCAAGCGCATGTTCCTCTTCCATTTCATGACGGGTTATTTTCCCCGTGAACATGCTTTTATTGAACACCTTGATGTGAACATGATAAAAATGCCACAGAAAGATAGCCAGCACTGCCAGAATTGCCTCTGCGCCGTGGGCTACCTTCGCTGCCGGAATGGCTTGGCCGGGAAAAATCCGGGCTGTTGCAATGGGGTTCCACATCATAAAACCGGTCAGCGCCATCAAGACCAACCCCCACAACATTGCCCAGTATTCGGCTTTTTCAATGAAGTTAAACCGCCCCATTTTTGGTCGCTCATTGCGCAAGCCAAGATTATAAAGCAGATGCTGAAAAGCATCCTGCAAATCTTTAAATCCGGGCAACATACTGGCTTCTTTTCGTTCCACATACAACCTGTAACCAATTGCTACTAGATGGTAAATTGCCTGCACCAGAAAAACGATGGCCGCCCCGCGATGGATGATGCGCGTCATTTCGATTCCACCCAACGCGGCAATAATGGAAATTGAAATCGAACTTTGGGCAAATTTTTGCACCAGTCCCGTAACTGCCAGCGTGGTGAACGAAGCAATCAGTACAATATGTTCAATTCTTTGTGCCAGGCTGAAACGCGTGTAAGTTTTTTGGCTCTCGCTCATCACGAATTCTCCTTATCCTGCCCATTATCTTCGAGGGAAGAATGGTCTGCTTCTTTTGCGGGCTTTTCCGATCCATGAATTTCCACATCCGCTTCCGTTTGCTGCTCTACTTCATCTACCTTTTCCGCGGCAGGTTGAGGGTGTTTCCTCCTTCGATCCACTACCAATCGCCGATAAATATCGCTTACCACAAACAACCCCATTCCGCCCAGAACTGTGGGGATGAAATACTTGTAAAATTCATTCACCCAATAAACTAGTGGAAAGCGGTTTCGATCCGGAATGTAATGGCTCAACCACGAATCGGGGAAATTTTCCGTCGCGTCGGGATGACATTTTTGGCACGTAGCCAGCAGATTTTGCTTGACCTGCAATCCCTTTTCCGGATCATCTGCCCTGGGAATATCGTGGACGCCGTGGCAGTCATAACACACCGGCATATTAACTTGTTGATCCGGGTCGAGTTTTTCGAACAAAGTCACCGTTGTGCCGTGAAAATCTGCCACATACGTTTGTAACACCTGGGTGGACAGTCCATACTTGGACATAATTTCTTCATTCGTGTGGCAGTCAGCACAAATCTTGGGTGAGGAAAGGCGGAAAGCAGCACCACCGCTCGGCCCTGAAATGCTGTGAACGCCGTGGCAGTCAATGCAGGAAGGCACATCCGGATTCTTTTCAACAAGGACTCCGGTGCCATGAACACTGTTTGCATATTCATCATAGATTGTACTGTGGCATTTTCCACAGACTTTCGCTGTTTCAGCATGTGCGGCGGCAGCCAGGCGTCCCTGTTCATCCATCTGGATTTTCGGCTGCTGGTGGGGATTATGGCAATCCACACAGGTGGGAGCATTGAGATTGCCTTCCGCCATGACACGGGTGTGCACACTATCCAGCAGCTCTGTAGCCTGAGAAGGATGACATTGCTTGCAGGTATCCTTATACTGCAAAGTGTATTCCCGGCTGCTTTGTGCAGTGTTTTCGGGGTGCGGGTAACCACTGATATTGGTATGACAGACCTGACAACTCAACGAAACATGAGCCGAAAGGCCATAAACTTCTGGCTTAACTACAACTGATATGATATCCCCGTTGGGAAATTCTTTAACCTGTCCTTCCACCATATGACAGGAAAGACAGGCTGCATTATCCGGTAATTGGCTTTCTTCATTAAGCCACACTTCTGCTTGAACTGGACGAACCTTGCTGCCAGTGCCAACTAACAAGACGCCAATCAAAGCAAAAGCAAAAACCAATCCACCTGCAGCCATTAGCCAGACTGAAAGATGTTTTTTAGTTTCAGGCATAAGTTTATTGCTCCTCAATATGTTCATCTTGTTGGGTAGAAATATTGACCACCATTAAATTCTTCTTAACTGGCAAACAAGATTAATTATACATTAATCTCCAAATTAGTCCTATTTTGTCACTCATGAAAATCAATGAAATTCATCCTAATTATCGGATGATAGATGACACTAAAAAAAACACCCCCTGCCGTAGGATGGCAGGGGGTGTTTTTTTTGAGATTTCAAATTACGGACGGGTCAGATTGGCGGTGTTGACCTGCACTTTGCTGCTCAGATCCACAATCGAATCATACAGCACTTGCAGGATATATTTGCCGTTATGAACAAAGCCACCCGGATCTTTTTGAGCATATTGATAATTGTAGGCTGCCTGTAAAAGCCTGGGTGTCCATGATGCATAACGATTTTCAGATGTTGCCTCATCCGAAGAAACTTCACCATCTCCGTTGGTATCAACGAAGAAATAAGGATGTCTGGATGGTGTATAGGCAATCGGTGTTCCGGCAACTTCTTCAGCATAAGCCCGAATTGCCTGGTAGAGAATCTCACTCATGGTATCAATTTCACCCTTGATACCTTCGTTCACATCGCCATCACCATCGTAATCCACTTTCGGATCTTCCACACGGATCAGGGCAACATCCTCCACCTGATGGCAAGCCTTGCACGTGCCTTCCTCAACCGTCAGGGTATGGGCATTGTGGCAATCCGAGCAGGCCTGATAATCGGGAATATGCTCAAACTTGCCAAGGTATTCTTTGCCAGCATACTGGTACACACCTTGCGCTTCCGAACCGAACAGCGTTGCACCTGCTGCAAAGTAGTGTACATTGCGGAAGGTCAGCGTTTCGGAGGGAGTATCGGCCTCAAGGCCGGAAATTGCCCGGTTGACGCTGACCGTTGACTCACGGCCCTGGTGGCAGTTGAGGCACAGGTTATCATTCGGGCTGTTTTCAAAGCCCAGTTTTGCTCCACTTGGGAAGGTCACCGTTTCAAGCTGATACAACGAGAAGGTGGTCAGATCGTTGTGGCAGGTTTCGCAGCGCAGACCATTCGAAGGCGCCATGGAGATATTCGCCCCTTCGGCAATGAACTGCGGTAAACCATCAGCAGTGTGGCACTTAACGCAGGCCAGTGGTACACGACCATCCTCATCCCAATGACGAAATGCCTCAGCAGTGCCGTCGAAGTGGCCGGCATCCACACGGTGAGCCGTGCTTAAATCCACCGGCGTGGAAAGTTTCTCATTGAGACTTTCGATGGAGTCGTACAGCAGCTGGATGATGTATTTACCGCCATGTGCATACCCGCCCGGATCTTTCGTCGCTACCTGGAAATTGAAAGCGGCTTTTTCCAAACGTGGTGTCCAGGAGGCGTATTTATTGGGGAAAGCCGCTTCACCCTCATCCACACTTCCGTTTTCGTTCGTATCAATGAAGAAATAAGGATAGGTGTTTTGGTCATAGACGATAGCCGTTCCTGCCACTTCTTTGGCATAGGCTTGAATTGCGGTATAGAGCATTTCCCGCAGGCCGGCAATTTCATCAGCCAGTCCTTCCTCAATGTCACCATCACCATCGTAATCGGTGAGCGATGAAGCCATACGGATCGCTCTCACCCCTTCCACAGAGGTTGCGCCCGGATGACAGGTGGCGCAAGTTTCTGTCTTTAATTCTAAGGAATGAGAATCGTGGCAATCCTGGCAGGCCTGCACTCCGGAAACGTGTTCAAACAGCACATCATACGATTTTCCGGGATACTGGTAACCGCCCTTAACCTGCGCCCCATAGCGGCTGACTGCGGCAGCGTAGTAGTGGATGTTGATAAAGCCCAGTTCACCAACCACGGCATCCTCATCGGTGGCACCGGCCTTTTCTATCGCCTCGTCCACCTGAACCATCGAAGCATTACCCTGATGACAGGTCATACAAACCGCTTCTCGGCCAAGGCCGGTCAATTCCGCGCCAGATGGGAATTTAACCGTGGTGAGGGCTGCAGTTGTCGGGTTATGGCAGGTATTGCAATTGATTACCGTATCGGTGGGTGCCGCTTTGTCCACCACAAAAGCTTCACTGCCATCAGCGCCGATGTAATCCAGGAAACCGGTACTGCTGTGGCATTTTGCACAGGTTACCGGAACCTCTGCCGGATCCTCGCTATCCCAGTGGCGAAATGCCTCGGCAGTCGCATCGGCGTGACCGGAGTTCATCCATAAGGCATAGTAAGGAACTTCGCTGGATAGGTCGGGGGCCGTTGGACAAGGCTCCGCAGTCGGACACGACACAGCGGTAGGTTGTGGTGGAGCAGGTGGCTGTGTAGGCTCTGGAGTTGTCTGTTGACAGGCAGTTAAGACAACCCCAAAAACTACCAACAGGGCAACCAGCAGGGAGCCTTTGAGTAGTCTTCGAGTCATATTGTCTCTCCATCCTTTCTAAAGATTCTTGGGAAATTGGGTGTTGAAGATTCTTCGACCGGCTTCATTTTGAATTGAATCAAATCACCTCCTTTTAGTTAGATTAAAACCTTATTAGAAGAGATTATACAATTTATGCTGTCCTAATACAATATTAAAATGGTCTGAAATATGATATTACAGTCAAAATAGGATAAATGTCATATATTTAGAGATGATACACTGCCCACTTTAATTTTTTTTTCACAAACCAGCGTAAAATTGTCATATGAACTCAAATTCCATTCATTCCATCTGTGTATTTGCCGGCTCTGCCGATCATCTTGACCCCGCTTACCTGCACGGGGCCGCCGAATTGGGTGAACTGCTTGCCAAAAACCACATTCGCATTATTTACGGTGGTGGAAAAACCGGTTTAATGGGTTCGCTCGCCGATGCTGCCTTACAGGCAGGGGGAATTGTCATTGGAATTGTGCCGCAATCCCTTTTTCAACCGCAACTCATTCATGACCATCTTTCTGAATTAAAAATAGTGGAAAACATGCACCAGCGTAAAGCATTAATGAGCCAGATGGCCGATGCCTTCATTGCATTGCCCGGCGGTTTCGGCACTTTTGACGAATTATTTGAAACCTTGACCTGGATTCAGATTGGTCTTCAGCGCAAGCCGGTAGGGTTGTACAACATCAAATCTTATTTTGCACCTCTGCTCGCGCTGGTAGAACATGCCCAAAAAGAGGGTTTCATTTACTCTAATCACCGTGAATTGTTTTTGGTAGAGGAAAATCCTCAGAGTTTACTCGAAAAATTGCAGAATCACCGCTTACCGGATGATCTGGATGATTGGTTTAACCGTCCCTCATCCATCACCGGAGGATGAGATTCTCAACAGAAAATAGCGATCCCCACTTGTACCATGGGGATCGCTAAAAACATCAGGATGAAAAGTTATTCGACGGTTACGCTCTTTGCCAGATTGCGGGGCTGATCCACGTCCAAACCTCTTAATGAGGCAATGTGATAGGCAAATAACTGCAACGGGATTACGGTCACCACAGGTGATAACAGCCAGGGTGTCTCCGGTACCCAAAAGACATGATCGGCCAGTTCTGGAACGCGAGTGTCTCCTTCTGTAGCCACTACAATGACGCTGCCCCCCCTCGCTTTTGCCTGTTCAATCTGACTGATCATTTTCTCATACCATGGATCCTGAGGGGCAATGGCCAGCACCGGCATATCCCGATCCACCAAAGCAATGGGGCCGTGTTTCATTTCTCCCGCCGGGTATGCCTCCGCGTGGATATACGAAATCTCCTTGAGCTTCAGCGCACCCTCGTAGGCAATTGGCATATTAATCCCTCGCCCTAGATATAGCATATTCCGGATATATTTCATTTCTCTCGCTACGGGGATAATTTCATTTTCTCTATCCAGGCACCGCCCCACCAAATCCGGAATCAGGCGAAGATCGCTGACCAGTTGTTTTCTTTTGGAAGGCTGCAAAGTGCCGCGCAAATCACCAAGAAGTATCGCCAGCATATATAAATCCACCAGCGGCGCGGTGAAAGCTTTCGTTGAAGCCACACCAATTTCCGGGCCGGTTTGCATTGAAATGTAGCCATCGGCAATCCGCATCGCCTGTGAGCCAATTGCATTGACGATTGACCACAAAATAGCGCCTCGTTTACGCCCTTCATCCATGGCAGCGAGCGTATCTGCCGTTTCACCGGATTGGCTGATAGCCAGCACAACGGTATTTTCATCCACTATCGGGTCGCGGTAACGAAATTCAGAGGCAATATCCACCTCTACCGGCAGGCGGGCGATGCGTTCGATCAACACCTTTCCAACCATGCCGGCGTGGGCTGCCGTGCCGCAAGCCGTGATGATGATTTTCTGTATCCGCTTCGCCAGTTCAGGGGTTAAATTCAATTGCGGTAATCGGATTGTTCCTTCATCGAAATCCACTCTGCCTGCCAGCGTGTCAGTCAAGGCTCGCACCTGCTCATGAATCTCTTTTTGCATGAAATGGCGGTATTCCCCCTTTTCCGCTGCCACCGGATCCCAATTAATCAAATGCTCTTGGGGTTGAATTGGATTACCATCCAATGTCTTAACCTTAACCGAATTTTGGGTAACAACGGCCATCTGATGCGAATCAAGGAATATCATGCGCCGGGTATGGTCAAGGATAGCCGGAATGTCCGAAGCAATAAACATCTCTTCTTCTCCCACCCCAATTACCACCCCGCCGGCATTTCCAATCCTTGCTGCGATGATCTTATCCGGCTCCAGCGAGGACATTACCACCACGCCATGCGCGCCTTTTAACTGACGTAACGCCTGACGAGTGGCTTCCTCCAGTGTTGTGCCGCCGCTCAAAAAACGTTCGATGAGGTGAACAATCACTTCGGTATCGGTGTCGGAATTGAAGTTAACTCCTTCTGCCATCAATTCTTCCCTGAGCTCGAGGAAGTTTTCAACAATCCCATTGTGCACCACTACAACCTGTCGGGTATTTCCCAAATGGGGGTGGGCGTTTCGAGCGCTGGGTTCTCCGTGGGTTGCCCAGCGGGTATGCCCGATACCAATATTCCCTTCCACGGGCTGACTTTCTACAAGGCTTGCCAGTTTACTCAATTTCCCCGCGTCACGGCGAATTTCAATATGTCCGTCTTGCAAAACCGCAATACCCGCTGAGTCATAACCGCGGTATTCAAGGCGTTTAAGACCATTCAGAACAATGGGGGTTGCGTTTCGATGTCCTATGTAGCCAACAATACCACACATAGTCTCTCCTTATCGTAGATAGTGAAGGAAACTCATTACCCAAAAGGATAAGAGACTCCGGAAAAACTGAAGATTATTGAATTTTTTGGAAAAGATGGGTAAATCATTACCCGGAAGGCTTCCGCTGATCTCTCGATTTTCCCGGCGTCCAAGGTCATTAGCCTGTTCCCACCGGTTAACCCCGTTTTGCAACAGGGAACCTTCCTCCTCGTCACTTCACCACCTCCGACATCATCAGAGATGTGAAGCCATGCGCTGGTCTTTTCCTACATCTCATTTACAAATTCGTAATGCACATCACCTCCATCGCTCGATTATACCCGCCTTTTGCTATAATTCAACCAAAATGAAAAGTCGAATTTCTCCCGAAGAAAACCAGCCCACCCCCCAATCCCCTTCGATCAGTCAAATCCTTCTATTACCTCTGGGTTGCCTGATTCGTTCGCCGCTTATACTCATCGGCACTTTTCTCGCCGGTTATCTGCTCTGGGCGGTTTCCACTGGCGAAATCACATTATTGTGGACCACCATACCGGAATTCGATACCTGGAAAATCAATTCGGCTTTTACCTCCGTCGAATCCGAAAGCGGCGAGACCTGGAAAATTCGTTACGAATCGAAAAACTCAACCGTTTTTGAAGGGCTGGTTCGTCACACCTCACCAATCAACGAGTCGGCCTTCCCTCTCCTCACTCACGATATTCTAGTCACCAGTGGAGAATTTGCCAATTCATCCATCGTTCGCACCTCTGTTTCCAACCATCGTTTTTACTGGTATTCCGACCAATCCAGCCGACCCCAGGGGACAATCAACCTGCTCCACACCGTCCCCGCCTCAGAAGAAATTTACAATCGGTTGACTCAAATCCGCAAAGGGGATACGGTGAGGATAACAGGAATCGAAATACTGGACATTGCCAGATATGACCAGCAGGGTGAATTTCGCGGCAGCTGGTCGGATGCCGGCTGCAACACCCTGCTGGTCACTTCGGTCGAGATAATCCCCTAGTCCGGCTTATCCGCCGTGTTTTTGCACCAGTGCAACCACATCCGGAAAATCAATCCCCAGACGGCGCACCGTTTCTAAAGTCGGCACCCCATTTTTAGTCCATCCCCGCCGCTGGTAAACCGCATCCACCAGTTGATCGTACCGGTTTTCGCGGTATTTTCTCAACTCTGCAATCTTTTCCTCAGTCGTCATTCCGCGGATATCAATCCCGACTTCTTTCGTAAGGATTTCATCGTAATATTCTCTGCGGTCTTCATATTCCGGCGGCGTAACCGGCCCCATAGCCCGGTAAGGGGGATAATCATACTGGCGGGTGCCGTACCCCATCCTCAGGTTGAAGATGCGTTGAAAGTTATAAACCTTTTCCGATTGTTCTATGATCCCGTTTATATCAATCTTCTCACCTGTGACACCCTCATACAGCCAGCAGTAATTCTCCACATGCTCGGGCACCTTTGCCGGTTCTTTTGCGGTTTTATTGCTTTCGGGGATAATGTCATTCCACGGCAATTTACACAAACCGTGTAAACTGAACCATGTCCGCCAGATGGGGAAGTAATGCAATGCTTCCGCTTTGGCTTCAAAGGTGGGCAATTGTTTATGCACCATATCCATGAAAATCAGCCAGGCCTCATCATGTTGAGGGCCTTTTGTAGCCAGAGCATATCCGCCCTGCTGGGCCAGGGACTCTTTGGAAAGATATTCTGAAATTTCCAGTCCTTTGATTTCCATGCCAATATCTTGCAGCCGGGCCGGATCAGCGCCAAATTTTTCAACAAACAGTTGTTTCATGGCGCGCACGCCCTGACCAACCACAACACCAAAGCCCTCGCCGCGTGCCATCTGGTGGATCAACTCCATCACTGCATCAAAATTCCCCCATGTAAGATCCAGACCGCCGGTAATTTCCTTGTTCAGAATGCCCATTTCATAACATTCCATAGCAAAGGCAATGGAATTTCCCAGAGAAATGGAGTCAATTCCATAGATGTCTGCGTAGAAATTCATCTCCAGCACCTGAGCGGGGTCAAAAATACAAAGGTTCGAGGCCAACGCGCCGAGTGTCTCATACTCGGGCCCATCCACAAATACCTCTTCTCCTTTATAGGGTCCGGTTTGCAAAGTATAGTGTGAAACCCCGTGCGCGCAGGACATCGTACAACCATACCAGCAGCCATCCGGCCCGCGCATATCGAACTTTTGCTTCCAGACATCTCCTGCCACCCTGCAGGCATGATCGTGATGACCGAAGCGGAAGTTTTTAACCGGCAAAAGATGGAACTTGTTCATAATCTCAATCAGATATGGCGTTCCCGTACCGCGCATATCATTTTGCGAGGCATCGAACAGGCTGATTTCCCGGTTAATGCGCTGGCCGGCTTTTCGAATCAACTCCATATTGGCTACACCATTACTATCCCCGCTGGTGTGACTGTAACGCACAACAATGGCTTTGATTTTCTTATCCCGCAACACCCGCCCGCACCCTCCGCGGGCAGCCTGTTTGATGCGCACCTCATCCCTTCGCGGGTCATAATAACTGACATTCAAACCACAAATAGCGTTGTAATTGGCTGCCTGCCCGGCAGATATGACTGAAACTCCCCTCAGCCCTCGTGGATCATCGGCATACATCTCGGTCAACATTCGATTAATGAGATGGGTGTCCACCGGTTCAAGAGGTGCTTCTTCAATTCTCACCACACCCTCATCGCCGTCAATATAAATGATGATTTCGTTTTCGGCTTTACCTTGAATTTCCAACGCATCCCAACCCGCAAATTTCAAGTAAGGCCCGAAATATCCGCCGCTGTTGCTATCAATGACCGTATTGGTGAGGGGAGAGAGGGTAACTACCGTGCATTTTCCGCTACCGGGGTAAGCCGTAATACCCCCAATCGGCCCGCCTGCAATGACCAGTTCATTCTCAGGATCATTCCAGCGTGTATCATCACGAATTGCATTCCATAACAGCCACAGGCAAAATCCCCGCCCACCGGTGAAGGTTCTTTTCATTTTTTCGTCAACCGGTTTGCTCTGGATGGTATTGTCGCTGATGTTGATATACAGCGTCCGGTTAGCATATCCTCGTACCACCGGTCGGAGTTCATACTTGAATTCTGCCAGCAATTGGTGTGCATTCCGCAACTTCTCCACGTCGGTTCTGAACATCGGCATCTCCTTTTATAGATTGGGAACATTATTGGGAAAATTGGAATTGATGGGCTTGATCCCCATACTCATTATATGGATTGTTAATTCGATTTCAGCATTCCTCTGTCACTGCTCTACTTGATAAATGTCACAATCCAGTAGAATTGAGAGGCAAAAAAATCGTTCGTTCTCTTTGAAAGTTGTTAAAAAACTTTTACGGAAGAGTATAATCAGAACCTGTTCAAAACAACCATCCCATTTAAAAAATACGACCAGTGAACATCAAAAAGTTATTCTCAAATCCTGCTGAATTGGATCCGGTACAATCAAGGAATTTCACCAACGTCCAGATTGATGCAATTGGAGTGGGGCTTGCCAATGCCGCGTCTCCCTTCCTGCCCGTTTTTCTCACTCGCTTGGGGGCTACTTCCTACGAAATCGGTTTATTGACTTCAATGCCCGCTCTCGCCGGTTTGATTCTGGCAATTCCAATGGGGCGGTTTCTCCAAAACCAGAAAAAAATCATCCCATGGTTCAGCCTTGCCCGTTTGGGGGTGATCATGAGTTACGCCTTCACCGGCTTTTTAGCCTTTTTGCTGCAAGGGCAACCGCTGATTACCGCCATCCTTGCTGTCTGGGCACTGGCAACTATCCCTCAGACCCTTCTGAATATTTCTTTCTCCGTGGTGATGAATGCCGTAGCCGGCCCCAATTTACGCTATGAATTGATGACCCGCCGCTGGTCTATATTGGGGATTACTACCGCCGTAACGGTTTTTATCCTCGGCCAGATATTGGATCGCATGGCTTTTCCCATCAACTTTCAGGTGATGTTTATCTTTCTTTCAGTGGGCGGTTTAATCAGTTATTATTTCTCTTCTCACATATCCCTGCCGGATTTTCAAAAACCAAACCCCGCCGGAAAGAAATCTCTGAAACATACTCTCCACGAATACGCAATGCTACTCAGTAAGGAAAAACCATTTCAATCATTTGTTATAAAACGATTTGTATTTCTTTCCGGTCAGGCTCTGACCCTGCCACTCTTTCCGCTGTATTTTGTAAGAGAAGTACAGGCAAACAACAGCTGGATTGCCACAATCAACACCGCTCAAACGGCAATTGTCATCATCGGCTATTTCTTCTGGACGCAGCAATCCCGCCGCCGCGGGTCACGAAATGTGCTGCTTTGGACCACATTAGGCGCGGCGTTGTATCCTATTCTGGTAGCCGGCACCCATCATGTCGGGTTGATTACTTTGTTCGCCGGGATTAACGGCATTTTTCAAGCCGGCTTAAATCTGGTGTTTTTCGATGAATTGATGAAAACCGTCCCACCGGAGTATAGTGCTACATTTGTTTCCATTGCTCAAGGGCTGCAGTATATTTCCTCAATTCTTTCTCCCATGATAGGTACAGCCATTGCCGATTTAACCGGATTGAGTGCTGCTTTGGTGGTTGGCGGGGTATTACAGTTGATCGGCTTTCTGATGTTCTGGCGCAACCGGCAAATGACCCTTATCCACGATTGATCAACGGCGTGTATGAATTTCAGCTGATCAACTCTTCAGGCAGGTGATCCAATCGATTGGTGTATAGCACATATAATTGTTCGTCTTCCACCTCAATACAGGTCACGCCGGTATTATTTATCACAAACCAGCTGGTGTAAGGGGGAATTCTACCCAGCCACTCGTTCATCAAAAAATTGTAGAATGCCCCATGGCTGATCAGAATGACAATCTCATTGCTGCGGCGGTGAGTTTCCAGCAACCATTTACCGAACCGTTTTGCTCTGAGTTGTGCCATTTCATCATCCTCATAGGGGGCATTGTACCATCCCTTTTTTGCATCCACCTCATCTGCAAATGTTAATGAGGGAAAGGCATTTTTTAGTTCCCCGGGTGTTTTGCCAGGTAATCCCTCGTTCATATCGGTTTCCGGATTATACAGATAAACACCCCCCGCTTCATACAGGTCGCGCAGCCCCACAATCGGGAGATTCAGGCATTCGGCAATTGGTTGGGCAGTTTGTAAAGCACGCCACATCAGACTGCTATAAAGGCGAATTGAAAAATTACTGGTATTTTTCAAATTGGTTCGATAGAGAAGATATCGCTGAATGTGATCTCTCAACGCCATGGTTTGCTTTATTCCCAGATCGGTCAGCGTCGGGTCACTGGAACGGCCGTCACGATTGCCGGTTTGGTCCCATAGTAAATTATTGGTTGATTGAGCATGTCGAATGAACAGAATTCGCATCACACCTTTTCCTTACTTCACAGGATAGTATGAACTCATAACTGGTTTATAATTCACAAAACCTCGCAAATTATACCGTTTAAAAAATTATATTTATGGTTCATCAGGGATTCTGGGATCAAAAGTCCATAACCATCAGCGTAAAACCGAATTGCCTGACCATCAGCGTCGGCAGTGCGGAGGTTTTCAGTTACGATTTAAACGGACGCCTTTGGACTGCGCTGGTCAACGATGTATCTTACAGACGCGGGCTGGATGGAAAGATTGTGGCCAAATGGCAAACATCGGATAAATCCCGTCATCGGCGGTGGCTGACAGCAGCGGAATCGGCTGAATTAATCAATCAGGGATACCGGCTGATCAATCGGCTGATCAATGATTTAAGAACAAAGCGTGTTACTCTGCAGCCGCCATTGGATGCCAGGGGTTGGCAGGATTTGGAATCGGCATCCCAATTCGACGCTTATACAGCCGAGGTGGATGCCAGAAAATATCATTCAATTTACAAACCTGTCGGCATACTCCCTCCCGACCAATACATTTCTGTCGTTTTACAGGCCACGGAGGGATGTTCCTTCAATACCTGCACTTTCTGCGACTTTTACCGCGACCGCGCCTTTCGGATTAAGCGAGCAGATGAATTTCGTCAACATCTCCTTGCGGTCAAGAATTACTTAGGCAAGGGGCTTAGCCTGCGAAGAACGATATTTTTAGGGGATGCCAATGCACTGGTTATTCCCATGCCTCACCTCATTGCGCTTCTGGAAATAGTTAATCAGGAACTGGATGTCGAAAAACTGGGAGGTATCTTCGCTTTTCTGGATGGTTTCAGCGGCGAGCGAAAAACATCCCGGGATTTTGCCCGGCTGGCCGAACTGGGCTTGAAAAGAGTTTATATTGGAATGGAATCCGGCCATGAGCCGCTGCTCAAATACCTGCACAAACCCGGCACCCCCAATGATGTTTTGCAAGCAGTCCACAATATCAAAGCGGGTGGCGTTGCCGTTGGCATTATTATCCTTTTAGGGGCGGGCGGCAAAAAATTTGCCAGCGATCACATCAAAGATACGATTAAACTTATCAACGCCATGCCACTGGATCTGGATGATTTGATTTATTTCTCAGAATTGATTGAGAGTGAAAATCTCCCCTATGTACAATCTGCTTACCATGACTCTTTAAAACCTCTCACCGTTGAAGAACGAATTCAACAGGGAGAAGAAATTGAACAGGGATTAATCTTCGATCCCCAAAGAGGAACTCCCCACATCAGCCGATATGACATCCGCGAATTTGTCTATTGATTCGGCCTACCATGGCCCGGTTACTGTGATTTTCCACGGTAAACTGACCGATTTTTTCAAGGTCAATAGTAATTCAAAGCAAACAACATTTTATCTACGCGAAAAAACATCCATCAAACACATCATCGAAGCCCTGGGTGTGCCCCATCCAGAAGTCGGCCGCATCCTTGTCAATCAAAAAGAGGTGGATTTTTCCTTTTATCCTTCCCCCGGTGATGATATTCACATCTATCCGTTCGAAAATGCAAATAATTCATCTACTCATTCCCCGCCTAAATTTATCCTCGATAATCACCTTGGAAAACTGACCGCCTATCTCCGTCTTTTAGGTATAGATGCCGCTTACGACTCCCATTGGGATGATGCAGTAATAGCCAGAATTGCCAGCGAGCAAAATCGCGTTGTCCTTACCCGCGATCGAGGTCTGCTGAAAAGAAAGATCATCCAAAACGGCTATTGCGTTCGCTCAGCCACCCCCCTCGATCAGGTTCGAGAGATCATTCGACAATTTAATCTTCAACCTTATCTAAAACCATTCACCCGCTGTCCCCGCTGCAACGGTTTATTGAACAAGGTTGAAAAACAAACCATTCTTCACCTTTTACAACCCCTGACACGGCAATATTACAACGATTTCAGCCGTTGTTCATCGTGTGGTCAGATTTACTGGAAAGGTTCCCATTACGAAAGATTGAAACCCCTCATTCAGCACTTTACGACCATCAACGAAGAAGAGGAGATATGAAGAATATTTTACCCGTTGGTAAATTACCTCACGATCTTTTAAAACGGATCATTCACACTTTGCCAACCGCCGGAGAACGCATCCTCCTTGGCCCCGGCATCGGCCGGGATTGCGCCGTCGTGGATTTCGGTGACCGTTGCCTTGTCTTTAAAATCGAACCCATAACCTTTGCAACCCGTCAGATTGGCTGGTACGCAGTTCAGATCGCCGCAAACGATATTGTCACAACGGGTGCCAGGCCACAATGGATGCTCCTCACGCTGCTTCTACCGGAGAACAAAACCACCCCTGAGCTGGTTCAGGAAATTACACAGGAAGTTGCCCAAACCTGCCGTGAGATGGGAATAACCCTGATCGGCGGGCACACCGAAATTACCAGCGGGCTGGACCGCCCGATTCTGGTCACTGCCCTGATTGCTGAAACAACGGCCAATAAATTGATTTCTCCACTCGGCGCAAAACCCGGTGATGATTTGATTCTTACCAAAGGAATCCCCATTGAAGCAACCGCTCTGCTGACAAAAGAGTTTCCTGAGCGGTGCAAATCAATTCTCAGCGAGGAAGAACTCCAGCAGGCACAAAATTTCATCAAATTACCCGGCATCAGTGTTTTTCGCGATGCTCAAATTGCCATTGAAGCCGGAGAAGTCCATGCCATGCATGACCCCACAGAAGGCGGGCTATCAACGGCGCTTTGGGAACTGGCAATAGCCTGTCAAAACACGTTAATCATCGAAACAGAAAAAATCTATATTCCACCGCTGTCGCGAAAAGTATGTCAAATTTTTGGCCTTGACCCATTGGGGACGATTGCTTCTGGTGCCCTCTTGATCGCGGCCACTTCTCAAACCAGCCCATCCATCCTGAGGGCTTTAAGTGAAAACGGCATTTCCGCCTCAATTATCGGAAAAGTTGAAAAAGGGCAGCCTTTGGTTTATCAAATCACGTCAGATGGCAGGGAATTAATGAGAAAATTTGAGCGGGATGAAATTGCCCGTGTTTATGAAACACCTTAGCGAGATGGGGATCCTGAGATTATGGGCTTTCTCTTTTCACTTATTTTCGGCTTTCTGCCAATGCTTCTGTTTGCCTATTTCATATACTGGTTGGATCGTTACGAAAAAGAACCACGGCATTTGCTGGGTGGAGCCTTCGTTTGGGGTGCAGTAATTGCCGCCGGCTTTGCTTTTATCTTCAATACACTGCTTGGGGCGGGCATTTTTGTTCTGACCGGCTCAGAATTGATTGCCCAGCAAACGACGGGTTCCTTGATTGCCCCAATTATTGAGGAAATTCTTAAGGGGATGGCTGTATTAATTGTGTTTTTCTTTTATCGTAAGGAATTCGATTCCATCCTTGATGGGATCGTTTATTCAGGCATCACCGCCTTGGGTTTTGCCGCCACCGAAAACACCTATTATATTTATCAATATGGCTATGTGGAAGGCGGTTACATGGGATTATTCACGCTTGTATTTATCCGGGTAATTCTGGTTGGCTGGCAGCACCCCTTCTATACATCTTTTTTCGGTATCGGTTTAGCCGCTGCTCGCCTTTCGCCACAACAAGTTAGACGCCTGCTTTTCCCCCTTTCAGGTCTGGTTCTTTCCATTGGGCTGCATAGTGTGCACAACTCTATCCCCGGCATCATTCCCGGCAGTGCCGGCTTTTTCATCGGCACTGTATTCGATTGGTCAGGCTGGTTCGGGTTGGGATTATTCATAATCTACATGATTTACCACGAGAAAAGATTGATCCAAAATGAGTTGAAAGAAGAAGTAGAGATGGGAATTATAACAATCCAGCAGTACCAGTCTTCTTATTCAAATATCGAACGCTTTAAACAACTGTGGAAACACCTTGGAAAACCCACCTTTGGGGAAATTTCTCATTTTTATCAATTGTGTGCTGAACTCGCCCACAAGAAACATCAATATAGAAAATTAGGAGATGAGAGGGGCAATTTGAAGATCATTACCGACTTACGGAAAGAATTGAGTCGCATCGGCTCTACTGCCTCGCAACTTTGAATCTTTCATTTTTACCGCAAAGCATGGTAAAATTCACCCACAACAAAAAAATATATTTTCATGCGCCCGTAGTGAAGTGGATATCACATTACCCTCCGGAGGTAAGAGCCCGAGTTCGAGTCTCGGCGGGCGCACTAATTTTTAACCTATCCTTTGTTAACATTCTACTAATACTTTTCTGGTATAAATATCTCGGTTACCCTAATTAAAACCATCACAAAGGATACATGGAGGTCTGAAAAATGGATATGTTGTTTGGAGGTTACGGTCTCTACCTCCTCTTTTCTCTACCAGCCTTGATTTTGGGTTTTTGGGCTCAAATTAAAGTCCAAAGCGCGTTTGGTAAGTTTTCCAAAATTCGAACTTACGCCGGCTTAACAGGCGCTCAAATCGCACGCCGCATGCTCGATTCAGTCGGTTTAACTCACGTTCGTGTTGAACAAGCGCAGGGTTTCCTGAGCGACCATTATGACCCGCGCGCCAAAGCACTCCGCCTCAGCCCGCAGGTTTACCAGAGCAACAGCATCGCAGCTGCAGGGGTGGCGGCCCACGAGGCCGGCCACGCCATTCAGGATGCCAGCGGATACACCATGCTACAATTGCGCTCGGCTATGGTTCCCGGCGTTCAAATTGGTTCCTGGCTTGGCCCAATAATTTTCATTGTTGGTTTCTTCCTTTCACCCACCATCGGCACCTCAATTGCCTGGCTGGGAATTGGCTTGTTCTCACTCGCTGCCATTTTTGCTCTCATTACCCTACCGGTCGAGTTCGATGCTTCCCAGCGAGCCAAAGCATGGCTCTCCACTTCCGGCGCAATTTACAACGAAGAAATTCGGGGCATTAACAGCGTTTTAGATGCCGCCGCATTGACTTACGTAGCCGCCGCTGTGCAGGCGATTTCCACCGTTCTGTATTACGTGTTCCTCCTGACAGGACGAAACCGCGACTAAAAGATTAATCACCGGAAAGTAACAGGCGCATGGGCAAATTCCCATGCGCTTTTGTTTCTGTGAAAAACCACACAAAATATGGATTGTTATTGTAAAATTAAGTCACAATCATTTTCAACAAAAAAATAATCACAGCGAGGTTAAATGATTACGAAAACTATACCGGATATTGTGGTTGGTAGGTTGCCCCGCTATTTACAGGCATTAAAACACATGCTTCAAGAAGGCATTAAGACCACTTCTTCTCAGGAACTGGGAGAAGCAATTGGGATTTCTGCTGCCCAAATTCGTAAAGACCTTTCCCAATTTGGTGAATTCGGTAAACAGGGTACAGGATACTCGGTTGCCTATCTGGTAGAACAGTTACACACGATTCTGAAACTAAACAAAGTATGGGATTTGGCGCTGGTAGGTATGGGTGATTTAGGTAACGCCCTGGCTCGTTATCAGGGTTTTGCAGAACACGGTTTCCGCATTGTGGCTGCTTTCGATAATGACCCGGCAAAAATTGGCAAAGAAGTTGCCGGTTTAATCATTCAAGATAGCCACAATCTCAAACCTGTTATTTCTCAAATGGGCATCAAAATAGCCATGATAACCGTCCCCGCGGCAGCCGCTCAGTCTGTGGCTGAAGAGCTGGTTGATGCGGGTATTCGTGCTATTTTGAACTACGCACCCATCACGCTCACTCTACCCGCCGGGGTTTATGTTGAAAACATTGACCCCATTATCAAACTTCAACACATGACCTATTATCTGGAGTAATGAGGAATTTCGCCAAACTAAAAATTAATTAAACTTCGCCGCAAGGTATCCCGCATGGCTAATGCTTTGGCCGCTCCTTCGGCTGTGCAAGTCAAGGGATTATCCACCAGATAGGCCGGAATTCCCAAGGATTTGGTCAGGAATTTATCCATTCCCCTCAGCAACGCTCCTCCGCCACACAGAGCCACCCCACGGTCAATGATATCCGAGATCAGCTCAGGAGGAGTTTTTTCCAGAACCCGCCTGACCAGTGCAACAATTTCATCCAATGGTTCCTGGAGAGCATCCACAATATCGTCGGTAGTCAGACTGACGGGTCTGGGCAAACCAGTAACCTGATCCTGCCCTTGAACTTCCATGGTCAATTGTTGTTCAAGAGAAATTGCCGCCCCAATTCGTATTTTCAGCAACTCTGCTGTCGTTTGGCCGATGATGACCCCAAACTTTTTTCGTACATAGTTGATGATGGCTTCATCCATGTATAAACCACCGGTACGGGATGTTTCCGCCGTCACGATGTCGTTCATGGCCAATATGGCCACCTGATTTGTGCCACCTCCCAACGAGATAATCATATTTCCCGAAGGGGTGTTGATGGGTAAATCTATGCCCAGTGCTGCCGCCAGAGGTTGCTTGATGAGGTATACTTCCCGACTGCCCGACCCCAGCCCGGCCTCATGAACCGCACGCGTTTCCACGCTGGTCACCCCGTAGGGCACCGTTAGAATAATTTTTGGCCGGAAAATGAACATCGGCCCGCAAATTTTCTTTACCAGATACTGCAGTAAATTTTCGGTAATCTCAAATTCGGCAATCACCCCATGCCGAAGAGGGCGAACCACCTCAATGCTTTCGGACACACGCCCCATCATATCACGGGCCGCCTGTCCCCATTCAACCATCTTCTGCTCTTGAACAACAATTGCCACTACGGTGGGTTCTTGCAGAAGGATTTGGTTGCCTTCAACAATGACTGTATTGAGCGTGCCCAGATCAATGCCCAATTCCCTTGAAAAAGCAGGCATATCGCTCTACATCCTTCCGTTTGCAAAGATAAGAAGCCGGTTAAGACCGTTAAAAAACATTATACCCCGAATAAATTATCCACCGCCAATTCGAGGTTGACCACTGCGGTAACGTTCCGCAGCCTTGATCCTTAATGTGCTTCTACGTAAGGCGGCCTGTGCCGCAAGATATTCATCCGTATCCACATCAGTAATTTTGCTCAACAACTCTTCCGCGCGGCGGCGGGCTTCCTCTGCTCGCGCAACGTTGATTTCCATCACATTCTCCGCCGCGTCCGCCAGTATCACAACCGATTCGGGCAGAACTTCGGCAACACCGCCTGCAACTGTAAAAAATTGTTCTTCGTTTTTCTTCCGCACGGTGATAATACCATACTTGAGGCTGGTTAACAGCGGTGCATGATTTGGAAGTATGCCCATCACCCCTTCAACGCCGGGTAAGACAACGATATCCACATTATCCTGATAGACAATGCGATCTTGAGAAACAATCTCACAGCGAATAGGCATCTTTATACTCTCTCAAACCAGTTCTTTGGCTTTTTCACGCGCCTCATCAATGGTGCCCACCATATAAAAGGCTTGTTCGGGCAAATCATCGCACTTACCATCCAGAATTTCGCGGAAACCACGCACCGTCTCTTTAAGCGGAACATAGCGCCCCGGGCGTCCGGTGAATTTTTCGGCAACAAACATCGGCTGCGAGAAGAACCGCTCTATCTTCCTCGCCCGTGAGACGATCAATTTATCATCTTCACTTAATTCGTCAATTCCCAGAATGGCAATGATATCCTGTAGATCTTTATAACGTTGCAGGACGCGTTGGACTTCACGGGCAGTGGTGTAGTGCTCCTGCCCAACAATATTGGGATCCAAAATACGAGATGTAGAGGCAAGCGGATCCACCGCCGGGAAAATCCCTTTTTCAACAATTGAACGCTCCAGCGCAATGGTCGCATCCAAGTGGGTAAACGTAGCCACCGGTGCAGGGTCAGAATAATCATCCGCCGGCACATAGACCGCCTGCATCGAGGTAATTGAACCGTTGCGGGTAGAAGTAATGCGCTCCTGCAATTCACCCATTTCGGTGGCCAGTGTGGGCTGATAACCAACCGCAGAGGGCATACGCCCCAACAAAGCCGAAACCTCCGAACCGGACATCGTAAATCGGAAGATATTATCAATAAACAACAGCACATCCCGCCCCTGATCGCGAAAATACTCAGCCATCGAAAGAGCGGTAAGCGCAACCCGCAACCGGACTCCTGCCGGCTCATTCATCTGCCCAAAGACCATGACCGTGTCTTTCATCACACCCGATTCGAGCATTTCACGGTACAACTGGGTGCCTTCGCGAGTACGTTCACCAACTCCGGCAAACACCGAATTACCCTGATGCACCGTAGCAATCGAGCGAATCAATTCCATGATAATTACAGTTTTACCCGTGCCGGCACCGCCGAAGATACCCGTTTTACCACCTTTCGTGAACGGAGCGATCAGATCAATGACCTTCAAGCCGGTTTCGAAAACCTCCACTCGGGTAGATTGTTCGGCAAATGCTGGCGCAGGGCGGTGGATAGGGTAGTAAATATCCGAAACAACCGGCCCAAGGTTATCTACCGGTCGGCCAAGCACATTGAAAATTCTTCCAAGGGTTGCTTCACCCACCGGTACTTTAATCGGCGCTCGGGTTCGGCGGGCAGGAAGATTGCGCACCAACCCATCGGTGGAGTCCATCGCAATACAGCGCACCCAGTTATCCGGTAATTGTTTTTCCACTTCTAAAATCAACGGCAATTTTCCGTCTCGTTCTACCTCAACCGCTTCATAAAGCTCAGGCAGATCATCAGCCGGAAACTCCACATCCACCACGCCGCCTAAGATTTGAACCACACGTCCGGTTGCTTTTTCCATAATTGCTATCTTTCCTCCGTGTAAATAAAAGGAATAGGTTTATTCCCTTTGCGCCATTGCCTGAGCCAGCGCTTCGGCGCCTCCGGTAATATCCAGAATATCGTTTGTAATTGAAGCCTGTCTTGCTTTGTTGTATTCGATTTGCAAAGCACTCACCAGTTCCTTCGCACTGTCGGTTGCGTTCCGCATGGCAACCATACGGGCTGCATGTTCACTCGCCTGAGCAGAAAGAATAGCCTGATAAATCTGTAACGCTGTAAAGCGGGGCAGAATCTCATCCAGCAATTCCTCCGCACCGGGTTCGTAAGAAAAAACCCTGGCGGGAGTGACGGTGGTTTTAATCCGCTGGATGGTTGAATCCTCTTCCGGTTTCAAAGGCAGCAAGCGGCGAATAACCGGTTCTTGTTTCAGCATACTGATAAATTCGGTATACGCAATGAACACCTCATCAACATTGCCTTTCAGGTATTCATCCACCACCAGCTTGCCAATTGGAGCGCAAACGTTGAAGGTAGGATTTACCGGCAGTCCGCTAAATTCTGCAATGACCGGTCTGCGCCGGCGAATCAGCATATCTCTACCTTTTTTCCCAACCGTCACAAAAACCGCAGGCACATCGTGGTCCCGCATGGCAAGCAAAGTATGACGAACGACATTGACATTGTAAGCGCCAGCCAGCCCCCGGTCTGAGGTCACTAACACCACCAGGTCTTTCCTCGCTTCGTCACGGTCCGCCAAAAGGGGATGAAGGCTTTTTCTTCCCGGCTGCCGCGAGAGATGCACCAGCACATCCCACGCCTTCTGGGCATAGGGTCGGGTTTGTTCGTTTGCCTGAATCGCTTTTCTCACCTTGCTTGCGCTGACTGTTTCCAGCGCCCGCGTCACCTGAGAAAGATTTTTGATGCTGCGTATCCGCAGCCGCATTTCACGAATGGATGGCATCGGTCTTCCTCAACCCGTGGCTTCTACTACACCCATGCAGCATTGAAACCCTGTATGGCTTCGCGTAATCGCGCTTCTGTTTCAGGGGTAATCATCTTCTTCTCGTGAATATCCTTTCCAATTTCAGGATGAGAAGATTCCATATAACGAAGGAAGGCATTTTCCCACGCCTTGACCCGTTCCACAGGCACATGATCCACAAACCCATTTACGCCGGCAAACAGCGACATCACTTGATTTTCCAGCGACATCGGTTCGTACTGAGGTTGTTTGAGAATCTCCTGCAAGCGCAGGCCGCGGTTCAACTGAGCCTGGGTCGCCTTATCCAGATCGGATCCAAATTGGGCAAAAGCAGCCAAATCACGAAATGCAGCCATATCCAGACGCAGCCGGCCGGCTACTTGCTTCATTGCCTTGGTTTGAGCGTCACCACCCACGCGCGAAACCGAGATGCCCACATTAATGGCGGGTCGAATGCCCGCATTGAACAGGTTGGATTCGAGGTAAATCTGCCCATCGGTAATCGAAATTACGTTGGTAGGGATATAAGCCGAAACATCACCCAGCAGGGTTTCAATGATCGGCAACGCCGTGAGTGATCCGCCCGTACCCTCCACCGGCAATACTTTGTACTGCTCCGCATCCGGCATAGCCTTGAGGGCCGCTTCCGCATCGTGTTTTGCCAGAGGACCGCGGTATTCTTTGCCATCCACGCCGTCTCCTGCTTTTGCTTTGTTAGCCGGATACGATTTCGGTACGATTACATAATGGGTAGCCAGCCTAGCGGCGCGTTCCAGCAGGCGGGAATGCAGATAAAACACATCTCCGGGATACGCTTCACGTCCCGGCGGCCGCCGCAGGAGGAGAGAGATCTGCCGGTAAGCCCACGCATGTTTTGAAAGATCATCATAGATCACCAGCGCATCGCGCCCGGTCTCCATAAATTCTTCACCCATGGCACAGCCGGCGTATGGCGCAATATATTGCATGGCCGCAGGTTCATCGGCCGAGGCCATCACCACAATGGTATGAGCCATCGCACCGTAGCGTTCCAGCAAAGCGATGGTTCGGGCAATGGCCGCCTTTTTCTGTCCAATGGCCACGTAGATACAAATCAGATCTTTGCCCTTCTGATTAATTATTGTATCAATGGCAATGGCTGTTTTACCCGTCTGTCGGTCACCGATGATTAACTCGCGCTGACCGCGCCCAATCGGGATCATCGCGTCAATCGCTTTGATGCCGGTCTGAACAGGTGTATCCACATCCTGCCTTTCAACCACGCCCGGCGCAATTCGTTCCAGTGGGCGATAGCGGTTAAAAACAATCGGCCCTTTTCCATCAATCGGCTCACCCAGCGCATTGACCACCCGACCAATCAGACCATCTCCAACCGGAACAGAGGCGATTCGTCCCGTGGAACGGACTTGCATTCCCTCAGAAACAGAAAGATAATCGCCTAAAATCGTAACGCCAACTCGATCCTTTTCGAGGTTGAAGGCGATTCCCATCACCCCATTTTCAAACTCAACCAGTTCCTGAGATTTTACGCCCGCAAGCCCTTCAACTTGAGCAATGCCATCCCCGGCTTCAATCACCGTCCCAACATTTCGGATTTCAAGCTGAGGCTGGAAGGATTGGATTTTTTCTTGAAGATCGCTGGTTAATTGTTTGATCAGGTCGGTCATTGAGCCTCCACAGGAATGATTTTTAAAAAAGCACGCTACTTGTAAAAAATATCCTCCACCTTAACGGGTTAAATCATACTAGAAAGCAAAGGCTTTGTCCAGTTCGAAGAGTGGACAAAACGCCTCTATTTTGAAAAATACTGAAGGGCAAGTCGCAGTCTTTCTTCAACATCCACGGCGGCATCCCTTGGCAAGGATTGAATGGCACTTTGCGCCTCGACCACGCTGTACCCCAGAGCGGTTAATGCTTCCAGAACCTGTAAATCAACATCCATCATGCTCATCGCTTGATGCAGCGGGCCGCCTTCGCCAACCTTCCCCTGCAAATGCAATAAAATCTTTTGGGCGGTGCGTTTTCCAACCCCCGGTACTCGTGCAAACAGATCGGCTTGTTCATTGAACACCGCCTGACGGATATTTTCAACAGATAGCGTCGAGAGAATGGATAAAGCCATCCGCGGCCCCACGCCATTCACTCCTAATAAAAGAATGAAAAAGTCCCTTTCCGCCTCGGTTTCAAAACCATAGAGTGACCAGCCGTCCTCCCTCACCACCAGATGGGTGAATAAAAAAACGGCATCGCCGGCCTGTGTCTGCCGGGCAGTGGTAGTCGGCACAAACACCTTCACCCCCACCCCCCCAAGCTGGATGACCAGACTATCACGCTCACTTCTAACAACTTCCCCTTGCAGCTGGACAATCATGAGGTTTACTCAGTCTCCTTTCGTGACCGACTTTCCCGCTGTTGATTGAAGATTTCATACACACAAAGCGCCGTTGCAACCGCCAGATTGAGTGAGTCGCTCACCCCGCGCATGGGAATTGCCACAATTTCATCACAGATTGCAAGGTGTCTCTCTTGCAGACCGTGCCGTTCACTGCCCATCATCAACACCATACGATTGGGATAACGGTAAAAGTGGTAATCCGTTCTGGCTTTGTCCGAAGTACCGATAACAGGAATAGCGTGAAACTTCTTCCAGGCCGCAAATTGCTGGAAAGTGGTTTTAACCAGAACCTGATTGAAAACCGCCCCCATGCTGGCGCGTAAACTGGCAGGATCGTACGGATCGGTACAGTTGTCCAGTAGAATCACTCCCCTGATATCCGCAGCATCATTGGTTCGCAGGATGGTTCCCAGATTGCCCGGATCGGCAACCGAATCCAGTGCAACCCAAATCTCACCATCATTTTTCGGTACAACATTTTCCAGCTCAAGCCATTGTTGATAGACAACCGCTGCAATGCCCTGAGGACCGTCTTTTGAAGAGATGGATTGGAAAACCTCTTCACTGACGGGCAGGATTTTGCCTCCTTTTTCCGCAAATTTTTCAATAATTTGCATTCCAAAGAGGCTGGTCAATAACGCCGGGCAATAAATCAAAGTTTCGATCCGCCAATTCGAAGAAATTGCCTCTCCAACAATTCGAAGCCCTTCAATAAAGAATAATCCGCTTTGCTGGCGCTCCTTGCGCTCGCGCAATTTGCGGATGTGCTTTATGGTCGGGTTGGATAAACTGGTAATCATCCCTGCAAACCCAGATACCGTCTGCTGTGGATATGGCATATCGCAATCGCTAGTGCATCCGCGGCATCATCCGGCTTTGGAATAACATCCATTCCCAGCAGTGCTTTAACCATTTGCTGCACCTGTTTTTTATCTGCCGCGCCATACCCTGCAACAGCCTGTTTAACTTCCAGTGGGGTGTATTCGCTGACATCAATACGATTTTCGGCAAGAGTCAGTAACGCCACACCTCTTGCCTGCCCAACGGCAATTGCAGAGGTCACATTTCTTTGGAAAAACAATTTCTCCACCGCCGCACTTTCAGGACGGTGGAGCTGAATAATTTTTTCCAATTCTTGATGCAAAACCAGCAGTCTTTCGGCAAGGGGCATTTTTGGGGGTGTAGTGACAACCCCATAGTCCACCAAACAGACACCCTCACTGGTATCTTTTACCACCCCGTAACCGGTGGTTGCCACACCGGGATCAATACCCACCACCAACACCGGGTTTATTCCTCAGCCAGTGTAGCCAGCGCCTCCTCAGAGATGCGCAAATTGTGATACACATTTTGCACATCATCCAGATCCTCCAGTGATTCAACAGCTCGTAAGACCTGTAAAGTTTCCTCCGTGCCAAGTTCAATTTCGGAAGTGGGGATCATCCGTAAACCGGCATCTTCGGGTTGAAAGCCGGCCTGACGAAGCGCATCCGAAAGCGTTTTGAAGGATTCAACCGGCCCAATGATTTCTATGGTGCCGTCATCATAGTTAACATCTTCTGCCCCGGCTACCACCGCAACATCAAACAATTTTTCCATCACTTTTTCATCACCCGGCACGGCAAAATATGCCGCTCGCTTGAATTGCCAGGCGACGGAACCGGCTTCACCCAAACTGCCACCGGCACGCGTAAGCACATGGCGCACTTCTGCAACCGTTCGATTACGGTTTTCGGTAACACATTCGATCATCAATGCAACACCATGAGGTGCATATCCCTCATAGAATACTTCCTCAAATGCCGCCCCCTCTTTTGATTCTCCCGTACCTCTCTTTATGGCACGCTCGATATTTTCCTTCGGCATGTTTTGGCTGCGTGCTTTTTCAACCGCCAGCCTAAGCCGGAAATTGGTTGCCGGATCCCCACCACCTTCACGAGCCGCCAGGACGATCTCCCGCGTCAGGCGGGTAAATAATTGCCCGCGCTTGGCATCCATCGCGCCTTTCTTGCGTTTGATTGTTGCCCATTTGGAATGACCAGACATATTGAGTACTCCTTAAACCTTGCACAAGTGCCTTCAGGTCAAAATTTTCCTAAATTATACCATGCCGTTGAACATTCCATTTAGATTCCCCCAAACCCGCAGGAACGAGGCTCAACTTACAGGTTGTTTACAACCCCTTTTTCGATATTGATAAATCACCGAATAGATACTAAATTATTACCAAAAGAAATAACAATTCCAGATCATCAAAAACCCGCCATGAAACTACAGAACACTTTACCCATGCTCTTTCTCTTATTCAATGCAATTTTCTTCCCTCGATATTCGAATATTCCGGTGACCGGTTTTTCTGTTTATCTTGACGGCCGGCCCCCTTTCCTCGGTCAGCTGACCCCCGATCCACTTGACCTTTTCATCGAAGAAGTCACCGAATCAACAAATAGCTTTTACCCCGTAGGGTTGTATCATCCTCTTCTATTTCAGGCAGAAATTCTTCAACAGCCGAGCAATGCCCCCGGTTTTGTCAGTACCGAAGAAACCAAATTAACCCAATTCAACCTTGCCAGCCAGTATGGGGTTACAGCCCTTCTTGCTCATAATTACTTGATGGGCAAAAACTTCTTCAAGATTAAACAAGGCGACATTCTCACCCTGATCTACGGAGACAAAACAGTTCTGGAGTACCGCGTTGAAGAAATTCGACGCTATCAGGCACTTTCTCCCAGTAGCCCTTATTCAAAGTTTATTGATTTAGCCGACCCCAATCAATCAATCATTACGGCAACAGACTTATTCTATGAAATTTACACCCAAAAAGGCACCCTCGTTCTGCAAACCTGCATCGAAAAAGACGGCGAACTTTCATGGGGGCGTCTATTTATCATTGCCGTACCGGTCGAGTCAAACGGGAATCCCGCAGTTCAATAAAGATTCAATTCCTCCGGTGAGGAAATTTGTTCACCGGTTGGCTGGGCTACTACAATTAAACGGTGAGTGTTTGACCATGCAGGCCAGCAAGTTACCAGTGTAACCCGCTCGTCTTCCGAAGGCATAATCCAGCGGGCATTTTCTAACCGGGTTTGCAGATCAACATTGCGCTCCGGCAGAATCATCACATTGACCACCTGATAGCGGTAACCCATTTTTCCACCCATCAAAATAATATCATCTCCCGGCTGTACCTTGTGTAAATTTTCAAACACCTTGCCCTCTACATTATGATGTCCGACCAGTACGGTGTTGCCGCTCCTCCCTAAAACTGCGGAGCCGGTGTACCAGCCCACCGCAAATTTATCCGGTGCTTCCCACTGCTCAAACGCCTCCCCTCCTATACGGGTTTTTCTGGTTTTCATCGGCACAACCGGTGCATCCAGTTCAATGGATGGAATAATAATGCGATCAGGAATTACCGGCACCGGTGTAACCTGTGGCTCAATTGTGCCTTCGAGTTCTGGCGTTGAAAGTGATTGTTCCCCTACGGTTGAGGCGGACAGCGTGCTTGCCGTCAAAGTTGGCAAAGGAGGTAGCGAAGGTAAGCCCCCTTTTTGATACTCGCTTTCAAATTCCAGAGGAAGAGCAAGCGGCACAAAGCCTGTATCGGCTTGATTCTCATCCCATTCCTTAAAATCAGAAAAACTTAAACCAAAGAAACCGGCAACCGATAAAACAGAGCCGGCGATGCCAAATAATACCAGCAATGAACCAGCGATGATCAGCGCTTTCGGTTGTATCTTATTCACTCAACATTAATCCGGCCAGGTACAGTATAAATACTGAATATCATTCAGGGTAAATTAACCCTAAAATCACTCTTCACCTGTATTGAGTTTATATCCCAGGCGATCAATATTAATAATCCGTTCCGCAAAAGAAGGGTCAACTTCCTCAAATTTTTGCCGGAGAAGATAGACCAGATATTTAATCCGCTGACGTGCCTGTGGGAAGTCCCTTCCCCAAACTCCCTGGGCAATTTTCTGGTAATGAACAATTTCCGGAGCATGTTTGGCAAGCATCAATAAAACGCCAAACTCCTTACCGGTTAACTGAATGCGCGCGTTGCGCAAACGCACTTCGCGAGTCTGGGTATCTATTGCCAGACCAATTTGCGGAAACACATAACGATTTCCTTCCCGGCTCGATTTTGCCCGGCGCAAAACCGCATTGACGCGTGCCACAACCTCGGCCTTGTAAAAAGGCTTGGTCATGTAGTCATCCACACCTTTTTGCAGACAGGTAACTACATTATCCTTATTGGTTAATGCCGTAACCACAATGATCGGGGTATTCGAAACCTCCCGCAATCGCTCCACTGTTTCCCACCCATCCATTTCTGGCATCATCAGATCGAGCACGATCAGGTCGGGAAAACTCAGACTGACCTTGTTGAGCGCCTCTTTTCCATTCGAAGCACTGAGGACATCAAAACCAGCGTGGCGGAGAATTTGCTTCAACAGAAATGCTGTGTCTTGATCATCCTCTACCACCAGAATTCGTGGTCGTTCGCTTGCGTAAAATTCATCCAGATCGGCTCCAACTTCCTCAACAGGTGTTTCCATCGCTCATTCCTCCTTGGTAAATAGTGAAATACAAAAACCGGCTTATGGCCGGTTTCGCTATTGGCTCCCTGAATGCCTGTCCCCTTGAAAAAGATGGACAAAGCGACCACATTCAACATCCAGTTCAACGCCGCCTCAATTTATTGGTTTGGTTTTTTTAATGAGACTTAATCACTCAAAAATTATTCAATTAAATCCATTATAGTAAAAAAAAATGGTTTGTCAATACAAACCATGATTAAACTGTAAAAAACCGTTTAACTCAAAGGTGTGATTCGCTGATTACCGTATTTATCAGTTCACCAATTCCTTCAATGGTGATTTTAATTTCATCTCCTGCTTCTAATTTTCCCACACCTGCCGGTGTTCCGGTTAATATCAAGTCGCCCGCTTCAAGTGTCATCACGGAGGAAATAAAGGCAATCAATTGGGGAATTGAAAAGACCATATCTCGGGTAGAAGCCATCTGACGAACATCACCATTGACCCGGCAGGTGATCAGCAAGTCATACGGATCAATTTCCGTTTCAATCCAAGGCCCTACCGGACAAAAAGTATCAAATCCCTTGCCGCGTGTCCATTGACCATCTTTCCTCTGCAAATCCCGTGCAGTTACATCATTGGCAATGGTATAACCAAAAATGTAATCTGCTGCTTGATCTGCGGTAATCCACCGTCCTCTCTTACCGATCACAACTGCCAGTTCGGCTTCATGCTCGACCTGTTTGGATTGCGGTGGAAGTACGATTGCCTGTTTATGACCAACCAAACTGGAAGGCGGTTTGAGAAAAATCAACGGAATTTCAGGCACTTCAACGCCATGCTCGCGGGCATGATCAACATAATTTCTACCAATGCAAATGATCTTGGTGGGTTGAACAGGCGGTAGAAGCACCACCGAATCAAGCGGCATTTCCGCCGATAATCTTCGATAATCTCCGAAGATATTACCATCAATTGCTCCTACTCGATCTTCATAAATCCACCCCCACCGCGGATTTTCTCTTTCCACCTGATAGCGTACAAACTTCATACCATCCCTCACCGCGTTGATAATTTTTCTGAGTTTAACACAGAAAACAGATTCACGGTATAATATCGCCAATCCTTATTTTGAGGGGCGGATAGCTCAGTAGGTTAGAGCACATCCCTTACAAGGATGGGGTCGCAGGTTCGAGTCCTGTTCCGCCCACAAATTTTTTTAAAACCGCCCGCGCATTGATTGCCCATAACCGGTCAATTCCACATAGCCGTATCCGTTCACTTCCTCTCCACCGAGTTGCCCACGTAAGGAAACCGCCCCTTCCCAATAGATATAAGAAAGTACAAGCTCCTGATTGGGAATAAGAGGATGAACTTCCAAATCCAGCGATATTGCCGGTATGTTAATCCGCCAGCCGGCAGGATATACCGCTCCTGTTTCCGGACTTTTCCATTCCCCAATCCTCGTTACAGTGAATTCGTCGTTGGCGAAGTGGTGGGTGCGACCATCCGGCAGAATCAGAGTAGCCGTAGAAAAGCGGTCAATTGTTCCATCTTCTTTCCTCAACGTGAAGAGCATAATTTCGTGGTTATTATCGAATTGAAGAGAGAACCAGTCCCATCCAACCTGATCTTCGCCCAAAGCACTCGTGCTGAACTCATGGTCCATCCAGCTCAAACCTTTAACGTCGAACGACTGACCCTCAATAGTAATTTTGCCTTCTGTCAGCAGTCTGGTCTGGCTGATGTAATAAGAAGCATTGCCGGTTTCCTCTCCTTTACGGCTAAAACCATGCTCTCCTTGAAAAACTACCCCTTTAAGATCGGTCAGGAAAAGGTCTAAATCTGCCCGGTCACTTTTAGCACTTAACTGAAAACGATTCTCATCAATTTGAACAACCCGCCAATCCTCCAGCCACACCTGAAAATACGGTTGCCCGACTGCCCCCGCAAGCCCTGCCGAACCCCGCGCCAGTTTTTCGTCAGCGTAGAAACGGTCATTCTGCACATCCGTTATTGCAAAATGAGCAAGATAGACCTGCTCCACCGCCCACTCCGAAGGCCTTTCGAACCTTTTTTCCGGCGGCAGCAAAGCCCGTCTGAAAATGGTCAATTGATACCCAAAACGCCGCCCCCTTTCTGTTTCCAGATTGCCGGTGTAATACCACCATTCCGTTTGAAAATCATCGTGTGAGCCAAAATCCCGAGGAAACTGGAATTCCATGGGGGCTTCTGCCCGAGCAAAATTACCCTCAACATCAAAGGTCAAATCCAGACCAGTCTGAGAATCCCCAACATTTTCACGCTTTGCAAATGCCAACCCCCACCCGGCAAGAATCATTAGGAAAATCAAAAAAACTTTCCAAAAATGGCCAATTCTATTCATAACGGATTGCCTCGGCTGCAGAAAGACGGTTCATCCGCATGGCGGGAACAACACCCGCCAGCAAAGCCGCCCCCACAGCAATTGAAACAGCAAAAATGAACGCAAAGGGATTAACAGAAAGCAAAATAGTCCAGCCAAACGAGCGCAAATTAATCACTCGAATCAGAATGATGGCCAGCACAAATCCTGTCGGCGCCGCCAGCAAACCGGCAATCAACCCCATCAGGCCGGTTTCCAGCATCACCAACCGCCACAATTCGTTCCCCGTAATTCCCAGCGCTTTCAAGATACCCGTTTCCCGTTGTTTTTCAATCTGCAGCAACATAAGTGTGCTCAGAATGCCGATGATTGCCACCATCGTGGCCAGAATCCTCAAAGCCGCAGTGATCGCAAAAGTCCGATCGAACACCTCCATCACATCCTGCCGCAAAGCAGCATTCGCTCGTACAAGAAGATCCTGATCCGTCTGGAGCTTTTTTTGAATGTCTCTTACTGTTTCTTCGGGGTTTATACCATTTTTCAACCGCAGACCAATCGCCGTGACGGCATCATCCGCCCACCAGCGAGTGTAAACCTCACGCCAAATGGTGACATTCCCTTCGCTGGTAGCATAATCATAATATACACCGGCTATTGGAAAGACTTTTGCACCGGAAGGTGTGAGCAGTTCAATGGTCTCTCCGGTATGTAAATCGAGGCGATTGGCTAAAGGCTCAGAAATAATCGCACCGCCATTTCGCATGGCTTCAGTAATCTGTTCTCCGCTTCCGATTGACTCTTTGAAGATTCGCTCTTCACCAATCTGTGGGTTATCGGAAGCGGAAAGATTAATTTCTCCAAACTGGCTCACCACCCGTGTTGCCCTCAGGGTATCAATTCGCCTGATGTCATCTCTTTCCCTTACTTGTTCGATTACTCGTGGATCTATGGGCAGCAAAGATGAATTGGCATTGAAACCCGGCACAGAAATATACACATCGCTTTGCAGACTTTGCTCCAGCCATTGCGTTACGGTGAATCGGAAACTGTCAATCATCAAACTTATTCCAATGGTCACGGCAACCGCAACCATCAAAGCAGAGACTGCCACAGCCGTGCGGCTGATTGAATTCAAGAGATTACCGGCCGCCATTCCACCCAGAATTCCAAAAGTTCTCACCGTTACCGGCCGCAGCAATTTCAAAAAGCCTCTCATAAATAGGGGCGCCAGCGCGGCAATACCCACCACCACCAGAAGGGTACCTCCAAATCCAAAAAGAAGATAATTCCCCGGGATTTGAAAGAGAAGATAACCCACAATAATCAGAATAACTCCGCTTCCCGCCAGTAGCCAGAGCGCTGAATTTGCCTTTTTTTCCAGCCCCGATCTCGAAAGCGCAAGTCGTGGTTCAACCGAAGCCGCCTCCATTGCCGAAGGCAAAGCCGCCCCCAGCGTTGCCAGCACGCCGATAACGCCACCCTTGATAAGACTCTCCACCGGCAACTCAACCGCCTGAACGGTGGTAGTGAAGTACAGATCATTAATCGTCTGTGAAACCATACCGATGGTATTTTTACCAAGTAAGATCCCCAAGCCAATGCCCAAAGCCGAACCGGCCATACCGACTATCAGCGCTTCACCGCTGACCAACAGGAACAACTCACGCCGCGTAACCCCTAAACAACGCATCGCACCGAACAAATCGCGTCTTTGCACAACTGAAAAAGTCATCGTGTTGTAAATTAAGAATAAACCAACCACTAATGCCAGTAAAGAAAGTGCAGAAAGATTTAATTGAAAGGCCTGCGCCATCTGACGGATTGTCCCCTGTCTGGCTTCAACAGTCTCAATCTGAAGGTTCGGGGGCAATAACAATTTTATCTGTTCAATAAAGGCGGCGTTATCCTGCGGCAAAATCAAGTCGATACGATCCAAATAACCCACCTTGCCGCTGATTTCCTGCGCGGTTGAAATATCTGCCAGTAAAATCCCTTGCAAACTTCTTGCTGCAAGTTGATCAACGGGCTGGAGTAGTCCGCAAACCCATACAGTCTGCTCTCGGCCATTGACGATTATCTTCAATTCATCGCCCACCCCAATGGACAATCTTTCAGCCAGTTTTGATGAAATCATTACCGCTCCCGGACGGGTTATGAGATCAAAAAAAGCTTGGCCGTTCAGTGAATTTCCATCCCAGTAATCCCGGAACTCTCGATCCACAAAGGGATCAATCCCCAGCAGCTCAAATGCCTGACCCCGCTGACCTGAAATAGTAATATAGGTTGAAACAATTGGCGCAGCCAGCGGAAGAACCCCCGCTCTTCTCAATCTGGCATATTCCTCTTCCGGAATGCCGCTCCCGGAAGGTACTATCTGATGAGTGGCCTTGCCGGTAATCACCTCCGTACTGAGTTCAAAGGCTCGCCCGGCGCTGGCATTGGCCAGATCAATTGAAACCATTACCGCTACCCCCAGTGCCACCCCCAGTAAAATCAAAAGGCTTTGCCAGCGCCGGTGCAGCAAAGTTTGAAATGCCATTATGAGCAAACTTCGGGGAAATCCCAACTTTTCGGGTTTACCCATTCCGTTCTACCAGCCGTCCATCCCGTAAATCCACAATGCGGTCGGCAATCGCCGCCGCTTCCCGGCTGTGAGTAACCATGATCAGATTCTTGTTCAACCGGCGGGTTAGACGATCAATTAAATTGAGTAGTTTTTTACTGTTGGTTTCATCCAGATTACCGGTTGGTTCATCAGCCAGAACCAGCAACGGATCATGCACCAATGCTCTGGCAATTGCAATCCGCTGCTGTTCCCCGCCGGACAGACGATCCGGATAAGCATTTTTACGGGAAAGCAGGCCTACCTCATCAAGCAACATTTCAGCCCGTTCCAAACCTTCACGGTCAGTGCGATGGTTCAAATCCAACGGCAAAGTTACATTTTGCCAGACTGTTAAGGTGGGAATAAGGTTGAAAAACTGAAACACAAAACCGATATACTGCCGCCGAAACAGGGTGCGCTGATTTTCGTTGAGGTCGTTCAAAACAATCCCACCGATAAGAATTTGCCCTTCATCAAGCCGGTCAATACCGCTCAGCACATTGAGGAGAGTGGTCTTGCCGCTGCCGCTCTTGCCAACCACTGCAAGCATCTCCCCCCTGTCAATCGTCAGGTTCAAATGATCAAGAATAACCCGCCGTTGACCACCCTCTTCATAGGATTTTTTCACATCAATCAACCGGATAAAATTTGCGGCGTGTTTTCCAGCGGGGGAAAATTCTCCCGTATTCAATTGCTCCGTGGCCAGTTCCATCAGCACCAATTCCTTTCTCGATACACCGTTATTCGTTAATTGTAAGGTCACTCGCCCCGCTTGATAAATGTTTGTACAAAGCAGGTAAGGTTACCGGAATTTGTATCAGATTCCCAATTCTTTAAATCAAAACCAGCGTTTCCTGGAAAAGATGAACAATGCAATCCCAATCATGAATAAACAAACGCCAAAAATCAACTGCCAGGCAAGCGGGTTTTCCTGAAAAGGCAAATTGACGTTCATCCCATAAAAACTCGTTATCATATTCGGCAGACTGACCAGAATGGTTACTGAAGCCAAAATTTTCATCACAGCATTCAGATTATTCGAAATTATAGAAGCAAAGGCATCCATCATACTGCTGAGAATGTTGGATGAGATATTTACCATTTCAATGGCTTGCTGATTTTCGGTAATGACATCTTCCAGCAAATCCTCATCATCCGGGTACATTCGGAATAGCTGGGTTCGTTGCAGTCGTTCAAGTAAAAGTTCATTGGCTTTCAACGCCGTTGTAAAATAAACCAGGCTTTTCTGATATTGAAGCAGTTCCAAAACTTCTTTATTCTGTTGGGATTCTTGAAGGCGGTCTTCGGTCTGTTCGACATTGCGGTTAATCTCGCGCAGATACGCCAGAAACTGTGAGGCGTTGCTCAACAAAATTCGCAAGACAAACCGTATTCGCTTTGCCGTCGAAAGCCCTTTCATCCGCCCGCTTTCAAACTCGCGGATGATATCCGTCTGCCAGCGGCACACAGTAATAATATATTTATCTGTCAGGATTATTCCCAAAGGTATTGTGATGTAAGGTGCATCTGCTTTGGGCCCCTGATAATACGGGATGCGGATCAAAATCAGCATTTTCCCATCATCCTCTCGCTCGCTGCGCGCGCGTTCGTCGAGATCAAGAGGATAGGTGATGAAATCCATCGGTATGCCTTCAACCGATAAACGTTCTATTTCATCCGGCGTGGGATCAACCACATTAATCCAGCAATTTGGAATGAAATCTTCCAGTTGAATCAATCCATTTTCGGTGCTTTTGTAGATTTTGATCATATTCCCTCGCCCCAGTCGTTTGAATTTCAAATCAATTTTACTACTGCCAAAGGCTTTTCGGGATTTTATGAAAAGTTAATCATTTGGTGATATAATAAAAATGCCTTGGGGATGAACGGTCTCGACGGGAGAGGCTGATCCCGAACGGCGAGCCGAGAGGTGCCGACCTCGTAAAATCAGCACAAAAAATAAGTGCCAATCGCACAAACTACGCTGCTCTTCCGCTGGCTGCCTAAGCCAGAATGAGCGCAAATGGTCTCCGCGTGAGGCCACGTCTGTCTGCTCCGCTGCCTGACCGGTAGCAGAACAGGCGTGAAAAAGTCAGGCTGCCGCATTCTAAGCCGCGGAGAATGCGAAAGAGGGCTTTCGGGTCCGAGCGGCTGGCGAGTGATCTGTTCTGTTGGTCAGCGGATCCCTCGCAAGAACAAAGACCAACTACGCTCGTAGAAGTTCGCGGGTCTAATCTTTCGGACGCGGGTTCGATTCCCGCCATCTCCACCTGATGAAAGAACGCTCATTCAGCAGCGTTCTTTTTTAACTAACGACGCAAATCAACCCTTTCAAATAGAAACTCTCCGGGAAATTCAATGCAACCGGATGATCTGCGCTCTGGCTCAGAAATTCGATAATTTTTGCATCAACACCCGCATCTAGCGCAGCATCGGCTACAATTTTTTGAAATAACTCACGGTTGATTCCACCGGAGCAGGAAAATGTTACCAGCAAGCCGCCGCGTTGTAATAACTTGAACCCCAACAGGTTGATGTCTTTATAAGCCCGGGCAGCTTTTTGTGCCTGTGCCGCAGTGGGCGCAAACTTGGGCGGATCAAGGATGATTAAATCGAACTTTCTGGCGCGGTCGCGCAAAGCGCGCAATTCTCGAAACACATCCCCCTCAATCCATTGATTCTGCTGGGGATTTAACCCGTTGAGTCGTAGATTTTCATCGGCCAGTTCCAACGCGGCTGCCGACGAATCAATGGATATAACACTGTTTGCACCCCCCATCAGCGCTGAAAACGTAAAACCCCCTGTATAACAAAATGCATTGAGCACATCTCGATTTTTCGCCAACTCCCGGATTCTTGCCCGGTTTTCCCTTTGATCGAGGTAAAAACCGGTTTTCTGGCCGCCAATCACATCCACCCAATACTTGATTCCATTTTCCCAGATCTGCAAGCGCTGCGGTGGCATCACTCCCCAAACTACTCCCTCCCGAATTTGCAGGCCTTCCAGGGTTCGCACTTCGACATCCGAACGCTCAACAATAGTTTTGCAATGGGTAATTTCGCGGAGGGCAGTAATAATCACCTCTCGCCAGTATTCCGCCCCGGCTGAAAGAATTTGCATGACGGCAATATCCTCATAACGATCCACGATCAAGCCGGGTAGTCCATCCGATTCACCAAAAATCAACCGAAATGCATCCGATTTTTCGTGAATCTTTAACGCCTCTCGTAATTTTGTTGCCATTAAGATTTTATGGTACAAAAATTCTTCATTGATGGTTTCGTCGGGGTCAAAGCTCCATACTCTGACCCGGATGGAAGAAAATGGACTGTAAGCCCCCCATCCCAAATGCTCGCCTTTACTACTCATGATAGCAACAGTTTCTCCAATTGACGGTGAACCCTTTACATCGTCAATTGCACCAGAGAAAACCCACGGATGCCTTTGATGGATGGATTTCTCTCTGCCTGCTTTTAGGGTAATTTGTTTGAGACTCATACTCGAATGGAATTACCCCTCTCCGGCCAGTTTTCGTAGCGTTGCTTCGTCAATCACCTTTACACCCAGTTCTTTTGCTTTTTCCAGTTTAGAGCCGGCATTTTCGCCCGCCACCAGATAATCCGTCTTTTTTGAAACACTCTCGCTGACTTTTCCACCCAAACGTTGAATATATTCTTTAACTTCCTCGCGGGTAAAATGAGGCAACGTGCCGGTAACAACAAAGGTCTTATTTTGCAAAGGCAGATATTGGGCTGCCGGTTCGGCTTTTGTGGCTACCGGCCAGACCCCCACTGCTTTTAATTTTTCCAGTAATTTCTGGTTCGCCGGCCTGCGGAACCAGTCCACAATGGCATGAGCAATATTCGGTCCAACGCCTTCGATTTGTTGCAACTCCTCCACCGTCGCATGACTCAACTCATCCAGATCGTTATAGACTTTGGTCAAATCGGCGGCCAGCACTTCTCCTACGCCTCGAATTCCCAGCGCAAAAATCAACCGTTGTAAGGGGCGGTTTTTTGATTCCTCAATACCCCGAAGAAGATTATCGGCTTTTTTATCGGCAAAGCCTTCCAACTTAAGCAGATCTTCTTTTTTTAAGAGATATAGATCGGCAACATCCCGAACCAGTCCGGCAGAAACCAGCTGCTCAACAATCTTAATTCCCAATCCAACGATATCCATTGCGCCGCGGGAAACAAAATGTTCCACATTGCGAACAAGCTGTGCAGGACAGGCGGCATTGACACAGTACCATGCCACTTCGCCCTCGACATGCTCAACGGGCTGACCACAAGCCGGGCAGGTCTGCGGCGGTTCAAAAACCCTTTCGCTCCCGGTTCGGGCATCTACCACCGGCCCAATCACATAAGGGATGACATCCCCTGCCCTTTTGAGTAAAACCCTGTCACCAATGCGGATATCTTTTTCAAAAATATAATCAAAATTATGCAAAGTGGCCTGTTTGACGATCACACCACCAACCTCTACGGGTTCCAGTATGGCAGTTGGGGTTAACACCCCCGTCCTGCCAACATTGATTCCGATATCCAGTAAACGCGTAGTTACTTCCCTTGCCGGGAACTTAAAGGCAATTGCGCCGCGTGGGTCTTTACCAACCACCCCTAAATCCGCCACAAGACGCAGGTCGTTTATTTTTATAACCATCCCGTCTGCTTCAAATGGTAGAGTATCCCTTTTCTCTGCCCAATTCTCACAAACTAAAATGGCTTCATCCAGCGTCTTACAATAAACAGCCTGATCACTCACCGGGAATCCCCAGTTCCGCAAAACCTGTAAAGTTTCCCATTGGGTTTGCGGGGCAGGCAAATCCATTTGCACGATTTGATAAACCAGCAGTCTCAGCGGACGTGAAGCCGTTAATTTCGGATCCAGCTGACGCAGCGATCCTGAAGCCGTATTTCGGGGATTGAGATACGGTTTTTCTCCCTGTTCTATAAGGCGCTGATTGAGGAGTTCGAAATCCTTGATGTTGATGAATACCTCGCCGCGAACTACCAGCCGTCCTTCAATCGGTGGAACATTCGGATTAACCGGAACACGGAGGGGCAAAGATTTCAGCGTTCGTAAATTAACAGTAATATCCTCACCCACCTCCCCGTCTCCACGGGTAGCACCGAGAACGAATTGACCATTCTGATAGTGCAGCACAACCGTTAACCCATCAATTTTGGGTTCGACCACAAAATCACAATTGAGCACACGTTCATCCAATCGAGCAATGCGCTCGAACCACGCGCGCACTTCGGTGGCGTCAAAGGCATTGGCAAGACTTAAAATAGCAGCGGGATGACGGACTTTAACAAACCGCTCCAACGGCTCGGCACCGGCTCGCTGGCTGGGAGAATCGGGAGTGACCCAATCAGGATGTTGCATCTCAATTTCCAGCAATCGCCGCATCATGCGGTCATATTCAAAATCGCTGATGACCGGTGCGTCCAGCACATGGTACCTGTATGAATGGTAATGGAGTTCTTTCTTCAATTGCTCGTATTCTTCTCTCAACCTTGTGTCATCCATATTGCTCTCCTCCAAACCAATTATAGCGTTAAGGTAAAACCAGTTCCCGAAAATTTCGTATACAATCAATGTGAGGTTCAATTTTCAGGCAATTTTTGACCTCAAACATGATATTTGTCAAATTGTCAACCCCTTTTGAAAATGTTACACTCAGGAATGAATCTTGGAGGTGCCCATGAGCGCAGGGAAAATTATTGCTCTGATTGTCGGCGGTATTTTAATCTTTTTTGGGGTATTGTTTATCTGGGGTTCTACCGGTGATCAGGGTTCATTAGCCTGGATTCCGGTAGGGGTGATTACCGTTGGGATTGGTCTGGCGCTGGTATTTTTTGCTACACGAAAAACCACCAAACCCGGCGAAAGCAATATTACCCTCAAAATTGATTTGCCCGGCAATGTGAATCTGGATACCATCAAATGTCGTTCTTGCGGGGGAACCCTTAAGCCGGAAGACATCAAAATGGTCGCCGGTGCTCCGGTAGTCACCTGCCCCTATTGCCACACAACTTATCAACTAACCGAAGAGCCGAAGTGGTAAACAAGAATTAGGAGGACGATATGCGCATCCTTCGATTGGTTTCTTTATATCTGGTTATTGCGTTACTGCTTGGCATTAGCATTCATCCCGCCAGTGCTCAAAATCTGTCCTTTGAAGTTCCCAAACAGGAAGTGGTGGTATTCGTCAATTCCGACGGAAGCATCAGCCTTGATTACACCATCACTTTCAAGAATTTGCCCGGCGGGGATGCCATTGATATCATTGATATCGGCATGCCCAACTCTGATTATGACCTGAATTCCATTTCCGCCGAAATAGATGGAAAATCAGCCGACCTCATTCGTCCCTCCGAATTTGTGCATCCCGGCGTTGAAATCCACCTTGGCAGCAACGCAATTCAACCCGGCCGAACCGGCGTTTTACACGTTTACATTGGTAAAGTAGAAAGGGCTTTGGGTAAATCCACCCTCGAAGAAGCAGAGGAATACGCCAGCCTTGTCATTACGCCGAATTATTTCGACAAGGATTTTACACGCGGTAATACAGAATACTTCTTCACCATCGTCCTCCCGCCGGGATTGAAATCGGAAGAGCCCCGTTACCACACCCCTTCCGGCAACTGGCCCGGCAGCGATGAACCCGTTGAAGCAGGATTCGACAATCAGGGGCGGGTTTACTACACATGGTATGCCGCCGAGGCAAATGCCTACACCGCCTATAAGTTTGGCGCATCTTTTCCCATTCGCCTTGTACCGGCAGAGGTGGTTGTAGCAACCGAATCTCCCAATCTACGAACAATTGATATTGATGCTATTATCGGAACCCTCTTTACCGTTTGTTTTGTGGGTTTCTTTTTCCTGATTCCCATCATCTCGGTTGTATCGGCCAGCCGCAGGAGATTGCAATATCTCCCGCCTAAAATTGCTGTGGAAGGCCACGGTATCAAACGAGGGTTGACCGCTGTGGAAGCCGCCATTCTGATGGAACAGCCTCTCGATAAAGTTTTGACCATGATCCTCTTTTCGGTGTTGAAAAAAGGTGCTGCAGTTGTGGAAAGCCGCGACCCGCTGGAACTTCAAATCAGCGATCCGTTGCCTGAAAACCTGCAACCCTATGAAATCAAATTCCTGGAGGCGTTCAGGCAAACCAACAAAAAACTCAAACAATCCAAACTTCAGGATACCGTGATCAGTTTGATCAAATCGGTTTCTGAAAAAATGAAAGGCTTTAGCCGAAAAGAGACCATCGAATATTACAAAACCATCATGGAAAAAGCCTGGCAGCAAGTCACTGCTGCCGAAACTCCCGAAGTAAAATCTGATGTTTATGAGCAAGTCATGGATTGGACGATGGTTGACCGCCGCTGGGATGATCGTACTCGTGAAGTATTTGGAGCCGGGCCGGTACGCGTTCCCACCTGGTGGTGGCGTTACGATCCACTCATACGCGGGGCATCTTCAACAGGTGGCGGAGGCATGGCAAAACCATCCATTCCCACCGCCGGCAGCGGGCAGGGCAGTATTACCCTCCCCAAACTCCCCGGTTCGGATTTTGCCGCCAGCGTGGTTCAGGGCGTGCAGAACTTTTCTGCGGGAGTAATCGGGAATGTAACTTCCTTCACCGAAAGTATCACCAACAAAACCAACCCCGTGCCCAAGAGTTCATACAGCAGCCGTTCGGGTGGTGGAAGTGGTGGCGGCTGTGCCTGTGCCTGCGCCTGTGCAGGTTGTGCCTGTGCCTGCGCCGGTGGCGGACGTTAGTGAGGATTAACCATGTCTCTGTTTTCAAACCGCTGGTATGAAAAACTGCGTGCTGGTTTTCGCTCAACCAGTGTAGCGTTTCCACCGCCGGCTGGTTTATATAGCTTTGTGATTGAAAAAGATGGCGGAAAAGCTCGCCTCCACCTGCGTCTTGAACCGGATCTCAACGGTACACTGCTTATCAACGCAAGTCGAATTTTCCATTTTAACCCTTCCGCCGCCCTCATGGCTTACCTCATCCTCAACAAAGTGCCGGAAAAACAAGCAGTCAGGTGGATCACCACTCATTACGAGGTCAGTCCCAAACAGGCTGAACAGGATTACCGCATGTTTACCGATCAACTTCATTCGTTGATCATGCCAGTGGGTGACTGTCCTGTTTGCGATCTGGACATAGAGACCATTCCACCGTTCAGCAAACACCCCAGCCGACCCTACCGGATGGATCTGGCCATTACTTACCGCTGCAACAATGCCTGTGCTCATTGTTACAATGCCCGGGCACGCTCTTTTCCGGAGAAAGATACTCGTTTCTGGTGTGAGGTGCTGGATAAATTGTGGGAAATCGGCATACCCCATATCGTCTTTACCGGCGGCGAACCCACCCTGCGCGATGATCTGCCTCAATTAATTGCCCACGCCGAAAAGAATGGTCAAATCACCGGCATCAACACCAATGGCCGGAGGCTTGGCGATCCATTCTTTCTGGAACAATTGCTCAAAGCAGGTTTAGATCACGTTCAAATTACTCTTGAATCCCATCTTCCCCACATCCACGATAAAATGGTTCTTCATAAAGGGGCATGGCACGAGACTGTTGCGGGGCTGAAGAGCGCATTGGCAACCCCCTTGTTTGTGATGACCAATACCACTTTATTGAAAGATAATGCCCCCTATCTGAGTGATACGCTCGATTTTCTCGCAGAATTGGGCGTCCCAACCGTCGGGCTCAATGCCCTCATCTATTCGGGTCGTGGTTTAAAAGTCAATACCGGCATTCCTGAAAGCGAATTGCCTGCTCTGCTCGAAATTGCCCGCTCCAAAACAAACCGGCACAATCAACGGCTGATCTGGTACACCCCAACCGAATATTGCAATTTCGATCCCGTCCAGATGGAACTGGGGGTTAAGGGCTGCACGGCCGCTTTATACAATATGTGCATCGAACCGGATGGGAGTGTTCTTCCCTGCCAGTCCTACTACACTCCTCTGGGCAATATCTTGAACGATTCATGGGATAAAATCTGGAATCACGACCTTGCTCTAACACTGAGAGAACGCCGCAACTTGCCGGCCAGGTGTTATGACTGCGCCTTAGTGGTTGAATGTGGTGGTGGTTGTCCCCTCGCCCGTGAAGCAACACAGGCAAAACATCCAAACGTAATTTAATCTGCGGGAGGTTTCCATGTTCAATCGAATTCGAGACACATTCAATCGCTTCTTCCAACCCGTACAACCCTTGAAAAGCGGTGTTTACACCTATAAAACCTCTCCCGAAGCAGAATTTCCTTATCGTCTTCATCTGCGCATTGATCAGGATGGAAACGGTATCCTGATCATCAATGCTTCAACGGTTCTTCATCTCAATCAAACCGGTGCAGAATACGCCTATCATCTTATCCAGCAGCACAACGAAGAAGAAGTTGCCAGTGAAATTTCCCAACGGTATCGAGTCAGCAAACAACAGGCGCTTGAAGATTTTCGTACTTTTCGGGATCGCATTTTGACATTGATTAATATCCCCGATCTCGATCCGGTTACTTATTTAGATTTTGAGCGGGTAAATGTTCACCAGCAACAATTAACCGCGCCGTTACGTCTGGATTGTGCATTAACCTATGCCACTCCCGAACCCAAATCCTTTGGAACTACACCAATTGAAAGAGTTAAGAGAGAATTACTCACCGAAGAATGGCAGACCATTTTACAAAAAGCATGGGAGGCGGGTATCCCACATGTGATTTTTACCGGCGGTGAGCCTACCATGCGCCCGGATCTGGTTGACCTTGTCAGCTACGCCGAAGGGTTAGGAATGGTTACGGGTGTTTTGAGCAATGGTTACCGTTTTTCAGAACATAAATTCCTTGAAGATATTTTGCAGGCGGGACTTGATCATTTGATGATCGTCCTTCAAGAAAACGAAGATTACTGCTGGGAAGCCATCCGGGACACGATTGCATCCAATCTTTTTGTCACAGTACATCTCACCATTACCTCTCACAATCAGGAACGTGTGGCGGAGCTTCTGCAAAAAATCGCCGATCTTAATGTTAAATCTCTCAGCCTGAGCATTGAAGCTCCATCCTTGAAACCCATGCTCGAAGTGACACAAAACTTAGCAGTGGAACACGGCCTTACCCTCGTTTGGGATATACCGGTACCCTACTCAGAACTCAATCCAATTGCCCTCGAATTGCAATCCTCTGAAGAAAACGAAGAATATTACAATGGGGCAGGAAATGCATGGTTATATGTTGAGCCGGATGGTGATGTCCTGCCCGCTCAGGGAAAAAATTATCTTTTGGGTAATTTTTTACTCGATGATTGGTCATCCATCTGGCAAAAAGCCCAGCAATATCGTTCCATGAAATAATGGACTGGCACCAACGGTTCACACAACAAGCCCGGTGGACTGCTCAACTCCGTTCCTACTTGACGAAAAAAGCAGGTATTCATCCTCATCACCGTGTTCTGGAAGTAGGCTGCGGGAGCGGAGCAGTTTTATCTGATTTTAAAGCGCACCCTTTCCATTTCGGTCTGGATATTAATTTTGAAAACCTCCATCTGGCCCGACCACGCATTGCCACCGCTCAATTAACCTGTGGAGATGCTCACCATCTTCCTTATCCTGATGGAAGCATGGATTTTACAATTTGCCACTTTCTTCTGATGTGGGTCAATGGGGAAGAAGCCGTTAAAGAAATGCGGCGTGTGACCCGCCGTGGAGGTGCTGTAATCGCAATGGCTGAACCGGACTACGGGGGCCGGATTGATTTTCCTCCCTCTCTCGCTGCTATCGGCACTTATCAGACCCAATCTCTTCGTGATCAAGGCGCCGATCCCTATACCGGACGGAAACTACGAAGTTGGTTTCGGTCAGCAGGACTGGTGGAGATTGAAACCGGTGTTATCGGCGCCCAGTGGCAAAATAAAAACATTGATCTTGCAGAAATTTCTCTGGAATGGGAGGTAATCCGTTCGGATTTACAAAATTATCTCCCTCCAGAGGAATTACAGGCACTCGAAACAGCCGATGTTCACTCATGGCAGGAAGGTACTCGCATCCTCTTTGTGCCGACTTTTTATGCTATCGGTTTCGTTCCACGCAAGTAATTTTTACCGGATTTTTATAGGATCGAATTAAGCAATCCATTACACTAAAATGGAAAATCATGAAATTTATTTGTTAGGAAGGAATTGCAAATTATGACTTTAATAAAATGGGATGACCGCTACTCCGTAAAAATTGCGAAGTTCGATGAACAGCATCAGCGGTTGGTTAAGCTCATCAACACCCTTTATGAATCGATGAGTTTAGGAAAAGGGCAACAAGAACTAGCGAATATTCTAAAAGAACTGGTTGATTACACACGGAAACATTTTTCAAGTGAAGAAGCGTTGATGCTCAAACACAATTATCCTCACTACGCCGCTCACAAAATATCTCATGATCGCTTAACTCAACAGGTGATGGAATTCAAAAACCAGTATGATCAAGGAAAAATTGGTTTAAGTGTTCAAATGATGTCATTTTTGAAGGAATGGCTGGTCAACCATATTCTGGATGAAGACAAGGCTTATTCCAGTTTTTTTGAATCTAAAGGCGAAAAGTAAATTAGCCTGAAAGGTTGCAAAATCAACATTTTAGGAATATAATAGCGGCTAGCAATCGGGGCGTGGCGCAGTCCGGCTAGCGCGCTTGCATGGGGTGCAAGAGGTCGGAGGTTCAAATCCTCTCGCCCCGACCATAAATGAACCGTCCTCCCGCTTTCAACAGGCAGGACGGTTTTGTTTTGCCTTGTAAAGACGGTGATCTGCTCTTTCGAGCAAATCTGCCATTTCCCTGCCATCAACAGGGTATTGAGCAACCCCAAAAGTTAACGAAACGCACTCTAATAATTCTTTATCAAATAAAACTTTACATTCAAATACCTTGTCGGCCAGCTTATTACCCACTTCCAAAGCCACTTCAAATGTCGTTTGGGGCAGCAGTAACACAAATTCATCACCCCCAAATCTTGCCAAAAAATCGGCTTTGCGAATATTCTGTTGCATTGTTTTTGAAATCTCTTGCAAAAAGCGGTCGCCAGCTGCGTGACCATACGTATCGTTGATTCTTTTGAAACCATTCAGGTCAATCATCATTACCGAGAAAGGATGCCCATAACGGTCTGAGAGGGATAACAGGCGGTCGGCTTCGATCTCAAAAGCACGCCGATTGGGTAAAAGAGTGAGCTGGTCAGTCAAAGCCTGCTGGGTAATCAGATTATGAATTCGCGCATTTTCTATCGAAATCGCTGCCTGATCCCCCAACAACTTAAGTAAATTCAATTCTTCCTCTTGAAAACCTACGGGTTTCAAGGTTGCCATCGTCATAACACCAACAACTTTGCCGTGAATTTTTAATGGAATCCCCACAATCGATCCCTCCCACGGGGGATTAATTTCTTTGAATAACTCATGCGTTCGCATATCCGGTACAACAATCATTTTCCCGCTACGGGCAACCGTATATGTCAAACCCTGTTCACGCGGTTCAGACCATTGCATATTCTCAGATCCATCACGAAATAATGCAGCACCAAAGTGTAAGCGATGATTTTCGTATAAAAATATGTGGGCATCATTTGCATTGGGGATGCGTTCCAATGCATTTTTGAGGATGGCACTTAAGACGATCCTCATGTTCAAGCTGGAAGCCAGTTGTAAATTCGAGTGAAGCAAAGATTCCAGCTCTGCGGCTTTTTTATTTGCTGCTTCGGCATTCAGACATACACTCCGAAGGGTCTGGACTAATTCAAGAGTCAGTCTCAATAAATGAGCATCTTTTTGACTTAATGTATGTCTTATTCCCAGCAATAATGCCTTTCCTTTGGAAGGCTCAATATTAATTGGCACCAGCAAAAGGGATTCTACAGGCTCATCTTGAATCAACTCTGAAAGCTCAGAAGTCCGAATTGCCTCTTTTGGGGTTAATAAATGCCATTTTTTCAGGAGCAGCTCATTGGTTGTATTGCGGCGAATTTTAATTGCCGTCGTAAAGTTTACGGGTGAAACGAAAGGATAGGATGAAGTAATGGTTAGAAAACTTCCGATCTGATGATCCCACGAAATAATATGAGCCACAGCTGCACCATAAAATGACGCAATTTGCTCACAAAGCAGTTGTTCAACTTTATCAGAAGAATATGATTTCCTGGTCTGTTCGATAATGTGGTTCATCATTTTGAACCACATTAAGGGAACAATAAATTGTTCAGTTTCGTAACTGATTATGTCATTATTGCTCATGTTTAATTTCTACCACAAAATAATCCAATTTCAACCCCAAACTTTACAATTAATATTAATTTTACATGAATCAGAATAAATCTGAGCGGTTCTTTTACCGTATTTCGACTTTTTGCCAATGATTTACCTTTTTACATCAATGACCTATATTATTAAAATACCACCCAATACAATAATAGAGAGGCCAATCCCCTGCATCAGAGAAGGTTTTTCATGTAAAAAACTCCATGAAAAAATTAAAACGATAACAGGGGAAAGATCTGCAACCGCCCTGACAATTGCCGGATGTCCTGTTTGGAGAGCACTGAGCAAGAATAGCCATTGCCCAATCACAAAAGCCAAACGGTTTGATGTCAGAAAAAGATTTTTAAAATTCAGCCAGGACAGGTCGGGTTTGATGATACCCCACGAAATAATGCTGATTGCCGCAGCTCGTATCAGGTAATACGTATAAGGATTCAGATAATTTCCGGCGAACAACTCTTTCACCAGATACATGCTCACCGCAAACAACAAAGCGCTTCCCAGCGGAAATACGGCTTCCTTTAGCGATGATTTTTCAATCGCTTCCAGCCTATTTTTAAAACCTGAAATCATGAAAACTGCGCCAGCGGTAAACAGAAAAACAGCGAGGATTTGGAGAATTCCTAAACTTCCACTTTGCTTGACAAAAAATGGCGAAATACCTGCTGCAAATAATGGCGATAAAGCCAGAAAACCACTGGCCGTAACAGCACTCATTCGTTCAAACGAGCGAAAGTAACCATAATTTGCCAGTCCATCCAAAACAATGGCAGCGGATAACAAAATCAATCCCCGCCAATCCAGATGAAATTCAAAAAACCATGGTGCGGCAGGCAAAATCATCAGAGTCATGATTGCAAAGTTGATGCTCAGCATGTTGCGAGCCTGACTCAAAGGTACCAGTCGCCGGGCAAAAAGATTGGCAAACCCGCCACAAACCGCTGAAAGAAACGCCAATGCCAGTGCCGACATAAATCAAATTCTATCCTCATTTTATAAAATCCATTTCGCTTGCTGGTATAATCTTTTCGAAATGAGTACAAAAATCTCCCGCCGTGAGTTCCTGAAACTCTGCGCAGCCGCCGGCCTGGCAGGGCTTGCATTCCGCCCTTTTTCCGGTTTTGAAGAGGATAATCAGAAAAACGACCTGATTCGGGTTACCGTCCGTTCGGTGAGTGTTTACTCTCAACCGGATGATAAAAGCGAAATCCTCTTCCAGCGGTTTCGCGATGAACTGGTGAATGTGTATTACGAACTCGAATCGGAGGCCGGCCCCGCCTACAATCCGGTCTGGTACCGCGTGTGGGGTGGTTACATTCATCGTGCCAATACCCAGCGCGTCAAAGTCCAATACAACCCCATTGCTTCTCAAATCAAAGAAGGGGGACAACTTGCAGAAGTAACTGTGCCTTACTCCCAGGCTATGCGTTACACCTCATTTGATGGATGGCAGCCTCTATATCGGCTTTATTACGAGTCGGTTCACTGGGTTACGGGCATAGAGGAAGGGCCGGATGGGGAAGCCTGGTATCGTTTGCTGGACGAACTGCTTAAAATCGAATACATGGTTCCGGCTTATCATTTGCGGTTAATTCCCGATGAAGAAATCACCCCCATCTCCCCCGATGTCCCTCATCATAAAAAGTACATCATTGTCAGCCGCGGAAACCAGACCGTGACCTGTTACGAAAACGATGAGATTGTTCTTCAAACGAAAGTCTCCACCGGTTTGAATTACAAGCCCGAGGGGGAGATACCATGGGAAACACCCAGGGGTGAATTTAATATCTATTCAAAGATGCCTTCCAAACACATGGGAGATGGTCGTCTGACCGGCAACCCCGAAGACTATGAACTGCCGGGTGTCCCGTGGACTTGCTTTTTTGAGCAATCCGGTGTGGCTTTCCACGGCACTTACTGGCATCAGGATTTTGGAACACCCCGTTCCCATGGTTGTGTCAATATGCGTACAGACGAGGCAAAATGGCTGTTTCGGTGGGTTTTACCCGTCTCAGAAGCCGCCGATATGGAACGGCGTGGCTATGGCACTCGCGTGGTCGTGGAGTAGCCGCAACGGTCTCGTATAAACGAAGGTTCGGGTACGCCCACAAATTCCCGAAATACCCGGTTTCCAACCAGCCAGGCCCTGCGGCTTAACCTCAAACAGCGTCGGTCGGTTTCCCCAACCCATTCCAATAATCCCGAATGGATTAATTGATTGATTGTATCCCCGAAAACATCTTCCATCCTGATGCCAAATTGATGGTAAAAAGCCTCTTCACCAACCCCTTCTTCCAGCAGACGCAGCCCCACCATCATTTTTTCCTGCATTTGTGTCCAGAGGTCAAGCTCAATCACCTGTTCCGCCACGGATGAGGCCGGAAAAGGCATCTTTCCCACTATTGACATTCGCTCAATATACACCCCGATCCCTCGCACATTGATCGTCCGGTAGTTGTGCAAAAAACCATGTGCCCCTGCTCCAGCACCGATATACGGTAGGTAGCGCCAGTATTGAAGGTTGTGCCTGCACGCCAGCGATTGTCCATTGCGCCTTACTGCCCAGTTAGAAATTTCATAATGGAGAAAACCAGCCTCAGCCAGCACCTCGCAAGCGTAATCGTATTGCTCTGCCGCCAGATCGTCATCCGGTTCAGCGACCAGCCCCCGATCCACCCATTTTTTAAAGGGAGTGCCGTGTTCAAGCGTCAGAGCGTACAATGAAAGATGTTCGGGTTTCAAGCTCAATGCCAGTTGCAAAGACTGCTGCCAGCTGGTCAGGGATTGATAAGGGATACCAAAAATCAAATCGAGGTTGATATTTTCAAACCCCGCTTCTCGTGCCCACCGCACGGCTTGTATCACATGTACCGGGTCATGTTCGCGTTCCAGCAGGCGCAATTCGCCCAAATTGCCGCTTTGCATCCCCAAACTCAACCGGTTGAAGCCGATTTCACGTAAGATGGTTAAACTGTCTTTTTGTACCGTTCCCGGGTTGGCTTCAATACTGATTTCACAGTCTGAACTCAAATTGAATTTATCCTTGGTTGTTTTAAGAATCTCTGCCAATCCCTCAACCGGTAGATATGTTGGAGTTCCACCTCCGAAAAATATCGTTCCAATTTCATCAGACGGTGATAAAAATGAAGCAACCTGCTTCAATTCCGCCTGCAAAGCCCGAATATATGCGGGCATCAAATTTTCCTGCCCGGCATAGGTATTAAAATCACAATACGCACAACGATGCCGGCAAAAAGGAATATGGATGTAAATGCTGATCCTGTTGGTCATTGGCTCAAGCATACCACAACCAAAATATGTTTGCAAAAAAGGTGTTTGCCCTTGTCAAATGAGTGAATGTGTTATAATCTCAAGCGCCGGGGGCTACCCGGTAATTGGATTAAAATAGAGCCTATGAGTCCAGAAGAACTTACCTCAAAAACAAAAATTTGCCCCACTTGTGGCACTAAACTTAGCGTCAATGCAACCCGCTGCCTGGTTTGTGGTCGTCAGTTCACAGTCGAAAAATCCCCGCTAACCCCAGCACCCAACAAGAAATCTGAGACCATCGAAAGTCCGCGGATGCCTCAATTAACGCTATCGTTACCCGCGGCCATCGGGCTGATTCTTCTGTTATTGGGTATCGGCGCCGGCACGGTTTTTGCCGTCTTTCAAGCCAGTGCTCCAGCCGCGACTGAAAATTTGACCCCCTCACCAACGGCCAGCCAGACACCGACCATCACGCTCACTCCCACGGCCACATTAACGCCCACTCCGCAACCTACCTTTACGCCCTTACCACCGCAGGAATATCGTATTCAGCCAAACGATACCTGTTTGACCATCGCATTCAACTTTGGTGTATCGGTCAACAGCATCATTCAACTCAACAAACTATCCCCCGCGTGTGATAATCTTGTGCCGGGCAACATCTTACTCATTCCGCAGCCCACTCCCACCCCCTCACCTCAGCCGACCAACACCCTCAGCCCCGCTGAGGCCACCGAAGAAGCCTGCCAGATGTTCCCCTACAAAGTGCAAAGCGGAGATACCCTGAGCGGCATTGCACGGAATTACAATGTATCCGCCGAAGCCATCAGGTCATACAATGGTTTGCCTTCCGAAGTAGTGTACGAAGGCATGACTCTCAACATTCCGCTTTGCGAGCGCCTGCCAACGCCCGGCCCCACCCCAACCCCCACCAACCCGCCGCCATATCCGGCGCCAAACCTGCTTCTGCCGGCTGATGGTGCAGTATTTACGGCTGCCAATGATTCGGTTACCTTGCAATGGGCCGCAGTGGGTACCCTGCGCCAGAACGAGGCTTATGCCATCAGCATAGAAGATATTACCGAAGGTAAAGGTCGCCGGTTGACAGAATACGTGACCGATACAAAATTTATCGTTCCTGCTTCTTTCAGGCCCACCGACAATACGCCGCATGTACTGCGCTGGTTTGTTGTTCCGGTTCGTCAAATTGGCACCTCAGCAGATGGAAAACCCATCTATGAACCGGCCGGCTCAGCCAGCATATCGAGAACTTTCGTCTGGTGGAGCGAAGGCAGCAGCCCGCCACCTACCGCTACCCCCTGAAATAAAAAGGTGCGTTCAAAGCGAACGCACCTTTTTTCACCATCACGAATGGGATTCCAGATAGCGCGTTGCCTGGATCGCCGCCGCAGCCCCCATACCTGCCGAAGTGACCACCTGACGATAATGAGGGTCCATCACCTCACCGGCAGCAAAAACTCCTTCAACACTCGTGCGCATTTGCATATCCGTTACAATATACCCCTGTGGCGTCATTTCTAATTGACCCTGAAAGATTTGGGTATTGGGTGTGTGGCCGATGAAAATAAACACTCCCTCCGTTTCAAAATCCTTCACCTCCCCGGTTTTCACATTTTTCAACCGCACACCGTTCACTACACCATTTCCCATGATTTCGGAGACCACCGTATCCCAAATGAAATGAATTTTGGGATTCTCCCGCGCACGTTTTTGCAAAATCGCACCAGCCCGTAACTGATCACGGCGGTGGATAATGGTAACATCTGTTGCATAGCGCGTCAGGAACAGGCCCTCTTCCAAAGCGCTATCGCCCCCGCCTACAACGACCACCTTTTTGTCTTTGAAGAACCAGCCGTCACAGGTTGCGCAATAAGAAACACCTCTGCCGGTCAATTCACTCTCCCCCGGCACATTGAGATGATTCGGGCTGGCACCGGTGGCAATAATGAGGGTCTCGGCCAGATATTCATTTCCGTATGTGCTGACCTTGAATGGTCGCTGGCTCAAGTCCACTGCTGTGGCAAGATCATATTCAAAACGTGCTCCGAACCGCTCGGCCTGTTGACGGAACAATTCACCCAATTCGGCGCCGCCAATGCCATTGGGAAAACCGGGATAATTTTCAATGGTATGCGTCAGAGACGCCTGGCCGCCCATTTCTGTGCCGGTTAAGACGAGAGGACTTAATTCCGCTCGGGCAGCATACAGAGCAGCAGACAAACCGGCCGGTCCGGCACCTAACATCAATACCTTTTCAACTTTTGGCTCTTTCTTTTTTTCTTTTCCCAATCCAACTTCAGTTAAGCTGAATTCCATAATGAAATCTCCTTGATCGGCTCAAAATCCTGTGTTTAGATGAATTTTTTGGCAAATAGTTACATTTAATTTTTTTCAATATTCAACCGCAGCATCCGTGATTTTCAAAGCATGATCAATAATTTCGAACCCTTCGGCCAGTTGATCCTGAGTGATAATTAACGGAGGGACAAGTAAAACCGTATGCCAGTGAGTATATATAAAGAGACCATGATCCAGCAAAAACTTGCGCAATGCCACCATCTCGGCACTGGTTTGATTGTAAGGTGCCATTGGCTGTTTGGTCTGGCGATTCCTCACCAGTTCAATTGCCCCAAACAGACCAATCGAACGAACCTCACCAACAGAGGGGTGACGTTCGGCCAGTTCGGCCAGCATATCCGCCATCACCTCTCCCATCTGGCGGGCATGTTCAACCAGATGATCTTCTTGCATTACTTTAATGTTGGCAATTGCCGCCGCAAGGGAGATTGGATGACCGTTGAAAGTCAATCCCCCTTCGTACACTTTATCGTTGAAAGCCGCTGCAATTTCTGCTTTCATTGCCACCGCACCCAGCGGCGCGTAAGCCGAAGTCAATCCCTTCGCCATGGTCATGATATCCGGTACAACGCCCCAGTGGTCCACCGCAAACCATTCACCGGTGCGTCCAAAGCCGCTCATCACCTCATCGCATATCATCACAATTCCGTAACGGTCACAAATTTCTCTCACCCCTTGTAAATAACCGGCAGGCGGGATGATAACGCCATTGGTACCGGTAACCGTTTCAATCAACACCGCCGCTATCGTTTCTGGTCGCTCATATTGAATGATTTCCTCAAGATGATTTAAGTAATCGCGACAAAATTCTTCTTCCGATATGTCAGGGGAGAGACGATGAAAAGTGGAACGGTAACGGTAGGGGTCAAGGAAGTGCACCACCCCCGGCATGGTATTGGGCTCCCACGCCACCCGCCGCGGATCACCGGTCAGCGAGATAGCGCCGTGAGTGGCGCCGTGGTAAGAACGATAACGCGTCAGGATCTTGAAACGGCCGGTATACCCTCGCGCCAGTTTTATGGCATTCTCGTTCGCATCCGCACCGCCCAATGTAAAGAGGAATTTCGTCAACCCCGGTGGAACAATTTCCGTCAGCTTCCGGCATAATTCGCCGCGTGCGCGGGTTGCCATGTGAGGGCCGGCAAAAGGCAATTGGCGCGCCTGCTCGACGATGGCTTCAATCACTCGCTCATCGCCGTGCCCGATATTCACGCACATGACCATTGAATTGAAATCAAGGTATCGTTTTCCACTGCTATCCCAAAAATACACACCTTTGGCTTTCGTTACCGGAATGGGATAAACTTTGCTTTGAGCCGACCATGTCCAGAAATTGTGTTCCAGACAGACCTGAAGAAAATCATCAGAATGATTGTTTGTCATATTTTTATTCTCAATTGTGCAGGGAATTTTGTGGGCTGAAAATATCCTATCACAAAGGCGTGTTAATGAAAAGTAACTCCGCGATGCACCTGTGCTATAATGCCTCCAATCCTGAACAAGCGAATGAAGCCGTCGGATGTCCCGCGAATCCATTTACCCTTCACAACGATACACCCTCCAGGAACTTAAGCATTGCTGCTTGGGCGAACTGCACCCGCAAGCCATTATTGGGATTAAATTATTCAACAAAGGGGAATACTTCGAAGCCCACGAAGCATTGGAATTGGCCTGGCGCGATGAACGGGAAGCGATTCGGGAAGTGTATCGGGGAATTTTGCAAATTGGCGTTGCATATTACCACATATTGAAGGGGAACTACCGCGGCGCAATAAAGATGTTCGAGCGAGCCAAAAAGTGGCTGGCAGGCTATCCTTCTCCTTGCCGCGGCCTTGACTTGAATCGTTTGAAGGAAGATGCCGCGGCCGCCGAAAAACACCTGCTGGAATTGGGTCACCAAAATATCAACCAGTTTGATCAGCATCTTTTCAAACCAATTCTCTTTGAGGGTAATATTCAATGAATGATTCTCTTCCCTTTGCGGGCAAAATTGCGTTAATAACAGGCGGCGGGAGAGGAATTGGCAGAGCCATCGCCCTTGTACTGGCAGAACGAGGGGCGGATATTATCATAAACTTTGTCCGCAACCAGAATCCTGCCGAAGAAACTGCCCAACAAATCCGTCAGATAGGTAGAAGGGCTGAAATCTTCCGCGCAAATGTCGGAAAAATCGAAGACATTCATCGCTTATTTGACTTCATTGAACAGCAATTCGGCGGGCTGGATATTTTCATCAGCAATGCTGCTTCGGGTTTCAACCGGCCGGCTTTGCAGCAAAAAGAAACCGGCTGGGACCATACCATGAATGTTAATGCCCGTGCCTTCCTCTTTTCCGCTCAACGGGCTGTACCCCTCATGCAAAAACGGGGCGGAGGTGCCATCGTCGCAATTTCCAGTCCGGGTGGTCAGCGCGTGCTGCCCGATTATGTAGCCGTCGGAGCATCCAAGGCCGCTTTAGAGGCATTGACCCGTTATCTGGCAGTCGAGTTAGCGCCGCTCAACATTGTGGTCAACGCTGTTTCTCCCTCGCTGGTTGAGACGGATGCTCTCAAGCATTTCGCTTCGCTTTCCGATCCGCAGGTTATTCCTCGCGCCATTGCGAACACACCCGCCGGCAGGTTGGTTCAGCCGGAGGATGTTGCCAGAGTGGTCGCTTTCCTTTGCAGCCCTGATGCTTTTATGATCCGCGGTCAGGTGATCATCATTGACGGCGGTTATACACTCATCACGCCAGGATGATTTTAATCACGCATCAACACAGCGCGGGCTGGCGCACCATCACTGCCCTGTATTTTCAACGGTAAGCATACCAGTTGATATTCACCTGCTTCCACGCCGGAGAGGTCAAGCCCCTCAACGATGACCACATTCGCGCTTAATAAAATCTCGTGGGTTGGTCGGGATTGTTTATAAGGGGCTACGGATAAGTAATCCACACCCACAAGGCGGATACCTTTTTCAACCAGATAAGTTGAAGCGCTCGCATCAATACCCACAAAATCCGTTTGAAATTCACTAACCCGCTTTGCCCAGTATTGTGAATTGCGGGTCTTGAACAAAACGCGTTGCGTACCGCCGGGAAGGTTTATTTTTTCCAACACTTCACGGGTAATCACATCCACTGTATCCCCAATCTGCACGACCTGCGCCGGTCCGATCAAAACATCCAGTTTCAAAGATTCAACGGCGGTAGTTCCGTCAATAAAGTGCACCGGCGCATCCACATGCGTCCCGGTGTGCACTCCCATATCCATCCGCGACACATTTGCATTGGCCCCTTCGGCAATCGCGCTGACCCGTTCGACAATGGCTTTCGGATCCCCCGGCCAGGTTGGTAAATTGGGAGAAATTGTGATAGAAATATCCCAGATTTTCATTGAAATAAACCTCCTCTTGATTATGGATTATACGACCCCCATCCTGCCGCGGTAAAGATTTCCCTTAAGAAGTCATACCGCTCGCTGGCATTCATCGGGCGCGGTCTGGCGTAATCTTCCAGATAAGCGGTCAGCAATTCCGTTGAGATGTGTTTTCCATTATAAAACACATGCCGGTCTATGAACTCCTTGCGCGTCCCCTCCGGAATTGTAACCGTATCCACCCACATCTGGTCGAAAAAGAGGTTACCCAATCCATAGTGAATGAAAGTATCTCCATAAAATTCCATCGCCATGGGATGATGGGCTTGAGAACCGCTGACGATCACCGCTCCTGCATCGGCGGGTTTATGAAAATCCTCTCTTTCAAAATCCATCACCCAATGGCGATAGGTTTCAAAGTACTGAAAAGTAAAAATGACGATGTAACCTTCTGCTTTCAGTTGTTGGATGCGGCTCTGAATCCAGTCATAATCACACGGCGCAACTCCCCCAAAGTCCTCCCCAGCCCATATATAGGCCGGGCCGGCGGGGTTACAACCCAGAAAAGCGAACTGATTGCCGTTGTGCTCGATGAATGCCGCATCTCTGGCTTCGTTCAGGTTTTCCCCCGCTGCGTAATAAACCCAGCCTCGCGAGCGGTAGAGGTCTAAGGAATAGGTCAGCGCATCCCGCCCCCAGTCCACTCCATGGTTGCCAGTCAGGTCAACAATATCTGTTCCAACCGAATCAAGCAATTCAATATATTGCGGTTTGCTGCAAAATACCAGAGGGAAAGGGTCCATCTTGGGATCAGGACATTGGGGGGAAAAAGACACTTCGTTGCTGATATGGGTCAAATCCGCCTCACGCAACCAATTGCCGATATCTTCTCCCGGATAGGTCATTCCCTTTTGCTCCATGCGGACTGCCGTAGCCCGCACCAGTGCGGTAACACCTGTCATCACCAGAACGGTTAATCGGTTTTCATCGCGGTTGGTAATAAAGGCCGGTATCTTTCCCTCATCCAGCATCTTTTGAAGCACTGCATCATCCCCTTCCCAATGGTAGCGCAGGATCAGAGGATAAACCTCTTTATCAAAATGATTGCTGATCGGAGATTGTTCGTTGAGGGCAATTACCTTCCAGCGCGGTTCTAATTCCTCAAATGGGACAATAGCCACTACATCTCGATGCTGCCATGCCGATTCCAGCAATTGGTTTTGCTCAACAATGCTCACATGATTGGGCGAGTACTTTCCCAGCAATGGTTCAAGAACCCCGGCTGTATCTGCGGTTACATAGATTGGGGTTGTTTTCTCCCCACTCTTCCCCTGCCACCAATTTTTCAGCGTTTCAAAGTCCACCTGCTCGATGAGTGATGAAAATGGCGTTACCAGCACATAGACCCATTCTACCTCGGCGGTACCCTCTTCTGTCCACTCAAGCCGCAGATTAGCCTCCTCTTTTGGGTTATTTTCTAATCTGTATTGTTCTTTCAACAATTCACGCAATCCATCCGGCAATGCCTCAGCCAGCCGCACAACCGGCGCAGGTATCATGGTGGGTAACGGTATTTCTGTATTGACCGGTTGACCTTCATTCTCCACATTAGGATGAGAGGCGATCTCTGTTGCTGGTGCTGCTGTTGGTGTCATACTTAGCGCAGGTGAAGCGCAACCGCTTAAAATTAAAAGGATCAGGAAAAAAATTGCAATTTTATTTTTCACTTAGTTTCTACCTCCAACCAGCCGCTTGCCGCAAAATAATCTACCAGCATGGCTGCCCGTTCCTCGGCCGTCATGGGGCGCGGCTGTGCAGAATCTTCCAGGATGGCAGTTAAAAGTTCCACCCCCAGGTATTTCCCGTCATAAAATATATGCCGGTCCAAAAATTGGCGGCGGTGCAGGGGAAACATTTGATCAAAAAATAAATTCCCCAGTCCATAATGCATGAAATGATCTTCATAAAAACCAAAACCATGCGCGAAATGCGCCTGACTGCCGCTGACAATTACGGCACCCATGCGGGCGGTTTCTTCAAATTCCTGCCGGGTTATGTTCATCGGCATAAAATCCTCAACCTCATAATGCTGAAAGGTCACAACCGGCAGATACCCCCTTTGGGTTAAACTCTGGATTTGCTCCGCCAGCCAATCCATTTCGCAAGGCGCCGGACCGCCTCGTTCTTCTGTTGCCCAAATGTTCTCCGGCCCTGCCCGGTTGCAACCAATCAATGCCAGCCGGTTGCCATGATGCTCAAGAAGTAAAGGCTGGCGCGCTTCTGCCAGATTGCGTCCGCCACCATAATAACGAATACCCTTCTCTCGATACAAATCCAACGTGAACAGAAAGGGTTCGATCCCCCAGTCCAGTAAATGATTTCCCGTCAACTCCACCACATCAATGCCTGCCAGTAGAAATAAATCGATGTAATTGGGATTGGAACAAAAACGCTGACCACCTCTCACCGGCACAGCAGGAGGACATGACTGGTAGAAAGATACCTCATTGCTGATATGGGCAAAATCTGCACTTTTCAGCCAATCTCCTATCTTCGCAAGGGGATAATCCACCCCATTTACTTCCATTCGTTCAGCCGTCTGGCGAGCCAAAGCAGTTGTGCCGGTGAGAATCAAACTGGTGAATTTTCGGTCATCGCGGTTGGTTACAAGCGACAGTTCCTTCAAGGCGGGTGGAGCAGCCGAATCTCCCAGCCTTCTCAATGCCCAGCGGAGAGTCAAGCCATACCTGTCCCTATCGAAGTTTTGATCCAGCGGAGAAATGCCATCCAGACGAAGAATTTTCCAGCGCGGCTCGATTTGTTCAAAAGGCAGAATGGCACGCAAATCTCTATCCTGCCAGGCACTTTGGAGCATCTCCGTCTGGGCCACGACCAAAACCCGTTCGTGATCTGGCTGTCCCCACAAATGGCTAAAGATTGGCAGCGTATCGGGCGAAACCATCAATCGAAAATCGCAATCTTCACCTCCCTGCCAGCAATCAACGAGATCGCGCATGGTGATCTCGTCCTGCACGGTTGGAAAGGCGGCTGCAACTGCAAAAATCCACTCTATAAAATATTCCTCGTCCTCCTGCGCTGAATCATCTAGTATTAGAGCATAATCAGCCTGATCCTCATTTAGAACCCACTCCACACCCTCTAATGCAGTCAAATTGGACTCTACTTTTTCCGGCAACAGATCGGCGATTAGATAAACGGGTGTTGATGGGGAGGTTGGGATTATCGGTAACGCGGGTTTTGTCTGCGTTGGAGAAGCGATCAAACTTTGTTCCGTTGGCGTGGGTTTAAACGCAGTCACCTCACTCTTTTCTGAGGACAGATCAGTCCATTGGCATCCGCATAAGTTCAAAAGAGCGAAAAATCCAATAAGCAAGGATAATTTCTTTGAAAATACAGATTGGAAGACTTGCACGGCGGCAATTATACACCCTCAAAGGTTCTATAAATTGCGGATTTGATAGAGATTGACAGATATCCTCGCTATAATTACAGTGAAACAACCTGAGTTAAGGAATGAACCATGCGAGAAGTAGCCGTTTTAGGAATTGGTCAAACCAGAGTAGATGAACATTGGGAAAAGTCGTTGCGTGAACTTGCCGGTGAAGCAGCACTGGCAGCGCTACAGGATGCCGGCATCAACAGCGTGGATGGTGTTTTCGTCGGCAACATGATGTCCGGTTCCTTAAATCGTCAGCAGCAGCTGGGCGCTTTTGTTGCCGATTGGATCGGTGTGCGCTACGCCAATGCCATGCATGTTGAATCCGCCTGCAGTTCCGGTGGGGCAGCCTTCCGCGCGGCGTTAATGGCGGTTGCCTCCGGATATATGGATATTGCTCTGGCTGTGGGTGTGGAAAAGATGACCGACTCCCCCGGTGCAGAAATCACGGCAGAACTGGCTACAGCCGCCGATGCCGATTGGGAATCCGGGCAGGGTATCTCTTTTGTTGCCCTCAATGCGTTGATCATGCGACGCTATATGTATGAATACGGATGGGAACATCATCACTTCGCACCATTTTCAATCAATGCCCATGCCAATGCCGCCAGCAACCCAAACGCCCGCCTGCGTTCACCCATCACCGAGAAAGATTATCTCAAAGCCGCCATGGTCACGCCGCCTATCAATCTGATGGATGCTTCACCGGTCGGTGATGGAGCCGCCGCCGCGGTTCTCGTTCCGGTTGAACTTCTCAACCGGTTTCCGCCCCGCCCGGTGGTAAAAGTTTTGGGTTCAGGCGCCGCAACCGATACAATGTCGGTCCACTCTCGCAAAATCCCGCTATGGCTCACGGCTGCTGAAAAATCAGTCAAACAGGCCTACTCTCAAGCAGGTATTGGCCCCGAGCAAATTGATTTCTTTGAACTGCACGATGCCTTCACCATTATGGCTGCCTTATCTCTGGAAGCATGTGGCTTTGCAGAAAAAGGGAAAGGTCCGCAACTTGCGCTTGACGGAGAGATTCGTCCCGAAGGCCGTATACCGATAGCCACACGCGGTGGTCTCAAAGCGCGCGGGCATCCGGTTGGAGCCACAGGCATGTATCAAATCATTGAAGTCGTGCAGCAATTGCGCGGTGAAGCCGGTCAGACCCAGGTGCCCGATGCAAGAATCGGCATGGCTCAAAACATTGGGGGTAGCGGTTCCAATATCATTACTCATATTCTGGGTAAGTTAAATTAGTTCAAAACAGAGGCGGCTCCAACAAAACCGCCTCTGTTTTATTTCTCAGGCAATACTGGTTACCTTTTAATCCACCTTGAAAAAGGATTATGGCTGTCATACCTGAAGCAATAATCGAAAATTACAGGCAAAAAACATTTCGAAGCGAACCCGGCAACCGCATTCACACCATAGAGGAAGCCATTGAATTCGTCAATCAGCGTGGTTTTGTGTTTTTCTGGCCAATTCAGGGGCTTGTTCTGCCCAGCCTGTGGGTAGCCGCAGCCGGCAACCGTCCCGTTGCCGACCAGCATGATGACCCCGGTCACATTACCTGGGGCTGGAAAGATCAGCTGCTCGGGTCAAAGGTTTGGTACTATGCGCGCGTACTTCATCGTAAAAACACCATCATATCTTTGAAAATTCTGCCCTGCTTTTACGCTCTTTCCCCAAACTACGGCGACCCCGATCACGATTACCTCGAGCAATATTACAGCGGCACCCTGACCACAGAGGCAAAACAAATTTATGAAGCCCTTTTACGAGAAGGACCATTAGATACCCTCTCCCTTCGTAAAGCGGCACGGCTCTCCAGCCCGGAAAGCACCTCGCGTTTCAATCGCGCATTGGAAACACTGCAAACGGAATTCAAAGTTTTGCCGGTTGGGATAGCCCAGGCAGGCGCATGGCGTTATGCTTTTATTTACGATGTAGTACATCGTCATTTTCCAAATCTCATTGAACAATCCCGTCCTATCCCAGAAAAGCAGGCGCGGTTTGAAATTTTGAAGTGTTATTTTGATTCGGTTGGTGCCGCCTCTTTTGTTCAAATACAGCGCCTTTTCGGCTGGCGAAAGGACGAACTTCAAAGAACTTTGAAAGAACTGACCGACAAAGGGTTTATCTCGCCGGACCATCTATTGGAAAAACGCAATGAACCACTTTTCGTACTTGCGTCTTTAATCGGCACCCTTTAAAGGACACTCTTGGTTAACTCTTCCATAGTCTTGTTTTAATTTCCATCCCCCTCAAAAGGGTATAATACATTCAGGCAAGGTCATTTACCAATTTCAGGAGTAATTTTATGGAATTCCATATTTCCCGGCAGGCGCGAGAGCGATATCAATTTGACCAGAGTTTATTTTCATTTAACGGGAATGTCATTTTTGCAAATTTTCACGCTGCCCGACAATTTGCCCAGAAAATGAACGCTTTTCGCGATCTGGTTCATTACCCGGAGAAGGCAGTCAAAGCCGGCCAGATTAACGCCCTTGGCTTAATTGACGAAATTCTCCATCTTGTTGTGCATCTCTACAGAACGCAAAAAAATCCCCGGGTAATGGAACATGCCCTTGCCGCACTGGAAGAATCTCTTGGCAAACCAAAAGTAGATGAATTGTTACTGGCTTTTACCCTGGAATTTCCTCCATTACCGGTATATCGCGGCGAGATGACCGCAAATCAATACCTTCAACAATCCACCGACGGCTTATCCAACCGTGCCGGCACTCTGGAAGAGATATTACTTCTCTGGGTTAACAATAAAAACCCTGCTGTAACCCCTTATCTAGAACTGTTCGATGATGAAAACCTGAGTCAGCAAACGGCTTATCAGCAAGCATTGCAGCATCTCTATCACTTTGTTGAAAATCAGCCGCCGTTCGGCCCGGATTTGCAAAACCTGATCGACCTGTTGCGTCAGCCGGCTATTGCTCACCCCTATTCATTATTTGAACAGCTGGAATATATCCGCACTCGATGGGCCGAATTAATCGGAAAATATTTATACCGTTTGCTGAGCAGTCTTGATTTCATCAAAGAAGAAGAAAAACTGCCCTTTTTAGGCCCCGGTCCGGTTGAAATACCGGCATTTGACAAACTTTCCAGTGCCGGAGAACCGGAAAACTTCAGCCCAGACCGGGAATGGATGCCCCGCCTGGTGCTGATGGCTAAAAACACCTATGTCTGGCTGGATCAGCTGAGTAAAAAATATCAAAAACCCATTTCCCGTTTAGACCAGATACCAGAAGAAGAACTGGCACAACTGGCTGAATGGGGATTTTCCGGCCTGTGGTTAATCGGTTTGTGGGAGCGCAGCAAAGCCTCCGCCCGCATTAAGCAATTGTGCGGCAACCCGGAAGCAATTGCCTCGGCCTATTCCCTCGCCGGTTATACCATCGCCGCCGATCTGGGCGGTGAGGAAGCCTATCAAGTGCTGCGTGACCGGGCATGGAAATACGGCATACGGCTTGCTTCCGATATGGTTCCCAACCACATGGGCATCGACTCCCCGTGGGTGATTGAACACCCCGATTGGTTCATTTCGCTGGATTACAGTCCGTTTCCCTCCTACTCATTCAGCGGCCCTGATCTCTCCGGCGATCCTCGCGTTGAAATTCTGCTGGAGGATCACTATTATACCCGCACTGATGCGGCCGTTGTTTTTAAGCGTACAGATCGTTCCTCAGGAAAGGTTCAATATATTTATCATGGCAATGACGGCACCAGTATGCCGTGGAACGACACCGCTCAATTGAATTACTTAAATCCGCAGGTCCGTGAGGCAGTCATTCAAACCATTTTGGAGGTTGCCCGCCGTTTCCCAATTATTCGTTTCGATGCTGCCATGACCCTCACCAAACGGCACTATCAGCGTTTGTGGTTTCCGGAACCCGGCACAGGTGGAGCCATCCCTTCTCGTGCCGAACACGGTATGACCAAAGAAGCGTTCGACCGGGCATTTCCCAACGAATTTTGGCGCGAAGTGGTTGACCGGGTGGCACAGGAAGCACCGGATACCCTCCTGCTTGCTGAGGCTTTCTGGCTCATGGAAGGTTACTTTGTGCGCACTCTCGGCATGCACCGTGTGTACAATTCCGCCTTTATGAATATGCTCCGCAACGAAGATAACGCAGGCTATCGCAAACTAATCAAAAACACCATTGAATTTGAGCCTGAAATCCTTAAGAGATACGTGAATTTTATGAATAATCCGGATGAGCGAACCGCGGTGGACCAATTCGGCAAGGGAGATAAATATTTTGGCATTTGTACCTTAATGTCCACCCTGCCGGGTTTACCCATGTTTGGGCACGGACAGATCGAAGGATATGCTGAAAAATACGGCATGGAATTTCGCCGTGCCTATTGGGACGAAAAACCCGACCCCTATTTAATAGAACGCCATAAACGTCAAATTTTTCCCTTACTTCATCGGCGAGCCTTGTTCGCCGGCGTAGAAAATTTCCTTTTGTATGATTTCTTCACTTCAGCCGGCTGGGTTAATGAGGATGTCTTTGCCTACTCCAACCGGTTGGGGAATGACCGCGCATTGGTGGTTTATCATAATAAATTTGCCGAAACAGAGGGATGGATTCGCTGGTCGGCCGGGTTCAAATCACGCGAGAACGGCACCACCAGACTGGTACAACGCTCACTCAGCGAGGGTCTGGGTTTATCCGATCAGGAAAACCACTATGTCATCTTCCGCGACCTGTTGAGCGGCATGGAATATATCCGTTCAGCGAGTGAATTGGCCCAAAAAGGGTTACACCTGAAACTCTCGGCGTATCAAGCCTATGTGTTTAGCGACTTTCGAGAAGTACCGGATGACGAATATGGCTCTTACCGGACTTTAACCCAATACCTCTCCGGCAGAGGTGTACCCAATATTCAGGAAGCACTCCACGAATTACTCCTTGCTCCTATCATCCGTCCCTGGCGCGAAATAGTCAACGCCGGTTACATCAACTTTTTACTGGCTCACCGCCTGACCGATGAAAATCCTGTATTACCTCCTCACTTGCTGGATGAAGCTTCAAACAAGTTATCCGCATTAGTGGATGGGATTGGCGCAATGACCGGCAGCCGTGAAAATCGTGATTTAATCCTGCATACGCTACAAAAACAATTGGAATTTATTCTTTGTTTGCAAAAGCCCCAAAAAATATTACCACTTCCAACCCGTGGCAAATCGTCTAAAGCCTTTGAATACCTCAAGCAAGGGATTTTAGAAGATAAAAACTCCACGTATATTTTATTAATCTATCCTTTCATCAATAAATTAGGAGCATTGAAGGATAGCCGCGATCCTCAATCACAAACCCTTTCGTGGATTGAGGAATGGCGATTAATGGACGCGGTCATGGATACCGCTTATCAGATTGGGATTGATGGGGCAGTCAGTTGGCGCATCCCCCCCACCTTGAGAATGTTAATCAACCATCAAAACTGGTTCGAAAAGTGGGGTTCACTTTCCACTTCCAGGATTATGGAGAACTGGCTCTCCGATCTGGAAGTGCAGCGGTTCATCGGTGTAAATCGTTACAAAGAGGTTTTGTGGTACAACCACGAGGCTTTCTTAGAATTTATCTGGTGGATGAACTGGGTAGCGGTGTTGGAGGCTGTTTCAAAACCGGCTGCCACCCATGCCGATATTTTGGAAACCCTCCTTGCAACTTTCGAGATTACCCAATCCATACTAACGGCTGAAATCAAAGCCGGTTACAGAGTGGCTGATTTAATGGACCAGTTAAGTACAACAGACTTAAAGTCAAAATAAAGGTAAACCATGAATGAGCTAAGTAAAGAAAGATGTGTGCATGCTCAAAAGGGAACCCCTCCCTTGAGCCATAACGAAATTGATCTGTTACTCCCCCACGTAGAAGGATGGTTGGTGGTTCAAACCGAAGAAACGCCAATCCTGCAGAAAACCTTTCGTTTCCCAAGGTATAAAGATGCTTTAGAGTTCAGCATGGCAGTTGGGTTGGCCGCAGATGATCAGGATCACCACCCCCGCATGATTGTCGAATATAAAAAGGTAACCATAGAATGGTGGACACACATCATCAACGGCCTGCACCGCAATGATTTCATCATGGCTGCCAAAACCGATGAAATTTACCGTTCAAAAGAATCAACCCAACCCATTCCCCATTAGGAGGCAGAAGGGATGAGCCATTTTGTTCGAGACTGGATGTCGAGTCCGGTGGTGGTTGTGGACCCGGAAAGCAGTGTTTCCTTTGCCATGACGCTGATGCGCCGCCGCCATATACACAGTCTGGTGGTTGTTTTGAAAGAAAATCATGAAACTACTTACGGCATCATCACAACGACCGATATCCGCGATAAGATCATCGCCGCTTCACGTAATCCGGCAGAAACCACCGTGCGGGAAATTATGACCATCCCGGTTTACACAGCACGGCCCGACTGGACACTGGTTGAATGCTCCAGAAAAATGCAGGAAAAGAACGTCCATCATTTTCCCGTGGTAGATGATAACAATGAATTAATTGGTATGATCACGGCCACAGACCTGTTTATGGCTGCGGAAGAAATAGGCTGGGTATCGGATAAAGAATCACGAAAGGCGGCGGACTGAATAATATCCGCCACTCAAAGGCGGGAGGGTAATCTGCCAATTCTCCTGTACCCGCTCTATTATGGCGCTTCCGCCCAATAGGTCTCGAGGCGGTTGAGTGGCATGGGGGTTACTCTTCCCGGCCGGAATATAAACCCGGGCCGTTTCCTGAGCAAGATTGACAAAAATGTGTAATTCTTCTCCACCCCCTTCCCGTATAATCCTGATTGTGCCGTTATTTTGATGATATGGTTCACTCGTCCATGATCCCCTTCGCAGGACCGGGGTATTATGTCGAGCATTTATAAGCCCTTTGATCCAGTTACGCAACTCGTGATCCCATTGACTCTCATCCCACGGAAATGCTCTGCGGCAATCCGGATCTTTACCGCCTTCAAGCCCTATTTCATCCCCATAATAAATTGAGGGAGTTCCGGGAAAGGCAAACAATAACAAATACGCCAGTTTTAATTTTTCTAAATTTCCATTGAGCAGGGTCTTTACACGTTCGGTATCATGCGAACCTAATAATAAATACATTCCGAATAAGGCATCGCGGCCGTATGCCTGTTCAATTTGCTGCAAGCGCGAAGTAAAATCTGCGGCAGTAATCCCGCCCCGCAGCACATCCAGAATCGCTGCGCGCAGCGGGTAATGCATTACCCCATCGAAATGAGCATCGTTCACCCAGCGAGGCCAAACATCCCAGATTTCACCCACGAGATACGCATGTGGGTTTGCCGATTTCACTACCTCACGAAATTCTGCCCAAAACTGATCATCATCAATTTCATTCGGAACATCCAAACGCCATCCATCAACGCCTTCTTCAATCCAGTACCGCGCAACATCCAGAATATATTGGCGAACGTTGGGATTGCTGGTATTGAATTTTGGCAGGCTTTTGAATCCCCACCATGCTTCATAGTTTACTGCTTTGCCACGGCTATACGCATTCAGGGGAAAGCGATGCACATGAAACCAGTTCAAATAGGGTGAGTCTTTTCCATTTTCCAGCAAATCATTGAATGCGAAAAATCCGCGCCCACAGTGATTGAACACCCCGTCCAGAATAATCCTCATCCCTCTCTGGTGCACGGCTTTTACCAATTTACGGAATTCCTCCAGCGTCCCCAGCTTTGGGTCAATGCGGTAATAATCCACCGTGTTGTAACGGTGGGTGGAAGGTGAAAGAAAAATGGGGTTGAGGTAAATGGCGTTCACCCCTAAATCCTGCAAATAATCCAGCCTTTGCTCAATACCTGCCAGATCTCCACCCTGAAAGTGAATCGGATCCGGCGGCTGCCCCCACCCTTGCACGTTGGGTGGATCATTGGTAGGGTCTCCGTTTGCAAAACGATCAGGGAAAATTTGATAAAAAACGCTATCTTTCACCCAGTCGGGGATATTCATCAATTCAACCTCACAGTTTCGGATAAATCTTCAATGAATTTTTTTACATTTTTTCGATATAGATTTGCCTCCAAAGGTTGGGAGGCAATCATCTTAAGCGTTTCATTCAAAAACCGATTGATCGGCGTGGCCACCCCTACCCTTTCACCAAACCGTACAACCGCCCCGTTCAGGTAGTCCACTTCCAGAGGACGATTACCACGGTATAGATCAACATGGAAAGAAGGCATTTTACCCCCTCGTCCGGCTGCCAGAGCCCTCGCCGCGATCAGGCGGGCAAGTCTTTCAGGTATATGGTGGAACAAGAACGATAACATCCGTACCGGCGTACCGGGCAAATCCACCACTTGAAAACTCAGATTTTTCATCACCCTGACCGCTTCGCGGAACTGAGCCGCTTCCACCCTGAATAAACGGGGGTCGGCAAAAATCTCTGCCGGCGTCAGGTCTAAAATTGCTGAGCTCGCGTTTGCAAGCAAATTGGTCAATAGCTTTGACCATTTCATATCCCCTTCTTTGGAGAAAAGGATTGCCCTCAACCCAGCCTGATTGAACGAGTTAACAATTTTTTGACTGATTGGATGCCCGCCGGCAACTCCAACTCCGCGTTTTTTTTCCAGTATAACCTTTCCCGATTCTTTTTTAGCCACCGCGCTTGTCAGCGTACCGGCGATTACTCTTTCTGATCCGAGATATTCACGGAGAACATCCTCGTTTTCAACGCCATTTTGTAAACTCAACACGGCAGGAATCTGATTCCGGTAAGGCTTCAACAACTCCGCCACGGCGGGTGTATCGAAGGATTTGACCGCCACCAAAATTACATCAACCGGATATTGGCGAAATACCAGATCCAGAGAATCGGTGACCAGTTCCGGAAAAAATGGTTTTTCAATTCCATTCATCTCAACACTTAGCGGCCGATGTACAAAGCGGTGTGCGACCTCTGGACGCTCCAGATAGATCACCGACTCACCGCTCAAAGACAGACTGCCGCCAACATAAGTACCGATTGCCCCCATACCAATAATCAAATATCGCATTAGATTTAACTAACCCTCGCTATATTTATTAAATTTCGCGCCAGTTTCTTGCACCGCGTAAGAATTCATCCCCACTCATCCACTTTTTACCGGCAGGCTGCACTTCCCGAAGAAGAAGTACCCCCTCAGTGGTACCCACAGCCGGTAAACCATCTATTACCGTTCTTTTACCCTGCGGAATCAAGGCGTTTGGGTTGATGGCTGCTCGTTTGACTTTCAGATAATTTCCATCCCATACCAGATAAGCACCCGGCCACGGATAAAATGCCCTGATCTTGCGTTCTAAAAACACAGCGCTTTGTGAAAAATCCAGTAAACCTTCCTCTTTTTTCAACATGGGCGCATAGGTTGCTTGTGCTTCATCCTGCGGTTGGGGTTGAATTTCTCCCTTGAAATACAAGGGCAATGTTTCAAGGAGAAGTTCGGCGCCTGCTGCGGCTAACTTTTGCCCGAGACTTTGGGCGTCATCGTCCGAATCTACAGGCACACTGCGTTGAGCCAGAACCGGACCGGTATCAATCCCGGCATCCATCTTCATAATTGAAACACCCGTCATTTCATCCCCATGCAGTATGGCCGCCTGAATGGGCGCCGCCCCTCGCCAGCGCGGTAAAAGTGAAGCATGGACGTTGATGCATCCAAACTCTGGCAAATCCAAAACATTTTGGCGCAGGATCTGACCAAAAGCCGCAACAACGATTACATCCGGTGACCATTCAACCAGTTTTTCCCAAACCCCTTCGTCCTTCAACCGGTTTGGCTGAATGGTTTCAATTCCCAGTTTTTCCGCTGTAATTTTCACAAGTGGAGGTGTCAGTGTTCGCCCTCTGCCAGAAGGACGATCCGGTTGAGTGACCACTCCAACAACTTGATAATTCTCAGCCAGAGCCAGCAGGGAAGGTATGGCAAATTCGGGAGATCCCATAAATACAACACGGTATCGATTCACAAAACAAAATTTTAACACAAAATTTAAAATTGCCTTCGAATTGGGCTTTTATTCAATGACAAACCGTTATACAATCATGGTAGAAAGAAAATCCCACCAAAGGAGGTTCTTAAAATCCATGGCCGATATGTCTTCTTCTCCCAATGAAGTCACCAGTGACGACCGTTTGTGGGCATTATTATCCTATTTATTTACTCCTCTCATTCCCATCATCATTTTATTGATGGAAGACAAGAAAAACCGCCCCTTCATCAAAGCCCACTACATGCAGGCACTGGTGCTGGGCATTGTGTTGATTATTCTCAACACCATCCTCGCTTTCATTCCGGTCGTCAACTGCATTTCTCCCCTACTCACCCTGGGTCTGGTGATCTGGCTGGCGGTTCGCGCCAACAAGGGTGAATACATCACCTTGCCGGTCATCACCGATTTCGTCAAGAATCAAGGCTGGGCATAAGAAACACCTAAAATCAATTACAATGCTTTCCGTTACCTCCAGACGAGGGGATGACGGGAAGCACGTTTTGCTTTTAAACCAAAGCATGACAATTACTGGTACAATTATTAAAATGTTTTCAAGCAGTGTAATGGAACAAATCAACCGCGAATTGACCACGGCTGCGGATGCCCGTCAGAAAGGCAATGAAGGGATGGCGCGTGTTTGTGCAAGGCGTGCCGCCGGCCTGGCAGCACGTGAGTTTTTATCCCATCTCGGAATGGATGCCCGTCATCTAAATGCATTGGACGCTTTAAGGATCTTGAGCCAGACCGAACATATTCCAGCCCCCTTGCGCGAAGCCGCCAGTACATTTACCATTCGAGTAACACCGGATCATCATTTACCTGTTCAGGTAGATCTGCTGGAAGAAGCCGAAAATTTAATCCGGAAATTATCTCAATTTTTGGAGGGAAAAAATTGACCCAATTCAGCAAACCGCTTCAATTTTATGGAACTTCTTGGTGCTATACTTCACGGCGTGCCCGCGCAACATTGGATGAATTGAACATTCCTTACGAATACATTGATATTGACTCGGATATGGAGGGCCGCCGCTTTGTCGAACAGGTCAACAATGGCAATCGGAGTGTTCCCACCATTGTCTTTCCGGATGGCAGTATTTTGGTTGAACCAACCGTACAACAACTCAAAGATAAATTGGGGGTCGTCTGATTTCTACACCTTACGGAAAAAGGCGCGAATCGCCCTCACAAGGATATAGAGCACTACCCCTGCCAGTAGTCCACTACCGATAATTATTAAAAGCAAAGGCGTATTACCGGCTTTTTCCAGTTTTACTGGTTTAGGGCTCTTCAGCCTCACCGCAAGCGATTCGACAAACGCCGGGTTTGGCTCAACCGGCTTGAAAAGCATTTCTAAATCGTTCTCAAATCCATTTATCACCATCGGCGTTTGCATAAAATCACTCCGCTTCTTTACTTTGGGGATAAGCCACGATTCCTATCGTACCCGGTCCGAGATGAGCAGCAACCGGAATGGACAACTCGGTGATCACAATCTCGCGGATGTTGGGAAAAGTCCGTTTCAATTTTTCAACCATCGCTTGAGCGGCTTCTGGCGCAGCGGCATGAACCACAGCCAGCGAGGCCATAGTATTCCCAATTCGTTTTTGAACCTGCTCAACGATCATATCCAGGGCACGTTGGCGAGTGCGCACTTTTTCGGACATATTCAAGAGCCCATCTCGCAGCACAATGATTGGATTGATCCGCAGCAGCGACGACAAAGCCGTTTGCAATTTGTTGATACGCCCGCTTAAATAAGCAAATTCCAGATTTTCCAAAGTGAAAATCACGGTCAACTGGTCACGAATACTTTCAAGCCGACCGATGATTTTAGGAATGTCCCACCCTTTAAGGCTGAGCAACCTTGCTTCCCGGCACATAAACCCTAATGCGGCAGAACCGGCACCAGAATCGAAGGGATAAACCTTGATTTCATCCGCTATTTCATCTGCCGCCTGTTTGACCGCCGCAAAGGTACCCGACAGTTTGCTCGTCAAATGGATGGATAGAATTTCCTCACCTTTTTTTGCTATGGAACGATAGAATTCCATAATCTGGTGAGGAGATGGCAATGAGGTTTTCGGCGGAAATCGTTTTTCGCGCACCAGGTTGTAAAAATTCTTTGGCGTAATATCCCGAAATTGCTGGTAAGTTTCTTCCCCCATGACGATGGACAGGGGGATGATTTTGATATCGTACTTTTCTTCCCATCCTTCCGGCATATCCGCCGATCCATCGGTTACAATCTTAATCATTCTTCTCACTCCTTGCTGATCAAATCCAACTCATCGCGCAACGAGATCAATGTGCGATGATACAAACTTTTGATTGCGCCCTCACTCCTTCCCATGATCTGTGCAATTTCTTCATTCGACAATCGTTCCACAAACTTTAAGATGATCAAAGTTTGACGATCTTCGGGTAGTTTCTGAATCACCTTTACCAGACGCTCGATTTCCTGCCCCTTGACCAGGGAGGTCTCCGGATGTTCTCCAATGTGCCGGATGGTATAGGCATGATCCTCCAGAGGAACTTCCTTGCGGCGTTTGTTATCACGATGCCAGTTTGCCACCAGGTTGTGGGCTATACGGTAAAGCCAGGCCGAAAAGGGCAATCCTCGATTCCGGTAGTTGTGGATGTGATTCATCGCCCGGAAGAAGACCTTTTCGGTGAGGTCTTCGGCATCGTGCACGTTACCCGTTCGATAGTAGATATAGTTATAGATACGCTTGACGTATCGTTGATAAAGAACACTGAAGGCTTCCTGATCGCCTGCCGCAGCATGGAGGATGACTTCTGCATCACTTAATTCTTCCACGGTATCATCCTGCCTGATATTTCAATGCACTTAATAAACACTCAACCTCAAATAAGGTTACTGCCCTGCCTGAAAAACCGTTTTGTATGAGAACAGTAATAAACATTATCCAATCTCTTTTTATTATACAAAAAATCATTTACTGTTGGATCAGGGAACTTCGAGCGCACGCGAAACCGCCGAATAAGCATCTACAATCCCATACCCGATCCCCTGCGCCGGCCTGCTGACCTCTGCAACACATTCCGGAAGTATTCCATTATATGGTTGCGCTGCTTCATCTAAGATATTGCGAGTCACATCCACCTTGCCGATCAACACCGGCTTAGACGACCACATCAGGGCTGCCACACCGGCCACATGCGGCCCCGCCATCGAAGTACCACTGGCAAGTTCATAAGTCTGGCCATAGTAAGATGAAAAAAATTTCTTCACCCGTCGCCAGGATCTCTGCTTTTATCCGCATACTTCCATCCACCTGTACCGGCCCTACACTGCTGAACCCCGCCAGATCACCATTGCGATTCACAGCACCCACGGTCAATACCTCTTCATAAATCGCTGGTGGAGCATCCACACTGCCGCAGCCCGCATAACCCGAATTACCCGCCGAAACCACCACAATACCGTCGCTGGAACACCGCCCAACTCCACATAGCCCGCATAAACAAAGAAACGAATATCCGGTAAACCTAAAGAACCTTCGAACAGGAAATTCTCAATCAGCCATTGGGATAACAAACCAATCAAACTGATGTGTCTTAACCAGATGAGAAAGAACACAAAGAGGGCTGTCTGCCGACCGCCCTCTCGTTTTTGACCGGCATTTTCTAAAGCAGGGAAATCGCTCAACTTACTTTCCTGTTCGATTTCAGGTGATAATTAATCCCCAAGGTTAAGGGTGAACTGACCGTTTTTATAAAGCAGTTCGCCGTCCACCCAAATTTCGCCACCATCCCGCAAGTCACAAATCATATCCCAATGCACAGCCGATTGATTTCGACCGCCGGTTTCGGGGTAACTGGCGCCCAATGCCATATGAAAACTGCCGCCAATTTTTTCATCGAAAAGGATGTTTCGGGTAAAGCGAGCAATTCCCTCATTGGTTCCAATAGCAAACTCGCCAACATACCGTGCCCCCTCATCGGTGTCCAGTGTTTTCAGTAAAAACTCCTCGTTTTTTTCAGCGCTAGCCTTGACTACTTTGCCCTTTTCGAACCACAAACGCACACCGCTTACCTCCCGCCCACCATAAATAGCCGGGTACGAAAAGTAAACCTGTCCTTCAACACTATCTTCAACCGGGCCTGTAAAGATTTCTCCATCGGGTACATTTTCATGACAGTCGCAATTGATGAATTTCCGCCCCCCGATTCGTAACCGCAAGTCGGTTTCCCTGCCAATTACATGCACCTCGTTTTTACCCTTCAGCCATTCAACAACTTTTTGTTGACGGGCAGATACTTTTTTCCAGTAACCAACCGGATCGTTGAGATCGGGCATCATCGCTTGAAAAACAAAGTCTGCATACTCGTCAAGGCTCATTTCCGCATCCTGTGCATGGGCATTTGTTGGATACTGCGCCAGCGTCCAGCGGAACTCTTTTTTGGCCGCTCTTTCAAGGTAGGTTTTGAATATCGGCTGCTGGGCTTGCGAAGCAATGACCATTTTTTGAGGATCCACATTGCTCAATGCTTTGGTATTTTCATCTCCCAGAATATTAATCGAGCAGTCATAAGTTTCGATAATCAATTTTCGTGGCGGATCAATAAATTTCAATTGATCTTCGTTTGCCGTTTTATAAAAAATTTCAGCGGTCTGGGGAAAGGTGGGTGTCAGATATGGAAAACCACCGGCCTGTAACACCTTTTTATAAATCTCAAGTAAAAGCGGTTGGGCAATCACTCCCCCTCGAATCCAGACCTTATCACCCGGTTTAACCGCCACCGAGTAATTAACTAACATATCTGCCAGTTTTTCAAAGCGTGGATCAACCATGAGCATTCTCCTTTTACGAAAATTATCTTGAAAAGCCACCCGCTCTTCTGATTCTATCATTGATTGGCTTGCCGGATTTTTATCGCGGGTATAAACTTATGGAGGAGAACTCAACCGGCTTTTGAGGATGCAATGACGATTTTCGAATTCAACTGGATTAACACCCATCATCACATTAACTACTACGGCAATGAATGGAAACCGCAAAATTCTCCCATAGGGGTGATCGTGCTGGTTCACGGTCTGGGCGAACACATCGGCAGGTACAAACACGTGGCTCAGGTGTTCACCGGTAATGGTTATTCCGTATTAGCCTGCGACCATGCCGGTCACGGACAAAGCGGTGGTAAACGCGGTCATGTTGATTCTTACGAATGGTTTTTTGAAGAGTTGGATTACCTTTTAGATCGCTGCCGGCAAAATTATGCCGACTTACCCATATTTTTATACGGTCATTCTCTGGGCGGCAGCATCGTGCTGGCCTATTTGCTCAAACGTAAACCGCATGTCAGAGGTGCCATCGTTACTTCTCCGGGCATTAAACTTGCCAGCGATCCCGGCGTGATGTTAATTTTTGGCAAAATTCTCAACCGGTTAGTTCCTTCAACAGCCTTGAATAATGGGTTGAAAATCGAAGGCTTATCAAAAGACCCACAGGTCGTTGAAGCCTACAAAAACGACCCGCTGGTTCACCCATGGATTTCTGCACGATTGGGGATGGAATTAATCGAAACCGGTGAATGGATTCGAGAAAATGGGGAGCAAATCCACATTCCGATGTTATTATTGCACGGCAGCGCTGATTTATTGACATCCGTGGAAGGTTCGCGTCAATTAGCGGCAAAAAACCCACATTTTATCACTTACATAGAGTGGGAGGGGGGATATCACGAACTTCACAATGAACCGGATAAGGATGCTGTCTTCCGGGTGATTCTGGATTGGCTTGAGAAACACACCCACCACCCTGCCGAATAACCTGTTACAACTTTCACCCCACATCAGGATGAATGGACTTGACCCGATTATTCCCGCGGGCTACAATAAGCATGGGGGCGGTGCACCGAAGGGGCACGGCCGTGCAGTAACTTAACAACCCAAATCAATTCTCAAGAGGAGAGTGGAAATGGCTGACTTTTTGATTCGTGGCGCGCTGAAGGAAATTGATCCGGCTGTTTATGACTTAATTCAAGTCGAAACAGAGCGCCAGTTTCGCAAGCTGATCCTCATTCCGAGTGAAAGCACCGCACCATTAGCCGTAAGGGAAGCCCTCGGCTCTGTTTTCCAAAACTTATATGCAGAGGGTTATCCGGATGAAGAAACCCGCTGGATGAGCGAGGAAGAAATTCTAGACTACACCGCCCGCCTGTCCTATTACCGACGTTATTCCGATCCGCGTTATTACAAAGGTGTTGAATACGCCGATATCATCGAATCTCTGGCCCGCCGTCGTTGCGCCGAAGTCTTTGCCACACCTAAAACAACAGCAGATCAAATCTATGTGAATGTCCAACCGTTATCCGGCGCACCGGCCAACAATGCCGTTTATCACGCGCTCATCAATCCCGGCGATACCATTCTGGGAATGAATCTCTTACACGGTGGTCACCTCACCCATGGTTCGTCCGTTAACCGTTCCGGAAAACTATATAATGTCATTCACTACAATGTAGATTCCCAAACCGAACAGATTGATTACGAAGCAATAGAAGCACTTGCGCAGGAACACAAACCAAAAATCATCATCGCCGGCTATTCCTCTTATCCGTGGGTACCCGATTGGTCACGTTTTCGCGCCATTGCCGATAGCGTGGGCGCCGTCCTGCTGGCCGATGTATCTCACATCGCCGGTTTAATTGCCGGGGGCGCGGTTCCTTCACCCGTAGGAATTGCCCATGTGGTTACCTTCACCACCCACAAAACGCTCATGGGCCCTCGCAGTGCGGTCATCCTCACCCATGATGGAAACCTCGCCCGCAAAATTGACCGCGCTGTATTCCCCGGCGAACAAGGCGGCCCCCACCTGCACGCCATTGCTGCTCTGGCAACCGCTTTGCAAATTGCCAGAACCGAATCCTTCCGCCAGTTACAACATCAAATTGTCAAAAACTGCAAAGCCCTCACTCAACGACTGATGGAAAGAGGGCTGCGTATTCCTTATGGAGGCAGTGATACCCACCTGGGCAACGTGGATTGTAAAACCATTGTCGGCAAAGATGGCACACCGCTATCCGGCGATCTGGCCGCCAGGATTTTGGATATAGCCGGCATCGTCCTCAACCGCAACACCATTCCGGGTGACAAGACTGCCCTCAACGCTTCTGGCATCCGTTACGGCACACCGTGGGTGACTCAGCGCGGTTTGAAAGAAAACGAAATGATCAAAATTGCCGATATCATGGCGGATGTCCTCTTTGCTGTTCAGCCATATTCACTGGAAACACGCAAGGGTGAAGCCACTCGCGCCAAGATAGACTTCGATGTTCTCGAAGACGCCAAGATACGCTCACGCCAACTGGCTGAACAAGCCGGTGTTGATCTGGAGTTTCCACACCACGGATATCCGCACTTTTACTTTATTGACGACAAAGCCGCATCGAAAACTGATTGGACGGCCTATGATCTGAAAGGACGGGGCATTCGCACTTTTGTGAATTATGTCTTTTCAAATGATTGCGAAAACCTCAAAGCGGGTGAATCTCAAACCACTTCGTTGATTACTCCAAAGGGAGAAATTCAGGGAACCTTAACCTGTGTTGAATCAGAAAACTTCCGCTTCAGCGTGCCGGTTGAAAAAGCCGGAATCGCTGCCACATGGCTGCGCGCCCTCTCGGATGGCTACGTCAAATTCGATGAAGATCTCCTGCGGCGCCTGCCCGGCCCGATTTATGTAACCGAAAACCCGGATCAGGCAGTGAAATCCGCCCCCGCAGTGACGGATGGCCGCACAAAACCTTATTATATCGGCATCAAAGAAATCTCCACCTCAGAGGCACTTCCTCCCTTCCAGTGGACCGAGCAGGAAGCGGCTTCACTGCGCCGAACCCCACTTTTCGATGTCCACAAACAACTGGGGGCAAAGATCATCCCCTTTGCCGGGTGGGAAATGCCGGTCTGGTACACATCTGTCGTGGAGGAACATCTCGCCACACGGCAGGCTGCCGGCCTCTTCGATGTGGCTCACATGGGTGTCTATCAGGCGGAAGGAGCAGATGCCGCTGTATTTCTGGATTGTGTTTGCGGCAACGACATCTCCGCTCTGGAAATTGGCGAATCCTGCTACACTCATTTTCTTGATCCGGATGCCAATGTAATTGATGACTTGCTGGTCTATCGCCGTTCTGCTCAAAAGTATCTGATTGTAGTCAATGCCGCAAACGACGATAAAGATTGGGCATGGCTCAATGCTGTCCGCAACGGTGAGGTGAGGGTTGACCGTCAACGCCCATGGGCAAGGGCATTCGGTCGCAATGTTATTCTGCGTAATTTGCGCGACCCCAAAGAGGGAGAAGATATGCGGGTGGATATTGCTTTGCAGGGTCCAAAATCCCGCGATATTTTACTGGCCCTTGGTACCGATGCGGAAACCCGCCGGCGGATCATGGCTCTCAAGCGCACCGAATTATGCGAAGCGGTCGTGGGAGGAATTGATCTGGTAGTCTCCCGCACCGGTTACACCGGTGAGAAGATGGCCTTTGAATTGTTTGTTCACCCCAATAACGCCGTAAAACTCTGGAATGCATTATTGGAAGCAGGCACCCCCATGGGTTTGAAACCCTGCGGGTTAGGCGCGCGCGACTCGTTGCGTACAGAAGCCGGTTTGCCCCTCTACGGACACGAAATGGGCGGGCAGTTGAATTTGGGTGTTGCCGAAGCCGGGTTTGGCACTTATGTCAAAACCTACAAACCATGGTTCATCGGTCGCGAGGCATTCCTGGAACGCGAAAAAACACGCAAGAGTGTAGTCGTCCGCTTCCGCTTCACTGAAAAAGGAGTGCGCATGGCTCATCTTGGTGACCCTGTCATTGACCGCAAGGGTCGAACCATCGGTGTTGTCACCAGCTGCGCCATCGATTCGGAGGGATTTCTAACCGGTCAGGCACTGGTAGAACTCAAATCCTCCGAGGAAGGCACGCCTCTGTTTATTTATCAATCTGCCCCAACCACGGCCGGAAAACCACCTGCCGAACTCAAGACCGGAGATCGAGTATTGCTTCCCAGTGCGGCTGTTATTATCAGCCGCTTTCCAAAGTAGTGCATTTCACAAGGTGTACCGGTGAATCCAGTACACCTTGTGATTTTATAAAAGAAAAAGGTTCGAAATCCATCTGTAACCCTACCTCATATAACCACAAAAAGGAGAGTGAAAATATGCAAACCCTTTGGGATCACCGTTACGCCCAGCGAATGCAGCGAGTCAAGGCATCCGCCATCCGCGAATTGCTCAAATTAACTGAACAGCCGGACGTAATATCATTTGCTGGTGGACTTCCCGCCCCAGAGGTGTTCCCCATTGAAGAATTCAAAGAAGCCTGTATTCGTGTCCTGAAGGAACAGGGGGATTTTGCCCTGCAATACGGTGCCACCGAAGGCTATCTGCCCTTGCGAGAAATGATCGCCCGCCATACCAGCCGCTACGGTATCCAGATCTCCGCTGAGAATGTGATGATCACTTCCGGCTCACAGCAGGCTCTCGATCTGATCGGCAAGGTATTCATCAATCGCGGTGATCGTATTCTGGTCGAATCGCCCACCTATTTGGGAGCATTGCAGGCCTGGAACATTTATGGCGCTGAATACATCACCGTGCGCACCGATGACGATGGTATGGTTACCGAAGATATTGAAGGGGCTCTCCGCGCTGGCCCGAAATTCATTTATGTTCTGCCCAATTTTCAAAACCCGATGGGGGTTACCATTTCATTGGAGAGGCGGCACAAACTGGTTGAAATGGCTGACCGCTACGGAGTACCAATCATTGAAGATGATCCGTACGGACAATTGCGTTTTGAAGGCAAGCACCTGCCCGCTGTGGAGGTCATAGATGCCCGCACACGGGTGCAAAACGGTCATTATACGGGAAATGTCATTTACCTCAGCACCTTCTCTAAAATACTTGCCCCCGGCATTCGTTTAGCATGGATCATCGCCCCGCCAGAAGTCATTCGCAAACTGGTGCTGGCCAAACAAGGCACCGATTTGCACACAGCCACGTTCAATCAGGTTGTTGCCTACGAAGTCGGCCGGCACGGTTTTCTGGATCAGCACGTAAAGAAGATTTGTCAGGTGTATAAAGAACGCCGCGATGTGATGCTGGAAGCGCTGGAAGAACACATGCCGGAAGGAGTAACCTGGACACATCCTCAGGGAGGTTTGTTCCTCTGGTTAAGGTTACCGGAACAATGTGATGCCACCGAGTTATTCCCGGCTGCCGTGAAAAACAAAGTAGCCTATGTACCGGGGGAAAGTTTCCACCCCAATGGTGGCGGCAAAAACACCATGCGCTTGAACTTCTCCTATTCCACGCCCGAAAAGATCAACGAAGGCATTGCCCGATTGGGGAAAATGCTCAAAGAGGAGATTTGCGCCAACCATAAGGTTTATCAGGGAATCTAAAACCGGGATAAAATTTTGCCCATCCATGAAAAACGAGCCGTGTTGACGGCTCGTTTTCTTTATCCCGTCAATTTTCTAACAGGTACTATCCAGTCTTCCGCCAGATCTTAAAGTCGCGCAAAATCGAGCCACCGACAAATTCCCGTAAAATTGAATTATCGGGAATCAGATCGAGGTTGAGTGGCAGAAACCACTCAATGAAGGCCAGCAAACGTTTGGCTTCTATAAATTCCGGCGTGCCATGCGGTACCTGCCGTAACAAGGGTTCGGCCAGCGGTTTCAGTGCCGAAAGTTCATAAACCAGCGCCGAGTTAAAAATCTCATCCGCATTTTCTTGATAGGGGAAAATGTGCCTCTTTTCTCCTCGCCGTACTGATTCCCACCGACCTATGGTATCCTGAGCAGAGTAACCGCGTTCGCGGGCGTCTCTCACGATGCGGCGTAGCAGACGGGTATCGGTTGTTGAAATTCGATTATGCCGATCAAGGTTTAATTGCGTCAGGCAGGACACATAAATCCGGAATGTCTGTTCCACTGGCACATTCGGCAATAAACGGGGGTTCAAGCCGTGAATACCCTCCAAAATAATCAACTGATCTTTTTCCAGTTTCACCCTTTCCCCCGGCTGACTCTTCCCTGCCCGAAAATCGAAGCGGGGCAATTGCACTTCTTCTCCCTTGATTAATCTTTGTAAGTCATCTTCCATTCGGCGGATATCCAGGGCTTCCAGTGCCTCAAAGTCAAAATCCCCATTTTCATCTCGCGGTGTAAATTCGCGATCAACGAAGTAATTGTCCATTTCCAGTGCAAATGGCGATAAGCCATTGGCCAGCAATTGCACCGACAGCCGTTTGGCGAAAGTGGTTTTTCCGGATGATGAAGGCCCTGCAATGAGGATAATGCGTGTTTTTCGCGCACGGCGGACGATCTCTCGGGCAATTTCGGCAATTTTCTGCTCGTGTAAAGCCTCCGATACCAGAATAATTTCGCGAATGCGATTTTCCGCAATTCCATCGTTCAATGCCCCCACACTGTCAATGCCCAGATGAGCCAGCCAGGCACCGTATTGCTTGAAGGTTTTTAAGAGGATGGAAAAATCAGGTAAGGGTTGAATTTCCGTAGGCGCGTGACGGCGTGGGTATTGCAAAATAAACCCATCATCCATCGCTTTCAAGCCAAACCAACGCAAATAACCTGTGGAAGGCACCATATAACCATGATGATAATCACGGTGGGAACCCATCTGATAAAGTACCAGTTTATCTCGATTTCGATACCGCAATAAGCGAACTTTATCATGATACCCTTTGGACTCGAAATACTGAATGGCTTCCTGGAGCGGCACAATCAAGCGTTCAAAAGGTAGATTCTGAGCAACCAGATCGCGCATTCTGTTTTCAAGAGCAGTTAATTCCTTGTCGGTGAGCGGAGGCCGTCCTCCAACCTGACAGAAATAACCGCCCGAAGTTACGGAGTGATCCACGGTCAATATCCCATCGGGGAATATTTCCTCGAATGCCGCTTCAAGCAAAAAGGTCAGCGAACGGCGGTAAATCCTTGCTCCATCCGCGCTCGCCATCGTCAGCGGAACAACCCGTGACTCCATGGTTATTGGATATGTCAATTCCCTCAATTCATCATTGACAATAGCCCCAACGATTGGGGGGTTATCCCATTCGGGCAGCACTTTCAAAAATTCTCCAACCGGGGTATTCCGTCTGCCTTGCAGGACACGGCCGTCCGGCAAATGAATTTCGACATTTGCTCGAGGTTTAATCTGAGTGATTTTGGGTTGGGTGTGTTGCTTCATAATGAAAATTTCTTACCAGAAAATGGATTCAGTAGTATACCACCATCTTTATGGCAGGGCAGCCATTCCCATAAGGTTTGATGATCACAACCATAATTTCTCAAGGGCTTTGGTGATACAAAGCCCTTGAGAAACAGTCCCATTGAAATGCCACCCTCAGGGTTTCAGCAGCTGAATTTGAGCAAAATCATCTGCACTCAATGTGCCCGGGTCAGCCTGACTGGGCGTATAGGTACTGCTCAACATCACCTCCTGGCTGGTATCGCTTTCTGCCGGCCAGAGCAGATCAATGATGCGGGTATGATTGGTACGCCCATCGGCCGGCGCACCACCAAACCGCCACTGAGCCGCATTTTGTTCTACATCGCGAACTCTCCAGACTCCGGATGAAGGATAACCCTCCTGCCCCAGCACTGCCACTACAAACCCCCATTGGGATGGATCGCCACCCCCTAAAGATTCACGCGGCACTCTCACCGTTACGGTGCGAGCCGCAGGGTCAACCATGATTTTCATGGTAATTTCGCTGGCCTGAACCGGCTCAAGTGTATCACTTTTCGGAATGACCACCTGAGGTGTCCATCCTTCAAGCCACAACGCGTATTCCCAACCATTTTCCGCAGTCAACGCTGCATTCCTTCCCGGCAGTAACAGGCGCGCACCCGTTCCGGCGCCGGGGTCCTGATCAATGTATATGTCAATCGTCTGAATAGCCAAACCGTTTGGCGACCCCCACGGATTGGGAATCGGGCCGTAAAAGCCAATTCGGAAAATGAGATTGTTTTCGTCATACGAAACCCGGAAGGATTTCAAATCAAACGCTTTGTTCTGGAAAACCGCATCGGTTGGGTAGGTATACGAACCCGGTCCGTAATCATCTCCTTCGGGGTCTTCGATCTCGAACAGGGTGGTTGAAAGTCCTAAATCAGGAATGACGAACTGCGCCGGTCCTCCTTCGGGGAAAAGTCGCTGGGCTGGACCGACCCCAATCAAAAAGCGGTACTCATCACCGGTTTCGAACTCTCCCAACAGATTAAGCGGAAGAGAAACTTCCAAAACACCTGCGGATGAAGCAGCCGTTCCGATTGCCTCTCCTTCAATCCATCCTTCTTCCCCCGCCCTGTAGAGCGTCAAATCCGCACCACCATTCCAGACCAGTGCATAACTGGCGGCCATGCCAAGCAAACCCGGTTTTTCGGCAAGGGTGTATGGGTAACTGGTTTTTGCTCGCCGATCCTGTAAGTAAAACACCAGCGGAGTTTCGAGCGTGCGTGCCATTGCTCCCCCGCTGGCAGCATCCACCCGCAGGTAAAGATTACCGGCATCCATGGCATAAGCAAAGCCCGTCAGCGGTTTGCCTTCTGCGGCGGGGTAATAAGCAGCCATATCCCACTCCGCCGCGCCGATACTTCCATCAATAGTAGGTGAAGACAACCCCTGTAAGGGTGTTTCTGCGCTTACCGGTTTTGCCTGAATGATGGGTACATCTACAAAGGGCGGTACTTCTTCTCCCAATGTTACAAACACTTTGCGGAGCAATTCCCGAAAGCCGCGGTCAAAATATTCGTCCTGCCCCGAGTCCTGATCGGAACCGTACCACCAAAACCAGTCCGATCCCTCGGCGAGCAGCATGTAATCCAATGCCTGTTCAATTTTTTCCGCCGGCGCCTGCCGTACTTTGGAGATATCATACTTGGCCATGACCTCTCGCGTTCGCCGCAAGTAGTCCCAGGCGGTGTTTTCTTCGGCTTCACCGATCCAGGTATCATAATTGGGGCTAAACCATGCGCCGGGGAATAAATCTTCAATCATACGCTGATCGGGGAACTTTTGGATGTACTCACTGGGTGTAATGGTACGAATCGTCTCACTTTCCGAAAGTAATTGATAAAACGTACTCAGGAATTCAATACCATCGTTATCGTAATATTCCCACGCATTTTCACCATCCAGAATGATGGAAACGATGTGCGGCCCTTCTGCGCCTTGCTCTTTCAATTTAGCGCGGATGTTTTCCAAACGCTGCATCAAATCCTTTGCTGCAGCAGAACCCGAAACGCCGGAGTAGGTAAAACCAATCTTGTCAGAAAGAACTCCATCGCGGAAGAAAACCGCCAGTTTTTCACCCGCCTGGTTGGTCACATAATAAGGCCGGTAAAGATCATCCGGTTGATTGACGGTTTCCTTGCTGTCGCGGGTAAAGGCATCCAGCCCCAGAGATTTTGCCAGCACCGGTTCACCGGTTGCCATCCAGTTATAACCTGCCCGCAACACGAACGGCACCATAATTTGAGCCACAGAACCCTCTCCGGGCCACAATCCCCGTGGAGGTTGTCCGAAGTTTGCTTCATATAAATCAACACTGCGTTGCAGGTGAGTAAGCGCATCCTGCGGGTAAGAAAACTTTTGGGGTAAATCTGCGCCGGGGTTTCCCTTCGCCTGCAGATTTGTATCAATCAACAATGGCAAAATTGGGTGAGCATACGGTGTGGTCGTCACCTCAATCTGACCGGCCTCCTGTAATTGACGGTGTAATGGTACTATCTCTGCCATCACCCTGCGGACTTCGCTAAAAATAATCTCCTTGTCTTCTTCGCTGAAGTTCTGCCCTTTTTCCACCAGTTCCTTGAGTGGCGATTGATTCAGGAACATCGGATCGAACCACACCAGATTCCACCAGATTTGTAAATCGCGGTAATCCTGCTCGGTGAAGGTGGTCAGTGCATTCTCAATTGCCGCTGCATCGGTTCCGCCTCGTTTTTCCAGCAATTCTTTATAACGCGGATAGCGACCGATTAACTTGTCCCAATTGGCATCAAAAAAACGCTGGAGAATGAACCGTTTGTCATCCTCGGTCAGTTGACTGGCAGGCTTTTCGGTCATTACCCAGTACAGATCTTTGGCGCCGTTCCGGACATAATCGTCAATCTGGCGTAATAACACAGGCGTGAGGTTGAAAGTCACATGCACATTCGGGTACTGAGAAACCAGATAAGCCATATCGTAGTAATCTTTTGTGGCGTGCACCCGCACCCAGGGGCGTGTATAAACCCCATTTTCATCTTTGTAGTACAACGGCTGGTGCTGATGCCACATCAGATTCAAATACAAAACATCCTCCGCCACCTCGCTGGTAGCAACCGGTGTGGGTTCTTCCGCTTGCGGTGTAGAGGTAATTACCGGTTGAGTCGGCACAACCGGCGTGACCGTCTGGGTCTGACACGCCGTCAGCACCAGAATCAGGACGAGAAAAATCATCATCAATCGCTTAGTGGATTTCATCTTCTATTCCTCCTGAAATATTGAGTTTACCTTTTTGCTATCGAAGGATCATAAATTTGAATCCCGTTTAAGGCGGTTCCAATCCATAATCTATTCAATGAATCCAGGGCAAAGGTCAAGGGTTCACCGCCAACAAAGCCGGAATTGTTTTCTTTATAAATGATCCATTCATTTTCCCCATCAAACCGGCTAATCAATCCTCCCGGCTCGGTTGGAAAGCCGTGACCAAACCAGATCCCTTTGCCGCCTTGTTCGATCAGTGTATTCACCACACTGGTTGGCAAATTGGATGTGCCCAAACGATAAAAAGTCCACTCCCTCCCATCCCACCGTCCAACGCCGCTGCCAATGGTGGAAATCCAGACGTGGTTACGAACATCCACCATCAAGTCAGATACCCCACCCCAGCCTAAATCGCGTAATGAGAAATCCCATTCTTCAATTTCATTATTTTGCAGGTTTAGTCGAAATACACCCTTCTCAGTACCACCCCATAAATATTCCACCCCATCAAAAATCTGGTAGCCCAAAGCAAACACGAAAGGTTTACCAAGCCGATTAAATATCTGGCTATACGAAATCAATTGATCCCCATTCCACATATAAACCCCTTCCGATGTTCCTACCCATATCCTGCCCTTACCATCCTCCGTCAATGCGCGAATACGGACTTCCTTAACCCCAAATTCCCCTCCCGCGAAAAATTGCCAGTTATCATTGGCATAGTAACTTAGTCCGCTTTCCGATCCAAACCACAAACGCCCCACACTGTCTTCCATGACGACTCGCACTCGCTCATCGCCAATACCGGAATTTTGGGAATTGAATACCCGGCTGTCTTCTCCCCATGGTGAACCTTCGCTGTAATGCCATAAGGCTGCTCCCCGCGCAGTGGCTATCACCATATCTCCCTTGGAACTTAAAAACAAATCATATATTGTATTAGAAGGAAGCGGCGCTGTTTCTGCCGTCAGGTGCAGCCAGCCTCTCCTTACCAGTGCCTGTTCATATTCATACGTCACCTTGCCCGCAATAATCAAGCCGGAAAAAACGATAATCAGCCACCAGAATATTTTGGGAGGCTTGGGGAACATTTCCTCAAGGTAATCCCAGTAACTTTCTTTTTCCATGATCCAGGCGTATCCCAGCCGTAATACACCCGAAGCGATCAAACACAAAGCCGGAATGACGATCAAGGAATATTGCGGCCATTTGGTCGGATATACCAGCAAAATGATAAATTGTGCCACAAACCAGCCTGTCAGCCACGGCTGTTTACGCCCGTAAAAATACAGTCCCAGCACACCTGCCCAGAAAATAAACTCATCCAGGGTGAGAAAAAAGAAAACCCGCGGATGCCATTGCAAGGCTGTTGCAATCCAGATCACAGGCTGCCACCACGGGTAGCCGGCCTGAATAACATCACCTCCCTGACTATATTGGCGATGAAAAGCGATGATTTGAACAAGCCGCTGAACAGGTTCATTCCACAGGAAGGGATTGAAGAAAAAGAATGTCAGTACTGCAACACCGAACCAGATAAGCCAGCGTTTTAATGAAAACTGTTGGCGATGCTGAATCATCAGGAAAATTACCGGTAAAATCATCAGACCATATGTATATTTACCGGCAACCGCCGCCCCGAACGCAATTGCTGAGATTCCCCAATAAACATTCCGGTCTGGTGAATCTTTCCGTTCCAGTCCCCGCCTCAGCATCAAAACCGCCAGTAATCCAGCAAATAGTGGGAAAGCCTCTAAATACACCTGACTGGTGTATTTGATCGTATAGGAATGGAATGTCAGCAGAAATGCAGCCAGCGGGTCAAATAAGGCCAGCACGAAAACCTGTAAAACCCCAAAAAAAGCGCTGATCGCACGATTGAAGTAAAACTCGAAGTCAGGATCAACCCTTTCCCCCCCAATCAGGAAGGGCAAACTATATATTAGTTTTATCAAAGGGGGATGTTCCTTATTCTGCTCATAATTGATAATTCCCGTCACATCACCTTGTTTGATTAATCCGGCATATTCCCTTCCGGCCCGCATATAAACCGGTTCATCATAATCCAGAGGTAATTGCCAGACCGCCCACGCATGAATCAGAGCAGAAATCAAGACAATGAACGCAATGGTATGCCAGCGGCCCCACCATTTCGGCAGTGCCCGTATTGGAAAATTCAAAATTCTCGACAACATAAAAACCGCCTACCTCACTTGCATTCTCAGAGGCAGCAAACTTTCATTCATCCATTTTAACCAATCGGTTGATGAAAACCCCGCCCGCTGGTATTTCATTCATAATCTTTGCTTCCTGCATACTGCCGTCATCCTCAATCAGCAGTTCAACATCAATATCGCTGCCCATCAGGGATTGCAAACGATAGCGTCCGGGAATCATTCCCTCCACCGAGCTGAGGGTAAAATTTTCCTCCGGTTGATCGCCCAGGTTTAAAATGACCATTACCTGTTCATTCTTCCCAACCCGCACAAAGGACGCAATCGAAGATGAGGAACTGGTCAGAGGAAAAAACTGACCACTTTTCAATGCTTCCGATTGAATACGAAGTTTCAGCAGATTGATGTAATGCCGCAATAGAGAGTCGGGATCGTTCAACTGTTTCTGGACATTTTTTTCCGCATAATCCGCTTTTGGGAACAGCCATGGAGTGCCGGACGTAAAACCTGCCACTCGATCAGCCGTCCAGTGCATGGGTGTTCGAATATTTCGGTGATCCCCCTGCCCGGTCAAGCCAATCTCTTCGCCGTAATAGATAAAGGGCACACCCGCGCTGGTCAGGTAAACTGCCGCTGCAAGGCGGGCTTTGTCATTGTCTTCCATCAATACCGTCATCGCCCGATCTTGATCGTGATTCGTCAGGAAGATGCCCATACTGCCCGTCGGAAATAACCGCGATTCGAAATTTAGGGTATTGGTCAACGAACTTCCATCGCGATTATTGATGTTGCTTAAAATTGACCGGGCTAAATCGAAATTAAACACCATATCCAGTTCTTGATTCCGGATATAACGCACCGCTTCGAAACTATTTGACCAAACCTCCCCAACGGTCATCGAGCGCGGGTTGAGCGATTTGGTATATGTGGAAAATTCGGTTAGCCATTCATGAGTTAAGGCAGTATTTTCCTGTTTGGTTTCTTCCTCGATCAAATGCTTGGCAGCATCAATCCGAAAACCATCCACGCCAACCTCCAAAAGCCAGAAGCGGGCAATTTTATAAATTTCCTGGGTAACCTCCGGGTTTTTCAAATTTAAATCCGGCATCTGATCCCAGAACAGAGCATAGTAATATCTGCCATTGGAGGCACGATGCCACACCTTCTGCCCTTGCGGTCCGCTGTAAGCGGGGTTCTCATCCTGCCAGATATAATAGTCATTATACGGTGATTGTGGATCGAGTGCCTGTTTGAACCAGGGGTGCTGGGTTGAGGTGTGATTAATCACAAAATCTATGATGATTTTGATTCCCCGCCGGTGCGCAGCCCGAATCAAATCCTTGAAATCTTCCAGCGAACCATAATCGGGGTTTACATCATAATAATCAGTGACATCATACCCATGGTAAGAGGGAGATGGATGAATCGGCATCAGCCATAAAGCAGTTATGCCCAAATCGTCATCGGTATTCGGATCACCATCATTGAGATAATCCAGTTTTTCGATTAATCCGCGAAAATCTCCCGTTCCATCTCCATCCGAGTCATAAAAACTTCGCACAAACACCTGATAGAATACCGCCGTTTTCCACCATTCCCCCTCCGTCTCAACGGTTGCGGTCACCGCCGGTAAGGACGTTGGAGGTGGTGTTTCTGTGGTTTGAAACGGTTGTGCAAAGGGAACACTACACGCCGCCAGCACCAGTATGATCAATCCAATGAGCGTTTTTTTGATGGTGTTTGAAGTCATTTTATTTTCTCTACGATGACCCCGCTCAACGGCGGGAGGAAAAGATGGGTTTGGTTACTGCGGCTTACGAGCTTGACCTCTTCGTTACTGGCCACCACAATACCCCACTCCCCGCCCTCAAGGGGTTGGCTCTGAATATGATCGGATAAATTTGCCACCGTGACGATTCTCTCATTCTGGAAAAACCTTTCCAGAATCAGCAGTTCATCCGTGTAATCTGAGAATTTAATCGTTCCCCTTCGCAAAGAGGCAAACCTTTTTCTGGCACTAATCAATCGGCGGTAAAAATCCAGCAAACTCGCGTCCTGATCATCCCCCCACAGCATGGGTAAACGCGCTTCTTCGGGTATTCCTCGCCCGTCTTGCCGCACATCCCGCTGCTGAGATAAACCCACCTCAGTACCATAATAAATTACTGGCGGCCCACTGAGACTGAATTGCACCAGCGCAGCCAGTTTTAGGCGTCGTTGGTCATTCCCGGCCGCCCAAAGAAAACGATTCATGTCATGATTATCCAAAAAAGACGGACGGGAGAAATCCTCAGGAAAATAAGCCTGATGCCTTTGCAGGAATGAACCAAATTTACGGCCATTCCAGCGGCCAAACGCCAGCGACTGGCGCAGCCCCTCCAGTAAAATGAAGTCCAGCGCTCCATCCAGCTGTCCCGCGAAGGTTAGCTGAACATCGGAAGGATCCACAATTTCTCCAAACGTCCAGCAATCCGGTTTGGCCTGACGGGTTACCATACGAAATTCAGCCCAAAAATCGGCTGCCGGGCCAATGGCATAATCCACCCGAAAACCATCCACCCCAAAATCCAACCAGTAGCGCGCCGCATCCAGCACATACTTTCGCGCCTGTGGATTACGCAGATTCAGTTGAGGAAGACTTTTCACCCCAAAAAAGGTTTCGTATTCATCAGGGTAATGGCGAAATGTAAACCAATCCCGGTATGGGCTGTGAGGATCCGAAATTGCCTTTTGAAAATAAGGATGCAAATTGGAAACATGATTTGGAACAAAATCCAGCAGCACACGAATACCCAATTTGTGCGCTTCATCAAGAAGTTGGCGGAAATCATCTTTGCTGCCAAGGCGAGGTTCTATCTCAAAAAAGTCGGTTGCGTCATAACCATGGTGACTTGGGCTGGGGAAGATCGGCGTAAGCCAGAGCGTGTTAACCCCCAGATCATCAAGATAACCCAGTTTTTCAGTGATTCCGCCAAGCGTTCCACCAAAAAAACCGCTCAAAGTGTTCGGCTTTTTCCATGCGTTGCCCGCACTGGTGACAAAGCGATCAACGAAGATTTCATAAACAATCGCGTCTTTGCTCCAATCAGGTAATGGATCGTCATCCACATAAAAGGCAAAGATTCGTCCCTCATCTGAAATTACTTCACCCTTACCGCTTACCTCAAACCCGAAACAGTACCGTACCAGCGTGCCTGCGGGAAAGCCCGGTAATATTGCCTCGTAATAACTGAGATAGCCCCACAGTACTGTATCCCATTCGGTGTGAGTAAACCACAATGGAGCGGCAAAGCCGTTGATTGCTTTTCCAAGATGGCCTTGCGGATCACTGCCATCACTGGTCCAGTACACCCAACCGCGGCGTACGGGCTGTTCCGGTCCAACGGATAGAATCAACCTGACACTTTGAGCGGGTAACGGATCAAGCGGAATCCTCCGAAAAGCGTGGCTGATTCCTGCTCGAACGCCGTATACCCGCTCCCGTTTCAATTGTTCAGTTGCTAAAGTCCCAAAGATGAAATCGTCCACGAATCAACCCTTGATAATTTTGGTTTATCCTTTAACCCCACCAACGGTCAGGCCGGCTTCGAAATAACGATTCAAAGCCAGATAGACCAGCACGGTCGGAATAACCACAATAACCGCACCGGCAGCAAACTGACCCCACGGCACCGAAACACTATTTGCCAGAGAATATAGCGCTGGAACTGCCAGTTTAACCGAATCGGGCGCCGGCACCAAAACCGAGGAGAAAATAAAATCTCCCCAGCCGGTCATAAAGGCCAGAATGGCCGTAACCGCCAGTGCCGGCCGTGCCAGCGGCAGCGCAATCAGAAAGAAGGCTTGCACGGGGGTTGTTCCATCTATCTGTGCTGCCTCTTCCAGATCAATCGGTATGGTATCGAAATAACCTTTCAGGTTCCAGGTGCAAAATACCAGCGTTGCCGAGGTAAAAGCCAGAATTAAACCCAAATGTTTTCCGAACAATCCAATTGCCGTGAGCACTTGCGCAATGGCAACCAGCGAAAGAATGCCGGGGAAGGTTGAAATAGCCAGCAAAAATATCAGGAAAAACTCACGTCCTTTGAAGCGGAAGCGCGAGAGCGCAAACGCCGCCGAGGTACAGATCACCAAACTGGCTATGGTGGTGATACTCGCTACTTTAAAACTATTGGTTAACCAGGTCAGGTAAGGTCTTTCAAATAACATGAAGCGAAAATTATCAAAACTCCACTCCACAGGAAAGAACATACCCGGCAGACTGAGCGTATATAAACGCCCACCGGAGCGTCCTGAAGCCAGAATGGCAAACCAGACCGGATAAAGTGCGAAAATAACCGCAATGACCAGAAAGGTATATTGCAATATGCGAACGCCGAGAGGGGTTTTCCGGATCATGATTCATACGCTCCTTTCGTAATGCGGGTAATTCTCAGACTGTAGAGGGTTGCCAGAAAGAGCATGATGAAAATCAGCACGGCAAAGGCGGTTGCCCTGCCGTAATTTTGTAATTGATAAATTTGCCGGTAAGCATACACCATCACAAATTCGGTCGCTCCGGGTGTATCCGCGCCCGCCAGCGGTCCTCCTGCGGTAATGGCATAGGCGGTACCGAACATTTGGAAAGCGGTGATCGAAGTCAGCACCGTGGCCGGCAGCACCGCAGGGCGGATCAATGGCAGGGTGATCCGCTGCAACTGAACCCACCAGTTAGCCCCATCCACCTCGGCCGCTTCGTACAACTCGACCGGTATGGATTGCAAAGCCCCAAGAATGGCAACCATAAAGAATGGATAAGAAAACCACAGATCGGCCAGCACCACTACACCAAACGCGCTCACCGGGTTTTGCAGCCAGATTGGCCCTTCAACTCCCAGTTGCGCCAGTAGCTGGTTGATGGTGCCCTGTTGTCGGAAGAAAAATTGCCACACCAAAGCCATGAGAATAGCCACAGAAGAGGCACCCCACGGCACAAACAATGCCACGCGAAAGAAGGTCTTTCCTTTTAATCGCGTATCGTTCAAAATCAATGCCAGCGCCAGACCAAATACAAAGGTCAAAGGTACACGAATGGCAACGAACAAAATTGTCCGTAAAACGACCACAATAAACGGGCCGGTATTCATTAACTGATCAAATGCTGTGCGGATAGAGAGAACAAATCCAAGGCCTATTACCAGCAGGATGGCAATCAACCATACCATCCCACCGGAAATTGGTCTGTCAATTTGTCTATCCAGCCTCCTGTTGACATATACTGCCCCAATTAACGGAACAAATGCCAGCAAAATTTTTCCTAATGCCAGTAAAGCCTCGGCAGAAAACAGCTTTCCCAGCAGTGTTTGATAGTTGGCAAATAACGGTTCCGCCAGACGGTACGGCGAACCCAATCCCCCTTGCGCATTTTCACGAAACTGTGGCCAGCACAATGGATCGAGGAGGCCGGTCAGAAAAACTTCACAATCCGGTTTTGGTCGGAATTTATTCCGATTAGTGAAAGAAATATAGGTATTCAGCACAATGGGATATACGTTGAATACCAGTATCCCCAACATGGTTGGAAAGAGAAACAAAAAAATGGTCAGGCTTTTACGCGTTCCCTTCCAAGTGTTCATAACCGTCTCCTCTCTCCCGCTTCATTTCATTTCGGATAATTAGAACAGGGAGAGCCATTTTTGCTGGCTCTCCCTGTATGTACTGGAGATTACTTCATACCTTCAACGGCTTCCAGAATTGCCGCCTGCGCTTCCGCCAGAGCGGTTTGCGGATCCTGAGCACCAGTCCAAATGGCAGCAGATGCGCGGCCGACCGGTCCCCATTGAGCAGAGGAGAAGGGCGAGGGCGACATCGGTACGCCGATGGCCAATGCCTTACCAAAACCAACCACTGCCGGCAGTTGAGCCACTTCGGGGTCTTCGATGGCAGCCTTTTGAGCCGGGATGGTCTTGTTGACCAACGCCAGTTTCTTCTGCACCTCGGCACTGGTGAAGTACTTCATCACATCCAGCGCAACCTCGGCCTTGCCGCGGTCAACGGCGTTCTTGCTCAGCATGAGGGTCTTGATGCCCACGAAGGGTTTACCCATCGGAACGATGGTGTAGTCAATGCCCGCTTCTTCGATGCCGGCAATTGCCCACGGGCCGGTCCACCACATACCAACCTTGCCTTCCTGCAGAGCTGCGTTGCAGATATCATAGCTGTTTTCGGCCAGAGAGACTGCTTTGAGTTTAACCAGCCATTCCGCCGCAGCGAGGGCTTCGGGGGTATCCATGTAGGCATTGCCATCTTCATCCACATAAGCCGGCACACCAAAACCGAAGTAAATCGGCGACATGTGGTAGGCATCTTCCGCACCAAAACCCTGATTGCAGATTAGCGGGATACCCTTATCGGCATAGAACTTTTCGGCTTTCGCCAGCAAGTCGTCAAAGGCAAATGGATCGGTGGGCAGGTATTCTTCCGTCACCAAAGCCTTATTGGCAACCAGTGCAATACCTTCCATGGTTTCGGGCAGCGCCCAAATCTGATCCATCCAGGTCACGCCGTTGATACCCGATTCGGTGTAGACGCTTTCGAGGAAGGCCTGATCAATGCCAAATTCATTCAGGGCAACAATGTTACCCTGCAGTGCCTGTTCACCGATTTTGTCATTTGCCCAACCGATGATGTCGGGACCCTCTCCAGCCGGAATTGCCACATTCAAGGCGTTGGCAACATCTTCGGGCTTGGAAAGGTCAATCTTGACATTGGGATGTTCGGCTTCGTAATCTTTGAAAGCCTGAGTAATGGCTTCCAGATATTTGCCATCCCACTGATGCCAGATGGTAATGGTTACCTGCTCGGCGGCGGGCTCAGCCGTGGGTTCTTCCGGTGCGGCTGTCGGTTCTTCCGGAGCAGTGGTCGGTTCCACCGGCGCGGTTGTAGGTTCTTCCGGCGCAGCGGTTGGAGTTGCTGCTGGCTGACACGCTGCCAAAACAAACGAAGCGATCAGCAACACTACAATCAAGGGCAAGACTTTCTTGAACATCTCTTTTCTCCTTCAAAAAGTTATGGGTTTACGCCCTTTAATAAGGGCTTTTTCAACAAGGTTAGACGAAACTGCCCAAAATCCTCTTCTTTACCTGCGCACCACCTCCTCTCAAGAATTATCTTGCTTCTGCCAAGCGATGTAAACTCAACGAAATTGCCTGTGCAACGGCGCCCATCGCCGATGAGCGCCTTCCTAACACCGCAGAAGTAATTGTAACCGCGCGTGAGGCGACCTTCAAACTGCGTTGTTTGGCAATTTTACGTACCGGCTCTAACAGCAAATCACCAACTTGAGCCACTCCCCCACCAATGACGATTTTGGTGGGGTTGAACAAATTGATCAAATTCGCCAGGGCGGTACCCAAATAATAACCCGCTTCCTCTACCAGTTTTTGAGAAAGATGATCGCCTTTGCGAGCCGCAGCAATCACATCCATTACATTGATCGCCTCAATAGAAGGCAAATCGCTCAGCATCGTTCTTGCTCCGGCTTTAATGGCAAAAATCGCTTTTTGCGCAATTGCCCGGCCGCCTGCCAGGGCTTCCAAACAACCGCGATTTCCACAGGTACATAACGGCCCATTTTCTTCAATGGTGATGTGACCGATTTCACCCGCACATCCGGTCGTCCCACGATAGATCTGTCCATCAAGCAATAACCCCGCGCCTATTCCGGTACCCACTTTTATATAAGCCAGATTGTCCACCCCCCGGCCAGCACCAAATGCCCACTCGCCCAAGGCTCCAAACTCTGCATCATTACCCAGTGTTACCGGACAGTGCCAGGTATTTTCCAGCCATTCTCGAATGGGAAAGAGGTCCCATCCCGGCATAATCGGTGGGCCGCTGACCGTACCGGCATCCGTCACAATGGGGCCGGGCACACCCACCCCAACAGCAGTTACCCGATTCAGGGTCACACCCAACCCATCCAGCCAGTTTTGCATTAACCGGTCCACAAATGGCAGACATACCTTTGGCCCCGCTAAAATATCCAGCGGTTGTTCAATTTCATCAATGACATGGGCAAGATAATCTGCCAGCAACAATGTTACATGAGTTGCCCCAATATCAACGCCAACCACCAGCCCACCCTGAGGGTTGATTTCAAGAGCAATGGATCGCCGTCCTCGCCTCACTTTTCCATTGGATTCACGCACCAGACCAGCCTTGATTAAATCCCCAACAATGGCTGTGACGGCGGCGCGGGTTAACCCCAGTTCACGTGAGAGTTCAATCCTTGAAATTCCGCCTGGACTTAAGCGAATCAAGTCCAGCGCCACATGTTTGTTAAGATTCTTAACACTTGTTTTGGGGACTTGCCAAAATGTGGTGTCCAAATCGGGCATTTCTCCCAGAAATTTGTCAAGCATTATAACGGGTTTTACGGTTATGTCAAGTTACTTAACAATACAGGGGAGGGAAGACAATAAACAGCGGCTTGTTTACACAAGATTATATCATGCCAGAACCATTTCGATTATAATTTGCATCATGTTTCCCAAAACAACCTGGCGCTTAATTAAAAATCCACCGGCTTCAGGGGCCTGGAACATGGCGCTGGATGAAGCCATTCTTCAATTAACTGCTGCTGGAAAAACTTTACCGGCATTGCGTTTATATGCCTGGCAGCCGGCCTGTCTTTCACTGGGATATGCCCAGCCTATCAGCGATGTCAATTTCCAGAACCTGCTTGAAAACGGCTGGGAACTGGTACGCCGTCCCACCGGCGGAAGGGCTATTTTACATACCGATGAACTGACCTATGCTGTCATTGCGCCCCAGGATGAGCCTCGTGTGGCCGGCACCATATTGGAAAGTTACCGCCGCCTTTCGACCGCTCTTGTTTCAGCGTTGAGGCTCTTGAATCTGCCGGCTACCGCAGATAAAGAATACCCCCTGCCCGAAGGCAGCCAGCCAAACGCAGCGGTGTGTTTCGAGGTACCCTCAAATTATGAAATCACGGTCAACGGAAAAAAATTGATCGGCAGTGCGCAGGCCAGAAGGTACAAAGGCGTTCTTCAACACGGCTCTCTGCCGCTCTATGGTGACCTGACGCGCATCACTCATGCTTTGCGTTTTGAAAGCGAAGCCGAACGAAAACAAGCCGCTCAACGCTTATTGGATCACGCAACCACGGTAGAAATGGTACTGGGTAGAGTGATCAGCTGGGAACAGGCCGCCCAGGCTTTTCAAACCGCTTTTAGTGAGGTACTGAACATCGAATTTATCGAAACTCAACCAGAAACGGAAGAGATTGCCTGCGCAGAAGATTTGTTTTTGCAAAAATACGCCCATCCATCGTGGACGGAGCGGCTATAAGCCATTCGGCTCAATTCACTCAACAAAGATCACATCGGCATATCCAAGGCTGCGGAATAAACGACTCAAGTATGATTCGGCATTTAATTGTGCCCAATTCAAGATGCCGTCAGCAAGCGCAGCCTTTTCAATTTCCCGCACAGCCGCCTGACGAGCCAGTGTTTCCAATTGAATTTCGCCTCTCCGTAATATGCCCGTTTCACGGTCATAAACATAAGAAAGGTCATTATCCAGCGTGGTCAGGAAAATTTCCGCCTCAGGTAATCGCACATATAAAATTCCGTTTTCAACCCACAAATCTTCGGGTTTCAATTTCTCCAAATCCACCCCTGCTATGACCTTCCCATGAGCGACAAAGAGTAATTTATCCCCAAAAAGGAAACTCAATTCACCCTGTCCAGCCTCAGCCGTGATGATTTTTTCCATCGAGTACTGGGCAGTTTCCAGCCGTGCCAAAGATCGGATTTCATGGATGATGGTGACCGGGTCGGGTATAACCGTTGGTGTGGGGTTGAACAAAAGCGCCGATTGGGTAGCGAGCACATCTCGCACCTGTTCAATCGGCTGCATGGCTTGCTGTGTAGTATTGCGCACCACTGCAACCAGAACCACCACCGCCAGCCCAAAGAACAGAACCAGCGAGAGAAAAACAAAAACTACAATCCGTAATAGAGAACTTCCCTTCATCACCATGTCAATCTCAATTTCTGGAAAATCCTTAACTGAGATTATAATCTATATACCCGCCTGCTGGAGATTAAACCCCGTGTTTCAATCCCTCAGATCGAAAAAACGAACCTCAACTTTCATTCTCCTTTTGGGAATTTGGCTGGTCGCATTACTGGCCGCCTGTAATATTCGGCCCGCAGAGACCCCTACACCCTCTCTTACCGCCGAAACGACGCTCTTCAACACCCCCACCCCAACCCCCGCACCCCTCGGCAGCGAGACGAACCCCATCCGCATTGCATTTCTGGAAGAGGGTGAACCAACCGGCGATGCTGAAACTGCCCGCCAGGAAATCAGCCAGTACCTTGCCGAAACTACCGGTTACAACTTTGACATTGCAGTTTTTGAAGATCCTGCCGATCTGATCAACGCCTTCAAAGAACAGGAAATTCACCTCGGCTGGCTGCAACCGCTAACTTATATCCATGCCCACGATCGAGGGTGGGTAACCGTAGGGTTACTGATCAATCATTTTGGTACTTTTTATTATGGCAGCCAGTTTTTAGCCAATGTCGAAAGCGGTTTCATTTCCTACTTTGACCCTCTCGCCAATGCCAGCACCGCCGACGCTCAAACTGCCCTATCCCAGCTCAACGGCTATCGGCCTTGCTGGGTTGAACCCGGCTCAATTTCCGGTTATATTCTGCCTTCTGGAATATTGAATCAACTAAATATCGAAACCCAGCCGGGGGTTTATTCTCAAACTCATCCGGCAGTGATTCGCTCCCTCTACATCAAAGGAATTTGTGATTTTGGAGTAACCTTTTCAATTTCGGGGGATCCACGGACATCCAGTCAGGTCATCAACGATTTACCCGATGCCCCGCAACGAGTGATTATTTTATGGCAAACCAACCCCGATATTCCAAACCTTAACCTTTCCTATTCCACCGTCGTGAGCGAATCTCAAATCAAGCAAATTAATTCAGCCTTGATGGATTTTGTTGAAACCATTGACGGAAAACGCCGATTGACTCAGGCCTTGAATGATTACGATGTGCAGGATTTGCAAATCGTGGATGATTCGGTATATGATCCACTTCGTTCTGCTGTCCGCTGGTCAGGCATTGACATTTTGGAATGGCTCGGCCGCTAATTTGAGATGCAACTGGTATGAACCTTGTACGGTCTGATATCATTAAGCCCCCTATCGGTGCATGGTAAAATCCTTCCATGCTGAAGAAAATTCTCATGCTCATCCTTCGTTTCTTTCTATTCAGCGGGCTTGCCCTCGTTTTAGGATTGGGAATACCCAACCTCATTGCCGAATGGTATGCCCGTTCCCGCCAGTTTCAAGTTAATCAATCCCCATCGGCACCGGTGGCAATTGTGTTTGGCGCAGGTCTTTCGCGCGATGGACAGCCTTCCCCCGTTCTGCGCGATCGGGTAGCCACTGCAGCGCAATTGTATTTTGACGGTAAGGTTCAAAAACTTTTGATGAGCGGTGATAATCGCTTCCTTGATTACAACGAACCCGGAGCAATGAAACGATACGCCCTGTCTTTAGGGATACCGGAGGAAGACATCGTTTTGGACTATGCCGGACGCCGAACCTATGATACCTGTTATCGCGCCCGTTACATTTTTGGAGTCCAGCAAGCCATACTGGTCACTCAACAGTTCCACCTGCCGCGCGCCATTTTCACCTGCAATAATCTGGGCATCGAAGCAGTGGGTGTCATTGCCGATCAACGAAGGTATAGTCAATACGCCCACCGTTTCTGGCGATTTCGCGAAATTCCAGCCACGGCTATGGCTTTCGTAGAAGTATTTATCACCCGTCCCCTGCCTGTATTGGGGGAGCCGGAACCCATTTTTGGCTTATCCGATGAATCTTCCTCGCAGGAGCAATCTCACCAATGAATCGCGAACAGGCTTTTCAAATTGTCAGGCAATACGTCAAAAGCCAGAATCTAATCAATCACATGCTGGCAGTTGAAGCAGCCATGCAATTCTATGCCGAATTGCACAAGCAGGATGTTGAGTTATGGCGTGTAACCGGCCTGTTGCACGACTTTGACTGGGAAATTCACCCCACACTGGAAGAACACCCGCAAGCCGGCGCCCCCATTCTGCGTCAATACGGCGTCCCGGAAGAAATTATCCGCGCCATACTCAGCCACGCCGATCACACGGGGGTGCCGCGCCAAACTCTGATGGAAAAAGCCCTCTATGCCTGCGATGAAATCACCGGCCTGATCACTGCTGTCGCGCTGGTTCGTCCGTCGCGCTCGCTTTACGATTTGACATCTTCCTCAGTAAAGAAAAAATGGAAAGACCGCGCTTTTGCCGCCGGCGCAAACCGGGAAGAAATTGCACGCGGTGCCGAAGAATTTGGAGTGGAATTATGGCAGCACGTGGATAATGTAATCCTTGCCATGCGCAAAATTGCCCCCCAACTGGGTTTGGAGGGCAATTTGAAGGGTCAATGATCGTTTTGTGGAGGTTATCATGAATAAATTAGTGGGGAAAGGTTTTTTCATCTGGAAAATTCAAAATTGCGAAGGCGGCAATCCGGTTGCCATCGCTGAGGCTGCCCACCAGGCAGGCTTTACCCATGTGCTCATCAAAATCGCAGATGGTGCCTGGCCGGTCAATATTGATAGAATGACCAATACCGATCTGCTCCCCCCAGTCGTTGATGCCTTACGCGCCAAAGGGATTCAGGTATGGGGCTGGCACTATGTCTATGGCAATGATCCTCTTGCCGAAGCCAATATTGCCATACGGCGGATTCAACAATTCGGGCTGGATGGTTATGTGATAGATGCCGAAATTGAATATAAACAACCCGGCAAGGATGCCGCCGCCCGTCGCTTTATGAAAAAATTACGTGAGAACTTACCCCATCTCCCCATGGCGCTCTCATCCTACCGCTTTCCATCTTACCATCCCCAATTGCCGTGGAAAGTTTTTCTCGAATCGGTTGATTACAACATGCCCCAGGTGTACTGGGAAAAAGCCCACAACTCCGAAGCCCAACTCCGCCGCAGTGTGCGAGAGTTTCAGGGGTTGACGCCTTTCCGACCGGTCATTCCCACCGGCCCAACCTATAAAACCGGTGGCTGGGCACCCACCGAACAGGATATCCTCGATTTTCTGCGCACAAGCCAGTCTTTAGGGCTCAGTGCGGTCAACTTTTTTTCATGGGATGAATGCCGTAAGCAAACCCCTGCTCTCTGGAATGTAATTTCCAGATTTTCCTGGGCACCGCAGACCCCACCCCCCGATATTGTTGATCTCTACTTTCAGGGGCTAAATCTGCACGATCCTTCCCTGATGATTCTTTTGTATCACCCGGATGCCGTTCACATCACGCCTGCTCGGGTGGTTCAAGGCAGCGAAGCAATCCGGGCGTGGTATACCACCTTATTCAACGAATTATTGCCCCAGGCCGTTTTTACGCTTACGCAGGGAAGTCAAAGCGGCAACACCCGCCACCTGAATTGGACGGCTCAATCGCTGCACGGTAGTGTCAATAACGGAGTTGACACGATTGGTCTTATGGACGGCAAAATCGCTTATCACTATACGAATTTTTCCGTCAATCCATAATTTTCATTGTTTTGCAGCCGGTTTCCTGGCTCGTCTGACGGGGGTCTTTGAGGCGGTGGGAGTCGTTGGCGTTTCTTTCTTCTTTATTGTACTTTTTGCTCTTGTCTTACTGACCGGGGTTGCTTTCGCATCCTCCACCGAGGAATTCGTTGTTTGAGCGCTGCTTCGACTTTTTCGTTTTTTATTTTCACTCGTCCCTTCTTTCAAGGGTAACTCGGCTTGAACTGGCTGAGCCTGACGACCTTTCACCGCAGGCTTTTTGCCACTCGTTGGAATTGAGCCCTTCCCCTCGCTGCTTTGCCGGGCAGAATTCCTGCGCCTGGGTTTTGTTTCGCTTTCCTGTTTTGGTGTTTCCCATTTGCCTAAATTGTTGATGATCGGTCTGATTGCAATGACTTTATCTGCACCCTTCAAATCAAAGAGCACTTTCCCGGCCGAAGCTCTTTTTATGGAAGGAACAGCATCCATTCGCAAAACTTTAGCCGCAAGGCGCTCAAAATACACGATCACATTTTGCTCGTTTCTGCCGCCGACGGCACCAATCAGAGATGACCCCTTGGCCAGCCGGCAGGCAATAATTCCCTGTCCGTAACGCCCTTGTAATACCGTTTGAGAGGCCGGCATCCGCCATGCCTTTCCGTCACTCGAAAGCATCAGCAGCTCTTCATCTTGATTGAAAAGTATCCCCCCCACCACCTCATCACCATTATTCAACTTAATTCCGTTCACTCCAGCGGCAACCAGTCCCATCGGCCGCACTTCGGTTTCGGAAAATCGAATCATCATCCCATTTTTGGTTATCAAAATAATTTCGTCATTTCCGCCGGTAATCAACGAGCCAATCAGTGCATCACCGTTATTGATTTTTACCAGAACAAACGTATTTGCCGAAGGGCCGGGAAGTTCTCCAATCACCGATTTTTTAACCATCCCTTTCCGGGTTATGGTAAAGATATAAAGTTCTTTATCTTCAGGCAATCGAGCAGGGGCAGAAAATATCACTACCGGCGGAGCAGTTATCGGAGATGCTTTGCTGAATGGAACACCATTCTCAAAACTTTCCACCTCCGGCAGAGATTGAACCGCAATCGCAGCACATTGCCCGTCTGCAGCTGCCAGATAGAGGGTATGAGCCGTGCTGGAATACAGCAGCAATTCCGGTGCATCTTTTCCACTGAGGCGGGGCTGTTTCTCAACGGACATTCTTCCAATCAAGCCCTCTTTGCTCATTCCAACCCACACTTTTTCTTCCGGGATAAGTTCGGTTGTGGTCAGCACATCCCGTGCAGCAGCCCCTTGTTTGAGAGAGACGATTTGCGTGCGCCGCCGGTCAGCATATTTTTGCTTCATAGAAATCAATTCTTCGGCAACGGCCTCTCTTAATTTTTTAGGCGAGCGCAATAACTCCGTAAGATTTTTAATTAATTTCAATGTTTCCTGATATTCCAGTTCAATTTTCTTTCGTTCCAGGGCGGCCAAACGCCTTAATTGCATTTCAAGAATGGCATTGGCCTGAACATCGGAAAGTTTATATCGCTTCATTAACTTTGTGCGCGCATCATCCACATCCTGAGCACGGCGAATTAAATTGATTATTTCATCCAGATTCGCCAGGGCGATTCGCAATCCTTCTAAAATATGTGCCCGTTGGCGCGCTTTCTCTAAATCATGTTCGCTGCGCCGTCGTACCACCGTAATACGATGATCCAAATACACCCTCAAGGCTTGCTTTAATGAGAGAAGTCGTGGTTCTCCATCCACCAGTGCCAGCAGAGAAATACGAAAAGTAGATTGCAGCGGAGTGCGCCGGTATAATTCCCGCAATACATTTTGTTCCTCGGCAACTTTATTCAATTCAATGACAATTCTCATCCCCTGCCGGTCCGATTCATCCCGCAGATCACTGATTCCCTCCAGTTCGTTCTCGCGGGCTAACTCAGCAATCCGTTCGATCAGGGATGCTTTATTGATCTGATAGGGCAACTCGGTAATGATGATACGGCTCTTGCCTCTGCCCATTTCTTCCAGCTGGACTTTGCCTCTCAGTGTTACTTTTCCCCGCCCGGTTGCATAGGCGGTTAATAAATCTTCGCCGCCGTCCTCCTGAAGGATTATCCCTCCTGTTGGAAAATCGGGACCTTTTACAAACTTCATCAAATCATCTACACCAATATCCTCCAGACGCTCCCATCTTTCCAGCATATAGGTCAAGGCATCAATCACTTCGCCCAGATTGTGGGGTGGTATGCTGGTAGCCATCCCAACCGCAATACCGGACGCCCCATTGATCAGTAAATTGGGGATGGCTGCCGGCAGCACCAGTGGTTCACTCAAGGAATCATCAAAATTCCGTTCGAAATCCACCGTGTTTCGGTCCAGCTGCAACAACAAATCCAGCGCCAGCGGAGTCAGCCGCGCTTCGGTGTAACGCATGGCAGCCGGCGGATCACCATCAATCGAGCCAAAATTCCCCTGACCATCAATCAACGGATAACGCATCGTAAAATCCTGTGCCATGCGAGCCATTGCGTCATAAACCGCCTGATCGCCGTGTGGATGATATTTTCCCAATACCTCACCCACGATACGGGCAGATTTTTTATAAGCCGAGTCTGCTCGCAATCCCATATCGTACATTCCATAAAGAATTCGGCGCTGCACAGGCTTTAAACCATCGCGGGCATCCGGCAGTGCCCGCGCCACAATCACACTCATCGCATAATCCAGATAGGATTGCTGCATCTCAAGATCGATATCCACTTTCCGAACCAGCCCGATTTCCATCAAAATACACTCCTCATCTATGGATATTCCTGATTTCAATCAATTCCAGTTTATCACGGATTATCAGCAAGCTGGTTTAAAAAAACAGCGGGGGCATTACTGCTCCCGCTGTTTTTCGTTCAAAACTTGGCTAATCTGAACTGGTGATATTGGCTACGGAAATACGGTGGCTGCTTCCGCCATCCTCATTTCCTTTCTGTAAATTTTTGAAACGTCCGTGCTGGAAACCCGTCCCCGCCGGAATAAGTTTGCCAATGATCACATTCTCCTTCAAACCAAACAAGGGGTCTTCGGCGCCTGCAATAGCAGCACCGGCAAGTACCTTAATCGTATGCTGGAACGAAGAAGCCGAGAGGAACGAATCGGTACTGAGGGAGGCTTTGGTAACACCCAGCAAAATTTCGGCAAATCGGGCCGGTTGTTTGCCTTCCTGAAGCATTTGTTCATTCACCCGGCGTACTTCAAGGCGGTCCACAATGTCCATCGGAAGGTAAGGTGTATCTCCCGGTCGAATGATCTGCACGCGTCCCATCATCTTGCGGATAATCACTTCAAAGTGTTTATCGTTGATATTTTGACCTTGGGCGCGGTAAACTTTTTGGATCTCGCTCAGCAGGTACAACTGACAGGCTTCCCGCCCTTTGATCTTCAGAATGGTGTGTGGATTGAGAGAACCCTCTGTCAAAGGTTGTCCAGCTTCCACGTGATCACCATCTTTGATCAGAATACGGGAAGTGGATGGAATTTCGTATTCTTCCGATTCGCGTTGTTCGTAAGTAACGATGACCCGTCTGCCCTCGATGCGCACCCGGCCGGTGTGTTGGGCTGTAATTGAGGCTTCCCCTTGAACGGCAATTGGATCGCCGAGCGAGACAACCCCTTCGTCTTTCGCTACAATTTCCCATCCTTCCGGTACATCGTACTCGTCACTGACCAGTTCACTGTGTTCAACTCTGACCACGCGTTGATCACTGTACCGGTCGGACTGGATGATTCTGGCAACGCCAGAAATCCGGGTCATAATTGCTTCGCCTTTCGGGGTCCGGCGGGCTTCGAATAATTCTTCCACGCGCGGCAAACCGGTGGTGATATCTCCGCCGGCAGCCACACCACCCGTGTGGAAGGTGCGCAGCGTTAACTGGGTACCGGGTTCACCAATGGACTGCGCCGCCACAATACCAACGGCTGCACCCAATTCAACCATCTTTCCGCGACCAAGGTCCATGCCGTAGCACTTCGCACAAACGCCGTGAATCAACTCACAGGTGAGCGGTGAGCGCACTTTTACTTCCTCAATGCCGGCCTGCACCAGGCGGCGAATTCGGTCGTGATCGAGCATATCATCCCGCTCTGCCAGAACTTCCCCGGTAGCAGGGTCAATAATTCTTTGGGCGACCGTTCGTCCATACAGGCGCACACTCAAGGGCTGGCCTGCCACATCGTCAGACTTGCGGATCCAGATACCATCTTGCGTGCCACAATCCACTTCGTTGACAATCATATCCTGCGCCACATCCACCAGACGGCGGGTCAGGTAACCGGCATCAGCCGTACGCAAAGCGGTATCTGCCAGACCCTTGCGCGCACCGTGAGTCGAAATGAAGTATTCCAGTGCGGTCAACCCTTCGCGGAAGTTCGATTGAATCGGCAGGCGGATAATACGCCCGGCGGGGTCGGCCATCAAACCGCGCATACCTGCCAACTGGGAGATGGGGCCAAAACCGCCTTTGGTTGCGCCCGAGTTCGCCATCGTAGCCAGATTACCCGTTGGATTCATGGCGCGCCGCACCGCATCGGCAACTTCCTTGGTGGTCTGTTGCCAGATTTCGATCTCGCGTTCGTTGCGTTCTTGCTCGGTCAATAAACCGCGGCGGTAAGAACGCTGGACGTTCTCAATTTTTTGTTGAGCCCGTTCCAGAATTTCTTTTTTCTCTGCCGGCATGGTGATGTCATCCACCGAGATTGTCGCACCGGAGAGCATAGCATACTGAAACCCGATATCTTTGATTTCATCGGCCACCTGGGTGGTCACTTCCTCACCGCAATATTCATACACATCGGCAATGAGGTCTTTAACGCCGCCTTTATCCAGTGTTTCATTGACAAATTGAACTTGCGGCGGGAGGATGCGGTTGAATAACGCCCTGCCAACCGTTGTATCAATGATTGCCCGGCGCGGCTCAACAAGCCGGTTGTTTTGATCATCGTACCATGTTTCCACCACCAGCTTGATGCGGCTGTGGATGTGCACCTGCCCAAGGTGGTATGCCAGTTCCACCTCATCCATGTCGGCAAAGTAACGGCCATTACCGGGGTGATCTTTATTATCCACCATGGTCAGGTAATAAACACCCAGCACCATATCTTTGGAGGGGCTGATGATCGGTTCGCCATCTGCTGGCTTAAGCAGGTTGCGGGAAGAAAGCATCAGTTCGCGCGCTTCGCGAACCGCTTTTTCTGAGAGCGGGACATGCACCGCCATCTGGTCGCCATCGAAGTCCGCATTGAAGGCTGTTGTAACCAGCGGATGCAGCTGAATGGCACTTCCTTCGATGAGGATAGGTTCGAACGCCTGAATGCCCAACCGGTGAAGCGTTGGCGCACGGTTGAGCAGAACCGGACGATCTTTGATGACCTCTTCCAGAACTTCCCAAACCTCAGGGCGGTTGCGTTCAATAAAGCGGCGCGCGCCTTTGACATTGGCAGCATAGCCGTGTGCAACCAGCCGGGCAATGACGAAGGGGCGGAAGAGTTCCAGTGCCATCGTTTTGGGTAAACCGCACTGATACAATTTCAGTGTAGGGCCAACCACAATCACCGAACGCCCGGAGTAGTCCACCCGCTTGCCCAGCAAATTGCGGCGGAATCGGCCTTTTTTACCCTTGAGCATATCGCTCAAGGATTTCAATTCGCGACGTCCGCGCCGCGAAAGCGCTTTACCGCGTTGAGAATTGTCAATCAGCGAGTCCACTGCTTCCTGAAGCATACGCTTTTCATTGCGCACAATCACATCCGGCGCGCCCAGTTCAAGCAGTCTTTTCAGTCGGTTGTTGCGGTTGATCACCCGGCGGTAGAGGTCATTCAAATCCGAGGTGGCGAACCGGCCGCCATCCAGCTGCACCATGGGGCGCAAATCGGGCGGGATAACCGGCAGCACCGTAAGAATCATCCATTCCGGTCGGTTGCCGGAACGGCGGAAGGCTTCCACCACTTTGAGCCGGGTGGTGGCTTTCTTCCGTTTCTGCTTGCTCTTGGAAGTCCGAACTTCATGCCACAGCTCTTCGGATAGTTTATCCAGATCGAGGCGGCGAAGCACATCATAAAAGGCTTCCGCGCCCATATCCGCCCGAAAAACCTGCCCCCAGCGGGATTTTAACTCCCGGTAGCGGTTTTCGGTCAGGAAAGTGAATGGGCGCAGTTCCTGCAATTCATCGCGCAGGCGAGAATTTGCGTTTTGAGAAATGTTCGACTGGTCTTCCAGCTGATTGCGCAACGCTTCCATTTCCATCTCGGCCTGTGCGCGCACTTCTTCGATTTGCATTTTGATTTGTTCCAAATCGCGCTGGAATTGATCGCGAAATTCGTTTTCCAGTTCGTCCAGACGCTCTTTAACCACCCGCTGAACTCGTCCAATGTGTTGGGCGGTAATGGTTTCACCCGCGCCAACGATTTCGGTGTTGGTAGCCGAAAACACAATCGCCGTCCGAGTCGCACTACCCACCTTTTCCTGCAACTGCCTTTCAAGCGACTGGCCTTCCTGAATGACGGGCTCGAGTCGGGTGGCAATCAGTTCATCACGGCGGGCTTCCATATCCTGCCGGCGCTGATTCAATTCCGCAATCTTACGATCGCGAGCCTGTTTGACTTCCAAAATCCGGGCGTTGATCTCTGCCGCCTGTTCCCGTTCCGAGACGCTAATCTCATCTTCAAGTCGCTTCAATGCTTTATTACGCGCATCCTCATCCACGTAGGTCACAATATACTGGGCAAAATAAAGCACCCGGTCGAGGTTGCGACGGGAAATATCCAGTAGTAATCCAAGGTATGAAGGAACACGGCGGGTGTACCAGATATGAGCAACCGGGGTCGCCAGTTCAATATGCCCCATCCGCTCACGCCGGACGGAGGCACGGGTTACTTCTACACCGCATTTATCGCAAACTATTCCCTTGTAGCGCGGATTTTTATATTTGCCACAATAACATTGATAATCACGCGTCGGTCCGAAAATGGCTTCGCAGAACAGTCCGTCTTTTTCAGGCCGCAGTCTTCGATAATTGATCGTTTCGGGTTTCAGGACTTCCCCATACGACCAACTGCGAATGGTATCCGGGGACGCAAGGCTAATACGCAGTGCAACTAAGCTTTTCGTTTCCACGAACGTGCCTCCTCTTTTATCTCATAACAAACAACTTAAACAAATAGAAACGCACGAGAATCCTTCCCTTGCGTTGAACTTATGAAATTAGTCCATCTAAAGCATGCATGCAAATAATAATTATAGCACAATTCTTCAATTTTCAAGTGCTTTGAAAAAGAACTTTTCTATTTTTTAAGATTTGTTACACCCCCATTCCACACTTCTTCTTCCTTTTCCGATTGAGGCTGTTCGATGGGCAGTTCCAGGTAAAAAGTGCTTCCTTTTCCCAGCTGGCTGTCAACCCACACACGCCCATGATGTCGTTCGGCGATGGATTTGACAATCGCCAGTCCTAAACCAGAGCCACGTTTTTCATAGGCTTCCCGCCGGCCGCTGCGATAAAATTTCTCGAATAATCTTGGCAAGTCCAGCGGTGCAATGCCAATGCCGTTATCTCGCACTTCGAATGTTATTCGTTCGTTTCCAGCATGAACCCGAACAACCACCTGACCATCTGAACGTGTGTATTTTATAGCATTATCCACCAAATTAATCAAGGCTTGCTGCAACAACGCCAAATCGGCTTTTAACATCAACCGCTTTCCATCCGTCGGCCCCTCAAAGGTAAGTTGAATGTTTTTCTGCGAAGCGTGAGGCTGGTATTGACGGACTATTTTTTCCACCACAATCATCGGATCAACTTCTTCCAACCTGAGAGGAATTCCCGATTCAATCCGGCTTAAATCCAGCAAATTGTTTACCAGGTGAGACATCTCCTCGACCCCGGCGACCATTTTATTCACGTAATTTTGCTGTTGATCGTTCAGTACACCAACCATTGAAAGCATTGTCGAATAACCCCGCAGCAGAGTTAAGGGGGTACGCAAATCATGACTTACCGTTGCCACAATATCCGACTTGATGGCATCCAATTCTTTGTAGTGGGTTATATCCCGCAATACACATACCTTGCCCAATTGATGATCTTCACCGGTAACGGGCGCGACACTGGCATAAAACACCTTGCCATTCGATAAATGGATCTCTCTCGAGGCAATTCTCTCTTCCAATGAACCACTGATCAGTTTGATCAATCCTTCTGAAGTCACAACATCCTGAAGGGGGCGACCGGGTAAGGCGGCTGAAATCAACCCCGGCACATGCATTGCCGCAGGATTTAACAGCAACAAGCGGTCTTTTTCATCAAAAACCAGCACCGGCTCCGGCACCGAAGATAGGACTGCTTCCAGTCTTCTTCTTCCAATCTCGGCTGAGGCATAAAGACGGGCATTTGCCGCCGCCAACGCCGCTTCGCTGGCGAGGGTATTCAGAAAGCGCACTTCATCTTCGGTAAATGTCTTTGGTCTATCATAAGCAAGCCAGAATGCGCCGTAATAAGTCGTTTCAAAATACAAACCAAAGGCAATTAAAGCCGCCGGATGAGATTTTCCGCTAACCGGACTGATTCTCCGGACCCGGTTCGTATTGGGGATGGAAAGCATGTGATGGGAACGCATTTGCTCAAATATCTGGGAGTCAAGGTGCTGGTAAAGATCTGCTTGTTTACCGGCCCCCCACCTGACCAGCTGATCTCCTCCCAAATCCATTTGAACTTCTTGAATCAACACAACCCGCGCCGAAACACAATCTTCATCTAAAGCAGCTTTCAGGATGGGCTGGATCGCTTCTCTGATTTCGAGGTTAGCAGCCACGCCCTGACTGACGACCAGAAGTTGATTCAACTCTTCCAGCCTTTTCTTCAAACTGATTCTCATCGTCTCGAAAGTAGAAGCCAGCCTTCCAATCTCATCACTGCCTTTACTTTCAATGAAATGATCCAGTTCGCCATGCGAAATTCGAACCGCTTGATCGGTAAGCCTGATCAGATTCATCGTAACCACTCTGACGATTCCAAAAACCAGTAATCCGCCCATACCAAATAACAGCAATAAAATCACCATTGTGGGAATGGCAATATTCAAAGCAATTTGTTGAGCGGCACTGGCAGGCACACGCGCAACAATCTGCCATGGGCGGCCAGTTACCCGCTGAGCCAGCACTAGCAAACGCGTTCCGGTTGGCGAAGTATCCTCATATAAGCCCGTTCCCGGCTCCAACCTTCCAATAAACTGCTCCTGTGCGGTCAGCGGCGAAACAACCGAAGTCTGGTAAAGGATGTTTCCCTCCTCGTCAAGGATAAAACCCTCACCTTCACTTTCCAGCACGCTTTCCAGCGCACTCAATGCGGGTTGTGTAAACGGATTGGTTTCAAAATCTGTCCTGCCAATCAAAACCCCTTTTACACTCCCCAATTCATCCTTAATAGCGCCAATAAAAGAAACCTGGGCCGATTTTTCACCCGGAATTGGTGCAGCAGGATATACCTGCACCGCAACTCCTCTCAAAGCCAAATCAATTCCCACCTGTTCATCAGGCGTAAGCCGATTTTCTCCATCGCCACCTTGCGGGTAAGATATCAAAAGCTGGCCATTCGAATCAAGCACAATCAGTTGACGGAAAAAAGGTACCGCCCGGATATCTTCAAGCAATCGCTGGTGACTCTCAGTTGCTTGATTCTCCACCAGTTCGGGTTTGGCAAAATCAAGGATGAGACTTTGACCGGTCTCCAAAAAATAGGGCAGGCTCTCGGAAGCAACCGCCGTCAAGCCCGACAAACGTGACTCCATCATTTGTCTGGCCGCCTGCCCGGCCACCCACCAGTTGATCAGGATTAAAAATACCAGCAAAAATACCGACAACGGAATGCTGAAGAACAGAACGCGGTATCGCAGGCTGATTTCCGCCGGCGAAGGCGCCACTTCTTTGGGTTTTTTCCTGATTGCCGGAAACAGCAAATAAATCAATTCAAAAGTAAGTCCGGCCAGAACCAGTTCAATTCCCCTGCTCAGGTAGTTCAGCCAGTTCTGAGCCAGAGCAAAATCTAACCGCTCGGCCAGTGAGCCGGGAATGGAAAAGAATGAGAATAATAAAAAGAGCGGTAAATAAATTACCCAGACCAAAACAGAAGCCCCCAAAGGTCGCCTCAACAAACGATAAAAAGCAGTACGATAATTTTGATTGAGCGCAATTCCCAAAAAAACGCCCAGAAAACCCCATTCAACTATTGAAAATAGATTATGGGTTAAAAACAAACCCAAAAAGGTACCGGTGAAAATGCCGATTGTAAATGAGGTCAACACTCCGCCCCATGTAGCGGAGATAAAAAGAGGAAATGCAATGAAAACAAAAACCCCTGCCCGGTTTATTTCAACTGGCAGATTGGGAACGGCGCCGCTTCCTAATACAGGCAGTTTATATTCTAAAAATAATACCGCCAGCGGAATAATCAGCGTCGTTGTGATAAATGTCCCCCATTTGAAAGGATGGCGAAATACCTCTATCCGCCATATTCTTGCCAGGGTGAGTAGCAGCAACGCCAATAATAAAACCCACGCAACCCAGCCTGTGCTATGAAATGGCAGGTAGAAGAAAGGGTTTTGAAGGAATTGAAAATCAAGAAAGTTCATCTCAACTGATCGTTAAGATTATAGCATCGCTCAATGGAGTGCATTCGGAAAAAACTATCCGAATGATCCAAAACCCGCTTCGCGATTGAATTTTCTCCATGCGTGGGTGTAAAAATAATCCAGTTTACCTTTAGGTACTTTTTGAATTTCGTAAAGCCATCTTTCTTCAGCCTGAAGAGCCTCATCAAAACATTTTTCCGTGAAAATTCTTTTTTCCGATACTTCTTTATTCCGGAACTCAATTTCCTGTCTTAAGAATTCATCTTCCAGCGCATTTCTCTCCACAGCGAAGATCCGCTGCCTTTCAGCATAATTTTCCAAAACTTTGCGGTGAAGTTGCTCGTGCTTCCAGAATAAGGTATCTTTATCAAAGCTTCCCGTAGGATGACCAATCACCTGTTCTGGCAAGCCGCTTTCAATCCAAACCGGTTTGAATACACTCAAACAGGGCGCCGAGGTACCGGTGACCCAATGAGTAGCCCCATTCTCAGTAATTCTGCTGACAAGCGAGCCTACCGATTGACTGCCCCTTACCGGCCCGAAGCCGGCATGCATACACACCTCAGCCCCTGTAAGCCCCCGGTCAATGCGGCGTTCTTCCTCACCCACCCCCGCATGAGAGCGAAGCACACTGAACATCGTTTTTTCGGTGATTTTTCCCCTTTTCATAAGAAGCAAATCCGTACTGCACTTTTGGCGGCGCTTTGCATCACTGAACCGGGTATATACAAAGTCCGAATAGCACCGCGCAAAGTCAAACTCGGTTTTCGATTTACACCATCCTTTCTGAATGGCATATTCCACCAGTCCAGGCGAGGCTAAATCCCACTGCCTACCGATGGTTAAAGCATTGGATATGGAACGAATATCTTTGACTTTTTCGGCTGCCCAGAATTTTCCGGCGGTTTCCAACACCCAGGCTTCTTTTGCATCTGCCAGAAGGAAGCTGTTGTGGTAATACATTGGGTGTCGGAATCCACAATTCCCACCCTGACCGTATTCTTCTAACAGTTTTACAATGCAAAACAAAGCCTCTTCTGCGCTGCTGCTGCGTTCCAATGCCAGACGGATAAAATCCATTCCGATCAAACCACCTTCCTTCTGGTAAGGGACGCGGGTGAACACCGCCTCGTTTCCAATGACCACTCCATGTTCGTTTGCCCCCATTTCTGCTCCCCAGATCCAGAAGGGTTTGGCCAGTAAAACCGCATTTGTGTGGGCAACCTGTGGAATCTCAATGTAAGTACATTTTACTGTTGCCCCCGCTGCATGATCTGCGGCAGGCAACACAATTACCTCGTGAGCTTCATTCGGTTCGCGGTCAGAGTTCTTGGCAAATAACACCACTCCATCCGCCGTTGCATTTCCCAAGGCAACCATCGTATCACACATCGCTCTTCTCCCTTCTAGGCGGCTAAACGCAGGTAAACTTCCACTTTCGTCCATGCCCCCGCTTCACTCTGAATGCTTAAAGAACCCTGATGAATATCCAGAATTTTCCTGACAATTTCCAAACCCAGCCCAATCCTTTGGGAATACAAATTCTTTTTATCCACCGAGCCATAGCCGCTAAAATTTGCGATTTGCTCGGCTGTCATCCCCTTGCCGTGATCTGCAACCTCAACTTTATATATCCCCTTCTCGCGCAACACTTCCCCGCGGATTAAAATTGGACTGCCGGAGGGAGAGTACTTAAGCGCATTTTCTACAATTTCTTCAATCAACCTTTGAAAGTGAGTTTCAGAGATACACACCAACCCCTCGGCCATCTCCACGCGAAGATTATCTTTTCGATCATACTCTTCGATCATGGATTCAATGTCCCTTGCAATAACTTGTTGTCTTATCAGGTAACGGGAATGTCTGGAACGAGTTATTTTTTCGGCGTCCGAAAGGATTACCTCCAGTTCCGCATACAATAAATATTTTTGCAATGATTTCAGCAAGCGCTTGGCTGCATGATGAATATCGCCGATAATTTCAATTGTTTGTAGATTGGCCTGATCGGCCGGCAGCTGGTTGAGTAGAAATTCCGAAAATCCCAGAATAACACTGAGCGGTGTGAGTAGTTCGTGCGGGAGGGATAGGCTGATGCTGGTTCGCAGTTCGATCAGTTTTTGTTGCGCCTGCAACCGCAATTGTTCATGTTTCAACAAGCGGGTTTCTATGGCTTGCAGCAGTTCCATGCGGGTGAACGGTTTGGTGATGTAATCATCTGCCCCCAAAGCCATCCCTTTCCTCAAATCCTCACGCTGCGTCTTAGCAGTAAGAAAAATAAAAGGAATGCTCGAGGTAATGGGGCTTTTGCTGATCACTGTCAAAACACCGTAGCCGTCAACTTTTGGCATCAAAATATCACATAAAACCAGGTCAGGGAATTCCTGCCAGATTTTATGAATACCTTCTTCTCCATCCTTCGCCCCAACTGCCAGATACCCTTCTTCGTTCAACAAATCAATGATGTTTCCTCGAATGTCCGCATCATCTTCGATAACCAGTATTTTTTTCATCCCGCCATTTTCTCCCCGCTCATTATTTTTATTTCAATGGAATTTGAATGCTGAAAATTGAGCCACCCCCCACTCTTTCTTCATGGGTCACTTCTCCTCCTAATGCTTCAACAGACTTTTTAACAATCGTCAGGCCGAGCCCCGTACCGGGTATTGAACTCACATTCTCTCCGCGATAGAAGGGTTGATAAAGGTTTGCGCGGTCTTTTATGGGAACACCAATTCCGCGATCATGAACTTTTATAATAAACTCGCTGGGATTGATGCGTAATTCAAGCAGGATTTCACTCTCTGGCGGTGAGTATTTGACCGCATTCGTCAACAGATTCGAAATAATGTTTCTCAGCACCCGGGCATCGGTTTTGATTTTTCTGATTTCTCCACTGTGGACAAAAACGAGCGGATGCTGATTTTGATCGGCTTGTTGAATCTCAGTGATCGTCTCATGGCAGAGATGAATTAAATCCACCCCCTCGCTCAATTCAATGCCCGAGGCATTCTCTATCCTGTTCACCTCCAGAACTTCCGTGAGCATCTGGTTGAGTCGCTGAGCAGCGGTCTTGATTCGGTTGATATGGTCATTCCTCTTCTCTGCCCCCCATCGCTCACCATAAGTTTCCAGCAATTCTATTGAGGAAAGAATCGTGCTAATCGGTGTTTTGAACTCATGGGTGGTCATGGTCAGAAAACGATAGCGCAATGAGTTTAATTCCTGTTCGGCCTTCAACGCCCGCTGAAGCTCCTCTTCAGTCTCCCGTTGACGACTGATATCTCTGGAAACAGCCATGACAAATTCAACTTCACTTTGATCCGAAAAAATCGGCACCAACCAGGTGCCAAACCAGCATTTCTTTTTTGAAACCGTGGCAGAATGCTCGGTATACACCGCCTGTTGAGTTCGAAAGACCTGTTGAATGGAACTTTCTGGAATCAGTTTTAGCACCAGCGAATAAGCCGGCTGCTTGATATGAGAGTCCCCCCATCCCAACGCATGGCGGGCATAACTGTTGATATATTCAACTGTTTTTTCCTGAGAAATCAGGATAATCAAATCGCGGGAGGCTTCGGCTAGTGTCCGGTAAAGTTTTTCGCTCTGTCTGATAGCCTCTTCATAATTCCTTTGCCGGGTTACGTCAATAAAATATCCGATTCCTTCGACAGGTTGACCGTTTCCGTCTCGCAACACCTTGATCTCTTCATGGAGAAAATGATATTGCTCGTCGGCGCACTGAAAACGGTATTCCATCTCCACGAAATCCAGTTGCCCCATCCTATTCAAATGATCTAAAACCGCGGCGCGGTCTTCCGGATGAACTTTTGATTTCCAAAACCCTTCATCCTCCAGAAACTGGTGGGGAGAATATCCCGTTACAATCGCTACATTTTCACTGATATAACGTACCCGAAATGGCGGGTAAGGCGATGTGGAATAAATGACAGCCGGGCTTACCGCCAGTAAACGGTTCAAGATATGCCGTGTATCCCGCAGTTCCTGTTCTACCTGATGATTATCACTCATTCATCTACCACCCCGCAAATCTGAAACACGCGCTTTAATACTTCCTCAACGCTCATATCATCGGTATTCAAGACGATGGCATCCTCCGCTGCCTTTAACGGTGCAATGGCACGGGAAGAGTCAATTTGATCCCTTCGTTTCAATCCCTGTAGCACCTCTTCGTAGGTGATTCTTTCCCCTCGTTCCACTAATTCACGATACCGCCGTTTTGCTCGCTCTTCCAGCGAAGCATCCAGATAAATCTTTAAGTCGGCATCGGGCAGAACCACCGTGCCGATATCTCTGCCAACCATTACTACCTTTCCTCTTTTTCCAATTCGGCGTTGTTGTTCGGTCATCGCCTTTCGCACCCCGGCATACGCCGAGACTTTTGAAACCAGTTGATCCACACGGGGATCACGAATCAACCATGTAATATCCTCGCCATTTAACAGCACATCCTCTTTGCGTCCATCGGGTACACTGGGGGGTTTTACATCTATATTTACCTGATTGGCAAGGGAGGTCACTCGTTGTTCATCATTGACATCAACCCCTTGTTGAAGGGCTGCCAGTGTCACCGCACGGTACATAATACCCGTATCAAAAAATAAATATCCTAACTTCTCAGCCAGTTTGACTCCAATGGTGGATTTTCCAGAAGATGCCGGCCCGTCTATTGCGATGCTGTTGGGTATGCTCACGGTTTAACCTCAGTAGAAATTTGATTCCCGGGAAATAGACTTTCTCTTGCCCATAAAATAATCATGTTGCTTTCGAGCGGGGCTGTTTTGAAGATTGCCCACTGCAACCATTCCTGTAAGGTCATCAAATCCCAAATTGGTTTTGCGCCCCATTCAAAATCCTGCCCGCGATATGGCTCGCCGTATTCCACCATTAATGCAGAAGGGGTCAACACCATTGAACTTTGTAACTGGGGCTGCAGGGTATTTTCAAAAGCGAAGTAGGGGTATTCCCGCGCAGCCCAACGCAAGGCTGGCTGATTCAAACCGGCGGCTACAATATCAGCACCGTTGCGAGAAAGAAAATTCAATTCCGAGATATCCCCAATAGTGTCGTTCAGCAAATCCGCTTCCCGAATCAAACTGCCTCGCAGGAATGGATTGGTTTCAGGGTGTTCACCCAAACCGGCAGCATGAATACTTCCGGAAAGCCAGTAAACAAGCAGTATTGAAAGCAATCCACCAATCGCCCCAAAACCAGCCACTCTCCCCGACCACCCCCACGCCACCAATGCAATTGAACCTGCAACAAACACTAATCCCGCCAGAATTCCAATCACTTCTGGTTGAGTGTTCACTGCCAGCCGTTCCGGACTCAACAAGCGGGCAATGTTTTGTGCGACAAACATCAAAAACACAAACACAATGGCCGCGTAAATGATGGCCAGATTCTTTTGTTCAAACCTGGTATCGAAGAAAATCACCAGCATTCGGCTCGCCATTGCCAGAAGCGGCAAAGAGACCCAGATTAAATCCAATACCTCACGTGCGGGATAGAAAAATAAATGAAACAGGGAGAGAATCCACCAAACCGTCAGAAAACGGTCCAGTGGTTGGACTTGTTTAACCTGATAAAACGCCCCGGCGATGCCGAATAACAACGCAACGGGTTGATAAACCACCATTGTCCCCAGCAATAGTCCAATCGAAGCGCCGGCCGATGAACCCCAGCCGCGTAAATATTCAATCAATCCGCCGCCAAAAGCACTTAACCCGACCGGTAACAACAAAAAGAAGGTGCCGATCACCAGCAGCGCACCCCCGCCCCAGAGGGCAATTTTCCCAACATGATCCTTAATCTGCGTCTCGCCTTCCGCAGGCTGCAAAACAGGGCGGTTTGTCCACCAGAAAATCCCCAACGCAGTAAGAAAGGGCAGCAAACCTTTCCAGATTTCGGTGCCGCCCAATAAAGCCAGCCCGATAAAAACGCCCCCCAATTTCCACCTGCGTGAATGTAAAGTCCAAAGGCTAATCAAAAAGAAAAACACTGCCCACGAATGACCGCCCGCCTGGCGCGCGGAAGATAACCACGCCCCGTCTAATGCCAGACCCAAAGACAGAATCAGGGCAGCCTTTTTACCCAGTACCGTTCTAAATCCAACAGGCATCAGGCATATCAGCGCCCCAAGCAGCGCCGGTACGAAACGCGCCAGAAAATTTGTAGCATTAAAAATGAAGAACAAAACACCAGTAAACACCAGATATCCGCCATCCGGGTTCTGGTAGGATGGCATTTCTCCGCGGGCTAAAGAGAGCGCTTGCAGGGCAAGTCTCGCTTCTTCATCACTGAGTGAAAACTGCCCTAAATGCAGTAATCGCAGCGTCAACCCGACGAAAAAAATCGCCGGATAAGCAAGTTTTTCAAAATCCCAAAAAACCGGGTTCTTCTTCATGCTCATCATCGTTTATGGTGTGCTGGCAACCAGGGAATGAGGAACTTCATAGACTTTTACACTGGCATTTGAAAACAGAAGCCCAAGATTTGTTGCAAATTTACTTTCAGAAATACGATAACTACTTCTCTCTACCGGCCCAATGTAGATGTATCGTACTCCATATTGCTGAATTATATCCATTGCTCGTTCCCAATCAGCGGTCTGATAGAGAGTTTCAATGTCCACACGGCGAGAGCCCATTTCTCTGGCGCTTCCCCGCCACTGGATTTCATGTCCCTCCCAGCCGAGCAAGCCCGGTTGACCGGCATGTGTGGCAACACGAGCGTACTGCGGGTTGTACTGCGGGCCGACTGCTTCAACTACTGTGCCCAATGGCATATTCCACAAAAACTGGAAAGCCTGCCATTCATCCGGTTCGCTGCGTTGCAGGTAATCCTTCCCATCCAGTGTTAATCGGACAGGTTGCCCCCCTGTTAATCCGGTTTTGGCAGGCAGCATCACCGCCGGGTAAATCAGCGAAACCACCAATAATAACCCCCAGCCGAATTTCAGAAGCCAGGTCCAGCTCCCGCCACTTCGGCTCAACAGTACCGCACTGGCATAAGCAGCTGCCAACCCCCACACTAACCACGCCTGAAAGTAAAACTTGAAGATCGTGTTCATGCGGGTGCCAAAATCGTCTTGCAGGTAAAAGAATTCCGGTGCGAGCGTTAGTCCAGCCCCTACCAGGATCAGCAGAAGGACAAAACCACGATTTTCTGCATCCACTTCCGATAATGCAGTGGATTGGTTTTCCGCTTCATCTCTTTTGTTTGCCCAATTGCGCATGGCAATAATAATGGCAAAAACTAAAATCAAAACCACCATCAGCGTCAGCCACGTACCCGGGCTGGCAATCCGCCTTAGAAAAGCGGATTGAAACAAATCCACCCCGGAACCGCCTTGTTTGATAAAGAACAATCCGCTCAGATTGTTCAAGGTCTGACCGAGTTGGACCAGATTTTCATTACCCGTCATCATCCAGTTCTGACCCACAATCTGCGCCAGTTCGATCAACTTACTGGCTACGACCATCAACAACCAGCCCGCCGCCACAATGCCCGCCCCAATGAAGACACCGCCGCGCAAACTTTTTCCATGCAAAAATCGCCGCTGACCGAAAAGCCAGAATAAAACTGGCAACAGTAACGGAGCAAACATCACCCAAAAGTGCACACCGCGGGTGTGGAATATCAGACTGGGCAGAAAGCCACCCGCTTGCGAAGAAAATCCAAGATAAAAAGGCAAATACAAAAGAATTCCCAGTATTCCGATCATCAAACCGACAATAATAAAGTCGGTAATCCGTTTCCCGCTCCAGCCCTCATTGAAGTAACGAAAAAGCACATAGACGGCAGCAAATAATGCCAGATAAATCGGAAAATCCCACGTATTCAAAAAAGATAAGCCCCCAAAAACCAGAGCACATAACCAGACATAGGGGTTTTTAATCCACGATGAAAATTCGGGTTCGGGTGGGGGCTGTTTTTTCAGGGATAAATAAAAATTCAATGCCAGACCAACCGCCAGCAGCACAAAAGGCATAGCCAGCACGTGCGGGTGCATATCTGCCAGCAAGTAAGAGAAGAAGGGAAATTCATCAATTACTTCTTCCCTCTGATTGACCAGATTAAAATCCTGCAAAACACGCGAACCGCGCCACCACAACCAGAAAGTGCGCTTCGGCATCCAGTTTAACGGTTCGGGGGGTGGCTGGTCAAATTCTTGAATCCCCAACCATGTCCAGAATGACGATTCAAGAACCCCCTCATCGTTTCGTTGCCAGAAAATACCGCGTGCATGAAGCACATCCAGCAATCCCGCAAGGTTACTCACCAGCAGAATAAACAAAGGTGCAAGCAGCGCGTATCCTGCTGCTCTTTTTTTCGAACTCGAACTTTCTTGCTTTTCAAACACCCCCACCACCAAGTTGTAAAGCACACCATAAGCGGCTACCGCTGTCAGCGCGAACCACATCGCGATTCCCAGATTGAAACCTATTGAACTGGCAACACCGCTCAGATGAATTAACATCGCCACGATGACATAACCAAAGTAATAATAAGAAATGGCATAACCGGACAGCCATGGATCAAATGGAGGAAATGTTGGAGATCGCAAAATCGCGTTGATAAAAGCATATTCCATTGGCTTTTCGGTATAAATGATTTCGGGATTGGCAGCCCTCACCACACACCAGAACAAATATGCCCCTAAAAATAATAATTCAACAGTCAGAACCAGCCTTTTTTGACCGGCAAACCACTCCCTCAATTCCTTCCACCTGTGCCATCCAGCCCAAAGACCGAAAGCCGCAACGAGGAAAAGCGCCACCAAGACCCCGCCGGCGCTGTTTTGGAGAACCTTAAAAGTGGTCAACAACCAGAAAAGGTACCCCCACAGCAACAACCCCAGCGAGCGAATCAGCGTGAATCCCCGATCCGGCAGGAATTTCAAAAAACGAGCAGCCAGCGGCAGGGTCAAATACCCCACCACTGTAACTAGAAGATACCAGGATAAAGCCGCAAAAACCTGACTCATTCCATTACCTCAGAACCGTCATTCCAGCCGCTTCCTTTCCCAATTCAGGGTCAGCACCTGATGAACGGCTTCGAGCGGAATTTCCCCATAAACATGCGGATACTTCACGCCGTTTGGTGCCGCCTCGTACCTGATTTCAACAGGAAGAGACGCCGGATGGATCTCCAAAACAACAATATCCTGCCGCCCCGCAAATAATCGTTGAGCAACTTCCCAAAGTTGCTCACGCCGGGAACAATGAATAAAACCCTCGCTTTTTAGGGAATCCGCGCGGTAAGAACCCGTTTCCAGCGCATCACGCCAATCTTTCACTTCCGCAATGTGATAAATGAGGATGTCATTTTGTTCAGTCATTTCAGGGTAGTACCTCATAGATTACTGTGTCCAAATCCCTGTAAACTTCTTTCCACAATTCCCCTTCCCATGCGGGAAATTTTGATAAGCCGGACGGTTCGTAATAGGCCTGTTCCAATTGTCCCACAATTATATATTTTACAGCGTAGCGATCCAGCAATTCCCGCACCCTTTCTTTGGAAAGCGTGTTGTAAATTTCCGCCACATCGATAATTCGGTTTTGAACACTATAATCATTTTGCACCGCCGCACGCTGCTGGCGTTGATGCCAGTCCCAGCCGATGATGGTAGGCAAGCCGGTGTAAATGGAAAACCTTGATCCCCAGCGATAAAGCGGCGTATTGGCTTCCACAATTACCGGCGAACCCTGCACATTTTCCTGCATCCAGCGAATTGCGCGATAATCCTGACTGAGATCCATGGTGCGCCCCTGATCGGAATACTCAGAGGTTTGCATGTAAGCCATCCCATCCAGACCGTGAGGTGCAATCGTGCTCATCCGGTCACGCACTTTGGCTGCCCCCGCCATGAGCGGATAAAGCAGCGCCGAAACAAGTAACGCGGTAAAGGCAAATTGCCAGACCCCTTTCCAACCGGATCTCCACCCTTTCTCAATTGCCGGTAACAACCAGCCAAGGCCGACCGCCGATCCAATGGCAAACAGATTCCATGCCTGCAAATAAAATTTGAACACCGTATTCATTCTTCCAATATCCCCCACCAGCACAACCACTTCAACCATGAGGGTTAAGGTGGCCGCCGTGCCAATCAGAAAGAGAACAACTCGCTTGGAATCGGGCTGACCCGGGCGAAGCAAAAGGATCAAACTCCACGCTGCCAGAGTGAGAGGGTAAAAAGCAATCTCCACTCCCAAGGCAACATTCAGCAACACAACCGCCAGCAGGTAAACAACCAATGCGCTGTAAATCCAAAACTGCCATGGGCGTAATTTTTTCAAAGCCGAAAGGGGTGTGTTTGCCATCCAGTCAATGGTCTCATAAACCAGCCAGGAGGCAATGACGAAGAAGAATAAGCCCCAATGGGTCAGGTATGAAGCCACCGGTGACCGGCTGCCCTCCCACCAGTCCACACTTCCGTAGCCCTGAGCATACCATTGCATGTAGGGAATGAATAACAAAAAAGAAATACCGGTGAGGATAACTGCAGAGATAATGGCAAGCACCAGCCTTTTTAGCCAGTTCGGAACACGCGGCAAACGACTGTTCAACCAAGAAGCATGCCGTAGAGCCGAGTAAAACAATGCCGATACACCCAAACCCAAATAAGTAGGCATATCCCATGTATTGGTGGGCCTGAGTACTCCAATTACCAGTCCTCCCACAATCAAGGTAAGGAAAAAGGACAATCCCTGTTGACGGTCATTTTCTCCCCATTGCCATTTTCCAAACACCACCGAAAGACACCAGCCCAAAGCCAGCATGGTCAACGGTAATGCGAAGAGATGTGCGTGTGGGTCGGCGTAAAGAAAAGTGAAAAATGGAAACTCCGTGATGGCTTCACCGGGTAAAGCCCGGCTGGGTATCCAGTACCAGTCACCGGTGCTGTAAGGAAGGCGTGCTCCACCGAGAAAACGGGAAATACCCTGCACTGTCCAGGCAAGTTTGAGAAAAATGTTTGCTTCTTCCAGCGAGGAACCATTCATCGCTAAACGCATCAACCCATGCCAGATCATGCGTATCGTCCCCAGATTGCCCAAAATCAACGCTGCTACAGCCGCTGAAAGCCCAACCCCAAAGGGGCTTCTCCACAACGGAGGTTTATTTTCAGCAATTTCATCTTTGAATGCTTTTTCTTTTTGAAAATGAGTAAAAATGTTCCACCCGGCACTGAACGCACCCAGTGCAAACATGGCAAACATGGTGGGCAAAATCAAGTTATAGGCGATAGAAGGAACAATCCCCAGCCACTTGGTCGGCACAGCCGCCAGAACGAAACCGAAGTAATAATAATTAATGTAACCGCCACTGTACCATGGATTATAAGGCGGGAAGATCGTGCTTTTGAGCACAGCATTGAAATAGGCAAAATCCATCGGTTTTTCGCCGCCAAAAGCGGGATGCCAGAGATCAGGATTACCCACCCGAATCAGAGTGAAAAACACAAAAAACCCCAACCCGATCAATTCAACACGGAAGTAGTAATCCCTTCTGGAACGGATTTCTTCCAGCAAGTTTTTCCGTTGCCACCAGGCCGCAAGTAAAGAAAGAAAGAGGAAAACGAGAAAAACAATGCTGATCGTCGTTCGCTCAAAAGCAATTCCCAGCGAACCTGCCAGCCACACACCCCACGAAACAAAGAGCAAGCCGGCGGTTTTGGTTAATGGGTAGCCTTTATCCGACAACCCGCTCATGGCTATGCGCAACACTGGATATACCAGCCATCCCATCACCGTAATGACCAGATACCACACTAGCCAGCCAATGATTGGATAACGATTCAACACCGCATTCCAATCAAATATCTCTGACCACGTGCCGCCTGCCCGTTGACGGGCCAGCAAATGATCGGGGAGCATCAGGTTGGCCGGATAAGACGGCGCTTTTCCTGGGATTACGTGAATGACCGAGGATAAATCCACCCCTCTTAATAATCGTGCCGTACGGATCGGGTCATACGCTTCGCTTTTCTTGAAGATCAATACCTTGGGGTGATCGTATACCGTAAAAGCCTCTTCGGCAAATTGGGTGTTGATTTCCAATCCGGCTAAAGTGGGGTTGGATTGAAAAACCGCCACAAGTTCGAAACCCAAATCCCCTTTGAACATCCCCGGCCCGGCAACCCGGTAGCACCAGATAATTTCTTTATCCGCTGGGCAGCCCAGCAAATGGCGGTAATAAGCACTTGTCAGTGGATAACGCTCCGGCAGGCGGGTTGTTGTCCCCCACTGGCGGTTAGAAGAGATATAAAGGTAATCGGCGCGGTTGAGTAAGTCAATCATCCGCTCTCGCTTTTCAACCGAATCATCCACATACAGATCGAGATTCAGGTCAGGTGGGTAAATTCCGGCGTAGGGATCATAACCATCCAGTCGTAAAGGCAGCCCGTCATCCCATACACTTTCGTTCACTCCGGCAGCGGGGTAAAACGCAATCTCACCCTCACCGCTGGTTAACTTCAGGCGAAGTGAATAAGTCTTTCCTGCTTCCAACTCAACCGGTGGATCAAGCCTCACCCCAATCATTTGCCCGCGCGGATCAGCACCATTGGCAAGCAGACTGGCGGTTACCTCCCCTGCGCTAAGGGGTTGGGTGCTGTCGCTGGGATCAAACAGCTCAACCCGTAATGACTTTTCCCCAGCGTTTGCCGCCCGGTCAACCAGGCGGTAGAAAGACACCTCACTCAGTAAACCCGGTTGTTTTGGCTGAAATGAAATCTCCTGCGACTGCAACGGAGTTACTACATCCACCCAATCTGGCAGTAATTGGCGCGTAACCCCCTCCTCGCTCTGGATATAAACTGCTCCACCACCTTGCAGAGAAATCGCCGTCTCCGCCCCGCTAAAGTGGATTTCAAGGGTATATAATTTACCGGCTTCAACATCAAGAGGAAGATCCAGTACGATGCGGTATGGTTCAGCATTTTTGGTATCAAATATGCCCTCAATACTGCCCATACCCTTCGCCGATTCGGGCTGACCGGCTTCCTGAACGGTCACCATCAGCAGTTTTGAATTTTCGTTCAATGCCACATCCTGCACCGAATCGAGATGAATTTCACGGAGAATCCCGCTTTGTAGAGCGCGGAAACTGGCATGAACCTTCTCGTTTTGTTGCAAGATCAACAACGAGGAAAAGGCCAGCGGCTGCTGGACCTGACCATCGTTCGTCTGAAGCCTCAAATTGACCGCCGCAGGTACATTCTGGTAAATCCAACGCGATGCCTCTACCCGTGTAATTGGCCGCGTGTAAATACCCGAAAAAGCATAAGCCCAGCCGGCCGTCAACAGCAGGGTAAACAATCCCAGGCCGACCACCCCCCAGCGGGCAGCCCTGTACCGTCCCGGCAAGCCGCCAAACTTTCCCTTAACGCCATTGTATAAATCAGTCAGCAACCAGCCCGCCGCAACCGCAAGAATCGGGTAAATGGGTAATTGATAGCGCATGGTTGGATTGCCCTGAAAAGATTGCCACACAAAAAAAGCCATCGTCCACAACCACACAGCCGAAGTGGGATGACCAAACCGCTCTTTGAGCAGTTTCCACCCCATAGCCAGCATACCACTCCATGCCACCACACCCAGCGGTAAGCCCAATCCCCAAAGCACCATATTTTGTAGTGAAAAAGTTACCGGACGACGCGCCCACTGTAAGGCCGGTGGAAAATCCACATCTCCACTGGTTTGTGCAAGCAAACTTCTTAAATTCTCTACCCATAATGGATTGGGAAGGATATTCCAGATATGCGGCCCTTGAAAAGCATACGGCTGAAATAATCGAAATAGGATAAAAGCACTGAGCCCGCCAGCCAGCAAGGAAATGGTCAAACTTCGCGGTGAAAGGAATTGCTCGTTCTTGCCCTGCTTGACCATCCTCCAGAACAGCACAGCCGGTAACAGAGAGGCAACTACCACAACATGTATCTTTGAAGCAGCCGCCAGTCCTGTAGCAGCTCCAAAAGCAAGACTGTTCATCAGAAGTGACGGATGTAACCATGTCTGCCAGAGTGCTCTGGTGTTTGTTTGAGAAACCGAAAGTGTGGCTAAACGGATAGAAAAATACACCGCCAGAGTTGAAAAGAAGGTTGCAAAAGAGTCGGTTGTGTAATAGTGGGACTGCTGAATTTGTAAAACCGTTAAGGCGGAAAATACCGATGCTAATAATCCTGCCCTTTTACCAGACAGGCGCTCTCCAATGAAAAAGACCAGCAACACGGTCATTACATCGAATAATGCGCTCAGGCTCCGCCCGGTGATGAGGATATGTTCCCAGTCACTGGCGGAGAAAACCCACTCCGATAAGTAACGAGTCATCAATATCGGAAAAGTTCCATAAACGAAAAAACGATGACCTACATTGTGAGGATTTAGGGTAGATTGTGTCGTATCGAAATACTGCTTTAAACTTTCTACCGGTTTCAAATCGGCCGTAACCCACACCAGAAAGCGCTCATCGGGATGCAGATACTGCCCTTCACCCCAGTTCAGGCCATTAAACCGCAAAAACAACCCCATTAACAATATGCCGAGCAATAATACATCGGCTAACCAGCCTGTCTTTACGGCAGTAGCCACCCACCTGCTTTGCAGTTTAGAACCGGCGGAAATGCTTTCAGTCATGGGACAACAATACTGCTTTCTTCTAAAACGGGTGGAACAAAAAAGAGTAGAAAATCTTTCCCTTCCAATTCGACGTCATAATAATACAGCCAGCCAGAAGGATACATTTCCTGTAATTTATGAACGGCTGCTTCGTCACGTGGGTTAATGATGAACAGTTTTGCCCGCGTTTCGCTCAGTGTGGTTTCAAACTGCTCAGGCCAAAGCGCGTAATCTTTCATGGGATGGCCGGCATTGATTCCAACCAGACGGGTATCCACCCAATGAGGGTAAGGGACGACATAAGCCGTCTCGGCATTGCCCTGAGATTCGCTGAAGCCGCGAATCACCGCCCCAATTTGAGAAGTGTTCCACGCCCCTGCCATGAACTGGCGGTCAAATTGCCTGAAAACCAGATCAAAGTTTGCCGAGCCGATCAAAAACAATATTATTGCCGCGATAGCGGTGGGAATCATCCTTGAATAACCCGCCGGAAAACGACGTTCAATCGCCCTGAAAACCACATCCAATCCGATTGCTGAAAGAATGAAAACCGGAATAATCGCCCCGCCGCTGCGGTTGAGGGAGGGGTTTTCATCCGGAAATGCCAGCGAAAGGATGGAGGGCATCATTAGCAAAGGGATCGAAACCAGCAAAAATAAATCCAGCCAGTTTCGTTGCCGGAGATACCGAATGAAAACCAGTATACTGCCGAGGAAGAACAAAGCCGCCGTCAAAATATCCAGAGCCGGCCGGTTGGGAATGGAGTGAACCCAGATATTGCCGTTCTTGTAGAAAAACATGATCATGGATTTCCACAAATTATTGAGAAACACCAAAATCACCGGCGCGGGATAGGTCGTTTCTGTTTCTCCTAAACGGGAAAGCGCGCGGTAAGCGAACATATCCGGCTCACTCAAAGCATATCTGAAAAGCGGCAGAAAAACCACAAAAGAAGTCAAGGCCAGCAAAGCGAGCGCAACCCACGTCTGCCGGCGGTTGCCTTCGGACTGACGATGGAGGATATACAACACAACCGCCGTCACAACCACCAGCGGCACAAGCCTTGATGGACTGTAACCATGCAGCCCCAAACCGAGGAAGATACCCGCCCAGATAAAATCGTTCCTGCGGCGGTTTTTCAAACCTCTTACCAGAAAGTAAAGCGTGGGCGCGGCAAACAAGGGGTAAAGCGGAAAACGCAACCCGATCCGGGAGATAACATTTGGCCAGTAAGCAACACCCGCCAGAATGAAAGCAAACAGCGCAACCCGTCTGCCGCCGATTTCTTTTCCCAGTAAATAAATAAACGGCAAGGTCAGCAACCCGGCCAGGGCAGTACCCAGCTTCAGGCTCATAAAGGAAAGTTTCGTCCCTGCAACGATGGCAATGAAGGCGGTCAGATACATTTGTATCGCTTCCCTGCCGGTGTTGCGGGGGAAGAAAATCGCCGTTTGTCCTTGCAGAACATCGGCCACATCCATCAGTTTTTCGGCGTGATCACTAAACATTTCGCCGGGTACTTCACTTAAACGATAAAAACGAAAGAACACCACCAATCCAACGGCCAGAATGACCAAAACACTCCACGGCGTAATGGTGATACGGATGGCCGAAAGACGACTCAAACGCCGCAATTTTGTTCTTAGACTTATCCGAACAGAAGATGGAATATAAAATGCCCAAACGAATGCAGCGGTTCCTGCCAGCCAAAGAGTTAAATTGAGCGGTGTAAATCGGTTCCCGCTGAACAGAACAAAAGCCAGCATCAACAAAGGAATACTCAACAACAATGGATTGCGGTTGAGGGTCACCGGCATGGATACATTGGGATCTTCGGCTAAATCAGGCAATAACCATTCCCGCGAGAGCAGGGCAAAAATCAGCCCAGCCAGCGCCAAACCGTAAAAAATCAGCGCTGTCCCTGTTTCCTGACGGGGAGGCTCGAGGTAGAATTGCCCAATCACCGCCAGAATCCATGCCAGCAGTGTACGCCAGCCGAGTGATCTTTTTTCAATCACTGCCTCCGCTGGCGATGCCTGACTCGGCTGAAGTTCGATCTCGGTTTGCTCTTCCAGCAGGTTTACCGGAGTAGGTGAAGAGGTTTCCGAAAGAACAGAAGTCTCGCCGAAAGTCTTTTTTTCTTCAGGTTCGTCCGGTGATAACGCCGGCGGTTTCCCTTTCCAAGGCGTCAGGATTGCTTTGAGATAATCCAGAACACTGGGCTCTTTCGATTCGTTCATGGTTTCAGGAGTATCGAAGAAATATTTACTACGATGGTATATCTTACATCATGCTTTTATTACTGACAAGCACAATATTTTACCGTTTAACTTTATTTGAACCTCTTTTGACAGATATAAAAAGAATAAACTCCCTCTTTCTGCCGGGCCGGTTCATCGTAAATTGGCTGACAAACCCTGCGAGTCAGGGCAAGGTTCCACTGCCGATCAATCAGTATCCAGCGTTTGAACAACCAGCGGCTGATCAGCGCAGGCAATCCGAAATAATGCCCCCACTCGAGCACGGCTAAGGCTCGCGGAGAAAAATAATCCCATTGCTGGATGATTTCAAAACCCGCTTCTTCCAAACGATCCCGCCACGTGGGCAAATCATCACAATGGTAATGGCGAGATATGCGGTTGAAAAACGCGCGGTATCGTTCTGCCAGAAATCTCAGGCCGACCCGCTCCAGAAACCGGGAAACGGAAAGCGTTTTCAAAAAGCGATGATTTGGTACGCAGAACACAAACCACCCCCCCGGTTTGAGTACCCGCGCCGCTTCTCGAATGACCGGCTGTAAATCGGGAATATGCTCCAAAACCGAATTACTGATTACACTTCCAAAAGTTTCCGCTTCAAAAGGCATTTCGGTGCCACTTCCGCGCAAGGTGAGTTGATAAATCCCCCTGCCCGCCGCTTCCCGAACCGGTTTCCACCACGGATCCAGCCCAACCGCTATCGGAAAATCGAAAGCAACGGAGGCGAAATGCCCATCGCCGCAACCCAAATCCAAAACCGGTTCTTCCAGCCGGATGTTCTGGTAAAAACGCGCCTCTACCGCCCGCAACAAACCTCGAAAATAAGGCAATTCACGGATATTCAGCCAGAGGAAATCTTTCTCTTGAAGTGTTGCCGTCATCAACGCTCTCCAACCTTTCCATTATCCGTTTTTTTGAAGTTCGTTATAAATTTCCCTAAACAGGTTTTCATATTCCTGCGCAATGGTATCCGGTAAATAACGCTGACGAATGGGTTGCGGGTCGCGAATAAACGCCTCACGGTTGGCAAGCACCTCCAGCAGGGCATCAGCCAGCCCCGCCGAATCGCCAACTTCAACCACCTTGCCCATTTCGTGCATTTTCACCGGCTGACGAACTCCCGGCAGGTTAGATGCAATGGAGGGCACGCCGTTCATCATCGCCTCGATTTGCACCAGCCCAAACGCTTCTGTCGAGTTCAAGGATGGCAACACCAGTACATCCAGATTTGGGTAATAACATGCCATCTCTTCAGGGGTCAGGTTGCCCAGAAACTGCCAGGCACCTGTCTCTTGAAATTTGGCAATGCGGGGCATAACGCGGGCATAATAGGCTTCTTCGCCGATGATATTTTGATAGGTGCCGGCAAACTGGACCTGCGCGTGAGGGTATACTTCCAACACTTTTGGAAGCGCTTCAACCAGCACCTCCACACCTTTTTCGGTTGCCAACCGCGCCGCCATTCCAATAATCGGTTTACGGTTGTGAGGATTGGTTTTCTGCCGGAATTCAAGAATAGCCTGAGGTGTTGCTGCCGGTAAATCCACCGGCGGCGGGATGACTTTCAATTTGTGCAGATAGCGCCGGAGATAAGGGGAATTTTCGGCGTAATCCTGTGTGTAAGTCACAATTCGGTGGGTAAATCTGGCTGCCAGCTCATTCATCACAATAACAGCCTGATTTGCAACCCAGCTTAACAATCCCGGCGGCATACGTAAATCACAATGGTAGGTGATCACAGTTGGCTTCCGCAGTAACCGCCCGCGCAATGCCACACCGGCCGCATCGAATTGTGGTAGATGCAACTGGATGACATCATGCTCCTTTACCAGACGATTGGCCATCCAGCCAAAAGAAGGCATGATCACCCCTTTACTGATTCTGAACAAAACCGGAATACGGACAATCCGCACTCCATCACGAACCTCTTCCAAAGGCAAAGATTTATCATACTGCGAAGTCATCACCGTGACGGTATGACCGCGCCGGGCAAATGCATGCGCCAGCCGTTCGGCATAAATGGTCAAACCAGACGTATGCGGACGGTAATAAGTCAAAATGATCAGTATACGCATACGCTTTAAAACAATTCCTGATTGGATTTAACCCACTCGAATAAACGCCGAACCCCTTCTTCCACGCCCACCTTCGGCCTCCAACCCAGCAATTGTTCTGCTTTGCGAATATCTGAAATATAAACTTTTTGGTCTCCCGGACGCCAGTCACCGTTTTTTACCGGAATTTTTTCGCCGAGCAACTTTTCCAGTAACGGTCCGAATTCCTGCCATACCGAGATGGTAAATTCCTCCCCACCGCCAATATTGAATACCTGCCCGGCCGCCAGATCAATTCTTTCTATCGCCCGGTCGTAAACATCACAAAGGTCTTCCACAAACAAAACATCCCGTACCTGTTTACCGTCCCCGTAGATCGTTATAGGCAGATGTTTTACCGCTGCAATCACAAACCATGCCACCCAGCCCTGATCTTCAATTCCAAACTGGCGGGTGCCGTAAATACAGGACTGCCGCATGACCACTGTTCGCAGCCCATAGATACGCGAATAATCGCGCGTATACTGGTCACCGCATCCTTTTGAACATCCATAGGGAGAATGGAAATCCAATCCAAAAGTCTCCGGAATTCCAAAGGGAAAATCTGCATAGGCGTAGCGGCTTGGCAGTTCCTGAACTTTGACCTCTTCCATGCCACCGTACACCTTATTGGTTGAGGCATAAATCACAATCGGATCCCGGCCGGAAAGCCTCGCTGCTTCCAGTACATTGAAGGTTCCCAGTGCATTGATTTCGAAATCGCTGCGCGGGTCAACCACCGAAGTCGTTACTGCTACCTGACCGGCTAAATGCAATATAACATCAGCATCCTTCGCAGCTTCTTGAAGGGTAGCGGCATCCCGCACATCTGCCTGAATTAACCGGAAAGCATTTTCCCCAAATTTTTTTCTCAACCAGTCCAGATTGCGAACTGCGCCGGCCCGCGACAAATTATCATAAATGGTAACTCTTTCCCCGCGCTGCAACAGGCGATTCACGTAATTTGAACCGATGAATCCCGCCCCACCTGTGATTAGATAATTTCCTGACATTTCAATTCCTCCTGTATTTTCAGGATGTGGTTGAATTTACCAGTCTGGATTGAATATCTTTCAAGAAAGCGCCAACCGATTTCCCCTGCCTTGCAAGCGCCACCAGCCCAAAAATACCGGTGATCACAAATTGCAAGAAATGCAGGGTAATGGCATAAGCGAGTGCCGCTGTCTGGTTTATACCCAGAATAGTCAACGCTCCGACAATGGATGCCTCGAAGGTGCCCAATGCTGCCGGGGCAGAAGGAATGGCAATTCCCATTGCCAAAACAGCATCGGTAAACATTCCCCACCAGAAAGGTGCCTGAGGATTGATTGGCAGCAAGAAAACATAATAGGTGGAGACAGCAACAACCCACGAGATTCCAATCCACCCCAAACTTAGCAGAAATTGCCGCGGGTCGGATAATGTCGCCAATCCCTGCATTAAAGCATTCAGTTGGGGAATAACAATCCGGCGCACCCAGCCCCATCGGGCACCAATTTTTTCTACAAATCCGATGACCCATTGTTGATTGCGGGACATAACGAACAACAAAACCAATCCGCCAGTCACCACCCCAAGGGTAATCAGTGCTACCGAACGTGCCCATGCCATGCCCAGCGCCAGCGGCAGGGTTGCCAGCAGCAGGCCGGCAGCAATGGCAAGATCAAACGCCCGCTCGATGACAATGCTGGAAAGCACCCGCGCCGGCGCAAGGTTGGCCGCCTGACCTAACAACAATGCCCTGCCAAACTCCCCCGCACGGAAGGGAAACAAATTATTCAAAAGATAACCCTGATTGATTGCCCAAAAAGTCTGAGCGATTGTGGCATGATTACCCAGAATAACCCTCCAGGCAATTGCCCGCACCAACAAAAACAAAATCGTGAGAAGAACGGCAAACAGAATGAACTGCAAAGGGATACGTGCAATGGCCGGCCCCAATTCTTCCCACTGAGCCAGACGAAATACCACAAACAGAGCAATCAAACTGATAATTACACCCGGCAGCCAGCGCCCGATGTTCGGTTTCTTTTTTCTGGATTGTTCGTTCAATCTTCCTCCAAGCGAAGAATGGCCATGAATGCTTCCTGAGGAATTTCAACGTTCCCCACCATTTTCATGCGCCGTTTGCCGCGTTTTTGTTTTTCAAGCAATTTCTTCTTGCGGGTTATATCCCCGCCGTAACATTTGGCCAAAACATCCTTCCGCAAGGCTTTCACATTGGCCCGTGAAATGATTCGCCCATTGGCGGAGGCTTGAATTGCCACATCAAACAATTGACGTGGAATAAGATCTTTCAACTTACTGACCAACGCCTGACCTTTGTGATAGGCATTTTCTTTGTGAACAATGGTCGCCAGGGCATCTACGGGTTCACCGCCAACCAGCACTTCCAGTTTGGTCAGGTTACCGGGCCGGTAATCGGCAAAATGGTAATCCATTGAGGCGTACCCGCGTGTCCTGGATTTTAACTCGTCAAAGAAATCAACAATCAATTCTGAAAGAGGGATCTCAAAAGTTAATTGCACCCGGGTGGGGGCAGGATATTCCTGCTCTTTGAAAATACCCCGCCGCTTCTTGACCAGTTCCATAACCGTGCCATAATAATCCACCGGTGTAATGATCTGCAAAATCATCCACGGTTCCCGAATTTCTGCAATTTGAGCCTCGTCCGGCAGCTGCGCGGGCGAATCAATGCGAACTACTTCGCCGTTGTTCAATACGATTTCATACTCAACCGAAGGTGCTGTAACCACAATATCCAGATCGTACTCGCGTTCCAAACGCTCCTGGATGATTTCCATGTGGAACAGGCCCAAAAAACCACAACGAAAACCGAAATTCAAAGCCTGAGACTTTTCAGGCTCAAAAACCAGCGAAGCATCGTTTAATTGCAATTTTTCGAGAGCCTCTTTGAGGTCTTCGTAATCTTCCCCTTCCACCGGGTAAATGCCGGCAAATACCATTGGCTTAGGGTGTCGAAAACCGGGCAGCGGTTTTTCGGCTGGACGGGAGGCACTGGTAATCGTATCGCCGACCCGGCATTCCGAAACCGTCTTCAGGCCGGTTGCGATGTAACCCACATCACCCGCTTGCAGTTCTTTTACAGGTTTCATATCCGGCGCAAAGATGCCAATCTCCACCGGCCGAATATCCACATTGGTGGACATCACTCTCAACACATCGGTGGAGGAAATTTTCCCTTGCATGATCCGGACATAGGCCACAACGCCTTTATACGAATCGTAATGGGAATCAAAAATTAAAGCCTGTAAAGGTGCCTCCACTTCACCTGTGGGGGGTGGAACTTCCCTAACAATGGCTTCCAGTACCTGATCAACGTTGATCCCTTCTTTTGCGGAGATTCGCAAAACCTTTTCCGGTTCTACCCCCAACAGATTGTGGATATCCTCCGCAACTTCATCCGTTCGAGCGGAAGGCAAATCAATTTTATTGATTACCGGAACAATGACCAGATCGGCATCCAGCGCCAGATATAAATTAGCCAGTGTTTGGGCCTCAATTCCCTGCGTGGCATCCACTACCAGAATCGCCCCCTCGCAGGCCAGTAAGGCGCGGCTGACCTCATAACTGAAATCTACATGTCCCGGGGTGTCAATCAAGTTAAGTTCGTAGGATTCACCATCCCTCGCCTGATAAAGCATCCGAACCGCCGAGGCTTTGATCGTAACCCCCTTTTCCCTTTCCAGATCCATGGAATCCAGTACTTGCTCCATCATTTCCCGGTCGGAGATGGTGCCGGTTAACTGCAACATCCGATCCGCCAGAGTGGATTTTCCATGGTCAATGTGGGCTATGATGCAAAAATTCCGAATCCTGTCCTTATCCATAATCGTGGTTAGTATACCCTAATTACCCCCAAAGTAACAGAGCGCACCGCTTTGACTGGTGCGCTCTGATGAACTTAACGGCATTTGAGGCTTTACTCAGGCAACCGAGAACAGACGCATACGCACCTCATCCGATCTTTCGATGGCAATTCCGCGTTTACGGACATTCTCGGCCAGCGTCAAAATTGCCTGTGAAAGTTCTGCATTCTTATTTACTCTCAACACAGGCTGTCCCAGCGCATCAGAACGTTGAGTCAATTCAGGATCATCCGGCAGGGTCACTGTCACGGCATGTTTGAGCCGTTCGGCAATTTTTTCTTCGGTGATCGGGCTGTCAGGATTGAACCGGTTGACGACCATCGCAACCCGGTCGCGCGACATCCCAAAAGCATCCCACAAATCCAAAAACAGGCGTGTATTCCGGATGGCATTAATTTGCTGCGAAGTGACCAGCACCACCACCTCGGCGGCATCCAGAGCAGCCAGCACGGGATCGGAAATGAATGAATCTGTGTTGACAATGATGTAATCGTAATAGCGGCGTAAAAATTCCAGAATTCGGGTGAAATTTTCACCGCTAATTTTCTCCGCAAATTCGGGGCGCGGTGGAGCAGGTAAAATGTATAAACCGGTAGCGCGATTCAACAGCATAACACTTTCAATCAGTTGCAAGTCCAGATCGTAAAGACGAGGAACTAAATCGAGGATGGAAAGTTGACCCAATTCGTTGAAAAACAGATGCACATCCCCAAATTGCATACTGCCGTCCACCAGCACCACCCTGGCATCGTGATCGATATCCATCAACGCCAGTGCAAGATTGGCTGCAATAGTAGTCGTTCCCACCCCGCCCTTAGGGCTGTATACCGTAATGACCTGACCATTTGCACCTCTGCCGGACATTGGGACGGGACTTATTCCACCCGGCCCAAGTGCAGGAGCACTGATCTTTTGACGCTCCGAACGGGCCAGCGCAGCGGCGCGGTGCAACACATCGGATAATTCCTTAAGAGAAACTTCATGGGTGATAAAATCGCACGCTCCTGTGCGAATCGCCTGTAAAACAATATCGGTGTAATTATCCTGAGAAATGAGCACAACCTGTGTACCGGGAAAATCCTTCCGAATGATTTCGGTGAGTTTTATCCCGTTCATATCAGCCAGATTGTATTCAATCAGAGCCACTTCTGGTTTCAAGTCCCGTATGGCCTCCACCGCCTCCTGAGCAGACATACAGGAATTCACCAGATCAATATCATCAATCAAACTTATCGTTTTTTGTAAATGTTTGATCATCTGTGGGATATTTTCAACCAATATCACAGAAATCAGGTTTAAATCACCTTGCATACCCACCTCCCGCTGTCCGGAGCCGTCATTTTTTATTTCATTCATCAATTTGTCCATGCTGCACCCCCTTTATAAAAATCATAACCATTATACAAACAAAGATATAAGAAAACAACGGATAACCGGGCGAGATTAAGAAATTTATAAATAATTTTACGGGTAATAATAATTATAATATTGTAAGTTGATTTACTTCAATTCGTGGGATTGAATCCCATTATTTTTGTGTATAATGAAAAAGGGGGATTTACAATGAACACCCTCCACAATCCAGATTTATCTGAATTTATTGACCCAGTCAGCGAGCAAGGGCAGAGGGCAGCCGTGAGTAATTTATCTGATATTCAAAGCCTTGATCCTGAAACCGACCTGATTGAATCTTCGACTCCCGCGCCGGAAGTTTCATCAGATTTCTCCAATACATCTGTCGAGGTAGATAAAACTACCACCAAGGATGTGAGTTCTTCCGAAGGCGATTCTGCCCCGATAGCAGGGGGGGAGAAAAACTGGCTAAAAATTCGACTTCAAAAGGTTACCGACCTGGTCGAGGAGTGGAAACACCTGCGTAGTGAAATTAAGGCCTTCCCCGCCCGCGTAAATGAGCGGATGAAAGAAATTGAAAACCACTTTATGGTTTACCGGTTGACCTTTGCCGGCTTGACCTACAAGGCACCTCGCATTGAAGAAGAAATCCATGAAGTTTATTCTCAAATTGTTGAACAGATACCCCTGCTTGAAGAACGAACTAAAAAACGACCCCTGATTTTTCGCAATTTACAAACCTTACGCGAGTTAAATCAAGACTGGTTAAGCATTTTAGAAAAACAAGAGCATTTGATCGGTCTGCTTCAGAAAGCCCCTCGCGGCATGGATTTTTATAATCGGATGCAAATCATCCGCGAGCAGCGCCGGCAGGAAGAACTTCGTCAAAAAGAAAATCAGCAGCGAATTGAAGCGGCCTACGAATCCCTCAAAAAAGCATTAAGCTACGTAGAACATCAATGCCGTGATGATGAACCTATCATCTTTGGCAGTGAGGTGCTGACTCTCGAAGATGCACAAAAAGTCTGGAATGAGCACATCACCGAAATTCTAACCATGAAAGATCTTAAAAATGCAAGTGTGGAAACGGTGCTCGCCAGGGCTTTCACAAGAAAGGATTAGTAGACTTAACAATCAAGTGCAACGCAACCTTTGGGTGAGCAGAAAGGAAACGGCGGGCTTTGGCGATATTTGCCCAACCATGGCGCAGACAAAGTCCAATC
>JBFMBX010000005.1:0-219070 GCA_040754815.1 Chloroflexota bacterium
CGGGGGTGGGGGTGGGCGGTGCGGGCGTTGAGGTGGCCGCGGGTGTGGAGGTGGCGGCAGGGGTGTTGACCGGCCCGCCGCTGCAGGCGGCCAGCAGCGCGGCAAGCAGAATGAACAAGAGGGGTTTGATCAGGCGCATGGTGAGATTCTCCGTGGTTGTAAAAACAATAGGATTATACCGGATTACGCGCCGTTTTTATGCCGTGCCGCGGCGGCGGGCAGATTGTGTGGATTAATCCGGGCGTCAGCCTGATCGGGCTGGGGATGATGGCAGCACCGGTGTGATTGCACAGGCAAAAGTGTAAAGATTTCGAAAGTTTGACACAGAGTTTTACTTCCCGTTCGAAACCTATTAATCCCCTTTATCGTAGATGAATTTTGGTTATGGCACCTTCACAAGGCGCGTAAATTCAACAATTAAGAAAGGATATTCACAATGAAATCCACAACAACACGAAAGATTATCGTTTTTCTGTTCCTTACCTTTGCCCTGAGCGCATTTTTTTATGCCAAAATAGTTTCTACCAGTTCGATTAGCAACTACACCTTTGGTCTGATGTGGTGCCCCGGCATTGCCGGTATACTCACCCAATTGATATTTGAAAGAAAATTAGGCGGGTTAGGGTGGAAGTTAAAGCCGTTTCGCTATCTGCTGCTGGCCTATTTCTTACCTCTTATCTATGGATTGGTTGTATACGGTTTGGTCTGGTTGAGCGGAGCTGCACCCCTGAATATAGAACAACTGGCGATGCAGGTATCTCAACAGACAGGAGAAAACATCAGCCCCCTGAATTCTGTGGTCAGCTACGTTTTTAATATGGCAACTCTTGGGATGATTTTCTCGATTATAACGGCCTTGGGTGAAGAAATCGGCTGGCGTGGTTTGTTCGTACCTGAATTAGCCAGAGCGGGTTCTTTCACCTCTGCATCGGTCATCAGCGGAATTATCTGGGCTGTGTGGCATTTCCCTCTTATTCTCTTTGCTGACTATCATACCCCCGGCGCACCTGTGTGGTTTGGACTGGTCTGTTTTACCTTGATGGTGTTGGGAATCAGTTTTACGATGGCGTGGATGAGATTGAAATCGGGCAGTCTTTGGCCAGCCGTTTTCCTCCATGCCAGTCATAATATCTTTATCCAGGGGGTGTTCACCCCTCTGACGGGCCAATCTTCACTATCACCCTTTTTAATTGATGAATTTGGACTTGGTTTGGCTTTAATTGGCATTCTGTTGATCTGGACTTTCTGGCGTAAACGTGCGGAAGTTGCTACGGTTTGAGGAGACGTAGCTGCATTTCATTATTTCGCCCCTTAAGTCAAAAGCAAAACTCGGATATCCATTCGATGGCGGGTCAACCGGCTCAGCCAGCGGCTGAGTTGGGTAACCCGCCGGAAGTAGGGCGGCAGGCCGGCGGGGTGAGCGGCCACGGCAAAGCCAAAGCGGGCGTAAAAACCGGTCAGTTCGGCGCGGCAGGTCAGATAGAGCGGCGGGGGGTGTTCGGCCAGCAGTTGACGGATGATGGCGCCGGCCACCCCGCGCCCGCGCCACTCCCTCACCACGGCAATGGAGGCCAGTTCACGCGAGCCGTCGCGGTGGGGCTTGACCTGCCCGCAGCCGATTATGCGCCCTTCTTCATCCACCGCCAGCCAGAAGCGCCGCCAGTCCAGCCCCAACGGGTTGAGCCGCTCGGCATGGATCAGGCGGCGGATTTGGCGGGCATCGGCGGGTTCGGCGCGGCGTAAACGGTACATAGGGGTTCAAGATTCCCGAATTGAAAAGCGTCCTGCAGAATTATATAATAAGTGTGGGTGCGGTTGTTTGAGCCGCCTGCCTGCCGTTGGGGGCGCGGCGGGGTTGTCCATCGTTTTCGGAAAGGAGGGGAGAGCGATGGACGTTGAATTGACCTGTGTGCCTGCCAGAGACGAGCAGATTGACGAGTTTCTGGAATTGCTGCGGCTGGATGCCGAACATTACCTGATTCCCACCATGGAAGCAATGGGCTGGTCATGGGCCGAATTTGCCCAACGCGTGCGCGGGGTGGGACGGGTGTTCTGTGTCTATCAGGGCGAGCATAAGGTCGGCTGTTACTGGATTGAGGAACGCGGGCGGATTTTGCACCTGCACGGCATTGTGGTGGCGCGCGCCTTTCAAGGGCGGGGCATCGGCTCGCGCATCATCCGCCGGCTGGCCGAAGAATACCGCGGGCGCATGGATGCCATCGAACTGGGCGTGCATCAGTCCAATGAGCGCGCCAGAGCCCTGTACGAACGGCTGGGGTTTGCCGAAGTCCGCTTTTTACCCGAGGTGGGTTTTTCCATCATGCAATTGCCGCTGCAGGCAGAACAGCGGACAGAAAATTCCCCCTGAAACTTCCATTGGGGAGGAAATTGTGATGAATAAGAAAGTTTCTTTTCAAGGATGGGTTTTGCTGGCTGCGCTGTTTGTTTTGACCGGCTGCGGCGGGGAAGCCGCATTGACCACCCCCACGCCCACCCCCACGCTTACCCCCGCCCTGCTGTGGACCTCCACGCCGAGCCCCACGCCGGGGGCGGCGGTCATCCCGGCGGCCACCGCCGCCGGGCAGGCTTCTCCCGCCCCTATGTGCACCGAACTGGAACTGGAGCTGGATTACCGGCAGGTTCAGCAGGCGGAGGGCTTTTTTGCCGAAATGACCGCTCAGGGGCGCATTCCGCTCAGCGTCAACCCCCACCAGACGCCGCCGCGTGTGGAGGGTAAAGGAGAGGCCGTTGTGGGCGGCGGCGGGCAGGCCGGCGATTGTGCATTCACATACTCCGGCTCGCTGGAATATGACCTGCACGGCGAGTTGCTGCTCGACCGCCGGCCGCCGGTCATCGCGCTGAGTGGGCGGCGCGGCGCGCGCAATCTATCCGCTGCCGGGGAGGGATGTTATGGCGGGCTGCTTGCGCCCGTCTTTACGGAGGATGTGCCCCTCTTCGAAATCGAGTACCGCGAGGGGGCCGTGTTGAAGTACTCGTTTGAAGTACCCACCTTTCACGGCCAAGCGGTCTGGACGCTGCACTTTCGCTGTCCCTGAGGATTGATTTTTCAGCGGATGTGGCAAATTCACAGGCGGGGGGCTTTCCCTGCGCGGCGGGATGACCCGCGGCCTTGTACAATCCCTCAAACGGGTGACTCGACAAGCCCTTAAACTCTGGTAGAATCAAGAAAAAAGAAAACCAATTCAACATTGCACATCACAACATGTTTCGGGGAATTTACCCCATCGTTATCGGTCCATTCAATCGAGTGAATGGTTTGACAGGTTAAGGAGGATTACACCTTGTCCAGCATGGAACGTTTTACCCAACGAGCACGGCGCGTGCTGAGTCTGGCGCATCAGGAAGCCGAACGGATGCGTCAGCCGCAGATCAGCACCGAGCATTTGCTGTTGGGCCTCATTCAAGAAGAAGGCGGGATTGCCGGCCGTGTGCTGCGCGACCTTGGACTGGAACCCGAACGGGTGCAGGAAATGGTCGAACGGTTGAGCGGCATCGGGCAATATCGCGGTGGAAAAATTGACCTTTCAGCGGGAGTCCAGCAGGTGCTGGAATTTGCCATTGACGAAGCCCGCCGGATGGGACATCACTATATCGGCACCGAACATTTACTGTTAGGGTTGATTCGCTCGACCGAGGGCAGGGCCATGGATGTCCTGCGTAAACTGGGCATCACCCCCGAACAAATCCGCCGCCAGACCCGCCGTGTGCTGCAGGAAAGCAGCGGAAGCCCGCAATCGGGCGCTTCGCGCACCGGACAGGCAGCGCAGGGCCAACAGCGACAGGAACAGAAAAGCCAGAAAACCACCCTGGTGGACCAGCTGGCAACCGACCTCACTGCACTGGCAGAAGAAGGCAAACTCGACCCGGTCATCGGGCGTCAAATGGAAATCGAACGCGTCATCCAGATTCTGGCGCGGCGCACCAAAAACAACCCGGCGCTGATCGGCGAACCCGGCGTCGGCAAGACGGCCATCGTCGAGGGGCTGGCCCAGCGCATCGTGGAAGGCGATGTGCCCGCACCGCTGCTCGGCAAGCGCGTTTTACAGCTGGATGTCGGTTCGCTGGTCGCCGGCACCATGTACCGCGGGCAGTTCGAGGAGCGCCTCAAACGCGTGATTGACGAATTGAAGGCCTCCGGCGCCATCCTGTTCATTGACGAAGTCCACATGCTGGTGGGGGCCGGTTCGGCCGGTTCCTCGGTGGATGCCGCCAACATTCTCAAACCGGCGCTTTCGCGCGGTGAATTGCAGGTCATCGGGGCAACCACGCTGGATGAATACCGTAAGCACATCGAAAGCGATGCCGCGCTGGAACGCCGCTTCCAGCCGATCATGGTCAACGAGCCGACGGTGGAAGAGACCATTCAGATTCTGCACGGCATCCGCAGCGCTTACGAGGAACACCACCGCCTGCAAATTTCGGATGAAGCCATCGAAGCCGCCGCCCGCCTTTCGGCGCGCTATGTCACCGACCGCTTTCTGCCCGATAAAGCCATTGACCTGATTGACGAATCTTCATCGCGCGTGCGCATGTACAAGAGCAAAGCCGCCACCACCGCCAAGGAGATTATGGCCAAACTGCGCGAGGTGCGCGAAAACCACAATCTTGCGCTGGAAGACGGCCGTTACGACGACGCGCAGGAACTGCAGGAACTGGAAGCCCGGCTGGAAAGCGAACTGGAAAACCTGCGCTCCGGCTGGGACCGCAGCAACAGCCCGGTGGTCACCGCCGATGACATTGCCGAAGTGGTTTCGATGTGGACGGGCGTGCCGGTGATGCAGATGGCGCAGGCCGAATCGGAACGCCTGCTGCACATGGAAGATGAACTGCGCAAATACATCATCGGGCAGGAAGAAGCCATTCAGACCATTTCCAAGGCCGTGCGGCGCGCCCGCTCCGGCCTGAAAGACCCGCGCCGCCCGATTGGTTCGTTCGTCTTTCTCGGTCCAACCGGCGTGGGCAAGACCGAACTGACCAAAGCACTGGCGCGCTTCCTGTTCGGCAGTGAAGATGCCCTCATCCAGCTGGATATGTCCGAATTCATGGAACGCCACACCGTCAGCCGGCTGGTGGGCGCACCGCCCGGTTACGTGGGCTACGAAGAAGCCGGCCAGTTGACCGAGGCCATCCGCCGCCGCCCGTACTCGATTGTGGTGTTCGACGAGATCGAAAAAGCCCACCCCGAGGCGCACAACATGCTGCTGCAAATCATGGAAGAGGGTCACCTCAGCGATGCGCGCGGCCACAAAGTGGACTTCCGCAACACCATCATCGTGATGACTTCGAACATCGGTGCGGATGTGATCAAACGGCAGAGTAGTCTGGGTTTTCCGCTGCAGCGCAATGAAGCGGAAGAGGAACAGCAATCCTACGAGGAAATGCGCAAAAAACTAACCGATTCGCTCAAGCGCGTCTTCCGCCCCGAATTCATCAACCGGCTCGATTCGGTCATCGTCTTCCGCGCCCTCAACCGCGAGGATATTCAAAAGATCGTCTCGCTGGAATTGAACAAAGTGGCCGAGCGGCTGGTGGAAAACAACATCCGCCTGCGCGCCACCGATGCCGCCATTCAACTGCTGGCAGAACTGGGCTACGACCCGGATATGGGCGCCCGCCCGTTGCGGCGCGTGATCCAGAACAAAATCGAAGACCGGCTTTCGGATGCCCTGCTGGCCGGTGAATTTGGCGAAGGCGATACCATCGTCGTGGATGTCAACGAGGATCAGGATATCACCCTGCGCAAGGAGAGCAGTGCCTCCGGCGAACCGGAAAAAACGCTGGAAGCCAGCGCATAAGCCAAAATCCACAGTCGTTTTCTCCCCCCGCACCTGCTACGCTGCGGGGGGAGTTTGTTTTCCGCCGGCGGCGGCACTTTTCAAAACTATAAAGTCCGCTTTGCTTGACACTGCTTAAGCCCTATGCTAAAGTAATTAAGTAACCTGTCCGGCTGTTTTTGAGCGGGGCAGGATCCGTCCTCAGGAGTATCACCGTGACACGATCGCGCACTCAACAAATGGTTGACCGCCTGCGCGAATTGCAGGCATCTTCCCCGGATATCGAAGCCTCGGCGGTGGTCAGCATTGACGGGCTTTCCATTGCTTCGGCCCTGCCGCAGGGCGTTGAAGAAGACCGCGTTTCGGCCATGTCGGCGGCCATGCTGGCGCTGGGCGAGCGCATCGCCAGCGAACTGGGGCGCGGTGAAATCGAACAGGTTTACATCCGCGGCGAAAAGGGCTATGTCGTCCTCATGTCGGTGGGGGAAGAAGCCGTGCTGACCACGCTGGCGCGCGAGCAGGCCAAACTGGGCCTCATTTTGCTGGATATGCGCCGCGCCGCCGAAGACCTTGCCAAACTTATCTAAAGGCGCCGAACCACCATGCAACCCATTCCCAAAAGCGGCCTCTACTACCCCAATAAAATTGCCCGAATTGCCATCCTTGCCTACGAAGAGGTGATGGGCAAGAACGGCCTGAACGCCATCCTCAATCTGGCCGGCCTGCCGCACCTGATCAACAACTACCCGCCCGATAATCTGGAGCGCCAGTTCGATTTTGCCGATTTCTCCGCCATTCAGGGCGCGCTGGAAGAGATGTACGGCCCGCGCGGCGGGCGCGGTTTGGCCCTGCGCGCCGGACGGGCAACCTTCGATGCCGCCCTGCGCAACTTCGGCGCGCTGGCCGGCGTTGGCGATCTGGCCTTCAAGGTGCTGCCCCTGCACGCCAAACTGCGCATCGGACTGCCGGCCATGGCGCGCATCTTCACCCAGACCAGCGATCAGCTCAGCACGGTGGAAGAAAAGGACGATCACTTCGTCTATATCATCCACCGCTGCCCGGTCTGCTGGGGCAGGCAAACCGATAAGCCGGCCTGCTTCATCGCCACCGGCCTGCTGCAGGAAGGCCTCAAATGGGTCTCCGGCGGGCATGAATTCCGCGTCAACCAGACCACCGCCCGCTCGGTGGGCGATGAAACCTGCAATTTCGTGATCATGAAAGAACCGATTACCTGAACCTGCGGACTTTACCGACCCTGTGGAAGAAGAAAAGGCAACCCTTCTGATTGTCGAAGATGATGTGGATGTGGCGGAAATGCTCAGCGCCTATCTGCAGTCACAGGGTTATGAGGTTCATACCGTCCAGTGGGGAGAAGACGGCCTGCGCGCCGCCCAATCCACCCTGCCCGACCTGATCATCCTCGATATCCGCCTGCCGGATGTGGATGGTTTTGAGGTGGCCCGCCGACTGCGCGAACACCGCAAAACCCAGCACATTCCCATTCTCTTCCTCACCGAACGGCGCGAACGCAGCGACCGCCTGCGCGGTTTGCAGTTGAGCGCGGAAGATTACATCACCAAGCCGTTCGATATTCAGGAACTGCGCCTGCGGGTGCGCAACACCCTGCGCCGCGCCCGTCAATCCAGCCTGACCAATGCCGTCACCGGCCTGCCGGAAGGCGCGCTGGTGGATGAGCAGTTGAGCCGCTGGCTGAACGACCCCACCGCCGCGCTGTTTTGTGTTTCAATCCTCAATCTGGAACACTTCCGCGAGGTGTACGGCTTTGTCGCCTCCGATGACCTGCTGCGCGCCGCCGGTTTGATGCTGCACGACCTGCTGGGCGAGAGCAGCCGGAGCGAATTTTTCCTCGGCCACCTCACCCCCACCGATTTTGTGATCCTCGCCCGGCTGGAAAGCCGTTCCGCCTTTGCGGAACGGGCGCGCAAGCGGCTGGAACAATCCTTCGATTACTTCTACCGCGATCAGGACCGCCAGCGCGGCGTCTTTCGCGAACGGGGCTTGCAGGTGCGGGTTTTGGAACTGCGCCCCCAGCCCGGTCAGCCAGTGCGCACCGTGGAACAGGTGCGCGCTGCCCTGCGGCAGTTGATTCAGGCAGGTTCGGCATGAAGATTTTTGTCGTCATCCCCACCTATAACGAAGCCGAAAACTTGCCCGCGCTGACCGAACGGCTGTTTTCGCTGCCCATTGCCGATCTTTCGCTGTTGATTGTGGACGACAACAGCCCGGACGGCAGCGGCGAAGTGGCCGAACGGCTGGCCGAGCGCTCCGGCGGGCGCATGTTCGTGCTGCACCGTTCCGGCAAACTGGGGCTGGGCAGCGCTTACATTCAGGGCTTCGAGCGCGCCCTCAATCTGGGGGCCGAGGCGGTCTGTCAGATGGATGCCGATTTTTCACACCCGCCGGAAAAGATTGTGGAACTGGCGCACACGCTGGAAGATTGCGATGTGGCGCTGGGCTCGCGCTATGTGCCGGGCGGCAGTCTGGACGAGCGCTGGCCGTTCTGGCGCAGGGGGCTTTCGGCTTTCGGCAATGTGTATGCCCGCACCATTCTGGGCATACCGGTGCGGGATGTAACCGGCGGCTTCCGCCTGTGGCGGCGCGCCACGCTCAAGCGCATGCCGCTGGAGCGGGTGCGCTCGAACGGTTATATCTTTCAGGTGGAGATGATTTATCTGGCGCATTTGCTGGGCTTCCGCGCCCGCGAAATTCCCATCCACTTTGCCGACCGGCGCTGGGGCGAATCGAAGATGTCGTTCAAAATTCAGGTGGAGGCAGCCTTTCGGACGTGGCTGCTGCTGTGGCTGTACCGCGATTTGCACCAGAAGCGGCCGCTGGCCAGCCCGTGACGGCCGGTATTGCGCATAGATGTTGCGTACCCCCCTCCCCATTCCACCAAAAAATTACCAATTTTTGGAGGGGGGTACGCAAAAAAGATTAAAATTGTACGCAAAGCCGAAATTTTTGCCAGAATGAATTGAATTTTGGAAAATAGAATGGTATAATATCAGCAGGATTGTGAGAATGGACTGGAAAAAATTTTAAAAAGGCAGGAATGAGTCAGCAGTCCGAATCAATAAATGCCCGTAAGGGCATTAAGACGTTGTTTTTTTGTGTGCGCGCGCCTTACTTCGATAAGAGTCCGAATCAATAAATGCCCGTAAGGGCATTAAGACCCACCGCCTCAAAGGGGTGGGTCAAAAATAGGGTTTGAGTCCGAATCAATAAATGCCCGTAAGGGCATTAAGACGCTGCAGGGAGTAAGGCGCAGCGCAAGGAACCTTGAAAATGTCCGAATCAATAAATGCCCGTAAGGGCATTAAGACACACATTGTTGCGAGAACTTGTCCCGCAGTGTTTGGGCGATAGTCCGAATCAATAAATGCCCGTAAGGGCATTAAGACGAATAGATTTTTTTCTTTTGTAAAACTTTCATCTTTGTCCGAATCAATAAATGCCCGTAAGGGCATTAAGACATCATCGTACCACCGCCATATTCCCAAGCCTCCATGTCAAATGTCCGAATCAATAAATGCCCGTAAGGGCATTAAGACAGTGATTCAAGTTTTGAAACATACAGCACCTCCTCATAAGTCCGAATCAATAAATGCCCGTAAGGGCATTAAGACCTTGCTCGGATGTTTCGATCTCCGTCGGGATGTCGATGTGTCCGAATCAATAAATGCCCGTAAGGGCATTAAGACCACGACCTAAACTCCTTTACTAATGCCCCTACTATTACGTCCGAATCAATAAATGCCCGTAAGGGCATTAAGACTACCACTATCATCTGCTATTAATTGGCTACTATCATAAATGTCCGAATCAATAAATGCCCGTAAGGGCATTAAGACGGATTACTCCTCCACCACAATTGAGCCATCTTCATCTGTGTCCGAATCAATAAATGCCCGTAAGGGCATTAAGACCGTCAAGGAGTGGCTGCAATGAAAAGATATGCAGTTTTGGTCCGAATCAATAAATGCCCGTAAGGGCATTAAGACGCCAGTTTTTCGATAGCAAGTCTTTCAGCAACTTCTTTGTCCGAATCAATAAATGCCCGTAAGGGCATTAAGACGTGATCGCCCCTCACCAGGGCAGCCGAATCCTGCATTGGTCCGAATCAATAAATGCCCGTAAGGGCATTAAGACGGACAGCCAGCATGTAGCGGTTGTCAACAGTTTGAAAGACGTCCGAATCAATAAATGCCCGTAAGGGCATTAAGACCACAGACACACGCCAGCCGTTCACCGGCACGATTGCAGTCCGAATCAATAAATGCCCGTAAGGGCATTAAGACTGCTTGCTGATTTGGGTAGCACTATGCTACCCAGACTTATGTCCGAATCAATAAATGCCCGTAAGGGCATTAAGACCCGTCCTGGTTCTAAAGGTACGAAGTCGGTGTCGATTCTGTCCGAATCAATAAATGCCCGTAAGGGCATTAAGACTCTACAAAACCATGCCACTCCATTGTGCTGCATCGGTGTCCGTCCGAATCAATAAATGCCCGTAAGGGCATTAAGACCTTATATCCAAGCCAAGTCGCCTGCCGGTCGTAATTTTGTCCGAATCAATAAATGCCCGTAAGGGCATTAAGACGTAACCGTTGCGGTTATAGTAGGTGTAAACGTCTTTGTGGTCCGAATCAATAAATGCCCGTAAGGGCATTAAGACTCACCCCCCGATATATAACTAACATATATTCTGAATAAGTCCGAATCAATAAATGCCCGTAAGGGCATTAAGACGGACGGTGGACGGCTCCGGCAAGCGCAAGATAAATCAAGAAAACTCCGGTGGTGTAATTCACGCAGGAAAGCATACCCGCAAGGGAGGTGTAACCCTAGCGTAAGGTTACCCGGAGTTTTTAGTCCGAATCAACCGCCGTTGCCCCGCGATCCTTGGGGAAGGCGCAGGCGGCCGCGCCGCCCGTCAGTCCCGACCCCTGCCGAACGCCGCCGGCGGGCGCATTTCCGCGCCCAACATGCGCTCGCCGGCTGCATCGCGGAGTTCTGCACTCTCCCCCGCTGTTTGATCATCGAAATGGACGGCGGTCAACACCCTGAACAAGAAGATTACGACACCAGACGCCCCTCTGCCCCCCTGCGTGTAGAACGATGCCCCGCGCCGGGGTTAGAAATTGCCCCCTGAACGGATATAATAAGTGCAGGTGATCCGTTCTGGTTTATCGGCTTGTGCGGATTACCGGTGAGGAGGTCTGGCATGGTTCGCTTTTTCCGCTTATTCCTCTTGTTGGGCGGCCTGACCCTGCTGGTGTTGGGGGCTGTTTTTCCCGCCGCTGCTCAACAGGAATCTCAAAATCCGCTGGTGGTGGTGCTGACCGCCGAAGGGCCGGTCACTTCGGTGATGCAGGGCTACATTCAGCGCGGCTTACAGGTGGCCGAAGCCGAAGGCGCGCAACTGGTCATCATCCAGCTCAACACGCCCGGCGGCGCAATCAGCGTGATGAACGAGATCATTCAAACTATCCGCGCCAGTGAGATACCGGTGGTCGTCTATGTTTCTCCGCGCGGGGCGATGGCCGGCAGCGCCGGCACACTGATCACCCTTGCCGGTCACGCCAGCGCCATGGCGCCCGAAACGGCCATCGGCGCAGCAAGCCCGGTGGGCATGCAGGGCGAGGATATTGGCGAAACGATTGCCGCCAAAGAAAAGGAAATCCTGCGCGCCACGGCGCGCTCGCTGGCCGCCCGCCGCCCCGCGGAAGCGATTGCACTGGCGGAAGATACCATCGAAACCGCGCGGGCTGCCTCGGCGCAGGAAGCCCTGCAGGTGGGGCTGGTGGATTTCATCGCCGCCGACCTGAACGACCTGCTACGCCAGCTGGACGGCTTTGAAGTGATCGTCCTCGACCGGCCGGTGACCCTTTCCACCCGCTTTGCCAGCGTGCGCGAAGTGCCGCCCACTTTCATCGAACAGGCACTGGGCCTGCTGACCGACCCCAACATCGTCTTTTTACTGCTGACCATTGGCGTGCAGGCCATTTTGATCGAACTTTCCAACCCCGGCGGCTGGGTGGCCGGCTTTATCGGCGTGGTGTGTCTGGTGCTGGTGTTTTACTCGTTCGGCATCATCCCGGTCAACCTGTTCGGGCTGATTTTCATCGTGCTGGCTTTCGTGCTGTTCATCCTTGAACTGCAAGCCCCCACCCACGGCGCGCTGACGGCGGCGGGGGTGGCCTCGTTCATCACCGGCGCGCTGGTGCTGTTCAACTCGGTGCGCATTCCGGGCTTCCCCAGCGTTTCGGTGCCGCTGGTGATCGGCGCCGGCGCCGTGCTGGCGGTTACTTTTCTGGCATTGATCGGCTACGCGCTGCGCGCGCTCAAGACGCCGGTGGCGATGGGCAAGCCGGCGCTCATCGGGCAGGTGGGCGTTGTGACCAAAACGATTGATCCGCGCGGCATGGTGCAGGTGGCCGGTGAATTGTGGAGTGCCGAGGCCGCCGAGCCGGGAGAAGCCCTGCCGGAAGGCACGCGGGTTGAGGTGGTGGATGTGGAGGGACTGCGGCTGAAAGTGCGCCGCGTGAAGTAACCCGCTGCCGACAGGCGGCGCGGCAGTATCTCGCAGGGCCGTTGCGCAGGCAGGGCGGGAGATTCCTCGCTGGCGCGCGGGGTGACATGGTATACGTCACCGCGAGCGAGCGCAGCGAGCGTGGCGGTCTTTTCTGTTTCATTCCCTCTTTTTGAAAAATCTAAACAAATTCCAAAAAAAACCTATTGACTCGAACCCACCAGTTAAGATAGACTATTGCATAATCTCACCAAAATAGTCCTATCTGATGCGCTCCATGCCCCTGTTTTACGCCCTCTATTTTTATTACGGCAACGCTGCACGGCTTGCCGGGCGTAACGCTTAAGGGGAACAGGTCTCATCCTCACCAAAGGCGGCGCAACCGGCGCCGCCTTTTTATTTTCCTCAACGGAGGTCGAAGCATGTCGGTACGAGGTATACGCGGAGCAATTACCGTAGAAGAAGATCGGCCGGAAGCCGTTTTAGAGGCCGCCCGCCGCCTGCTGCTGGCCATTGCCGAAGCCAACCCCGCCTTTCGTCCGGCGGATGCCGCCAGCGCGCTCTTCACCGTGACGCCGGATCTGCAATCGGTCTTTCCGGCGCAGGCCGCCCGCCAGCTGGGCTGGACGGAAGTGCCGCTGATGTGCGCGCAGGAAATTCCTGTGCCGGGCGCGCTGCCGCGCTGCATCCGCGTGCTGATTCACTGGAATTGTGATTTGCCCCAATCTGCCGTTCGTCATGTATATCTGGGAGAGGCGGCCCGCCTGCGCCCGGATTTAGCGTTATCTTGAACCAAAGGAGGTTTTCATGTTAATCGTCATGCAAAAGGATGCCACACCTCAGCAAGTTGAAAATGTGGTTGCCCGCGTGCGCAGTCAGGGATTGAGTGTGCACCTCTCACAGGGCGCCGAGCGGGTGGTGATCGGCGCCATCGGCGATGACCGCGCCGTTTCCAAGGACCAGTTCATGCTGCTGGAAGGCGTCGACCGCGTCCTGCCCATTTTGCGGCCCTACAAACTGGCCTCGCGCGAGTTCAGCGATGCCGATACACAGGTCAGAATTGGCGAGCGTGATATCGGCGGTAGCGCCGTGCTGTTGATTGCCGGCCCGTGTTCGGTGGAAAGCCGCAGCCAGATACTGGAAATTGCCCACGCCGTGCGCGAAGCCGGCGCCCATGCCTTGCGCGGCGGCGCTTACAAACCGCGCACCTCGCCCTATTCCTTTCAGGGTCTGGGCGCCGAAGGGCTGGAACTGCTCGCCGAAGCCCGCGCCGCCACCGGCCTGCCCATTGTGACCGAAGTACTGGCCACCGAGCAGGTGCAGCAGGTCAGCGCGGCGGCAGATGTGCTGCAGATCGGCGCGCGCAACATGCAGAACTTTGCCCTGCTGCACGCCATTGGCGAAACCCGCAAACCGGCCCTGCTCAAACGCGGCATGAGCGCCACCGTGGAAGAACTGCTGATGGCCGCCGAGTACATCCTCTCGCACGGCAACCGGCAGGTGATTCTGTGCGAGCGCGGCATCCGCACCTTTGAAACCGCCACCCGCAACACCACCGATATCAACGCCGTGCCGGTGCTGAAATCGCTCACCCACCTGCCGGTGATGCTCGACCCCAGCCACAGCACCGGTTTGTGGCAGTTCGTCACCCCCGTGGCGCGCGCCGCCATTGCCGCCGGGGCAGACGGGCTGATCATCGAAGTGCACCCCCGCCCGGAAGAAGCCCTCTCGGACGGCAGCCAGTCGCTCAAGCCGGAGCGGTTTGCCGAGCTGGTGCGTCAGGTGCGCGCCGTTGCCGAAGCAGTGGGGCGCACGGTTGCCCCGCCGCTGGGTCAACCCCTGCCGCAGGAGCGCGATAATGGCCGAAGACCCCCACTTTGAGCGCCCGCTGGCAGAACTGCGGGTGGCAATTGTGGGGCTGGGGCTGATGGGCGGATCGCTGGCCATGGCCCTGCGCGGGCGGTGCGCCGCCCTGCTGGGTGTGGATCGCAACCCGGCGGTGGTGGAGCTGGCCGCGGCCATGGGTGCGGCCGATGCCCTCAGCACCTCGCCGGCGGATTTGCTGCCGCAGGCCGACCTGATCATCCTGGCGACACCCCTCTCGGCGATTTTGCAACTGCTGGAAGAACTACCCGCTCTGCACCCGGGCGCGGCGGTGGTGCTGGATTTAGGCTCGGCCAAAGGCGCGGTGGTGCGGAAGATGGAAAGCCTGCCGCCGCGCTTCGACCCGCTGGGCGGTCACCCGATGTGCGGCAAGGAACGCACCTCACTGGCAGAAGCGGAGGCGGGCCTGTACCGCGGCGCGCCGTTCGCGCTCACCCCCCTGCCGCGCACCGGCGTGGCGGCCCGCCGGCTGGCGGAAGAACTGGTGCGCGCGGTTGGGGCGCGGCCGGTCTGGATGGAAGCAAACAAGCATGATGCGATGGTGGCTTCCACCAGCCACCTGCCCTACCTGACGGCGGCGGCGCTGGCGGGCATCACCCCGCCGGAAAGCGCGCCGCTGATCGGGCCGGGCTTTCGCTCCACCACCCGCGTTGCCGAAACGCCCCTCTCCATCATGCTGGATATTTTACGCTTCAACCGCGCCAGTATTCTGCCGGCCCTGCAGCGCCTGCACCGCCAAATTGAGAGCCTTGCTCAACTGCTGGAAGCGGAAAACTACCCCGCTCTGGCCGCCGAACTGGAACGCGCCGCCCGCCGGCGGCGGGAATTGACTCAGCCCCGCGAGGAGAAAAACGCGGCATGAGCAGGCTGACGGTTTTTCCCACCCAACGCCTGCGGGGCGAAATCACCCTGCCGGGCGACAAATCCATCTCTCACCGCGCCGCCCTGCTGGCCGCGCTGGCCGATGGTGAAAGCCGCATCCAGCACTTTCTGGATTCGGGCGTTACGCGCGTGCTGCTCAACGCCCTGCGCGCTTTGGGGGTGGAATGGGTACTGGAAGGTGAAACGCTGACCCTGCAGGGGCGGGAATGGCACACTCCCGCGGCGGCGCTGGACTGCGGCAATTCGGCCACCACGCTGCGCTTGCTGGCCGGGGCACTGGCGGCGCGCAACACCGCCGCCGTGCTGGACGGTTCAGCCGGCCTGCGCCGCCGTCCGATGGGGCGCATCGTTCAGCCGCTGCGCGAGATGGGCGTTTCCATCACCGCCAGCGATGACGAATACGCACCGCTGATCATCGAGGCGCGCCCCGGCGGCATTCGCCTCAACGGCGGCACACAGCGGCTGGCGGTAGCCAGCGCACAGGTCAAATCCTGTTTGCTGCTGGCCGGGCTGGCCGCCAACCGCCCGCACACGGTCATCGAACCGCACCGCTCGCGCGATCATACCGAGCGGCTGTTGAGCGCGCTGGGCGTGCAGATTGAAGCAGAGGCGGTAACCAAGGGCTGGGCCGTGAGGGTGCACCCTGTCAGCGGCAGTCTGCCGCCGCTGCGCCTTTCCATTCCGGGCGATCTTTCCGCCGGGGCGTTTTGGGCCGTGGCGGCGGCAATCACCCCCGGCTCGCAGATTACCCTGCGGGGGGTGGGGTTGAACCCCGGCCGCACCGGACTGCTGGAAGCCCTGCGGGAGATGGGCGCCACCCTGACCATTACGCCGCGCGGCGAACAGGGCGGCGAACCGTTCGGTGATGTGACCATTGCCCACTCTCCACTGTACGGGGTCGAAATCAGCGGCGAACGGGTCACGGCAATGATTGACGAGTTCCCCGTGTTTGCGGTGGCGGCGGCATTTGCCGAAGGAATCACCCGCGTGCGGCAGGCGCAGGAACTGCGCTACAAGGAATCCGACCGCATCCGCGCCATTTGCTCTCTGCTGAACCGGCTGGGGGCAAAGGTCAGGGAACACGAGGACGGCTTTACCATCTACGGGCGGGGCGGTCTGCGCGGCGGGGAGACGGTGGCGGCGGGCGGTGATCACCGCATTGCCATGGCCGCGGCGGTTGCCGGGCTGGCGGCTGCCGAACCGGTCACTGTTCAGGGTGCCGAAATTATGGCAGAATCATACCCGCAGTTCGAACAAACTTTGCGGGAACTGGGCGCAGAAACCCGCGCGGAGGATGAATTGGGCGGATGAGCGATATTCAGTCCATTGCTTACTGGCGGCTGGGGTTGATCGGCGGGCAGTTGGGGCACAGCCTTTCGCCGCGCCTGCAGCGCGCCGCCCTGCGGGAAGCCGGCCTGCAGGGAGAATACCGCCTGTACAATGTGCCGCCGCTGCCGGAGGGAGAGGCTCAATTGCGCGCGCTGGTAGAGGGTTTGCGCGCTCCGCCGGCATTGCGCCTGCACGGGTTGAACATCACCATTCCCCACAAACAAAATGTGCTGCGCTTTCTGGACGAATTGACCCCCACGGCGCAGGCGGTTGGCGCGGTCAACACGCTCTATGCGCGCGGCAATCGGCTGATGGGAGATAATACCGATGCCGAGGGTTTTTGGGCGGATTTTCAACGCCTCTCGGGTGCGGCAGCGGAGCAAAGAACCCCCGCTGCGGCGCTGCTGCTGGGCGGCGGCGGGGCGGCGCGCGCGGTGGCCTACATGCTGATGCTGCACGGCTGGCGGGTGGTGCTGGCAACGCGCCGCGTGGAACAGGGGGCACAGGTAGCCCGCGATTTGAAAGCCCTGCGCCTGCCCGGTAGAATTGTCACGCTGCCGCTGGATGCGTCCGTGCTGGAACGCTGGCAGAATGTGCGCGCCGTCATCAACGCAACGCCCGTGGGCATGTCGCCGCATACCGAGGATTGTCCCTACCCGGACGAAATCCCGCTGCCGCCTCAGGCGGTGGTGTACGATCTGGTCTATAACCCGGCAGAAACCGTCCTGCTGCGCCGCGCCCGCCGGCAGGGGCTGAAAGCGGCCAACGGGCTGGGGATGCTGGTGGAGCAGGCACGGCTGGCCTTTGCCCGCTGGACGGGCTACACCCCCTCGGCTCAAACCCTTTGGGAAGCGCTCCGTCAGCCGCCTGCCCAACCCTTCGGAGAAAACCCATGAGACTGCACCTGATGACGGCCGGCGAATCGCACGGGCCGGGATTGACGATGATTCTGGAAGGTCTGCCCGCCGGCCTGCCGCTGGATGAGGAAATCATCAACCGCGACCTTGCCCGGCGTCAGCACGGATACGGCGCCGGCCCGCGCATGAAGATCGAACAGGACCGCGCCCGCATTCTGGGCGGGGTGATGGACGGCAAAACCACCGGCGCGCCGCTGGCGGTGTTCATCGAAAACCTCGATCACCCGCGCTGGAAAGACAAAGCCATCCGGCGTTTCACCGTGCCGCGCCCCGGCCATGCCGACCTGAGCGGGGTGTTGAAATACGGCTATGACGACCTGCGCCCGGCGCTGGAACGCGCCTCGGCGCGTGAAACGGCGGCGCGGGTGGCCGGCGGGGCGGTCTGCCGGCATTTGCTGGCGCAGTTCGGCATCCGCATCGGCGGTTATGTCTGCTCCATTGGCGAAATCCGCGCCGATTTAAGCGCCATGCCGCCGGAAGAACGCATCCGGCGCGCGCTGAACAGCGAAGTGGCCTGCCCGGACGAGGCAGCGGCCGAAGCCATGCAGGCGCGCATCCGCCAAATCATGCAGCAACGGGATACGCTGGGCGGGGTGATCGAGGCGTTTGCGCTGGGCGTGCCGCCCGGCCTCGGTTCGTACGTCCACTGGGAGCGGCGGCTGGATGCGCGCATCGCCGCGGCGGTGATGAGCATACCCGCCATCAAGGGCGTGGAAATCGGCCCGGCTTTTGAGAACACCGCCCGCCCCGGCACACAGGTGCACGACCCCATTCTGCTGGCCGGGCAGGAACTCCAACGGCAGGGCTTCAACAGCGGCGGGCTGGAGGGGGGCATTACCACCGGTCAGCCCATTCTGGTGCGCGCGGCAATGAAACCGATTGCCACCACCCTCACCCCGCAGCGTTCGGTGGATCTGGCCGAGGGGCGCGAGGTGGAAACACGCTACGAACGTTCCGACTTTTGCCCCGTGCCGCGCGCGGTGGTGATTGTGGAAGCCATGCTGGCGTATGTGCTGGCCGATGCCCTGCTGGAAAAACTGGGCGGCGACTCGCTGGCGGAGATGCTGCCGCGCTTTGCGGCCCTGCCGCGCCCCCGCCTTGGTGATGTTCACCTGCGGGAGGATGATGCGGTTTTCTGGCACGGCGGGGAGCAGGAATAATGGGCGGCGAGTGGTTTTTCCTTTACGGCCCGCCCGGCAGCGGTAAGACCACGCTGGGGCGCTGGCTGGCCGAACGGCTGGAAGTGCCATTTTACGATCTGGATGAGTGCATCGAGCGCGCGGCCGGCGTAAGTATCCCCCGCATTTTCGAAGAGGAAGGCGAAGGCGGCTTTCGGCAGCGCGAGCGGAACGCACTGGCGGAACTGCTCACCCGGCCGGCGGGTGTGGCCGCGCTGGGCGGCGGGGCACTGCTTGACCCCCATAACCGGCAGCAGGCGGAGGAACACGGTGAGGTGGTTTGCCTCACGGCCGCGCCGGTATCCCTGCGGCAGCGGCTGGAAAACGGCCATCAAAACCGACCCCTTTTGAACGGCGGGGAGGACTGGCAAGGCCGCCTTGAACGCCTGCTGGCCGCCCGCCGGGGGCATTACAAGTCCTTTCCCCTGCAGGTCAGCACCGACGGGCGCAGCATGGAGGAAAGCGGCTGGCACATTCTGAGCGCGCTGGGGGTTTTCCCCATCCGCGGTATGGGGCAGCCGTACCGCTTGAGGGTGAAAAACGGTTTGCTGGCGCAGGCCGCCGAACATTTGCAGCCGTTGGGCAGGTTTACTTCTGCCGCGCTGGTGTGCGATGACCACACCGCCGCCCTCTACGGCGAACCCCTGCAAAAGGAACTGGCTGAACAGGGCTGGCAGGTGATGAAGTGCGTCATCTCCGCCGGTGAGGAGCACAAAACCCTGCAAACCGCCGCCGATTTGTGGGCGCAGTTTGTGAAAGGCGGCGTGGAGCGGGGCAGTCTGCTGCTGGCACTGGGCGGCGGCGTGGTGGGCGATTTGAGCGGCTTTACCGCCTCGGCCTACCTGCGCGGTGTGGCGTGGGTCAACCTGCCCACCACACTGCTGGCGATGGTGGATGCCGCCATTGGCGGCAAGACCGGCGTTGACCTGCCGCAGGGGAAAAATCTGGTGGGGGCGTTCTACCCGCCGCGTGCGGTGCTGGCCGATCCGCTCACCCTGAACACCCTGCCGGTTGAGGAAATCCGCAGCGGCATGGCCGAGGTGGTCAAACACGCGGTCATCGGCGATGCCGATTTGCTGACCGCCTGCGCCGCCGGGCTGGATGGGCTGGCCGGGCGCTGGGAATGGCTGGTGCGCCGCGCCGCGGCGGTCAAGGTGCGTGTCATCGAAGCCGACCCCTACGAGCAGGGCCTGCGCGAGGTGTTGAACTTTGGGCATACGCTCGGCCACGCGCTGGAAAAAGCCAGTCATTACCGCCTGCGCCACGGCGAAGCGGTGGCCATCGGCATGGTGTGGGAAACGCGCCTTGCCGAGCGTTTGGGGCTGGCGCAGGCGGGTTTGAGCAGCCGGCTGGCAGAGGTGCTGGGGGGCATCGGTTTACCGGTTCAGCCCCCGCCCGGGCTGGCGGCGGAAGAAATCCGCGCCGCCTTGCGGGTGGATAAGAAACGGCGCGGCGGCGAACTGCGCTTCAGCCTGCCGCGGGCCGCCGGCCAGGTGGAATACGGGGTGGTTGTGTCGGCCGATGAGGCTTTGAGAGAGGTGAGGACATGATGAAGAAAGTGCTGATCCTGCACGGCCCAAACCTTAACCTGCTGGGCGAGCGCGAGCCGCAGGTTTACGGCAGCCTGACGCTGGAAGAAATCAACCGCCGCTTAATTAACGCCGGTGAGGGGTTGAATCTGGAAGTTACCTGCTTCCAATCGAATCACGAAGGGGAATTAATCAACGCCCTGCACGAAGCGCACCGCACCATGGATGGGGTGGTGTTCAACCCGGCGGGTTATACCCACACCTCGGTAGCCCTGCGCGATGCGGTGGCGGCCATTGCCGTTCCGGTCATCGAGGTGCATCTTTCCAACCCGGCCGCGCGCGAGGAATTCCGGCACACCTCGCTGCTGGCGCCGGTCTGCCAGGGGACGATTGCCGGTTTTGGCTGGCGTTCGTACTGGCTGGGCCTGCTGGCGCTGGCAGAAATGCTGAACGAATGACTGCCCGGCGGATTTACCAGCCGCTGGCAGCAAAGATGGCTTCCAGCAGCGTGCGGCGTTCTTCATCGCTCATCGGGCTGGAGCGCAGAAAATCCTCAAAGCGGAGGGTGAGCAGTTCCACGCCGAGGTAACGCCCGTCGTAGAAGATATGCCGGTCAACGAAGGCGCGCTCGAACGGCTCTCCCAGCGAGTACTGGTCGAAGAACAGGTTGCCCAGACCGTAATGTAAAAAACTGCCTTCGTAAAATTCCATAGCCTGCGGCAGGTGGCCCTGACTGCCGGAAACGACCACCGCCCCGGCCTGAGCAACGCGCTCGAAATCTTCCACAGCTTGCGGCCGGGCGCTGAAGGTTTCGTATTCAAGGTGCGAGAAGGTCACAATCGGCAGGTAGCCCTCCGCCCGCAGGCGGGCAATTTCGGCGCTCAGCCGGTCGAAATCGCACAACACCGCGCCGGGGTTAGTGGCAGAAGCGGCCGCATAGGCCGGCCCTTTGGCATTGCAGCCCACAAAGGCGATGCGGTTGCCGTTGTGTTCGAACAGCGCCGGCTGCCAGCCCTCTTGGAGATTTGCTCCGCCGCCGTAAGTTTTCCAGCCGCGCCGGTGATACTCTTGCAGGGTGAACAGCACATCCTCCGGCTGCGAGTCGATGAAGTGGTCACCGGTCATCTCCACCACATCGGTACCTGCCTTTTCCAGCAGTTCAATCCAGCGGATGTCGCTGCAGGGAAAAACGATGATGCCGCTTTCATCCAGCCCTTCCTGCGGCGGCGAACAGCCCTCCCGAAAAGCCACTTCGTTGTTGATGTGGGTGATATCGGCTTCCCTCAGCCAGTCGGTCACTTCGCCCAGCGCGTGTTCCACGCCGAGCAGGCGCAGGTAAAGGGCGGTGGCGCGTACCAGCGCGGTCACGCCGGTCACCGCCACAACGGTCATCTTGTTTTCATCGCGGTTGCCGGAGGGAATGTTGGCAATCAGTTCTTCGGCGCGGTTGCCGTTCAGCGTGTAGGGGATGGCCAGCGCATATTCAGCCGGATTCATGCCGCGTTCCAGCGGGGAGATGCCGTTCAGCCGGAGGACTTTCAGACGCGGTTCGAGGCGCTCAAAGGGAATCAGTCCGCGCGCTTCGGGCTGCTGCCACAGGGCATCGCCCAAACCGCCGTCCGCCACCACCTGCACCGCTCCCTCGCCGGGCGCTCCCCACCAGGCGGTCAACATGGCCAGCGTGTCCGCTTCAACCAGCAAGGGGAAGTCGGGAGCATCATCCAATCCGTACCACCGCCTTCGCAGGGCGTCGGCGTCCATGCCGTCTTCGATGGTGGCAAAGCGGGCAACCAGCGCATAGACCCACCTGCCGGCCGGCAGGCCCTCTTCACCCACCTGCAGGCGCACTTCGGCATCTTCGGCGTGCTCGCCCCATTGCCAGCCTGCCGGCAGGGTGATGCCCGCGCGCAGGCCGGCGGGCAGGTGCGGGTCGAACCACACCTGCGCGGCGGGGGAATTGACCGCCGGCGGATTGGCCACCGCCGCTATGGCAGTGGCGGGTATGTCAGTTGCCGGTATGGCGGTGGCCGGTAAAGGTTGAAAGGGCGTTTGAGTGGGGTCAACAGGGAGTGCGGCAGGACTGAGAGAAGAAATTTGCGGCAGAACCTGACAACCTGCCAGCCAGAGGGTCAGGAAAATGCTGATGATGATTCGATGCTTCATAAGCCGAGATTATAGAATATAATCGCCGCATGGTCATCGAAATCACCCCTTACAAAAATGAATGGACGCAGGAATTTCAGCAGATTGCCGCCGTTCTGCGGCAGGCGCTAGGCGCGCTGGCTTTGCGCATTGACCACATCGGTTCAACTGCTGTGCCGGGGCTGGATGCCAAGGATATCATTGATATTCAGGTCACGGTAAGCGCGCTGGAAGAAGAGGTGGTGCGCCGCCTGACTGACGCTGGTTTCACCCACCGCGAAGATATCACCGGCGACCACCTGCCGCCGGGATGGGATGATGATGGAGCAGGCTGGCAAAAATGGTTGTTCAAACCGCCGCCCGGCTGGCGCGCGGTCAACCTGCACGTGCGCGTTGAAGGTGCCCCAAATCAGCGCTACCCGCTGCTCTTTCGGGAGTATTTGCGTTCGCACCCTTTGACCGCGCAGGCCTATGCGCGGCTGAAGCGGATGCTGGCGGCGCATTTGCCCCATGAACGCCACCTTTACTCGGATGTCAAAGACCCGGCGGTGGATTTGATTTACCTGGCGGCGGAGGAATGGGCAGCGCAAACCGGCTGGCAGATACCCCCGCCGGATGCCTGAGCCGCAGCACCCCTTCAGGGGGTTGGCGGGACAGTTACCTGCCACTCAACGGTTGGCGGCAATGCCGGCGAAAATGCGCGCAGATTTTGGGCAATTTTCCCCTCCTGCGCTGGGCTGAGGGCGTAAAAACCGACCGTATCGCTGGTGCAGACGATGTTATCAGCAATCCGCCAGCGACCCGCCTCCACCCACTCGTCCGGCTTTGGGTAAAGGTCGAACCACTGCGGGTAAAGGACGGCCAGCGCGGCCCCCTGTTCTGCGGCAAGGTGATTCACTTTTTCGAGGCTCCAGTTGCCTTCCTGCCACCAGCGGCCGGTCTGGCGGTTGGCCAGCCCGACAATGTCAATCAGGTGGATGTCGTTGTAATAACTGATTGCGCCGATGTCATTGGCCACGATGGTTTTACCGTTGTAAAAGCGGTTTACGAAGCGCGCCATTTGAACCTGCTGCTCGTGAATGTTGCGCACGGCAAGGGGGTAGGCCGAGAGAGCGTTACCGCCGCGGTAGGCCAGCGGCAGCAGCAGAAGCAGGGTAATGGTGAGAGCGGTGGCCGTAAAAGGGGTAAAACGCACTTGCGGGCGGCTTTGCAGCCATTTGACCAGGACGGCCAGCAGTTCCATCAACAGTAAACTACCGGTGAAAATGAGGTAAGCCTCGTAGCGGAAAAACCAGCCCACTTTGGCCAGCTGCACATGCAGAAGGAACATGCCGCTGAACAGACCCACCCGCCAGCGCTGAGCCGGCACGAGCAGCCCCAGCCCCTCGCCCAGCGCAAAGGCGAGCAAAACGGCCAGAATCAGGCCGAAGAGGGCAGGTGTATCCAGCAGGTTGACAATGCCCTGCGTTAGAAATTGAGCCAGCCCCGCCATGGAGGTCAACGCCGGCGAGCTTTTGACCAGCACCGAATTGGGGAAGAAAGCCCAGCCGTTGGCAAGGGAAATCAGCCCGTAGAGGGTCACCAGCGAAGCACCCGCCGTGCCAAGCGTCAGCGCAGCGCGCAGCCGCTTCTGCCAGAGCAGGGCAAGTAAAACCCACAACAAGAGAAACAGCCCTTCGTAACGGATTATCGGCAGTAAGGCGCAGAGGATGAGCAAACCCGGCCGGGAGCGGATGGACTGTTCCCGCGCGGCGAGAAATTCGGCAGCCGACCACAACACCGCCGCGCTCAGCAAGGCGTGCAGGGCGTGCTCCATGCCGGTCAGGCCCAGCACCGGCAGGGGGGTGAAAATCAGCACCAGCACGGCCAGCGCAGCCCGCACCAGCCGCCGGCCGCTGTTTGTCAGCAGACGCTGAGCGGTCAGCAAGGCGGCCGCGCCCGCCAGCAGGCTGAGCAGCAGCGCGGCCCAGTCGCGCACGCCGATTATCCGAAAAACCGCGGCCATCAGGAAAGTCCACAGTGGTGAGGAACTGGCCGAGGTGAACGCGCTGAGGTCAACGCTCCAGCGCCCGTGCTGAGCAAAGTGGCGGGCGATGGCCATGTGGATGTAGGCATCATCCACCGGGTAGCCGGTTTGCCCGCCGGTGTTGGTCAGGGCCAGTGCAAGCAGCGCGGCGGTCAGCAAAAGGTAGAGGAAAAGGGGCAGCAGGTCGAGAAGGGAGGATTTTCTCATCGCCAGCGGGAATCTCTGATGAGATTATACATCCTGAGCAGGGAATCAAAATCCGTAAGGGCTTACAGAACCCTTACGGATGAATGTCAGGGCTAAAGCACAGCAGGTCAGCGGGCTGCGGCGGCGCGTTTTTCCAGCGCCGAGCGAATCATCAGAAATTCGCCGATATTTTCCATCGTCACCAGTCCCACCAGATGGTCATCGGCCACCACCGGCATGGTGTGGCACTCGCGTTCCTGCAATTTGCGCGAGACCTCTTCCAGCATATCGTTGATGTGCGCGCTCTCGAATTTGCAGTCCATTGCCGCCGAAACCGGCGCATTCTGCCCCAGCCGCTGCAAGGTTTCTACCAGCGATTTGCGCGTCAAAATACCCACCACGCGCTGGCCGGAAAGCACCGGAAAATCCTGCTGGGTGCTGCTCATCAGCAATTCGATGGCGCGGCTGAGCGGTTCGCCTTCCTGCAGGGTGTGAAAATCGGTGACCATGGCTTGCGAGACGGGAATGCCGCTGAGCGCCGATTTCATCTGCACCATGCTGGCTTCCTGCGCCGCGCCGATATAGACGAAGAAGGCAATGAACACCAGAAACGGATTGGTGAACAGACCGATGAAGCCGAACACGAACGCCAGCGCCTGCCCCAGCGTGGCGGCGGCCTGCGTTGCCTGCGTGTAGGGCAGACGGGTGGCCAGCAGAGCGCGCACCACCCGGCCGCCGTCCATCGGGAAGGCGGGAATCAGGTTGAAGCCCGCCAGAAACAGGTTGACCACCATCAGCCGCTCGAGGAAAGGCCCACCGGTCATGCTCAGCGAAGCAAAGGGCTGCCACCCGCCACTGACCAGCAGCACCACAAACAACACCGCCGAGATGACCACATTCACCAGCGGGCCGGCCAGTGCCACCCACAATTCCTGCACCGGTTTTTCGGGCATGCGTTCCAGCCGGGCAACGCCGCCAATGGGCAGCAGGGTGATATCTCTGGTTTGAATGCCAAAGCGGCGGGCAGTGAGGGCGTGGCCCAGTTCGTGCAGCACGACACACAAAAACAGCGCCAGCAAAAAGCCCACTCCACTGACCACCGCATTCAGCGAACGCCCGACCAGATAGTAACTGAACGCCACCCAGCCCAAAATCAACAGGAAAGTGGCATGGATTTGAATGTCAATTCCTGCCACCCGTGCAATTTTCAACGACCATTTCATGTTTCAAACCTCACAATTCTATCAACCGGCGCTGCAGCATGGGTTTTGCGCACGGTTATTCGTGAACATATATTACTATATTGGAGCAACTCTATCAATTTTTGATTAATAAAATGTATAAACAAAATTAATCCCGCCGGCGGGAACGGCGGGACGGCGCGCTGGTAAACGAAGGCCAGTTTTCAGACTTCTTCTTTCATCCACTCCCACTCATTGAGTTCGGGGAACAGTGAATAGGCGGTCAGGTCGAGTTTGAGCGGGGTGATGGAGACAAAGCCGTCCGCCACGGCGCCGATGTCGCTGCCGCGTTCGGGGATGCCGGTGGGCGAGTCGCCACTGATCCAGTAATACGGGCGGCCGCGCGGGTCAACCCGCGAATCGAGTTTATCGTGATACACCCGCAGGCCCATGCGCGTCAGCCGAAAGCCCTTAATTTGCTCCAACGGTAAAAAGGGAATGTTGACATTGAGCAAATTGCCCTCCGGCAGGCCGTTCTGAATGACGGTACGCGTGACCTGACGGGCAACCTGCAGGGCGGCCTCGAAATCGGCAAGCGTAAGGTGATTTTTGGGCGAATCGAGCGAAAAGGCAATCGCGGGCAGGCCCCAGATGGCCGCTTCCATCGCCGCGGTGACCGTGCCGGAATACGTGACATCGTGGCCGAGATTGGCATACGGGTTGACGCCGGAAACGACCAGATCTACTTTCTCACCTAAAAAATTGCAAATCGCCAGCGCCACGCAGTCCGAAGGCGCGCCGTCGGTGGCAAAGGCGGGGGTACCGTCCTCCAGCGGCATTTCTTTCACCCGCAGGGGGCGGTCGAGCGTTTTGACATGCCCGGAAGCCGACCAGTTACGGTCCGGCGCCAGCACGCTGACTTTGCCCAGCGGCTTGACCGCCTGCGCCAGTGCCAGCAGACCCGGCGCGTGTATGCCGTCATCATTGGTGACCAGAATGTGCATGAATGTCCTCCCGATAAAATGTGCCTCGTAATTCGGTGCGGCCGTCCGCAAAGGAAACGAGGCCTGATCTTATCTTACCCCCTTAAGATTAGCAAACCACAAAGAACGGATTAAGATCTGGTAAAAATTATTTAATGGTGAAAACAAGGCGGCGGAAAGGTCTTTAACCGAACCACAAGTTGGGATGATGAGGCCGTCCCCGCCTGTGGGGATGCGGCTCGCGGTGACATAAACCGCTTAACCTCACCCCGAGCGTCAGCGACACTTGCACCGCCCTGCGTTCGGTAAAGGGCAGGTGGGGGTCTCCCCGCCGGCTTTGCGGGAGATTGCCGCGCCGCCTGACGGCGGCTCGCAATGACGTAAACCGGGGCATGTCACCCCCGCATCCGCTCTTCACCCAAGTTCGGCAGAAAAGCGAATCAATCCGCAAAGGCGATTCCCAGAATTTTAAGGTCAACCGGATTCTGGCGAAAGTTCTCAAAGGTCAAATCGCGCATGGTCAGACCGGTGAGGGTTTTGAGGCGGTCGAAAAGGGTGTAATAGCCCAGCCAGATGCGGGCTTCCCAGTTCAGGTGAAGCTGCTGCGCCAGTTGATGAATGGTACCTGCGTCCGGTGCTTCGATTTCACAAAACAGCCCGAAAGGCATTTCATCCAGCACAATTTCCGCCGCTCCCAGCCGGTAAGTGGTGCGGTATTTTTCATAAATCATGCTGACCTGATACCCCAGCGCTTCCAGCAGACGGCGGCAGGCATCGGCATCGTTGACTTCTACCTCCACTTCCTGACGGATGGCCACTTCGGCGCCTTCCTGACTGGCGCCCTTGTAGGTGAGCAGGGCGCGGTCATCCTGCCGCAGGCGCAGCACGCGGTGGGCGCGGGTCAGGCTGCCGTCCGGCAGGTCGAAACGCAGGTTGATTTCATGGTGCCTGTCCTGCACCTTTTCCGCTCCCAGCGCTTCCAGCCGCTGACGAAAGGCGGCTAAATCCCGCAGCAAAAACTTGGCTTCGATTTCCATATCCTTCGCATTCATGTGGTTTTCCATTCCTTCCATAAAACCCAACCCGCCAGCCAAACCAGCGCCAGCGAAGCAAACAGGCTGAAAGGCAGGTTAGAAAATTGAGGCGAGCGGGCAAGCACCAGCCTTTCGAACCAGTCCCACCCCAGCCACACCAGCAGAGTCGCAGCCGCCAGCGCGATGCCCCAGCGCCGGCGCAGCCACAAACCCGCCGCGGCGGGCAGGCCCAAAACGCCAAAGAACACCCCGCTGGCGATGAAATACCACAGACCCGGCTGGAGATTCAGGCTGGTGTAAAACTCGGCGTTGCGAATGACCTCAACGAGCCTCAGCCAGCCGCCGAGGCCGATCAGCAGATTGGCAAAGGCGAGGACTTTCAGCCCGGCGGAACGTTTACGGCGCGGAGCAGGTTGGCTCACTGCCATTGCACATCCCACAAATGCACATGCGCGCTTTCGCCATCGCGCGTGCTGTACACTTCAATGTCTATCTGACCGGCGGTCAATAATGTACCGAAGGGGATGTTGACCTCGCGCGGGTCGGGGGTTTCCTCTTTTTCCGCCTCGAAGCGGCGCGGCTTTTCCCCGCCGGGAGGATACACCCACACCACCACCTTGCCCGGCACGCCGCCGATTATCGCGCTGAGTGATTGCAGCGTCACCGGTTGATCAAACTTCAGGTTGAGGACGAGGGGGTTGGCTTCCAGTGTGCGAATCAGCGTGCCCGGCTGGCCGTCGAAGGCGTGTTCGATTTCACCCATATCCAGCCGCGAGAAGCGGACATTCAGCAGCGTGCCGTCGTTCAGGCGGATTGTTTTTTGCTGCAAGGCGCGCCGCTCTTGCCGTTCCTGCTCGAAGATCTGCCGGGCATTTTCCACATAGCGCAGGCGCACAAAGTAAAACCCCACCTTACCGTTGGGGTAATTCAACGTCCGCTCGATGTAAACATCGCTGAATTTGTTGCTTTCGGCCGCTTTCTGCCATTCTTCGGGCAGCATCACAAAACGGGTGTTTTCGGCCAGCGGCTGATACTCGTTCAGGTAGCCCTCGATGCTGCCCATGCGGAAGGGCAGCGGGTCAGCGAAGAAGAAGCGTGCGATGACGTCTGTGCCGTTGGCCCACGAGGGCGAAACCACCAGATCAACGCCGGGGTTTTCGTTCAGGTAGTCCCTGACCTCGGCAAACAACTGGCGGGCGCCCCACTGCAAACCGTTCAAACCGTAATTATCCCACCACAACGGGGCGTTGGTCAGAGCGTCCTGCAGCATGGCAAAGGCCGTGAGGGTTAAGACCAGAAACAACAGCAGGCTGAGCCACAGTTTCCAGTTCGGGCGCGGCCAGTGTTTTTGCAGCAGACCGCTCAGGCGGTTGAGCAGGCTTTCCAGCCCCAGACCGCCCATCAACGCCGCGGGAATGACGATGAACAGCGCGCGGGTAACGCCCAGTTTGACCAGTGCCGCGCCGCTGGGCGCAGCCAGCAGCGCCAGCAGCACAAGGCGGTATTCGCTGCGGCGCAGATTCCTCACCACCCGCACCAGCCCGATCAGGATGAAGGGCAGGGTAATCCAGCCCAAATGGCCGTAGCCTTTCATCACATGGCGAATCAACTCGCCGTTTTGGGGAATGAACCAGTAGAGGGGATTAAAACCGGCAAGGTATTCGCTCAGGTAAATGCCGAATTTCTCCAGCGGGGTGGCATCCGATAACCAGTAAGAATTGAGCAGGATCAGGTGGCGCAGGGTTTCGCCGGGATGTTCGATGTGAAAGCGCAGGTAAGGCAGGGCCAGCAAAGCGGCCAGCCCCAGCGCCAGCAACAGCCGGCGGCGCTGCTGCCAGTGGTAATGCCAGTCCGAGATGAGCAGAAAAAGCGCAAGGGCGGCGATGACCATTTGCGCCGGGCTGTAACTGTAAAAGGTCAGTGCCGCCGCAGTGACGGCCGCATAAACCCAGCCGGTTTCACCCTGCCGGTAGCGCAGATAGGTATAGAGGAAGACGGCAAAGAAGGTCACCGCCAGCCCGGCTTCAAAAGCGGTGCGGGAGTGCAAAAACCAGACCGGCATCACCGTGAGCAGCAGGACCGCTCCCCAGCCGAAGGAACTGCCAAAGCCGCGGCGGAGCATCAAACCGACCGAAAGCGCTGCCAGCAGGCTGATGACGGCCGGCACGGCGCGGGTGATAAAGACCGATTTGCCAAACCACAGGTAAGGCAGCACCTGCACATAGACCGAAAGGCTCAGGTTGTACATCGAGCCGTTGGGGAAGTAGGCGGGCAAAAATTCGCCGTTATAGCCGCGAAAGCCATCCCGCACCAGGTCAGCCGCCAGTACGGTTTGCACGGCTTCATCGGTAAAGAAATAGACCGGGAAGTCGGGCAGGGCAATCAGGCGGGTGGCGAGGTAAACCACCAGCGCCAGTCCCAGCAGAATGGACGGAAGATGCGCCGCTATGCGCTGCCAGCGGGAGGGGCGGGGCAGGATTTGACCGCCGGAGGAAGCAAGCCAGTCCGGCAGGGGCAGGGGCGGGTTGGAGAAAGTGAGCGAGCGGGTTTCCAGCGGTTTGCCATCCGGCGAGCGGCTTTCGAGGGTCAGGTGCAGGGTTGAGTTGGGGGGCACTTCCACGCCGAGGCGCAGATAAATCTCCGCCGGGGAGGTGGCCGGTTCGGTTTGCGGCGGCGCGGCTTCCGGCTGGTGGTTGTTTTGGGTAGAAGAAGCGGGGGAAGGCTCGGCTTCGCTCATCACTACTGGGATTATAGCATGGGCAAATGGATGTTGAAAAACAATCCATTCGACAGAAAAATGATTATATAATTGTGCTTGCCGGAATCGAACTCAAAAGATACCAGAACGGGGGAAATTGATGAGATCGAATTCAATACCTTTACTCAAAAAGTATTTCGTTGTGATCGCATGGATTTTATATATAGCTGCTTATACCATCGCCGGTCTGGTAACTTTCCGGCATCTGCTGGGTTCTTTTCCATTGGTCAAACCATTGGGTGACTTTGCGATTTACGAAAAAGCGGTCACTCTTGCTCTGGAAGGAAAATCGCCGTATTTTGTTTATCACATTGGTGCGGGTTTCTTATACCCGCCGGCCGCGTTGTTGTTCATCGAACCGTTTGCACACATCCGGAATTTTTCGCTGCGGGCTTTTCTTTTCATTGCACTCAATTTTTTATTGATTCTATTTATTGTCGTTCGGCTGGCAAAGAGATTTGCGCTCAAAAACCATGCTCTGCTTTTCCTGACTCTTTTCTTTGCCGTGATGTATGCCCCGTTTCAGGAATTGATTTACGTCGGGCAAATCAACTTAATCGTCCTGGCCGGTATTTTTATTATGTTCGAATATGAACAGAGCAACCCATGGTTGAGCGGACTGGGGCTTGCGGTTGCTGTCCTGCTCAAATTAACCCCGGCATTATTGATTCTGTATCTGGCTGCCAACCGCAGGATTAAAGAAATCGGAACATTTCTTCTCTTTATCCTCTTTTTCAGCCTCTTGAGCATCTTCCGCTATGGGTTTGGGGCATGGCTGGAATTTCCGGCGGTGTTGCAATGGTTAAGCGTGCAATTCCCTTTGGATACCAATTCACAAACGACGATTGCCAATCTGCTTGATTTTGTCTGGCGGATGCAGTATCGCTTCGACCCAACCCCCAACTTCTGGGATGTGGATATATTTCTCTGGCATCGTATTCTGTTGGCATTTCTCGGTTCGGTATCTTTGTTGACGGCCGGCTGGTATTTTTTTAACAAGGAAAAGTTTTCCCTCCCCAATGAACCGCTGTTTATTATGCTGCTGTTGACAATGACCCTCATGCCGAATGTGATCTGGTACCATCACTATGTTTTTTTGATGGTGCCGTTTGTATTGTGGATATACTGGCAGAAGTTCAATCTGGATGTGGTGTTATGGTGTTCGATTGCTCTCCTGGCAATTCAGATAGACCGCTTTTATCTGACAGGGGGGTTGATTATCAACGCAGTCCTGTATATCTCACTGGTGGTTTTGTTGGTCTCAATCATCCGTTTCGCCAAGACGGCGAATGTCTCAAGCGCTCGTCGTACTCAGGAATTGATTGAGGAAAGCAGGAACGCTTTGCATCCATAAACATCACTTTTCCCGCATCCAGATGCGTTTGGGGTAAAAGGTATCGGCTGGCGGGCGGTAAATTTCGCGGAAAGCGGGGGAGAAGTCCATCTCTTCGCTGGCAATTACAAATTTAACTTGCGGATTCTGGAAAATTTCCTTGTGGTCGCAAGAAAGCAGCCATGGACCAAGCGCTTCTTTCCAATAGGTCTGGAAGACAAACGCATCAAAATCAGGGATGACGCATATCCAATCCCCTGCCTGCCAGTGTTCGAGAAGGGGGGCGTAACCGCTTTTGGTTATACTCCGTTCGGCATGGTAATACTGCAACAAGGCCGGCAGGGAACACAAGGCGAGGATAAGGATTGTCCCTCCCACGGCAAAGCGGGTTTGATTCTTTTGTAAAAAAGAGAGCCGCCGGGCCAGCCGCCCAAACAGAGAACACAGCCCCGCGGCGGCAAGCAGGTAAACCCAGTAGGAAAGATAGTAAATTTGCCGGCTGTGGACGAAATAATGCCGGTACCAGTTCATGCCGAGAATCACCGCTATCAGGGCAAGGCTGGCCAGAAGGGGAATGAGCAAAGCGGTGCGGCGGGCTTTGAGCGCGCCTGCCACGCCGGCGGCGAAGCCAATCACCAGCAGCAGATAATAAAGCAGGGTTGCTCCGCGGGGGGAATGGATGGGGGCAAGGCCCAGCCCGCGCAAGACAAAATTTAGGGGTTTTTCCAGCGCAAACAAGGGAGTTCGATAACCGGGCACCGACCCAAATTCAACCGCGGCCCAGCCGAAAAACCCCAGCAGAAGGATCGTTACGGTCAGCAGGGAGCGCAAATTCCGCAGCGAGCGCCACTGCGGTCTGGTCAGCAGGGCGGCATAAACAAAAACCAGCGCCGTGATGGTGTAGATGTGGAAAAGGATGCCGGTCATGCCGATCAGCGTAACTGCCAGCCAGCGCAGCCAGCCCCTTTTTTCCAGCGCTTGCAGAGCAGAAAAAATCAGCAAAAGGTAGAAGAAGTACAGCGCGGCGTAGAACCGCAATTCCTGCGAATAGCGAATCAGCAGGGGCGAGGTGGCAATCAGCGCGGCGGTGATGAGCGCGGCCGGTTTTTCCACATAAAATTTTGCCAGCCGGTAGCCCAGCAGAATGGTCAATGAACCCCACAGGGCATCGGGCAGGCGCAGCCATTCATTGTGCAGGCCCAGTTGAGCGGCCGCCCACGTTTGCAGGTAATGCAGGGGCATGCCCATGATGTGCCCTTTTGCCACGGCAACGGCCTGCTGCCACGCCGGTTGTGAGGCGGCTTCCAAAACACCAATTTCGTCAATCCACATTGCCGGAAGTGCCAGCCGGTACAACCGCAAACCCAGCCCCGCCACAAAGAGGAGCATTAAACCGAGTACCTCTGGCGGGAATTTCAAGAAGGTGACAAAGGCGGTTTTTTCTCTTTTCATGAATTCCCGGGCATTGAAGGATTTTTCTAAATTATAGTCAACCTGCCCAAAGAGCCGGTTCGATTTTGTAACCCGTTCTTCATGGTGCTATAATCCAAAGCGATGAACCTCTTTTCGCTGATGGTCGGAATCGGCGCATCGTTGAGTTTATTGCAGGTCTGGCGGGAGGCGCCCCCGCGCAAAGAATTTGCCGCCCTGCTGAACGGCTGGCTGGTGCTGCTGGCGGCGCTGATCGGTGGGCGGGCGGGTTTCGTTTGGCTTAACCCGCATCTGTTTGCCGATGACTGGCCGGCCGCCCTGCGCTTTTGGGAAGGCGGACTGATCTTCCCCACCGCGCTGCTGGGTGTTTTGCTGATGATTCCCCTGCTTTCTCTGGTCAGTCACCAGCCCTTCACGCAGGTTGCCGATCTCGCCGCAGGCATGTTAATACCGCTGGCGGTGAGCGTGTGGCTGGGCTGCGGGGCGGCCGGCTGTGCTTACGGCACGGCCCTCACCGATCAGTATCCGTGGGCCTTGCCGGTTTTTGATGCGGACGGCACACTGACCTACCGCTTTCCGCTGCCGTATCTGGCCGCGCTGGTGCTGCTGCTGATTGCCCGCCCGGTGGAGAAAAAAGCGTTTGCCCTCAATATCAATGGGGCGCGTGCCTGTCTGCTGGGCTTTGTGCTGGCCCTGCATACGATCATCTTTTCTTCGTGGCGGGTAGATGCCGTGCCGACATTTCAAAATATCCGCCTCGATTACGCCGTGAGTTACCTGCTGGGCGGACTCAGCCTGATCGGCGTGCTGGTGATCGAAGTTATCCGCCTTGTCCGCGCGCTCAACCGCCGCCGTCTTTCCGCCGGACGGCCCCCTCATCTTTCCTCATAGGACAAAACAGCCCATGAAACTAACGCTTGGAATGGCTCAAATCAACACCGTGCTGGGTAAGCCGGAAGCAAACCTCGAAAAACACCTTGTTCTGGCGCAGCAGGCTGCTCAGGACGGGGTGGACCTGCTCGTCTTTCCCGAACTTTCGCTGACCGGTTATGTCCTGCAGGACCTCACCCCGGCGGTGGCTCACCGCCCCCGCGCCGATGACCCGCTCTTTCGACACCTGCTGGAAGCCTCGCAAAAACTGGATTTGCTGGTGGGTTTTGTGGAAGAGGATACGCGCAACCGCTTTTACATTGCCGCGGCCTATCTTTCCGGCGGGGAAGTGCGCCATGTCCACCGCAAGGTTTACTTACCCACTTACGGCCTGTTCGATGAGGGGCGGTTCTTTGCCTGGGGGGATGCCATTCAGGCTTTTGAAACCCGTTTTGGGCGCGCGGGGGTGCTGATTTGCGAGGATTTCTGGCACGCTTCGCCGCCCTACCTGCTCTGGCTGGACGGCGCCGACCTGTTCCTGTTCACTTCGGCTTCGCCGGGGCGCGGCCTGAACAGCGCGCCCATCCTCGAATCGGCGCGCTGGGTGGAACATATCAACCGCGCTTATGCCAGCCTGTTCACCGCCTTTGTGGCGCACACCAACCGCGTGGGATACGAGGACGGACTGAACTTTTGGGGCGGTTCGACGGTCTTTGACCCCAACGGTGAACTCATCGTTCAGGCGCCCTACTTTGAAGAAGGGGTTACGCTGGCGGAACTTGACCTGAATCAACTGCACCGCACGCGCGCCCGCCTGCCGCTGCTGCGCGATGAGCGCACCGCCCTCGTCCAGCGTGAACTGAACCGCATCCTCACCAGCCGCACCTCCGGCAGATAGAAGGGAAATGCCATGGAAACGATTGACCTGACCATCAACACCGACCTTGCCCGGCGGATTCTGACCGGCTTCATCCGCAGTGAAATCACCCGCATGGGCTTCAGCCGCGCCGTGATCGGCCTTTCCGGCGGCATCGATTCGGCGGTTTCCTGCTTTCTGGCCGCCGAGGCGCTGGGCGGTCAGAACGTGCTGGCCGTGCGCATGCCCTACCGCACTTCTTCGCCCGATTCGCTGGAGGATGCGCAGAAAGTAATTGACGCCACGGGGGTGCAGTCGCTGACGGTGGAAATTACGCCGATGGTCGAGCCGCTTTTCCAACGCTTCCCGGAGATGGACAACATGCGCCGCGGCAACATCATGGCCCGCCAGCGCATGATCATCCTGTACGATCAGTCGGCGGCTTTTGGCGGGCTGGTGGTGGGCACCGGCAACAAGACCGAGATTCTGCTCGGCTACACCACGCTGTACGGCGATTCGGCCTGCGCCCTCAACCCGATTGGCGACCTGTATAAGACCCAACTGCGCCAGCTGGCGGAAGCCATAGGCGTGCCGGAGTCCATCCGCCGCAAAGCTCCGTCGGCAGACCTGTGGTCGGGGCAGACCGACGAGGGCGAACTGGGCTACACCTACGCCGATGTGGATCAACTGCTCTACCTGCTGGTGGATCAGCGCTACACCCCGCAGGAATGCATCGAAGCGGGATTTGATGCCGCCTTCGTTCATAAGGTTGTGGAGCGCATGCGCCGTAACCAGTTCAAGCGCATTCTGCCGCCCATTGCCAAAGTCAGCAACCGCACCATCGGCTACGATTTTCTTTACCTGCGCGACTGGGGTACTTAATTTACAGTTTCGTGAAGTTCAGCCCAGCGTTCCAGACATTCATCCAGTTTGCGCTGGATGTGCTGATATTCTTCCCCCAGCCGGCTCACTTCCAGCGGGTCGGCGGGCGGATTTTCCAACCGGCGGGCGACTTCTTCCAGCCGTTTTTCCAGCGCGCCGATTTCGTTTTCCAGCGCGCTGATCTGCGCCTGCCGGCGCTGCTGCTGATTGCGGGATGGTTCATGGCGCGCGGCCTGCCGCTCCGGGCGGGCGTTTTTTTCGGCGCTGCGCCGCGCCGCTTCGGCAGCCGCCTGAGCCGCCAGCCATTCCTTATACTGGCTGTAACTGCCCTCAAATACCCGCAGGCTGCCTTCTTCGGGCAGCACTTCCCAAATCTGTGTGGCCAGCGCGTCAATCAGGTAGCGGTCGTGCGAAACCAGCAGGATGGTGCCCTCGTAATCTGCCAGCAGGGATTGCAGGGCTTCCTGCGCGGGCAGGTCGAGGTGGTTGGTCGGCTCATCCAGCAGCAGCAGGTTGGCGCCCTGCAGGGCCAGCCGCGCCAGCGCCAGCCGGCCGCGCTCACCGCCGGAGAGCATGGCCACCGTTTTAAAAACATCATCACCGGTGAAGAGAAAGCGCGCCAGATAGTCGCGGATTTGAGCCGGCAGCCAGTCGGGGACGATTTCGGCAATCGCATCCATCAGGGTGTGTTCGGGGTTCAGGCCCTCGTGCGCCTGGGCAAAATAACCGATCTTCAGGCTGGCGCCGAGCAGCACCTCGCCGCTGAAAGGGGGCGTCTGCCCCAGCAGGGTTTTGAGAAAAGTGGTTTTACCCGCCCCGTTTGGGCCGATGACGGCGGCGCACTCACCGCGCCGCAGAAGCAGATCCGGCGCCGCAAAGAGCGGTCTGCCTTCATCGTGATAACCCACCGCCAGTTGCCGGGTGCGAATCACCAGATCGCCGGAGCGGCTGGCGGCCTGTATTTGAAAATGCAGCCGGCGCGGCTGGCGCGGGGGAGAAAGTCGGGCTTCTTCCAGCAGGCGTTCCAGCCGTTTGCGCCGCCCCTGCGCCTGACGGGTGTTCTGCCCGGCGATATTGCGGCGGATGTAATCCAGTTCTTTCTCGATGAATTCCTGCTGAGCCTGATATTCTTCCAATCGCCGCCGGTAGCGTTCCTCACGCTGTACCAGATAGGCCGAGTAATTGCCGGGGTAAATTTCCAGCGCGGGGGTCATCTCCCAGATGGTATTGACCACCTGATCGAGAAAATAGCGGTCGTGGGAGACGATCAGCACCGCCCCATCCCATTCGCGCAGGTAGGTTTCCAGCCATTCGACTGCCTGAATATCCAGATGATTGGTGGGTTCATCCAGCAGCAGCAGGTCGGGATTTTCCAGCAGCAGTTTGGCCAGCACGGCGCGCGTGCGCTGACCGCCCGAAAGCTGATCCAGCGGGCGGTTAAAATCGCTGCGCCGGAAACCCAGCCCGTTCAGCACCTGAGCCGTGCGGGTTTCGAAGGTGTAACCGCCGGCCTGTTCAAACTCGGCCTGTAATTTGCCGTAGGCTTGCAGCGCCGATTCGGCGCGGGAGGGGTCGGCCATGGCAGCTTCCAGTTCGGCCAGCTGCGCCTGCTGGACGAGCAGATCGCGGAACACCGTCAGACATTCCTGCCAGAGGGTGCGCTGCGAATCGAGGCGGGCTTCCTGCGGCAGGTAGCCGATGCGCAGCCCGCGCGCCCGCTGTACCGAGCCGGCGGAGGGTTCTTCCAGTCCCAGCAGAATGCGCAGCAGGGTGGTTTTGCCAACGCCGTTGGCGCCCACCAGCCCGATGCGCGCCCGCGGCGGTATGGCAAACGAGAGGTCGCTGAATAAATCTAGCGCGCCGTAGGATTTGCTCAATCCGGCAACCGTAATCAGACTCATGGCGAGAAACAGTATACCAAAAAAATCAGAACGGCAGCAAAGCCGTTCTGATTTACCAAAAAGGAGAGACCGGTAAAAATTCAGGCAGGCTGGGCGGCGCCGGTCGGGCAAACATCGGCGCAAGAGCCGCAGTCCTGGCATTTGGAAGGATCAATCACATACAGACCATCCACCTGAGAAATGGCGCCTTCGGGACATTCGTTTTCGCAGGCACCGCACTGAATGCAATCATCGGTAATCACATACGCCATGGCTGCTTTCCTTTCTCGCGATTGTGAAATCAGGTACTTTCAACGGTAAGCATATCACAACCGCTGTGGTTTGTTAGCGGTCTTTTGTCATTTAATTGGCGTAAAAATGTCATATTATCAGGGGCGGCTCATTGCGAAAGCGGGACAACCTCCACTTCAAAAGAGCGCCATTTTTCCTTCATCTCTTGAATCCACTGGTTGATTTCGGATTCTTCGATTTCAAGGAATTCCACCGTTTCCTGCGGCAGCCCCAGTTCCACCAGCCATTGACGGATGCGTTCGCCGGTGGAGGAATGGTCCGGCTTATCCGGTGGGGGAAGCCCATATCCTTCCGGGATGATTTCTTCTTCGTTTTGCTGATTCTTTTCCTGCAACAAGACCACCTGCACTGTTTCACCTTTTTCCAGCAGGGCCTGAATCAGCCCGCCGTTGGCATACAGGCGGTTTTCATCTTCAAAGGTCAGAATGATCAGCCGGCGGATGTTTTCCAGCGTGATGGGAGGCAGGTTCTCTTCCCCCAACTGAGCGGAAGCAGTCAGCGGGGCAGATACATACAGCAGGGAAAACAGCACGAACAAAATGCCGGCCAGCATCATCAGCGGGCGGAAGACCGGGCGGGAGAGACTTCTTTCGGCCCTGCTGCGCTTCACGGCGTCGGAGTGGGTGGCGCGGTACAGACTTTCGTAGCGGGCCAGTGTCCTCTCGAGGCGGTGCTGTTCGGCGCGCTGACGGCTGATCTGCCCCATTACCGCCCAGCGGGTACGGTTCTCCAGCAGCCAGCGCATGCCTTCGGCAGCCGAGAGCGGGTTTTGGGGCTGGAAGAGGTAACCATTTTGCCGGTGGCTGACCAGTTCCGGCAATGCCGAAGCATTGGCGGCCAGAATCGGCTTGCCGCAGGCCATGGCTTCCAGGGTGGCAATGCTGAACGATTCGGCATCGCCGGGCATGAGGAAGATATCGCAGGCCGAAATCAGGGCGGGCAGGGCCGGATGAGCCACCTTGCCCAGCAAATGCACCCGTTCCTGCAATCCATAACGCCGGATAAGCCGCCGTATGGCAGGCAGGCTTGCGCCAACCCCGGCAATGGCCAGATGAAAGCGAGGGTCGTTCAGGTGAGCCAGTGCTTCGATCAGGATATGGACCCGCTTTTCCACATCCACCCGCCCGACATACAGCCCGATGACCTGATCGGCCGGCAGGCCGAAAGTTTGTAAGACCTGCCGGCGGTCAATCTCGCTGGGAAGTGTAAATTCCTTCAAGCGGATGCCGCACGAAACGGCCTGCACCGGCCGGCGGATGCCGTGCGCCGCCAGCATTTGAGCCGAATAACGGGAAGGGACGGTCACGGCATCGGCGCGGTTGAGGTGACGGGCGACAAAACGCCAGGCAATGACTTCCACGCCGTACTTGAACGGACGCGGCAGGCGGGCAAAGTACGGCGCTCCGATTTCGGGGCCGGGGTGATGGGTGGCAACGGCCGGTATGCCGCGCCTGCGTGCTTCCTGCACGGCGTGCTGGCAGAAAGGGGAAGGATCCTGCACATGCACCACATCCGGTGCAATTTCATCGAACAGGCGCTGCAACAGCCGCCGGTAGCCCACCGCCAGCCGCAGGTCTTTATGAATAAACGCTAAATGCGCCCCCGGCAGATGGATGACGTTCACCCTGCCGATGGAGGATCGCCCCACGCTCAGGCCGCTGCCGGGCCGCACCACCCAGACCTGATGCCCGCGCCCGGCCAGTCCTTCCGCCAGATTGGCGGTAAAAATCGCCTGTCCGTTCAGTTCGGGTAGATAGGTGGTGGTGCACAACAGGATGCGCATGGCGTAATCCTTTCACTGCTCCGCTTCGTCGAGCAGGGCGGCTACATTTTTACGGCTGAGCAGATTGCGCACGTAGATGGAAGCAATCAAAATAAACAGCAAGGTGAAGGCGAAAGCCGCATAGCGGATGCCTTCCTGAACCTTCATGAGGTTGGAAGCCATATAATAACCCAGCCCGACCATGACCAGACTGGTGAGCAGATTGGTGACGAAAATAATCGGGAACCAGCGCCGCCACGGCACGCGCGCCAGACCGGTGGCAATCAGCACCGGCACAATCAGGCCGTTGGTCAGTTTGGCGAAGATGAGCAGTTTAACCGCCTGCCGTTGAATGATTTTGCGAAAGAGGTCTATTTTTTCGGCGTCCACGCCAAACCACCGCCGGCGGCGAAGCAGCCAGTCAATTTTGCCCATATAACCCAGACCATACCAGAGTGCATCGGCAGTCAAATTACCCACCGTGGCGGCAATGAACACCGGTAAGGGGTTCAAAAACCCTGCCGAAGACGCCCCGGCAGCCAGCAAGATCGAAATGGGGCCTTCTACCATTACCAGCAGGGTTATGGCCACATACAACCACACATGAGCGGCGTTGGCGCTGCCGCTGCTGAGCGCGCCCCAGAAGTTTTGTCCAAAAGCAAAGATTTGCTCGATCATCATAACATCGTCCCTGATAAAAACAACGCATAATCATCCATTTTGATTAAACCACATCCAGCCGTTCTGACAAGGGGCATCTTTGAATTTGAGCGGAGATTGCCGCGCCGCCGGACGGCGGCTCGCAATGACGTAAACCGGGGCATGTCCTTCCGGGCGAAGCGACCCTTGCACCGCACCTCAGTTAACGTCATTCCGAGCGAAACGAGGAATCTCCCCCACTGCCTCCACAACGGCCCTGCGGGGGATTGCCACGCTCGCTGCGCTCGCTCGCGGTGACGTTTACCATGTCATTTCGGGCGAAGCGACACTTGCACCGCACCTCAGTTAACGTCATTCCGAGCGAAACGAGGAATCTCCCCCACTGCCTCCACAACGGCCCTGCGGGGGATTGCCACGCTCGCTACGCTCGCTCGCGGTGACGTTTACCATGTCATTTCGGGCTTTAGCGACACCTGTACCATACCGCGTCACTTGCACCGCACTGCGTTGGGTAAAGGGCAGGTGTCGGTAAAGGGCAGGTGGGGATTTTCCGCGCAGTAAACCGCCATCTTTAAGTAAAGAGGATGCTGGCTAGCCAGCATCCTCTCGAATTCCCGCGGCGAGGAAGGGAAACCCGTTTTAGTTACAGCCGCCCAGTTCCCACGGCGTCAGGCATAGCGTCGGCGTGGAGGTGATGGTCGGCGTGCGGGTGATGGTCGGCGTGCGGGTGATGGTGCGCGTCATCGTGGCCGTGCGGGTGGGTGTGATGGAAGGAATGGGTGTGTTGGTGCGGGTTGGGCCGGCTGTGAAGGTGCGCGTGATGGTGCGGGTCCGCGTGGGGGTGCGGGTATAAGTCGGCAGAGGGGTGGGGGTGGGGGTATTGGCCGAGATGACGAAAGGCACCACCGCCACATTGGATTTCTTGCTGGTATCGTTGTTGCGCGCCAGCACCACCAGCGTGTAATTGCCGTTGCGAATCAGCCCGCCGCCCTGATCCCACGAATCGACGAAGGGCGTACGAGTGATACAGCGCCGGCTTGTGCCGCTGCCGGTATGCCCGAAGATGCAGAACCACGAGTTGGTATCACGTGACCAGTGCACGAGATTGCCGCCGCTGTCATAGACAAAGAAGTACACGCCAAGGGTGGTATCCACATTGCTGTCATTGCCGTTGATGATGGCCCGCGCCGAGAAGGGCGTGCCGCCGGGGTTCATCACCACCTGAATGCTCGGCCCGGTATAACCGGTCACCTGTTGGACGCAGGAGAGGGTTGGCCCCACCGTTGGAACGACGTTGTAGTAGATGCTGCCGGTAAAATCACTTGCCCAGTAGAAGTTGTGGTACTGATTGTTTCCGGAAACCCCCCACGAGACCGGTGTGACCGTCATGCGCGGGGTGGGGGTACCGGCCCCAACCGGCGGGTAATGGTTGAAATTCGGCAAAATCCAGAAGGAGAAATTGCTGACCGCCGGATTTGGCTGTCCATAAACCCAGCGCAAATAGTTGCTGCCATAAGGACTGATGAGATTGCGGCCCGGCGTTGGCGTGAAGACATGCCCGTAAGGATACGAAGATACATTGGCGGGGTCGTAAATCGGCTGGTTGGCCGTGTTGCCGGAGTAATAATTGAAGATGTGGCCGCTGGGCTGGCTGTGGACGGGATTGTGCCACTGGCCGTTCCAGTCCATCAGGGCACCGCTCAGGTAAATGTTGTAGGGGCCGATGTTCTGCAGGCTGGACTGAATGATATAGCCGCTCCCCGGACTTCCGCCGGCGTAGGATTGGAAAGTGAGCGGTTCTCCGTTGACCACCAGATCTTCACAGCGCGGAAGGCTGGTGGGGGTGGGGGTGTAGGTCGGTTCGGGGGTCAGCGGCACCAGATACTGCCCTTCGATCACAATCGGCGGGTCGCCCGGATCGGTGATGCCCGGCCCCGTCCACCCCACGGCGAGATTGTCTCCGCCCGATCCTTCTTTGTGGCGGGCTTCGATGTAGTACAACTGCCCCGCCTGCAGGGTGATGGGGGAAGAGTGTTGAGAGGAGTATTTAGTCCATTCCTGACTGCTGGTGTACCCATTGACCGAAGCAATGCGCACGGCACCGGCGGGGTTATCGTTGGAACTGAGGTACAACTCGCTGGAATCGTCACTGGCAATGTAGAAGGTGTATTCCCCCGTCCACGGCGCACACAGGTAGGCGCGCATCCGCTGGCCGTAGTTATCTCCCCAATTCGATGGAGCCTCAAAGGAAGTGCGGTAATCGAATGCGGTGGCGTTGCCGGGGTAACGCGGGTTGTTGATCAGGTCGCTCAGGCTGGTGCCGCCAATGCCGGTCCACCACTGGCGAAGCACCGAACCGTTGTACTGACAGAAGACCGGCGTTGGCGTATTGGTGGGGGTGGTGGTGGGGGTATCGGTGGCGGTGGGCGGGGGAGTGGGCGTGAAGGTGGCCGCCATGCCAATACTGCCCACCAGACCGGTCACCCGCGAGGTGCGGAATTTTTCCACAATGCCTTCGCGCATGGCCTGAATACGGACGGTCGGCCACCACGAATTGAGGAAGGGGGTGATCAACTCGTGGCGGTAGGTCAGCACCACGCGGACTCGGTCGCCCGGACCGCCGGCGTCATCCACATAACGTTCGGTGCTGGTGGGGGTAAAATTTCCGCCCGCATCAATGGTACCCAGCACCCGCTCGCAGTAATCCGGAAAGCGGTAATCATCCAGTTTATTGGGGTCATTGGGAACAAAATAACGGGCGTTGGGGTTGAACTGAAAGCGCGCCGCCTGATTGCTGCCCACCGCTTCGATACGGTTGGAGCAGGTGGTGACATTGAAGTAACCCTTAATCGCCGGGTTGCCGCGGTTGGTCATATCGAAATCGTTGTGGTTCCAACCGTAGTTGAGATAAGCGAGATAATCGCCCGAAACGGCCGTTGCCGAATCCCAGGCAATGCCGGTTGCCCCGGCCAGCGCTGCATCGCGGATGGAGGGCAGACGCGCCCAGTCCTGCAGGGCGTTTTGCATCTCTTCCCAATCCGTTGAAAAAGATTCCGGCACGCGGCAGTCATAATGCCCATCGGCAAAGTCGGCGTCTTCCAGCGCCAGCGCCTCGGCCGCGGCCTGACAGTAAGCCGGGTTGAAGTTACCGGTCACGGCGTAACGCACCCCAAAGCGGGCGCCGTTTTCGAGCGCCAGCCAGGCTTGCAGAAAACGCCCAAACTCGATGATGCCGAACACCAGCATCAGCAGTATGGGCAGCGCCAGCGCAAATTCCACCAGACCCTGCGCCCGGAAGCGCCGGAACTGGCGGAAGGTGATTTTCAGGGGAAACATGGGCTTTTTCATCGGCATCCCTCGCTTTCTGCGAAGCGCATTACTGGGTAATTCGCGTGTAGATACGGGTGGCAATATCCTCGAAGATGGGCACCAGGTCTTCGGGGTTGTTGGTGTAATAATACTGACCGCAGGAACGGAAGGCCGGCGTTGTTGAACAGGGGTTGGTAGTACGGTCGCCGTCATCACCTACGGCGGCAATGTAGCGCAGCAGCGGTTCACCCAGACTGACTGCGCCGAGGCCAATGGTATAGACGGCCACATCGTTGCCGCGCGGTTCGTTCTGGTTGGTGGAGCGGGTCAGCGCCAGCGTGTCGGCCATATCGCGGGCATAATCGCTGACCGAGTACTTGTTGGCGCGGTTGTACGAAGGCTGGTTGTTATTGCGAATCCAGGTGGAACCGGGCGGGCAGGTTTCTTCCTGATCATCAATGCAGTAACGCGGCGTATTGGTGGTGTCAATACACAGAGCCGGCCACCAGCCCTGATTCATGCGCCCGTCGCAAAAGCCGTTGGGGTAAGAAAGCGGCACCAGTCCGCCCGTCCACGGCGTATCGCCCGGCCCGCTGCCGCCGCTGCCGGCGGTATCGCTCAGGTTGGCCACACCATCGGTAAAAAGCACCACCACCCACACGGCGCCGGGGCGGGCATCATTCAGCACCAGATTGGCCGCCCGCAGGCCGCAGCCGATGCAGGTGGAAAGCGGTGAGAGTGACGGGCGAATGGCGCGACCCTGACTGTATTGCACCGGGTATTTGGAAAGGTAAGCCAGCGCAGCGTTGTGATCGGCGATGGTAAACACACCGTCGCCGTCCCAGTCGTAAGCATCCAGCTGACCATCATCATCGCAGGGAACACCGCCCCAGCCGTAAGGATCGGGGCCGCCCTCTGAAGTAGCCCACCAGCGGTCGGCCATGCGCGGGTCGCTCATATTCGGGCAGGTATAGCCGAGCGTGGTGGGGTTATCGGTATCCGAGCCGTCGCCATCGCGGTCTTCGGGGTTAACGGGGTTGACGGCGCGGTAATCCACCCACTGTTTCCAGATGCGGCGCACCGGCGGATCGTCATGCACTTTGATGTTGTTCCACAGGTAATTGCGGGCGGCTTCCAGGTTATCGGTCAGGGCAACCGTCACGCCGTGCAGGTTGGGAATGGCGTGCAATTCGGCGCGCGAATCGTAGGTGATGATGGCAACCTGATCGAAACCCTGATACATGCGCGAGATGAGCGCATCGGCAGCGTTTTTGGCGTGCCACATCGGCAGGCAGGCACCTGCCGGCGGCGGGTCGGAGCGGTTGGCCGGCGGCGTGCGGGTGAGCGGGTTGCAGGAAGAATCCGGATCGTAGTCATCCGGCACGAAGCCGGGGGTATCGCTGGCCATGGATTCGGAAATATCCAGCACAATCACCAGATCTACCGCGGCGGCTTCGGCAATGGCGTTGGTGTGCAGGTTCACCGGCCCAAAACCCAGCAAGCCGAGGAAGTAAAGCGGGGCGCGCTGAGTGGCTTCTACCCAGACCAGTTTGCGCGGCGATTGACCGGCGCTGGTATCGGGACAGCGGGCGTAAAATTCGGCCGGCAGGTTGCTGTCGCGGTTGGAATCACCGTCCGCATCGCAGATGAACACCTGCAAATTGAGGGTGGAGGTATCTACATTGTGCAGAATCATCACCTCTTCGGTGGCGGCGGTCATGCTGGCCAGATTTTCACCGCGTTTGAAGGTGTTGGCAGCCGCCACGGCGCCGGCATCCACCGCACGTTTGAGATGGCCGTAAGCCACATACAGCGAGCCGGCATCAATGGCCAGCCCGACGAAGAAGATCAGCACGAAGATGGCCACCGCAAAAATGACCAGAATCTGGCCATCGGAGCGCGGGCGGCGAGGGGGCCTAAGGTTTGGGAGTCGGCGTAGGCTGCGCCGCGGGGAGGGACATGAGTGTGTAGGCATGGATTCGGATTGGATTGGGGACAAATTGGGTGAAAAGCGGGAGATTGAGAACCTGTTCATGGCAGTAGTAAAATTCGACGGCTACAAAACCTTTGCTGGCCGGCCCAACGGTTGTGTTGAGCGCATCCACCACCCGGTCGCGGGTGTAATACGGTTCCGAACGCACCACATTGCCGCGGCAGTCGGTGCGCCAGTTACCGTTGTGGTTGGTATCCTGATCGTGATCGGAGAGCGCCCAGTAACCGGTGTTGGGCCAGACATCATCACGCGGCCAGACGTGCGTGACCGTGCGGTTGGAAACGGTATACACCGAAATAACCACATCATCGGTGGCCGGATTGAAGGTGACATAGGGGTTCAAACCGTTGCAGAACGGCCTGTCGAAGGGATTGGCGGTGTCATCGGGTTGGCACACATCACTGCCGGCGGGGGGTGAGAAGATGCAGGCGGTGGTGTAGTAAAAGTGGAAGTACTGCGGGTCGCTGCAGGTCATGCAGCGTTCGTTGATGTTGTAGAAATCGGCCCCCACCGGGCGGGAGGTATCTTGCGCGCTGTTGCAGTTTTGCCCGCTGGGCCAGGTGGTGGGCGGCGAGTACTGGAAGGGGTCGCGCACCGAAGCAAAGCGGGCCGCTTCACGGGTCAGGTCGAGCACATCCAGGTAACGGCCGATAAAAATGGCCGCTTCCACCACGCCCAGTAACAAAATGAGCAGTACCGGCAGCACCAGCGCCAGTTCGATGAACGACTGGGCGCGTCCATCCCGCCACAGGGGGTGGCGGCGGATGTGCCTGAACGGTTTTTGAAGGGTTTGAAGCAATTGGAACATACGGCTCCTGTCCTCACCGGCAGAAAAAATAGTTTTCCGCCGCTTTTACATTAAGGCAATTCGGTTTGTAAGTCAATAGATTTTGGTTATTTTTTGGTGTTTTGTCATCCTCGGTAAACGCTCTTGTAACCGGATTTAGACAATTGAAACCCTGCTTCACCATCACAACCGTTTTTAGAGTATAGCGCAGGCGGAGGCGAAAAAACGGCGCTGAAAGGCAACTGTAAAGCAGTTGTAACCCATTTGTAAAGCAATTTTCATCAAAAGCGGACTTCGTGCCATTGCACCGGTGTGCAGTTTTCACGCCGTGTGGTGCATCTTTTGACAGGTTGACGGCGGGGGTGCAATTCCCTAAACTGATACAAAAATAACAGAACAAATTTTCTAATTTACAAGAGGGAAGCATGAGCCGAACAGCCAGTCCATCCAAGCGCCCTCGCAACGGGGGCAAACTGAGCGAGGAAATTCGCATGATGCGCCTGCTGATTCGGCGCGCCCAATCGCTGGCCGATGAGGGAATTTCGCTGGGCGAACTGCTCTCGGTGCTGCAAACCGTTTCCCGCGCCTGCGCCAGCCTCGCCACGTTGTTAAAGACCGAGCAATCGCTTGCCGAACAGGAAGGCAGCGGCGATATGGTGCGCGCGGCGCTGGAGGAAATCCGCGCCGAGATGGAAGCCAACGGTATTCACTCGCTGCTCAGCGAGGCGCAGGAGTGATTCCCTCCCCGCCGGGCGGGCGGAGTTGCGGCCGCTGCTCAACGCCGCGCGGCATCCGCTCATCGGGCGGCTTCTGCCGCCGGCCCCCCTCTCTGCCCGCCCCTTCCTTCACTTTTGCCCGTAAGGAGGTGTATGGACGAAAGAAAAACCGACCCGCCGCAAATTACCCTGCGTGAGACACTGCAAGACCCCTTCCTCTTTGCGCGCGCCTTCGGCAAAATCCGCCTGCGTTCTTACCAGCGCGAAGTCATCCGGGCAGTGGCCCGTTCGGTGCTTTACCGGCAGGGGTTGACCTTTGTGGTCATGTTTCCGCGCCAGTCGGGCAAGAACGAAGTGCAGGCGCAGTTAGAAGCCTACCTGCTGACCTGCCTGCAAGACTGCGAGACGGAGATGGTCAAAATCTCGCCGACGTGGAAGCCGCAATCGCTCAATGCCATGCGCCGCCTGCAGCGCGTGCTGGAAAGCAACAGCCTGCTGCGCGGCCGCTGGGTGAAAGAAAACGGTTACATCTACCGCGTTGGACGGGCGCGCATTTTCTTCCTCAGCGGCGAACCGCACAGCAACATCGTTGGGGCAACCGCCGGCGCGCTGCTGGAAGTGGATGAAGCGCAGGATGTCGAACTCGAAAAGTTCGATAAAGAAATTGCCCCCATGGCGGCCTCCACCAATGCCACCCGCGTGTTATGGGGGACGGCGTGGACCAGCCAGACCCTGCTGGCGCGCGAACTACGTTTGGCCCGCCTCGCCCAACAGCAGGACGGTGTGCAGCGGGTGTTCATCGCCAGCGCCGAGCAGGTAGCCGCCGAAGTGCCGGCCTACGGCCGGTTCGTTGCCGAGCAGGTGGGGCGTTTGGGCCGCCAGCACCCATTCATCCGCAGCCAGTATTACAGCGAAGAAATTGACGGGCAGGGCGGTTTGTTCCCGCCCCAGCGCCGCGCGCGCATGATCGGCAGCCACAGCCTGCAAAACCGGCCGCACAGCGGGCAGATTTACGCCTTTTTGCTGGATGTGGCCGGTGCGGAGGAAGCCGCCGCTGCCCCCGGCGAAGCGGAAAAACCCCTCAACCCGGCGCGGGATGCCACCGCGCTGACCATTGTGGCGGTGGACCGCTCCACCTGCGATGACCCCGTCCTGCGCGCCCCCACCTACCGCTGTGTGCAGCGCCGCCTGTGGGTTGGCGTGCGCCACAGCGATCTTTACGCCGAACTGCGCGCGCTGGCCGAAGCGTGGCGGCCGTGGCGGCTGGTGGTGGATGCCACCGGCGTGGGTGCCGGGCTGGCCGATTTCCTCAGCCGCGCCCTGCCGGGGCGGGTGATTCCGTTCACCTTTACCTCGGCCAGCAAGAGCAAACTGGGCTGGGATTTCCTCTCGCTGGTGGAAAGCGGCCGCTGGAAGGAAGCCGCCGATGCCGAACAGGACGAGGCCGGCCGCCTGTTCTACCGTCAGCTGGAACTGTGCCAGTACGAGATTCTGCCCGGCCCGGAAAAACGCCTGCGCTGGGGTGTGCCGGACGGCAGCCGTGACCCGCTCAGCGGCGAACCGGCCCATGACGACCTGTTGATTTCGGCGGCGCTTTGCACCGTGCTGGATGAACAGCCCCTGCCTTCCGGCGGCGAAACGCTGATCGTACCCGGCCGCGATCCGCTGCGCGACCTCGACCGCGGTTTTTGAACGACATCCCATTTCCGAAGAGGTGAACATGAAAGAAACTTTCTGGCAGGGACTGCGCCGCCGCCTGCTGGCGGATGAGGTTCGCCGTCAGGTGCGGGCTGCCCTGCAGACCGAAACGGACAACACCTTTACGCTGGGGGCGCACGCCGCAGCCGCCCCCAGCCACGAACGCCCCTTTGCCGAACGCCGCGAAGGGCTTGAACAGGCGCTGGAAGCGTGGCGGGTCAACCCGCTGGCGCGGCGCATTGTGGAACTGACCACCCAGTATGTCGTCGGCGGCGGAATCACCTTTGCTTGCGATCACCCCGCCACGCGCCGCTTTCTGCACGAGGTGTGGCAACACCCCCTCAACCGCTTCAGCCTGCGCCTGCCCGAATGGTGCGATGAACTGACCCGCAGCGGCAACCTGTTCATTCTCATTTCTACCGATCCCGCCGGGATGAGTTACTTCCGCGCCGTGCCGGCGGCGCAAATTGACGAGATTCGCACCCGCCCCAACGATGTGGACCAGCCGGTGGAGTATCTGCCCGCCCCGGCGCCGGACGGGCGCGAAACCCGCGGCTGGCCGGCCTATCAGCCGCTGGAGGACGCGCCGGATGAAGCCGGCCGTTTTCAGCCGGTCATGCGCCACTACGCCATCAACCGGCCGGTGGGTTGTGCGTGGGGGGAATCGGACCTGTTGCCCCTGCTGCGCTGGCTGAGCCGCTACGCCAACTGGCTGGAAGACCGCGCCCGCCTGAACCGCTACCGCACGGCGTTCCTGTATGTGGTGCGGGCGCGCTTTACCAGTGAGGGCGAACGGCTGGCGCGCCAGCAGCGGTTGAACAGCCAGCCCCCGGCGCCGGGTTCCATTCTGGTGGCCGATGAGAACGAAAACTGGGAAGTGATTCAGCCGCACCTCGAAGCCGATGATGCCAACACCGACGGACTGGCCCTCAAGAAGATGATTGCCGCCGGGGCCGGCCTGCCGCTGCATTTCCTTGCCGAACCGGAATCCAGCACGCGCACCACTGCCGAGGCAGCCGGCGGCCCAACCTACCGCCGTTTCGAGCAGCGGCAGGCCTTCTTCCTGCAGGTGGTGGCCGACCTGCTGGAAATTGCCGTGCGGCGGCGGGCGCTGGCGCAGGGCAGCCGCCCGGGCGGCGGGCGGGTGGACGCCGCGGCGGCCATCCGCGTTCACGGCGGCGACCTTTCGGCGCGCGACAATGTGGCACTGGGGCTGGCCGGCAACCACATTCTGGCCGTGCTGACCCAGCTGCGCGACCGCGGTCTGATTGATGACCGCGAAATGCTGCGCGTGGCCTACCGCTTCATCGGCGAAACGGCTCAGGTGGACGGCCTGCTGGAACGCGGCAAAGCCGCTCCGCCGAGCGGTTTCGGCCCGGCGCGTGCGGCGGGCTTTCCGCCCGGCAAGGTGGACCTGACCAGCGGCGAACCCAAAGAGGGAGGTGCGGCATGAGCGCATCAACCGCCGAAAAGCCCCTGCCCGAGGCGGTGGACTGCGCCGCCCGCCTGCAATTGAAGGGCGAGGCGCTGGGTGAGTTCGAGATTCTGGCCATCAGCGCCGGGGAGGGCAACGGCTGGCATTTCAGCGCCGAAGTCCTACGCCAGTCACTGCCTTTGTGGGAGGGGCGCGAATGTTACCTCGACCATCACACCGCTGAACCCAGCCTGCGCGATCTGGCCGGGGTGGTGTATGACCCGCAGTGGGACGAAGGACGGCAGGGCATCCGCCTGCGCCTCAAACCACTTGGGCCGGCGGCCGCTTTGCTGCGCGCCCTCGGCAGTGCCATGCTGCAGGAAACGGTGCGGCCGCAGGTCGGTTTTTCGGCCGATTTGCTGTTCACGGCGCGCGGCCGGCAGGTCGAGCGCATTGTCCGCGTCCTCTCGGTGGATTGTGTGGTGCAGCCGGCGCGCGGCGGGGCTTTTCTGCGCGCCCTCAACCGGCAGTCTGCCGATTCGTTTTTCAATCCTATTTCAACCCATGGAGGAAACCCGATGAACGAACCGAATCAAAACCCGCTTGCCGATGCCGCCGCCGGAGCGGCAGCACCGTCCGAACCTTCGGCAGCCGCCGTGCAGGGGGAGTTGTGCCGTGTGCTGCTGGAACAATCGCTGGCGGCGGCGCACCTGCCCCAGCCGGCCGCCGAGCGCATCCGCCGCCAGTTCAGCGGACGGACGTTCGAGCCGGCCGAATTGCAGCGTACGATTGAGGATACCCGCCAGATGCTCAGCGACCTGACTGCCGGGCAGTGGGTGAAAGGGCCGGCGCGCATCGAAGCCGCCTTCTCGCCCGAAGACCAGTTGAACGCGGCGGTGCATGATTTGCTGGGCATTCCCAAACCGGCCGCGCTGAGCGGCCTGAAAGCGGCGCGCTTGAGCGGCATCCGCGAACTGTACACCCTGCTGACCGGCGATTACGACTTCTACGGCGGTTACTACCCCGAGCGGGTTTCGCTGTCCACCAGCGCCACCCTGCCCGGCCTGCTCAAAGATGCGCTCAACAAAATGGTGGTGATGGGGTGGGAGGAATTGGGGCGCAGTGGTTACCGCTGGTGGGAAGCGGTGGTCAGCGTGGAACATTTCAGCAATCTGCACCCGATTACCGGCGTGCTGGTGGGTGAAGTGAGCGTTTTGCCCGGCGTTGCCGAAGGCGCCGCCTACGGCGAACTGGCCATCCGCGATTCGGCGGAGGTGGGCGAGTGGGGCAAGTATGGCGGTTATGTGGCGCTGACGCTGGAAATGTTCGAGCGGGATGAAACCCACAAACTGCGCCAGTACCCGCGCAAACTGGCTTCGGCTGCGCTGCGGCGTATCTCCGCGCTGGTGGGCAGTGTGTTCACCGCCAACAACGGCGTTGGCCCGCAAATGGCGGACGGCAATGCGGTCTTTCATGCGGCCGGCCACCGCAATCTCGGCACGGCCGCCCTCTCGGCGGATGCGTGGGAAGCCGCCAGTAAGGCTATTTACGAGCAGCCCATGCTGATTGCCGACGGCGGCACGGCCCCAAAACTGGCACTGGACGCGCGTTACCTGATTGTGCCGCGCAGCCTGCGCCTGACCGCCATGCGCATCCTCTACCCCGCCTTCGAGCGCGAAGCCAACATCTTTTCGGAAAACCTGCAGCGCGGCGAAATGGGCGATGTGATTACCTGCCCCGAATTCAACGACCCGGATGACTGGGCGGCCGTTGCCGACCCCAAACTGGCGCCGGGCATCATCCTCGGCGAGCGTTTCGGCCTGCTGCCGGAAATTTTCATCGCCGACCGCGAAACCAGCGGGGCGCTGTTCACCCACGATGAAATCCGCATGAAGGTGCGCCACTGGGTGAGCGTGTTCGTGGCCGATTACCGCCCGCTTTACAAAGCCAACGTGGCCTGAAGATGAACGAGCCGAACCCCGAACCCCAAACCGTCACGCCGCCCGCCGGCCGCGCGCTGGGTGTGGATGTTTCGCACTGGAACGATTTTGTGGACTTTGCGGCGCTCCGTGAAGGCGGGGTCTGCTTTGCGGTGGTCAAAATCAGTCAGGGCAGTCAGTTGCAGGACGGGCGGCGCATCCAGCACGGGAGCGCTGCCCGCCGCGCCGGGCTGCTGACCGGCGGCTACCACTGGTGCGACCCGACTCACGACCCCACCCGTCAGGTGGAGAACTTCCTGCGCGCCGCAGAGGGGCTGCAATTGGACTTTTGCGCGGTGGATGTGGAGCAGTACTGGGCCGACTGGCGCGAGTGGAGCAGTCGGAACATCACCCGCCTTGTGCCGCCGGGCCAGATCAGCCGCTGCGCCCGGCAGGTGAGCGAGGGCATTGCCCGCCGCACGGGCAAGCCCACCCTGATTTACACCCGCACCACCTTTGTGCAGGCCTACGCCGCACCCATGCAGGACTGGCTGGCCGAGTGGCCGCTGTGGCTGGCGCAGTACCCATACCCGCGCGGTAAATTGAGCGTGGACTGGCCGGCCCTGCGCCGCGAGCACCTGCCGCACACCTTCACACCGGCGCTGCCGCGCGGCGTAAAAGACTGGCGCATGTGGCAGTTCAGCGGTGACCGCTTCATTCTCCCGGGGGGCGGCGGGCAGCCGCTGGACCTGAACTGGTTCAACGGCGGCCTGAGCGACCTGCGGGCGTGGTGCGGACTGGATGCGCCGGCCTGCCCGCCGCCCCCGCCGCCGCTGGAAGAGATGGTGCGCCTTCTGTGGGCCGCCCACCCGGAACTGCACCTTGAAAAAAGTTGATATGAAGCGGTTTCCGTCATTGCAAAGGCCAACAAATCAACAACCTGAATTTATGGAGGAAACAAACCATGCAACCCATTCTTACCCAACTGGAACGTGTCCTGCGCTCCCGCAAATTCTGGGCGCTGATCGGCGCGCTGGTGACCATTGCCGCCGGCTGGAGCAGCGGCGAATTGAACGGCTGGCAGGCCGTGCAGGGCGTCATCGCCGCGCTGGCGGTCTATTCCACCGGCGTTGCCATCGAAGATGCCGGGCGCAGCAGGGAGCCCCGGCCATGAGCCGCCGCCCGGCTCAACTGTACCTGCCCGACCAGCACCCCGGCATGGCAAACCTGCCGCCGCCCGTCCAGCAGGCCTGCCGTGCGCTGGGGCTGAGCGAGCCGCCGCTGGCCTACCGCCAGACCCCGGCCGGCGGCTGGGTAATCATCGCCGCCGATGGACGTAAACTCTGCTGGCAGCCGGAGGGCCGCCAATGAACACGCTTGCCGACCTGCTCACCGCCCTGCGTCAGATTTTGCGCGACCCGCAGGCCGCCGTGTGGAGCGATGCCGAACTGACCCACGCCCTGCGGCAGGCCTACCACGACCTGCTGGCCGCCAGCGGCGAAAACTGGCTGATCAACGGGCTGGACGGCGAACTCAACCCCACCACCCTGCCGCCCACCCTCGTAAGCCTGCTGCTGCGCGGCACGCTGGGGTACGCCCTGCTCGGCCGCGCCGCCGAACGGCTGGATGCTTTCGATTTTCACTCCGGCCAGCAGGCCGCCGCGCTGACCACCGCCCGCACCCTGCTGGATTGCTTTCAGCAGGGGCTCGGTGCGCTCAACCGCTACCGCCTGCTGCGCCTGCAATCGGCGGAAAGCACGCCATACCCGGCGGCGGATGACCCCCAACAGCCCGGCTGGCAGGTGGAGTGACCCCCATGGATTCGTTGAGCATTTGCCTGCCCAATGCGCCCGCCTTTACGCTGGTTCAGGCCGCGCCGCCACCGCCGCTGGCCGGCTGGCGCTGGCTGGAACAGAAAATCAGCCCCGACGGCGCAGAAATGACCGGCTGCGCGCTGGTGACCCTGCGCGGTGCGGGAATCCGCGAGTGGCTGGAAGGGCTGGAAGCCGTGCTGACCGCGGCGCGGCACACGCCTTTTGCCCGGCTGGAACGGCGCGCCGCCCCCGGCGATGAACCGCTCTCCGCCGACCTTTACGAGGGCTGGCTGGAAGCCGACCCGCTCCAGCAAAGCACGGCGCGCGGCGGTTTCAGCCTGCGCCTGTACCTGCGCCACAGCGCCGTGTGGCGCAAAGCCGCCGCCGCCCTGCCGCTCAGCAACGCCAGCGGCCAGCGGCTGGAAGGGGGCATTACCTTCTACAATCACCACGACGGCGAGAGCGGCCACCAGAATTTTGCCGACCTCAGCGCCGCCGACCTGAGCGGCGCTCAACCGGCACCGCTCGGCCTGCACCTGCGGCTGAGTGAACCGCCCGGCAGCAGTTTCCAGCGGGTCATCCTTTCCGCGGGCAGCGGTTTGCAGTGGGGCGGAGAGGCCTTTCCGCACGTTTTGGAAGGCGAGGCGGCTTTGCCCGGCAGTGATGCCACCTTCACCGCCGTGCTGACGGATGCGGCGGCCGGCGGCGGGGCTTACCGGCGGGTAGAGTGGACGCGCCCCGATTCGGCAGCCCTGCTGCGCTGGACGCTTTCGGCTTATCTGCTGGGGTTCTGTGCCGGGCGGCTTTTCCGGCCGGTGCTGCGCCTTTCCGGCCCGCCGCCGGAGGGGGTGTACCTGCGCTGGTCTCTGCTGGAAAGCGGCGGTCACCTGCTGGAAGAAAGCCCGCCTTCGCCGCTTCAGGCGGGGCACACGCTGCAGGCAACCGCCGGATTGAACCTGCCGCCGCGCTGGCTGCCTGCCATCAACCCCGCCGCGCTGACGCTGGAACTGCGCGCCGAAAGCCGCGACAGCAGCACCAAACGGCTGGATGTGGATTTTATCCAGTTGTTGCCCGCCGAAGGCTGGCTGCAACTGGATGCCGTGAACGGCGCGGCGGGGGACGATTTGTGGGTGGACGGCGATTATCGGGCGGCGTTTACCCTGCACAGCGGCGGGCAAACCGCTTTCACCCACACCTTCAGCGGTGCGCCGCCGCGCCTGCTGCCGGGGCTGGATTACCGCCTTTACCTGCTGTGGGAAACGGAAAGCGGCTCGCCGGTCAACAGCCGCTGTGAGGTGCAGGCTTTTTATGCCCCGCGGGTGAAACTGCCATGAACCAGCCGCTCACCGTTCAATGGTTTTTACGCGATGATACGCCCTGCCTGCCGCCGCCTTACCCCCTGCGCGTGGAACGGCTGGTGTGGGAAGAACCCGGCGGCGCAGCGCTGGCGGTATTGCGGGCCGATTTAACCGCCTTTCCGGTGTGGGAAGCGGCCGAATGGGCCGCCGATGCGCTGCGCCGCCCGCTGGTCGTTTACTCACCCGAAGGGGAAGCCTGCTGGAGCGGCTTTGTGGCACGGGCAGAAATCCTCAGCGGGCGGCTGGGGCTGGCTTTTGACCTGAACCGGATGGCCAACCGCGTTGCGGCCGTCTTTCCCCCGCCGGTCAGCGAGCCGCCCTTTCCTCCCCGCCGTCAAATCGGCGAATGGGCCGAGGATGCACTCAGCCTGCAGCGCTACGGTCGCAAGGAACACCTGCTGCCCCTCAACCCCGCAGCAGCAGGCGAGGCACTGACCGCCTGCCGGGCTTACCTGCAGGGCAGCGCCCTGCCGCAGGGTGAGCCGTTCGTGCTGGCCGGTTCATCGCCGCCTGCCCTGCGCCTGCTCTGCCGCGGCTGGTTTTCCACGCTGAACTGGTCTTACTTGCGGGTGGAGGACGGCGCAGTGGGTTTCGTGGCGGCCGCCCAAACCTCGCAGACACTGGGACGTTCGGCCAGCAGTGATGCCATGCTGGCGCAAAGTTTTCAGACCGCTTTCGGCCCGTTCTACCTGCTGGAAGCGGGACTGAACCTGAAACGCTACGGCACACCGGCCGATGGTGTGACCGTGACGGTGTGCGCCGACCAGAACGGCGCGCCCGGCGCAGCGCTTGCCGCCCAAAGCCTGCCGGCCGGCGCATTGAGCGGCGGACGGGCATGGGCGCGCTTTGTTTTTCCCAACCCGCCGCAACTGCTGGCCGCCACGCCCTACTGGCTGCGGATTGAGCGCAGCGGCGCGCTGAACAGCACTCACTATTACCAGTTGTACCGCGAAACGAACGACCCCTACCCCGGCGGCAGGATGCTGCAATGGAACGGTTCGGCGTGGGTGGATGGAAACAGCGGTCTGGCCGACCTGAATTTTTACATCCTTGCCGGGCAAAGCCGCTCGACCCGCCTGCTGGAACTGACCGCGCCGCAGCACGGCGGGCAGTTCTTGCGCGGGGTTTGCCTGCGCGCCGAACCGGGCGGTTTGATACCCTGCGCCGATGAGGGTGTGCGCCCGTGCGGCGCGGTTCTGCTGGAACTGCTGAGCGGCGGGGATGCGCAGGGCCGGCCGCTGCGCGCGCAGGTCAATGCCGCCCGCGAACTGATCATTGAACCGCTGCCGGAGGCGGAAAATGCCCGCTGGCTGCTGCACGCCGACGGCGCGCTGACTGCTCTCAGCGGGCGGCCGGCGCGTTTGAGCGAGCCGCTGGCGGGGGAGTGGGCGCGCCTGCCCGGCGGCGGGGCAGTGCGCCCGCTGTTTCTGCGCCGGGTGGAGTGGACGGCGCAGGAAGGCCTGCGGGCAAGCGCCTCCGCCAAACCCGGTTAGAACTTTGCGGGGGATTGCCACGCTCGCTGCGCTCGCTCGCGGTGACGTATACCATGTCACCCCGAGCGTCAGCGAGGGGTCTCCCGGCCGACCTCCACCACGCCGCCTGACGGCGGCCCGGTCAAACGGACATAACAAAACTGAAAACCCGAACAAACCGCAAATTTGTTAGAATGAAGTTTGTGGAGAAATAGTTTCCGGTAAATAAAACCGCCGGCGGGTAAACGGCGGGGTGTGGAGGTTCGAGATGATGGGAAGAAACGCGGGCACACCATGGCTGCGCCGGGCGCTGCAGGCGCTGATTATCCTGCTGCTGATGCCAACGCTGGTGGTCAGCGCGCAAACACCTAGCGGCGATCCTATTCAGCTGGGCAAGACCGATCTGGCATCGCGCGGCTACCCGGACGACGAGGGCAAGACCTACGGTTTGGGCAGTCAGGGCAATTCGGTGTATACCAGCCTCTCGTGGTTCGAAGACGTGACACATAATAATGCCAAACTGGCTTTTGCTTCGGCGGCCAACAACTTGATGAAGGACGATAATTCCGGTCAGGTGATACTGGATGGAGACACCCTTTGCCAGAGCGAAGTCAGCAGCGAACAGCGCGGCTGCTACGATGTCTTTCTTCAGAACCCCCTCAATCTCATGCTTGACTCGATTGCAAACCCCGTCTTCGTCACCGGCTTTCAAACGGATGTGGAAGGCGATGCCCTGTTCCCCACCCTCTCGGATGACGGCAAGTACCTTGTCTTTCAATCCGGCACAGAATACCAAAACTTTGACGATTCTGCTCAACTCGAAACGGACATCTTTCTGGCAATTTTACCGGAAGATCACGACCCTAAGAACAAACCCTGGCTTTTCCGCGTTTCGGCCGGGCAAACCACCGGCGGCGACGCCTTCCCCGGCGCCGATGCGGGGTTTCATTCCGGCAATGTGGACTGCAACCCGGTTACCTACGGCACCAATCACACCACCCCGCCCGCCTGCCGCGTCCACCCCCTGACCCAGACCGCCAAGCCCAACTTCTCCCATCCCCACCCGGTTGCCGATGTGACCTTTATCGAGTCCGACGGTGTGTATGTGGTGTTTGAATCGATGGCCGATTTGGGCGAAAACAGCAACGGCTACGTCAAAGATATCTTCCTCCGTCAGGTGACGGATGATGCACAAACCTTTACGCAAGATCTTCCGCACACCCTGCTCAGCCGCGGCTGTGATTACGGTACCGGCCAGCACACGGCGCCGGCCAACGGCGATTCGTACCACCCCGTCTTCGTGCCCGATCTGCACAAAGATTTCAATAATAATGGTGATTTTGACCCTGAAGAATGGATGGAACCCAGCGGGCGGTACATCGTTTTCGTTTCGCGCGCCACCAATCTGGACTGCAGCATCCCGCCGGAACAGTACCCGGCAGACAACCCCAGCGATCCTCTGCACCGGCGGCGCGCCAACATCTTCCTGCTCGACCGCGGCGCGGATCTGGATAAGGTGGAAGATGACAAAATCACCCTGCTGAGCAAGGGGCTGGACGGCAAACCCGCCAACGGCGCCTCCGAATACCCGGCGGTGACCGGCTACAAAGACCCCAACACTAATGATCTCAAACTGTACATCGCCTTCCAGTCCAGCGCATCCAATCTGGTAGCGGATGACACCAACGGCTACACCGATATCTTCCTCTACGAAGCCAACCTCAGCAGTCCCGCCAGCGGCGCCATTCGCCCCATCTCCCGCGCCACCGGTGAAAGCGGTTATTACGGCGAACAGGCCAACGCGCCGTCGTACAGCCCGGCCATCGCCGGTGACGGCCGGCTGATTACCTTCACCTCCTACGCCACCAATCTGGTGGTGGGCGACGACAACACCTCCTGCCAGCTGAGCGGCAGCGGCATCGAAGGCTGGGTGAGCAACAACTGCCCGGATATCTTTGCCCGCCGCTGGGGGGTGAACCAGACGTGGCGCGTTTCGCTGACCACCGTGGGCGAGCAGGCGCAGTGGAACTCCAACTTCAGTTCGCTGAGCCTGAACGGGCGTTATGTGGCCTTTTCCTCCGGGGCGGATATGCTCAACGAGGGCGAGGGCGTGCCCTACCAGCAGGTCTATCTGCGCGATCAGGGCAACCCGCCCGGCAACCCCAACATTCAGCCCACCTTTTATAATTTTGGCGTGCTGCCGTTCGGCCAGACCGCCACCAAGGATTTTCGGGTGAACTATCTGGCGGAGTTGAAATTCCTCGGATTGGAAATCAGTGAAGGGAGTGAATACTTCCAAATCGAATCAACCGATTGCGTGCCGAATCAGGATTATTCTGCCGATGATTACTGCACTTTTACCATCCGATTCACCGCCCCGAATTTTTCCACCCTCCAAGTGCGCGGCAAGGCCAAATACACGGTGGAAGGTCATGATCCCTTCACCGGCTTAAACAAACAGCGCTACGTCGAAATCGGTCTGGTCGGGGCAACGCCGGTGTACGACGTGAATATCCCGGACGATCCCATTCCCACCACTTTGAACTGGGGGGTGACGCGCACCGAAGTGCTGCGGGTGGTCAACGCGGGCAACTACGTCGATTCGTTTGACCTGACGATGGAGCATTTCAGCGGCTGTCCCTTCACCTACACCTATGACCCGGACGAGCTGACCAACCTGCAGGCGGGCGAAGAGGGAACGGTGACGGTGCGCATCACCGCCACTCAACCCAACTGTCAGGACGAAGAGGCCAATAAGGTCATCCTGACGGCCACCTCCCGGGGGGATGCGGGTAAATTCTTCCAGCGGTTGATCGAGACTTCGTCGGGAGACGCCTACATCTACCTGCCGCTGGTGCGCAAGTAAGCCGCGCCGGAGACCCCCGCTACGCTCGCTGGCGCTCGCAATGACTTAAGGGTTTACGTCATTGCGAGCCGCCGTCAGGCGGCGTGGCAATCTCCCGCAGGGCCATCGAAAAGGTCAGGCGGGAGATTCTCACCTGCACTGCACCAAACGCAGTGCGGTGCAAGTGTCGCTTCGCTCAGAATGACATTAATTGGCCGGGCGGTGCAGTGCCGCTTCGCTCGGAATGACGTTAACTCAGGTGCAAGGGCCGCTGATGTTCGGAATGCTCTTACAGCCGGTTGACGAACCGTTCGATGCGCCGCAGGGCTTCTTCGATCTTCTCGTAGGCCGTGGCGTAGGAAATGCGGCAAAAGCCCTCGCCGCCCGCGCCAAACGAATTGCCCGGCACCACCGCCACCTTTTCTTCCTGCAGCAGGCGCGTGGCAAAGGTCTCATCATCCAGCCCGGTCACGCTGACCTTGGGGAAGGCGTAAAACGCGCCTTTGGGTTCAAAGGTGGGCAGACCGATGCGGTTGAGTTCCGGCACCAGCATTCGGCGGCGGCGGTCGTATTCCTCCACCATCGCCATCACCGATTCGTCTTCATCCCGAATGGCCACCACGGCGGCATCCTGCGCAATGGTGGGGGCGGACATGACCGTGTACTGGTGCACGCGCAGCAGACCCTGCAAGATGGGCGCCGGCGCGCAGGCGTAGCCGATGCGCCAGCCGGTCATGGCATAATCTTTGGAAAAGCCGCCCAGCAGAACGGTGCGCTCGCGCATATTGGGCAGGCTGGGGAAGCACACATGCCGGTGGCCGCCGTAAACCAGCCGGTCGTAAATTTCATCGGAGATCACAATCAGGTCGTACTTCTCGGCGATGCGGGCAATTTCCAGCAGACGCTCACGGGTGGCCACCGCGCCGGTGGGGTTGTTGGGGAAGCCCAGCAAAATGGCCTTGGTGCGCGGAGTCACCGCCGCCTCGATGCGCGCCGGGTCCACATCGAAGTTATCTTCCATGCGGCAGGCAATTTCCACCGGCACACCGCCCGCCAGATGCACCTCCGCCTGATAGGCCACGAAACACGGCGTGGGGATGATCACCTCATCGCCGGGGTTGAGCAGTGCGGTTGCGGTCAGGTAGAGCGCTTCGGAGCCGCCCACGGTGATCACCACTTCGCTGGTGGGGTCGTACTGCACGCCGTATAAACGCTCCAGATTGGCCGTCAGCGCGCGGCGCAGTTCCAGCGTGCCGGCATTGGAGGTGTAGTGGGTACGCCCCTGCTGGAGGGAGCGGATGCCCGCTTCGACCACCGGACGGGGGGTATCGAAATCCGGTTCGCCGATTCCCAGCGAAATGACATCCTGCATGGTGGCCGCAATATCAAAAAAGCGGCGGATGCCGGAGGGTTTGAGTGAGGCTACCCGCTGAGAGAGATACGATTCGCGCATGGTGACTCCTTGTCTGGAATGGAGAGAATGTGATTCAGACACCTTTTTCCCAATCCTCGTGGTTCAAAAATTCGTCCTCAAACGGCGTGGATGCGCCATTCGTCGTACAACTCGCCGTAAAACAGTTCGAACACCCGCCCATCTTTAACCCGCACCCGAAAGCGCTTGCCGCCGGGGATGCGCCATTCGGCCTCGATGGCTTCGATTTCCAGCCGCTCGCCTTCCCAGTGCAGGGCCACCGGCCGTTCGGCATATTCATAACCGGAATGGCACTCGACCGGCTCGTTCATTCCTTCAGCCATGAGTTATCCCCCACATTCAGGCGCACGGGCCTGCCCTCCACCACCACCTGCCGGCCGATAATCGAGTCGCTGACCACCTTGTGCTGCAGGCGGCTGGCTTCATCCACAATGCTGTTTCGGATGACCGCATCCTCCACCACGCAGTCTTTGCCGATGGAAACATGCGGCCCGATGACCGCCCGGCGCACCTGCGCCGCGGGATGCACGAACACCGGCGGGATGATGGTTACCTGCGGGCGTTCGGCAGCCGAGGCAGAATTATCGTAGCCGTGTTCGAGCAGGTAGCGGTTGGTTTCCAGCACCGCATCGGGAATGCCGGCATCCAGCCAGACTTCCACCTGCCGCGTGCGCATGCGCGCGCCGCGTTCCAGCAGGATGTTGACCGCATCGGCGAGGAAGAACTCGTTTTTCAGGGTCAGGTTGCGGCGGAACTGTTCCTCGATGGCCGAAAGCAGGTCCTCGGCGCGCTTGAAGTAGTAAAAGCCCACCACGACCAGATTGTTGCTCACGTCCTGCGGTTTTTCCACCAGCCGGGTGACCCAGCCCTGTTCGTCCACCACCGCAACGCCGAAACGGCGCGGGTCTTCCACCGGCTTCACCCACGCCAGCCCGTCCTCTTCCACCTGATCCAGCCGCGAAAGATCGGTTTCAATCAGGGTATCCGAAAAGGCCATCAGCATCGGGCCGTGCAGGTACTCGCGCGCCAGATAAAGCGCATCTGACTGCCCGCGCATGACTTCCTGAATGACATAGTGGGCTTTCTTTTCGGGGTGATTCTGGCGCATGTGCGCTTCCACCTGCTCGCGCTGGTTCGGCCCGATGATAAAGATGTACTCCACATCCAGCGATTTGGGCAGGCTGTTGAATTGTTCCAGCACATAATCCAGCACGGTTTTACCGGCAATGGCAATCAGCGGTTTGGGCTTGCTCCACGTGTGCGGGCGCATGCGGCTGCCCAGCCCGGCCATGGGAACGGCAATTTTGAGGGTATCGGCCACAACGACCTCCTGAGTTAGGGAGTATCCATCCTATTGTAACATTGCCAGCCGCTGGTTTGGAATGGAAAGAAATCCCCGAATCGGGGGATGATTGGCGGTTTTTGAAGGGTTTTATTTTAAGAACACGGGGCAGGCGTTTGCCTGCCCCGGCCCTGTTCAAAGTTCCAGCCGTTCGGCCATCAAGCTCGCCACACTGCCCAGCGTGGCGGCATCGAAAGCAAAGCGCGCCCCGGCCGCGCCGAACAACTGCGGCAGGCCGACCGAATTGCCCAGCGCCAGCGCGCGGCGGTAGGCACTCACCGCCCCCGGCCGGTCTTTGAGCGCGTTGCGCCACACCTGCCCGGCACCCAACTGCGCCAGCCCGTATTCCACGTAGTAAAACGGAATCTGGAAGATGTGCAGTTTGCGGTGCCAGCCCGTCCGGCGGATATCCTCCAGACCGCTCCAGTCCACGCCGACCATGAAGCGCTGCCAGAGGGCATCCCATGCCTCATCGCAGGCGGCCGGGTTGAGGGCCTCTTCGGGGTGGGTGTAGGCCCAGTGCTGAAAGCCGTCCACCACCGCCATATACGGCCAGAACAGCAGGCTGCGCTCCACATGCTCGTTGAAGGCGCGGCGGGCGTCTTCCTCGGAGTAGAAACCGCCATGCTGCCGGCTGAGGTACGGCCCGGCCAGAAATTCCATGCCCATCGAAGCCACCTCGGCAAACTCAATCGGCGAGCCGCGCAGCTGACCCAGCGGCAGGCCGGCCGCCTCGAAAACATGGAACGAATGCCCGCCTTCGTGCAGTAAAGTCTGCACATCGTCATGCAGGCCGACGGCGTTCATGAAGATGAAGGGGCGCTGTTGAACGGGGAAGGCGGTGCAGTAGCCGCCGGGGGCTTTGTTCTTTCGGTTTTCTAAATCCAGCAGATTCTCGCGGATCATGGTATCGAAGTAACCGCCCAGCGTATCATCCACCGCGTGAAAGACGGCGGAGGTTTTTTGCTTCAACTCGTCAATCGTCTGGTAGGGGCGCAGCGGCGGCAGCCCCTCGGGGTCAACATCCAGATCCCACGGGCGCAGGCTCTCCAGCCCCAACTGGCGGCGGCGTTTTTCGTAAATCTTGGCGGCAATCGGCACAATCACCTGCTCGATGGCATCGCGGAAGGTCTGGCAGTCGGCCGGGGTGTAATCATGGCGGTGGAACTGCACCCAGCGGTAAGCGCGAAAATCGGGCTTGCCGGCATTGGCGGCAATCTGCTGGCGCAGTTTGAAGAAGCGCACCCACAGATCGTTGAACGCCTCGCGGTCGGCCAGCTGACGTTCGGCGGCCAGCCGCCAGGCCTGCTCGCGCCGGGCGCGGTCGGTTTCCTGATAGACCGGGCGCAGTTGAGTGAGGGTTACTTCTTTGCCGTCCCAAACAACCGTCTGTTTGCCGGCAATCTGATCGTATTCCAGCCCCAGTTTGTGTTCTTCCGAAAGCAGGGGCAGGTTTTCTTCGCGGAACAGTTCGGCATCATCACGGTAGTTGCGCAGGGGAATTTCAAAACTGGCCGGTTTCAGCCCGCTTTCCAGCAGACGTGCTTTGAGTTTTTGGTCGGCAGCCATGGCCTGCGGGTAAATTTCATCCAGCGCGGCGCGAAAGCGGGCTTCGGCAATTTCATCGGCGGTGTTGATGGTTACGGCCACATTCAGGCGGCTGAACAATTCTTCCAGCGCATCGCCCAAATCCGACCAGTCCCGCAGCCATTCGTCCACCGTGGCGGCGGTGAGCGGGCGCTCGATCAAATCACGGGCGTATGGCTCGAATTTTTCCCACTTCCAGTCGAGAAAATCGGCAGGGGGGTTTTTCAGTTCCGTGAACATAGGGGCTCCTTCTTTCAGGGTGGTTGAGGTGAATGCAAGCAAGACACTTGGGTGAAAGTGTACCAGAATTTATGCGGTAATACAAAAACCCTGTCTATACTTATATCCTTGTTCGGCGCAACCTTCTTTCCGGCATTTCAGGCAAGCCGTTTGTGATAGAGGCGGTGCGCCTTGTAAAAATTCACCCCCAAATCGCGCAGTTCGCGCAGCATCCGCTCGTTTTCGGCGCCGATCTGCACAATTTCCACGTGCTGAAAACGCCCGCTGCGGATGCTTTTGTGCATTTCGCTGAACAGGATGGCCGTGCCGCCCAGCCCGCGGTATTCCTCCACAATGCCCATGCCGTTGATGTTCAGCCATGGGGTGCGCTTCAATTCCAGCCACCAGTCCAGCCAGCCCAGCGGCAGCAGCCGTCCGCCGCTGCGCTGCAAAGCCGCCGAAATATCGGGGTAGGCCAGTAAAAAGCCGACCGGCTGCTCGCCTTTGAGCAAAATCTTGATCAGTTTCAGGTCCGCAAAAAACAGCATCTGATTCAGGATGGCCTCGATCTCGGCGGGTTCAATGGGGGCGTTGCCGGGGGTATTCATGATGGCGCGGTTATACATCTCGCTCAGGCGGGGAATCAGCCGGCGCAGGTCGGCACGCGAACGCAGTGGCGCCACCTGAAAACCGCGCTTTTGCATCACTTTTTCGGCGATCTGGTGAATTTTTTGGGGAAATTCGGCCCTGCCGCTCAAATAACCGGAAAGAATATCCTCGCCGGGTTGAAAACCGCACGCTTCCAGCAGGGACGGGTAATGCGGTAAGTTATAGGGAATGCCGAAAGCCGGACGGTGTTCAAAACCCCTTACCAGCACGCCCATTGCATCGAACGGTGAAAACCCCTTGGGGCCAATCAGCCGGTCGGCGCCCTGTTCCAGCGCCCACTTTTCGCCGGCGGCAAACAGGCATTTGACCATTTCCTCATCGTTCTCCGCCTCAAAGAGGTAAAAAAACGCCGTACGTTCGCGGTTGTGCCGGTTGTAGGGGCGATGAAACAGCACCGCCAGCCGCGCCGCCGGGGGCCGATGCGCCTGCGGGCGGGCGAGGAAAAAGGCCGCCTGCGAATGGCGGTAAAACGGGTGGCGGCGGGGGTCGAGCATACGGCGGATATCGGCCTGTACCGGCGGCACCCACTGGGGCGTAGAACGATACAGGCGCGCGGGCAGCCGTAAAAATTCCCCCACCTGCTTTCGAGAAGAGAGATCCACGCGCTGAACGATCATCGGGTTGAGGGAGAAATGTGAACCGAACTGTGAAGGGATTTAACCGCGCTGCGGTTGCAGGACAGCGGTAAATTTACTATACTCTATTCAAGCCAGAACAGCCAGGCAAAGTGCACAGCAAAAGGAGGCCGGCCAGATGGAAGAGCGCAGGAAATTGAAACGGCGGCACATCATTTATTATCTGCTGGTTTTTGATCGGGATGCCCACGCCGTGCTCGGACAGGTGGTGGATATCACCCCGCAGGGAATTATGTTGATCAGCGAACAGCTGCTGGAAGTGGGCCGCATTTACAACCTGCGGCTGCTGCTGCCTTATGCCATTGCCGGCAAACGGGAACTGCTCTTTCAGGCGCACTCCAAATGGTGCCAGAAAGACCTCAACCCCGATTTTTACGATACCGGCTTCCAGTTGCTGAATGTCGGCGAGGAAGAGGTTCGCACGATTGAATGGCTGATCGAACAGGCCGGCTTTAGGGATTGAACGGCAGGCGATCCCTGTACGGCCGGTCTGGACGAAGCGGCGGCAGGGTTTATAATTGAAGCCGGCAAGTCATTCAACCCAAGGGAGAAATATCACCATGTTCGAAACTGAACCCGAAGAACAACCCGAAGAACAACCCGAAAACGAAACCCGTCCGGTGGGTGAACCGCGTCTGGATATTCAGGAAAAATTCCTCAAAACCCGCACGATTTTAATCTTTGGTGAAATCAACCAGAAAATGGCCGAGCGGGTGACTCAACAGTTACTGCTGCTTTCCGAACTTTCGGATGAGGACATCAAGATCATCATCAACTCGCAGGGCGGGCATGTCGAATCCGGCGATACGATATTTGACATGATTCGCTTCGTACGCCCGCGCGTCAAGGTGATCGGCACGGGCTGGGTGGCCAGCGCCGGTGCGCTGATTTACGTCGCCCCGCCGGTGGAACTGCGCTACTCACTGCCCAACACGCGCTTTTTACTGCACCAGCCGATGGGCGGCATGCGCGGCAGTGCGCAGGATCTGGCCATCGAGGCGCAGGAAATCATCCGCATGCGCCGCCGGCTGAATGAGATTTTTGCCCGTCAGACCGGCCAGCCGTTCGAGAAGATCGAGCGCGACACCGACCGCAACTTCTGGATGACCGCCGAAGAAGCCAAAGCCTACGGGCTGGTGGGGCATATCATCAGCAACATCAGCGAAATCAAGTAACCTGAGCGCGAAAGAACGTTCTTTCCCCCTCCCGCACCTCCCCCAAAATCGGCACCGGCTTTGGGGGAGGATGGGCAAAGGGCGCGGTCTTTGCGGAGGGGAGCAACCTTAACAGCGTTTACGTCACTGCCGGCGCGGCAATCTCCCGCAAGGCCGGACGGGAGACCCCTCCCTTCGCTCGGGGTGACATTAAGCCGTTAACGTCATTGCGAGCCGCCGTCAGGCGGCGCGGCAATCTCCCGCACTGAAGAAAATCAGAAAATCAAAAACAAATCACCCGTGAGGTTATCCGCCGCATGATGCCGACACCCACACACCCTGTGATTGAATTTTTGCAAAAACTGGTACAGGCCGAAAGCCTGACCGGTAACGAGGCCGCCGCGGCGCGGCTGGTGGAACAGCACTGGCGCGCGCTGGGCTTTGAGGATGTCCACACCGACCGGCTGGGCAATGTCATCGCCCGGCGCAGGGGAGCCCGGCCGGGTTTGCGCCTTCTTCTGGATGCGCATCTGGATGTCGTCCCGGCCACCTCGCCGCAGGAATGGCGCTTTCCGCCGTTCAGCGGTGAACTGGCCGAAGGGCGGGTGTGGGGACGCGGTTCGGCCGATACCAAAGCCAGTCTGGCCGCCATGACCGGCGCGCTGGCCGCACTGCCGCCGGATGATTTGTACGGCGAGGTTTACCTTTCCGCCAGTGTGGGCGAGGAAGTGCTGGAAGGGGCGGCCTTTTCGGCCGTGCTGGATGAAGTGCAGCCCGATGTGGTGGTCATCGGCGAGCCGAGCGACTGCCGGCTGGGCATTGCCCAGCGCGGGCGGGCGCGGCTGGTCTTTACCGTGCAGGGCAAAGCCGCCCACAGTTCTGCCCCCGAAGCCGGCCAAAACGCCATCGAAAACGCCGCCGCGCTCATCCGGCGGATTGCCGGCCTGCCCCTGCCGGCCCACTCCCTGCTGGGGCAGGGACTGATGACCGCCATTCAGATGCAGTCACAGCCTTACCCCAGCCTTTCCACCACACCCTACCGCTGCGAGGTGGTCTATGACCGGCGGCTGATGCCGGGCGAGAGCATGGCCGGTATTATTGAAGAATACAACCGGTTTCTGGCCGATGTGAAGAACTGGCAGGTGATCATCCCCGAAGAAGGCTTTACGACTTTCACGGGCGTAGAACTGCGCCGGCCCGATTTTCACCCCGGCTGGGCGCTCGACCCGCGCTCGGAGTGGGTGGAGCGGGCGGTGGCTGCCCTGCATTCGGCCGGCCTGCCGGGCGAGACCTTTGCCGTACCCTACTGCACCAACGGCAGCACCAGCGGCGGCGAGCGCGGCATCCCCACCCTCATTTACGGGCCGGGCTCCATCCATCAGGCACACCGCGTAGATGAAAGCATCGAGGTGGAAGAAGTGCTGCGCGCCGAACGCGGCTACCGCGCGCTGATGAGCGCGTTGGGGAGAGTGGACTGATTCAAGTTCTGCAACGAAAGGGTGAAGAATAAAAACAGGCAGGTGAGGGTGAACCCCTCACCTGCCTGCGTGTTTCAGAGCAGTGCTGTTACTTCACCACCGGCAGTTCGGCGGCCAGCCACGCGTTCAGCCCGCCGGCCAGATTAACCACATCGGTGTAGCCGTTCATGCGCAGCGCCATCATCGCCAGCGCGCCGCGGTGGCCGGATTTGCACAGTACCACAATGCGCGCATCTTTGGCGGGCAGTTCCGCCAGCCGACCCCACAGTTCGTTGATCGGCACCAATACCGAGCCTTCAATATAACCTTCCTCGTTCCATTCCTTCTCGGTGCGCACATCCAGCACAAAAGGTTTGCTGGCATCACCCAGCGCCGCATTCAGGTCGGCCGCTTTGATGGTGCCGAAGCCCTCCGGCAGGCCGGCAAAAAAGGCTTTCAGACCTTCCAGCCGCAGGGCGTCCACCGCGGGGGCCGTACCAGCGGTCGGCTCCGCCGGCAGCGAACCGGTGACCACCGGTAATTCGGCTTTCTTCCACGCGCCCAAACCGCCGCCCAGATTGACCACATCGGTGTAACCGAGGAAGCGCAACGCCGCCATGGCCAACGCACCGCGGTGGCCGGAAGCGCAGTAGATGACAATCGGTTGATCCTGCGCGGGCAGTTTGTTCAGGTTATCCAGCAGCTGGCCCACCGGGATATTGACCGCACCTTCGATGTAGCCGTCCTTTTCCAGTTCGGCCGGTTCGCGCACATCCAGCAGGAAGGGCGGCTGGTCGGCCAGTTTTTCGTTCAAACCGGCAGGTGAGATGGCGTAAAAGCCCTCCGGCAGATTGGTCAGGAATTCACCCCACAGGGCGTTCCAGTCCACCACGCCTTCCACTGCAAAGCCGGCCGCCTTCCAAGCATTGAAGCCGCCCGCCAGATTGACCACATTGGTATAGCCCAGCAGGCGCAGGCCCATCGCAACAATAGAGCCGCGGTGACCGGAGACACAGTAAATTACAATTGGAGCATCCTTGGCGGGCAGTTTATCCAGACTGGCAAAGATGGTTTCCATAGGCAGATTGACACTGCCAGCAATGTAACCGTTCTTCTGGTACTCGTCCTCACGGCGGACATCAATCAGGTTGTAGGTTTTTCCCTCGGCAATATCAGCATTGAGTTTGTCAGCTTTGATGGTATAGAAGCCCTCCGGCAATTCGGCAAAGAAGCCCTTGAGCATCTCGAACAAAGCCTGATCTTTGATTTCCGGCATGGTGCCGGCGGCCGGCGCAGCAGGCAGCGAGCCGGTCACCACCGGTAATTCGGCTTTCTTCCATGCGCCCAAACCGCCGGCCAGATTACGTACATTCTGATAGCCCAGCACTTTCAGCGCCGCCAGCGCAAAACCGCCGCGGTGACCGGAGGCGCAGTAGATCACAATCGGCTGATCCGGCGCAGGCAGCTTGTCCAAATTATCCAGTAATTGGCGAACGGGGATGTGTACGGCACCCTCAATATAGCCGTCTTTTTCCAATTCGGCGGTTTCGCGCACATCCAGCAGGAAGGGCGGCTGGTCGGCCAGTTCTTCATTCAGTTGGGTGGCTGAGATGGTGCCGTAGCCCTTATCGGCAGGCAGTTCCGCCACCAGCCCGCTCCACAGCGCGAGGACATCCACTTCGGGCTGGGGCTCTTCGGTGGGAACGGCCGTCGGTTCGACTGCTGGCGGGGTTGTCGGCTCGACCACCGGCGCGGCGGTAGGGGTAGCAGCCGGGGCGCAGGCGCCCAGCAGCATACTCAGGACGACGATGAGAATGAGCGGTAATGCAACTTTTCGGTTCATCTTTCTTTCCTCTCAATAAAAATGGTGTTTATTGTCCCGGAATCGGGGCGGGGATTTCTTCGACAATCACCCGCTGGTTGGCGTTCAACTCCTCCGGTTTGACCTTATCAGCCGTCAGGAAGAGTTCAGCATTGCCGTGACAGCTGTTGCAGGACTGGTTTTGAGGCGTCTGGCGCTGGATGTTGTGCGGGGTGGCATACATCCACGTCGGGCGCAGGTCAAAATTGGGCAGCAGGTTTTCGCCGTAGTATTCAAAACTGGTCGGCGCAACCGGCACATGACGCACCGGCACATACTCATAGGGGCGGTCTTCGTTGACCAGCGGATTTTTGCCGATGAAGAAGGTCAGGTAGGTGGCTTCGGTGCGGAAGAAAGGCAGGCCGGTCTTATCGCTGATGGCCACATGGCAGCCATCGCAAGAGGTGTACGAAACCGAATGGCACACCTGACAGGAAAGTTTTTCGGCGTGAATGGTGTGCTGGGGGATGGGGTCGCCTTGCTGCCCGATGTTGGTGTGGCAGGTGGTGCAGGCCGGTGACTGCTCGCCCCAGTAACGGTTGCCGCGCGCATCTTCCGGCGTGCTGTGCAGTGATTCGCCGCTGTGGCAGGATACGCAGTTCATCCGTCCGACACGGAAGTGCACATCACCGGGAATTTCCTCGTGCTTGCCGAGGTATTCATCGCCCACGCGCGTGCCGTGACAGGCGGTGCAGGTACGGGTCATGGGGGGAGTTTTGACAAAATTATGCCCGTCCAGAAAACCGCCGCCCAGATGCTGGGGCTGGGTAATGTGACAATCGGTGCAGGTACTGTGACACTTTGAACAATGATTGGTGTAGGCCTCCTGCAAGGCAGGGTGATTTTCCGGCACACTGCGCGATTGCATTGCCACCGCATAACCGGAGAGGGAAGCGTGCAGGCTGTCCGGAAAGGCCGCCATGATTTCTTCGTGGCAGCGGTCGCAGCGGCCAACACTTTCGATGGTCGGGTTGGCAATCATATTGGTATGCGCGGTGTCTTTATCCGGTGATTGCGTTCCACCGTGACACTGCACGCAACTGAATTGCCCGTGCGTGCTTTCCAGAAAACTGGCGCTGACCAGAACTTTCTCCCATGGCTCCAACGGAGCCACTTCGCCCCCTCAGCCAGCCCCTTCGGATTCTTCGATGACCTCTTCTTCCGGTTTTGCCGTTTGAATCAGGCGGTCTTTATCGGTGTGGCATTCCACGCAGTAATTGACCTGCGGCTGAGCTGTGACCGTGGCCGTTGCAAGCGCCGCCTCAGTTGGGGCTTCGCCGGTGGCCGTCGGCACAGGGGGAGTGGAGCGCGAACAGCCGGTCAACAGCAGTAAGGTTGCTGCCAGTAAAACAGGCCAGATGCGGAGTTTTCCCATAATATCTCCTTTTACGGCTAATACTCTACCTTTTATTCTAAGGTTTGTCGAATTTGCCGATTAGTGAATATCGTCACAATCCGTTATCGCGTCTCATGATAGAATTGGATAAGTTTTGCTTATAAAAGAAGGTAAGCCATGTTCGACCCCCATCAATTGCGTGTGTTCATTGTGGCCGCCGAAACGCTCAACTTCTCTGAGGCAGCCCGAAAACTAAACCTCTCGCAGCCTGCCGTCACCCAGACCATTCAAACCTTAGAAAACCAGTTGGGCGAAGCGTTGTTCCTGCGCAGCGGGAGGAAACTGCAGCTCAGCGAAGCGGGAGTAAGTTTTTTACCGGTAGCCCGCCAGCTGGTCGCGCTCAACCTGCGGGCGCGTGAAGTGGTGGATGCCGGCCGCGGGCAAATTGGCGGCTTTTTGACCATCGCTTGCAGTACCACGCCGGGTAAATATGTGCTGCCGGTGGTGATGGGTGAGTTTCTAAGAGCCTATCCGCGCGTCAGCGCTCAGATTCTGGTAATGAGCCGTGCTGCCGCGCTGGCCATGCTGGAAAAAGGGCAGGCCCAGTTTGCCTTTTCCAGCAGTATCGAGGATTTCGACCATCACTACGAGTACCGCCCGTTCATCAGCGACCCCATCCGCCTGATTGTACCGGCGGATCACCCGTGGGCAAAGCGCGGCGAAATAGACGCCGAAGAACTGAAAAGCGAGCGCTTCATCATGCGGGAAGAGTGCGCCGGCACCTTCTGTGTGGTCAAGGAAGGGCTGGCAAGGCAGGGCGTGAACATTCATGATTTACCGCTGGTGCTGCGCATGGGCAATTCAGAGGCAATTGCCGTAGCCGTCCAGCGCGGCGTTGGTGTGGGTTTCGTTTCTCAAATGGTGCTGCAAAACCTGATTCTGCCGGATGTGCGCACGGTTTCCGTCCGCGGGCTTCATCTCGAACAGCAGATTTACATGACCCGCCACCGGCTCAATCCGCTCAGCAGCGCCGCGGCGGTGTTCTGGGATTACATTTTTGCCCACCAGCAGGAAATTCAGGCGGAATTAAGGAATCGCTTCCACACCCTCAGCGGCTGATTTTCAAGTTTGTTTATTCCAATCCCCCTCTAACAGCGCAAAGACCATGTCATCCTGAAAGCGGCCTTTGAGGAAATCGTGGTCGCGCAGGATGCCTTCCATTTTGAAGCCCAAACCGTAAAGCAGATTTTGCGAGCGGGTATCGCGCGGGTCAACCAGCGCTTCGATGCGGTGCAGGTTGAGCCGTTCAAAGCCGTATTGCAGCACGGCTTGCAGGGCCTCGCGCATGTAGCCCTGCCCCCACCAGCGCGGGCTGAGGTCGTAACTGACTTCGGCGCGGCGGCGCGCCCGATCCCAGTGGTGAAAACCGCAGGTGCCGATCAAATCCCCGCTTTCCCGGTCAAACACCCCCCAGCGCATGCCCTCACCGGCGCGCTGCAGTTTTTCCAGCCCTTCAATCCAGCGGCGGGCGTCTTCTTCTTCGCGCATGACGGGAATATCGGTAAACTCGGTTACTTCCGGCTGGGCGTAGAGTGCCAGCAGACCGGGGGCATCTTCCCGCCGGAGCGGACGCAAAATCAACCGTTCGGTTTCCAGCAGCAGGGTATTTTCAGGGAGGGTTTCGGTTTCCATAAACTCTGATTATACAGCCAAGCGGTTAAATGATATTAAAAAAATCCGGTTAGGCTTTCAAAAACCGAATCCGCTGCTGCTGCCGCGCGGCAATTCCTGCGCCAACACCTGCACCGCACGGCGTTCGGTAAAGGGCCGGCGGACGTTTTGGGCCAAATGATCGTTTTCAAGCGGCCAGAAAGGCCGCCAGCGCAACGATGGCTATCGGAATCAAACCGTAGCGGATGACGGCGGCCATCACCTCGCCCTCGCGGTCGCTCAGCCCCACCGTGCTGCAGCCGACGATGACCTTGGCCGGCGCCATGATACTGCCCAGCGAACCGCCGGCCGTCTGCGCCCCCAGAATCAACGGCACGCTCAGCCCCAGCAGTTCGGCAGTGCGCATTTGCAGCACGGCAAACAGCACATTGGAGTTGTTGTTGCTGCCGGTGATGAACGCGCCCAGCCCGCCGATGAACGGCGCAATCAGCGGGTAGGCGGCCGCGCCGAAACTGCGGCTCATCCCCAGCGCCAGCAGGTTGGTCATGCCGGCGTGCGACATGACCACCGCCATGCCCACCATCGCCAGAATGCCCAGACTGGAATTGACCGCCCCCCTGACCGTTTTTGCGCCAATTCTCTGCGCCGCGCCCGGCTGGTAGTAGCCCGCCCGCCGGTAAATGAAGTAGGAAATCAGCGAAGCGTACAGCAAAATCGAACCGGTATGCCCGAACAGGCTGATCGAACGCCCCGGCCCGGCCGGCGTGACCCAGCCCAAACCGGTGCGCAGTTCGGGAAAGGTCAGGTTGAGTTGAATCCGGTCGAGGAAGGCATTCAGCGGTTGAATGAGATTGATGGCAAAGGTCAGCACAACCAGAATGGTGTAAGCCGAGAGGGAAATTTTCAGCGAACGAGGTTTGCCGTCGCCGCCGTTGAGGTGGCTGAAACCGGCGGATGGTGCGGCTTGCGGGTTACCGCGGTAAAGCGGCAGGCGGCACAACCCCACCCCAACCAGCAGCCCCAGCATGGCGCTGCCGGTTGCGCCCAGATTCCACAGTCGGTTGACCGCCAGCGCGTACTGACTGAACGCCATGACACTGCCCAGCAGAAGCACCGCCGGCAGGCTGCGCAGCAGGCCGCGCCAGCCGCCCGCCACCAGCGCCACAATTGCCCCGCAGGCATAGGCCGAAAGCCCCAGCAGCCACGCCGAATCGGGCGCCAGCAGTTCTCCGGGCAGGCCGGTGACCGCCATCAGCGTTTGGAAGGAAGTGGCCAGCGACCCGTAATTGACCGCCCAGCCGTGGCCGATGCACGCCATCACCACCGCCTGCACGGGATTGAAGCCCAGCCCCACCAGCAAAGGCGCAGCCACCGCCACCGGCACGCCAAAGCCGCCCATGCCCTGCAAGAATGAAGCGAACAACCAGCCGATCAGCAAACCCTGCATGGTGCGGTCGGCGGTCAAGCGCGGCAGGCTGACGCCGATCATGCGCACAGCGCCGGCTTCGTCAGCGGTGTGGTAGAGCAGCAGCGCCGTCCAGACGATATACAGCACATCCAGACTGAGCAAAACCGCCTTGACCTGTGTGTAGGCAATCAGGTGCGGGCCGGCGGCGAAAAAGACGGCGGCAATCAGCACGGCGGCCACCCAGCCGGCCGCCCCGGCCCGGCTGCCGCCCCACTTGAAGCCCAGCATGAGGATCAAAACGACCAGCACCGGCAGCAATGCCAGTATCCAGGTGAACAGGTTCAGTTCCATAGGCAACGCAGCCGATTATAGCACGCTGCGGCCGCGGTGGATTAAAATCTTGCCCCCTCCTGCACCTCCCCCATCTTCTTTGGGCGAAAATGGGGGAGGGCGGAGGGTTCGGCTGCAGTGCAGATGTCACTGCGTTTGAGGTGACACCAACCGTTTACGTCACCGCGAGCGAGCGCAGCGAGCGTGGCGGTCTCCCGCAGGGCCTTTCTAAAAGCAAGGGGGGAGATTCCCACCAGCACTGCACCGAACGCAGTGCGGTGCAAGTGTCGCTTCGCTCGGAATGACGTTAACTCAGGTGCAGGTGCCGCTTCGCTCGGAATGACGTTAACTCAGGTGCAGGCGCCGCTGACGCTCGAGATCAACCAATCGGTTTGAGGGAACTCCGCGCTCAGTAAATATCCTTCACCGTGTTATACACATTGAACTTACCGGTCGGCGTGACCAGATTGGGAATGCGGGCAATTTCTTCCAGCGTCTGATCGTCGTAAACCACAAGTTCACCGGTGCGGCCGGGGTCATCCGCCCGCCCCCACACGCTCACCCAAACCTGCGTGCCGTCCATGTTGTACTCGAATTGTACCGCGCGCCCGTAATCGGCCACCTGCCAGCACTTGTGCGGTTCAACCGGGTTGGCTTTGGCAATCACGCACACGGTGCGCTGAATCGCTTCATCGGGGTTGAGGGTGTGATCCACCCAGATCCACGGGCTGTTGGGATGGGTCTTGAGGAACAGCGAGCCAGCGCCCGGCAGCGGAATGGTACGCACCACCTTCCACGCGTACTCCGGGTGGTTGACCGGATCGGTGCCGATGACCACCAGCGACCCTTCTCCCAGATGGGAGGTGCTCCACACCGGGCCGTATTCGGGGTCCACCCAGTTAGCCCCGCGGCCGGGGTGCGGAATTTTGGACGTTTCCACGATGGCGGCCACTTTTTCTTCCTGCACATCCAGCACCACAATTTTGTTGGCGTTGTTGGCCGCCACAAGGAAGTAGCGCCCGCTGGCATCCCAGCCGCCATCGTGCAAAAAGCGCTCGGCGTTCAGCATCTTGATGGTCGGGTTCTGCACATCGGTGTAATCCACCAGCCAGATCTGCCCGGTTTCTTTAACATTGACCACCCACTTGGGGCTGAAATGCGAGGCAACAATGCTCGCCACGCGCGGTTCGGGGTGATATTCCTGCGTATCGTAGGTATAACTGCGCGTACTGACCACCTTGAGCGGTTCGAGGGTCAGCCCGTCCATAATTACAAAGTGCGGCGGCCAGTAACAGCCAACAATCGCGTAGCGGTCGGTAAAATCGCCTTCCGGGCCGTTGTACTTGCTCACTTCCACCGAGCGGGCATCGTAGCAGGTCTTGACCTCGGCAACCACCGCCGGCGGGTCCATCCACAGGTCAATCAGGGCGGTTTTGCCGTCGCGCCCGATGGTATACACATACCGGCCGGTGGCCGACATGCGCGAAATGTGCACGGCGTAACCGGTGTTGAGGGTTGCCACCACTTCGTAAGTATCCCCATCAATCACCGCCACCTGACCGGCATCCCGCAGGGTTACGGCAAAAAAGTTTTGCCAGTTGCGGTTGTGCTGGGGTTCGGCGGGGCGCTGTTCGGGGGGCACCAGCACCTTCCAGAAGCCGCGCATCTGCTCCATGGACATTTCCGGCGGGGCCGGCGGCTCGTTCTGGATGTATTTGGCCATCAGTTCGGCCTGCTCGGCGGTCAACACGCCCTGTTTGCCCCAGTCGGGCATGCCGCGCGGTGTGCCGTTGAAAATGATGGAAGCCAGTGCCAGCGTGCCTTTGGGCAGGGTCTTATCGGGGGTCAGCGCCGGGCCGGTGGCGCCGTTGCGCAAAACACCGTGGCAGCCGGCGCAGCGGTCAAAGAAGATCTGGCGTGCCTGCTCGAATTCCTCGGCGGTCAACTGCGGCGCTTCACCCAGTTCTACCGTCGGCGTTGCTTCGCCGCCGGTAGCCGGCTGCTCACCTTTCAGCCCGGCAAGGTAGGTCACAATGGCTTCCAGTTCGGCTTCGTTGAATTGTTCGGCCAGCGAGGCGGTCATCAGCCCTTTTTGGCAGGGGGCGCCGTTGCAGTCGGGCACTACAAAGGCATCCGGTTCGAGAATGGATTCCTGCAGGTAGGCCAGCGCCGAATCGGCCCTGCCGGTGTACTCGGCGGACTGGATGCGTTCCTCAGCAGTCAGCCCGATTCTGGAAAGGTCAGGGCCGATGACGCCCACCGCACCGGGAACGCCGGGGATGACATGACACGCCCCGCAGCCGCCCTTTTGCAAGAGGGCAGGTGCATCAACTTGGGCGGAGGATACCTCCTCCGCGGAAGAAGCCATCTGGGTGGGGGCTGGCAGCGGGGTGGTGGTCGGTTTGCCGGTGCAGGCAGAAAGCCCCAGCAGCACCGCCAGCAGGCCGGCCGTCAGCCAGAAAATCGCACGGTTCACAGTTCACCTCCTTTGGGTAAAGACAGGGATAGCCTCCCGCTGAAGGATGGGGAGGGTTATTTCATTATTGACCGAAAGAGGGATAAAGTTCTTTGCGCTGGCGCAAACTGGACGCGATTGCCCCCCTAAACACGTTGCATAAACCGCCGGTGAACACGCTTGTGCGGTATAATTTCAGCCGTGAAAACACTGGAACTGCAACTTCACCGCCAATGGTCGCCTGCCTTGCAGGATGAATGGAACGCCTTACTGGCTGAATCGCCCTCGCACTGCCCGTTTTTGCGTTTTGAATATCTGGATATCTGGTGGCGGCGGCGCGGCGGCGGCGAGTGGCCGGCCGAATCACAGCTGGCGCTGATCACCGCCCGGCAGGAAGACCGCCTGATGGGCATTGCCCCCCTGTTCTGGACGCCTCAACACCTCGGCGAACCGGCTCTCTTGTTTTTGGGCAGCATTGAAATTTCCGATTATCTGGATTTCATCGCCCGCCCGGCGGACCTGCCGGCCTTTCTGGATGCGCTGCTGCCCGCCTTGCAGGAACTGCGCGCGGAAATGCCCTTTTCCGCGCTGGATTTATACAACCTGCCCGAAGACTCGCCCACTTTTGACGCATTGGAAGCAGCGGCAGCCCGGCACGGCTGGTCGTTTGTCAAGGAATTTTGCCAGCCCTGCCCTTCCATTCCGCTGCCGGCCGATTGGGAAACCTACCTGAACAGTCTGGATAAAAAACAGCGTCACGAAATCCGCCGCAAACTGCGCCGTGCCGAAAGCCTCGAACCGCCCGCCCACTGGTACATCGTCAGCGAACGCGCCGCGCTGGAAACCGAAACGGAAGCCTTCTTTGCGCTGATGGAGCAGGACGAGGAAAAACGCGCCTTTCTCACCCCGCCGATGCGCGAAACCATGCGCGAGATGATTCGCTGCGCCTTCGATCTGGGCTGTCTGCGGCTGGCGTTTCTGGAAGTGGGCGGCGAAAAAGCGGCTGGCTATCTGGCTTTCGATTATTTACAGCAGTTGTGGATTTATAACTCCGGCTTCGACCGCCGCTTCAACGATTACTCGCCCGGCTGGGTGCTGCTCTCGTATTTCATCCGCTGGGCAATCGAAAACCGCTACCGCGAGTTTGACTTCATGCGCGGCGGTGAAGATTACAAATACCGCTTTGGAGCGCGCCAGCGCTGCGTGATGCGCGTGCGCCTGCAGCCCCCTGCCCGATGACCGACACCGGCGAAATTCTCAACGCACTGCGCAAGGTGATTGACCCTGAAATCGGGCGCAACATCGTGGAACTGGGCATGGTGCGCGATTTAACCGTGCAGGATAACAACAGTTTGTCCTTCACGATGGCGTTGACCGTGCCATCCTGCCCGATGAAGGATCAGATGGCCTTTAACGCAAAACAGGTGCTGCGCGCGCTGGGCTTTGAACGGGTGGAGATCACTTTTGGGGCAATGAGTGAGGAAGAACGGCGCGCCGTGATCGCCGCCGCCGCGCCGCAGCTGCCCAAACTCAACGCCTTCAATCAGGTTCAGCGCGTCATTGCGGTGATGAGCGGCAAAGGCGGGGTGGGCAAATCCTCGCTGACGGCGCTGCTGGCGGTGGAATTGACCCGCCGCGGCTGGAAAACCGGCATTCTGGATGCCGACCTGACCGGGCCGAGCATTCCGCACTTCTTCGGTCTGCCGGCCGGCGGCCTGCGCGGCAGCGAACAGGGCATCCTTCCGGCGGCAACGCGGCAGGGCATCCGCGTGGTATCCACCAATCTGCTGCTGCCGGAAGCCGATCAGCCGGTCATCTGGCGCGGGGCGCTCATCTCGGCCACCATTCAGCAGTTCTGGAATCAGGTGTTGTGGGGAAAACTGGATGTGCTGCTGGTGGATTTACCGCCCGGCACATCCGATGCAGCGCTGACAGTGCTGCGCACCCTGCCGGTCAACGGGGTGGTGCTGGTTACGGCGCCGCAGGGGCTTTCGGCGCTGGTGGTGCGCAAAGCCGTTCACATGCTAAATACGCTGCACATTCCCATTCTGGGCGTGGTGGAAAATTACAGTTACTTCCGCTGCCCGCAGGATGGCAGGGAGTACCCCGTGTTTGGCGCCAGCCATGCGCAGGAAATTTGCGAAGCGGCCGGGGCGCCCCTGCTGGCGCGCCTGCCGATTGACCCGCAGGTAACCGACCTGTGCGACAGCGGCCGCGCCGGGGAAGTAACTCTGCCGGAACTGGCCGCGGTGGTGGAGCGCATTCAGCAGGTCGAAGCCGTGCGGCCAAACCGTCAACCGATTTAAGCGGCCAACATCACCAGCAGGATGCCGGCGCTCAGCAGGCCGAACAAAACAGCGGCCAGCCAGTCTGCACCGGCTTGCAGGGCAAAATAAAGACCAAAGGGGGTCAAAATCAACACGCTCAGCGCCAGCAGCGAGAGGCGCAAACGGCGGTGATTGTTGTTGCCGGCACGATTGGAATTCATCGCCCTGATTGTACTGCAATTTCGGGCTGTCATCCGGCATTGGGGTGAAATTGTTTTTTTCTTCCCGCGGGGGGCTTTTTTTTTCAAAAAACCGGTTTGCCGTCACCCCGTAACTTTTCAGCCCTTATTACGACTATTTGGGTGTAAATACCATAAATTTCAGCCAATTAAGGAGAGAAAAAATGAATGCTCATCGTTTCAAATATGGACGGCGGATTGCCTTTCTGGCCGGCCTCCTGCTCATTGTACTGGCGGCCTGCGCACCCACGGTAGCCGATGCCTCGGGTACGCTTTCTGCTGCGGCTCAGTTCAAAGAGGACGATTCGTCCTTTGATTCGCGTCTGGCGCGCATTGAATTGAACGGCATTGTGCAGGAGATCACCGATGACCAGATCGTGGTGGACGGTCAGACCTTCCGCATTGATAATCAATCGGTGGTGGTTTCCGCGCTCAAAGCGGGTGACCGCGTGCAGGTTAAGGCCGTTCTGCTGCCGGATAATTCCCGCTACGCTCAATCGGTACTGCTGGATCAATCCGATGACGGCACCAGCAGTTTCAAATTCTACGGATTTGTGGAATCCATAGAAGCGGAAATGTGGCAAATTTCTTCCTTTGCCGTGCAGGTCAATGACCGCACCGCTCTCACGGCCGGCATCGGGGTGGGTCATTTTGTCGAAGTGGAAGGCCGCATTCTCAACGGTCAACTGGTGGCCGAAAAGATTGCCCTCGAAGATGACCGGTCTCCATCCGCAACCGGCACGCCCGGCGCTCCCGGCAGCGGTGAAGTGGAGTTCAGGGGCGTGGTGGAATCGATTCAAAACGGGGTGTTTGTCATCGGCGGGCGCACGGTGCTGACCAATGCCGGCACGGAAATCAAAGCCGGTGTGGCGGTTGGCGCGCTGGTCAAAGTCCACGCCACCCCGCAGTCCGACGGCAGTTACCTGGCGCGCGAGATCGAAGTGACGGGCGTGGATGACGATGATGACGATGATGACCGCAAGACCGGCACGCCCGGCGCTCCCGGCAGCGGTGAGGTGGAGTTCAAGGGTTTGGTGGAGTCGATTCAAAACGGTGTGTATGTCATCGGCGGGCGCACGGTGCTGATTAACGCCGGCACGGAAATCAAAGCCGGTGTGGTGCTCGGTGCGCTGGTCAAAGTCCACGCCACCCTGCAGTCCGACGGCAGTTACCTGGCACGCGAGATCGAACTCACGGGCGGGGATGATGACGAGGACGATAACGGCTCGGGCAGCGGCGATGATGACGATGATCGAGACGATGATCAATCCGGCGGCGGTGACGATGACGACAAAAATGGCGACGACGATGACGATAAGGGTAGTGATGACGGCAACGACGACGATGATGACAATGACGACGACAACGATGATGACGATGACGACGATGACGACGATGACGATAAAGATGGCGATGATTAAGCCCTAGGGAGTCTGCGTGTTCAATGCAGTGTTCTGGATCCGAGTAAGTTTCCCTTCTGCCGGGTGTGAAATCCCCCGCACCCGGCAGTCTTTCTTTGTGAGTAGCCGGCAGTATAATTACCGCATCACGGAAAACGAATTGATGACTGCTCATCCTTCCATCCATCCGGATCAACAGGCGGCCGATTTGCTCGAACGGGCAAAACGGTTCGAAAGCGAAGCCCTGACGGCCATTCACGATGCCCTCTATCCGCAGGTCTTTCGTTATGTTTCGTACCGCGTGGATGACATTCAAGCCTGCGAAGATATTACGGCAGAAGTTTTTTTGCGCCTGCTAAAAGCCCTGAAACAAGAAGGGCTGACCATTGATAATTTGCGCGGCTGGCTGCTGGGAACGGCTCATCATCTGGTGCAGGACTTTTACCGCCAATCGTACCGCCGCCCGGCAACGGCGCTGGAAAATCATGACCACCTGCCCAACGGTCATAACCCGGTTGAAGAGGTGGAAAAATGGGCAACCCGCCGTCAAATTCTCGGCGCAATACGCCAGCTGACCGCCGACCAGCAGCACGTACTGGCGCTGCGTTTTTCTCAGGAATTATCCCTTCAGGAAACCGCCCGAATCATGAATAAAAGTGTTGAGGCGGTCAAAGTATTGCAGTTTCGAGCGCTGGCGGCGCTCCGCCGTCATCTGGAAGGGAGCAGGTAAGCCATGAACGAAAGGAAAACTGCTCAAATTCTGGAAGAATGCCTGCAAAGGATGCAAATGGGAGAAAGACCGGAAAGCATCCTCAGGGATTACCCCCAACAGGCAGGCGAACTGCGCCCGCTGCTGGAAAGCGCACAACAGGCGCAGGGCGGTGTGCTGCATCTGCCGCCCGTCAGCGGCGTGTCACGCAGCCGCGCGCAGTTTTTGGAAGCGGCTGCCGCTCAAACTCAACGCCGGCGGTGGTTTGCATTCTCTCTGCCGCGGTTTGGTTCGGCACTGCTGACCACCTTCATTTTAATTTTGACCATCGGACTGGTGGTGGCGCTGGCTTCCGACCGTTCCCTTCCCGGTCAGCCGCTTTACGGCATCAAACGCTCGGTGGAACGGGCGCAATTGGCTTTGAGCGGAGATGCCCTCACTCACCTGAGCAGAGAAGACGCCTTCGACCAGCGCCGGGCGGAGGAAGTGCGCCAGTTAATCCTTTCCGGCCGGCAGCAGGCGGTGGAATTCAGCGGCCTGCTCACCCGCCGCATTGAGGACGGCTACAACCAGTGGTCGGCCGCCGGCATTGATTTTACCCTCAGCGGCGCGCTGCAATCTTCGGCCGGTTCGATGGCCGGGGCGTATGTGGAGCTGCGCGGCTTTGTGCGCGGGCAGCAGGGCGTGGAAATTACCGAAATGCAGCTGCGCCTGTATCAGATTGGCGGCATTCTCCAATCCAAAACCGATGAGGAATGGATTATCGAAGGGGTACGGGTGCGCCTGCCCAGTCTGGCGGAATTAATCGGCACACCGGAAGTGGGTAAACCCATCTCGGTGACGGCCATCCGCGTGGGTGAAAATGATTTTCTGGCGCTCAGCGCGCGCGCCGGACGCCTGAACCCGCCGCAAACCCCCACCTTTACCCCCAATCAGATGACGCCGACCTTGACCCTGACCCGGCCGGCTTCAACCGCCACCCTTGCTCCGCTGCCTTCGGCTACGCCACGCCCGCAAATCAGCGCCACCCCTGCCGCCGATTCGGGCAGCCCAACCGATGATGATTCGGGCAGGTCAACCGATGAACCGGGCAGTCCCACCGATGATTCTGACGATGACGATGATGATAATTCCGGCAAGGGCGGCGGCGGTGACGATGACGGCTCGGATTGATGATATACTTAATGGGAATATGCCGGATAAAAAGCGTTCGATTGAGAAGGTTGTTCAAATACGTTCGTTGAAGGAACCAAAGGGGGATGCGGTCTGGTGGCGCACCCAGCCCTACGCGGCGCGTAGGGCTGCACTGGAAGAGATTCGTCAGGAAGTTCACCGCTGGAAATATGGCGCTGAGCCCCGATTTCAAAGAGTTTATCGAATGGTTAAACTCAAATAAGGTGCGCTGTTTGAGGGGATGAACCCTAACGCTGATACAACCCCGTCAGCGAGGCCTGAGCAAGGATGTGTCCGCGCATCAGGCTGTTGAGCCGGGCAGCGTTCAAACCGGCGGGCAGGTCGGGTGGTAAATCCAGCGCGTAAAGGGTGAAAATGTAGCGGTGCGGCTTGCCGTGCGGCGGACACGGGCCGGCGTAGCCGGTGCGCCCAAAGTCGTTGCGACCCTGCGCTGCGCCGCTGCTCAGCCGTTCGCTGGTCGGCACGCCTTCCGGCAGGCCGCTGGTCTGGGCCGGCAGGTTATACAGCACCCAGTGGATGAACGTCCCGCCGGGGGCATCGGGGTCGCTGACCACCAGCACCAGACTTTGCGCCGCGGGCGGCACACCGCTCCAATCCAGCCGGGGGGAAAGATTCTCGCCCTCACAGGTGAATCTGGCCGGAATGCTGGCGCCATCGCTGAAAGCAGGACTTGAAATGTTCATTTGGCCACCTCCATCAACAGGCGAATCAACCGGTGTCATCATCACCGGCAAAAGCAACCCAGCGCCCAATGCCGCTGCTGCCGCCGCGCTGAGCGTACAGGCGGCATTGACGCCGTCGTTATTCAACCAGCGCCAGCCGCGCAGGGGTACGGTCGGCGTGCCGCAGGTGTGCTGCGGGTGGCGTTCGGTCTCTTTGGCGCACTGCGGGCAGGTGTAAACGGCCTGCACCGTTGCGCCCAGCAGCGAATCGACCGCACTGCCCAACACGCCGCCAACCGTGACCAGCCCAAACACCCCCAGCGGAGAAAGACCCGCACCGGCAGGCGGAAAGAGAACGGCCAGCAGGGCAATGAAAGCCGCCCCGCCGAGGGAAGCCAGACTGCCCGGCAGGGTAACGCCGCCGGAGGTGCCCGTTTCGACCACTTTGCCGGTGGTAATCAGGCGGGGTTTAACCGCGCTGAGCACGCCCAGCTCGGTTGCCCACGTATCGGCATTGGCCGCTGCCAGAGCCCCTGCCGCCGCCAGCCACGGAAGAGGGGAAGCGGGGAAAAAGACCGCCGCCAGCGCCAGCAGGCCGGCAACGCCGCCGTTGGCGGCCACCTGAGCGGCATCCCGTTGACTGCCTTTGGAAAACTTTTCCTCCACGGCCTGCTTGCGGCGGCGGAACAGGCGGGAAAGCAGGCTGGATGAGACGAAAAACCCCACCAGCAGCACCGCCCACGGCAGGCCGCCAAAGCCGAACACCGCCGTACCCAGCAAAACGGCCGCCGCCGCACCGCTACGGCTGAGCGAGCGGGCCGCATACGCCGCCAGCGAGATGAGCAGCGCCAGCCCAAAACCCAAACCAAGCTGCATCAGCGAAAATGGTGTACTCACCGCTGTATCCTCATCCGAGTAAAGTGATTCCCACGGCAATGAGCAAAAGCAGGGGCGTAAACGCCGAGGCAATCCACAGCATGAAGGCTACCGGCCGGTCGGCTTCCCGGCGGTAAAAGTAAATGCCGGTCAGCATATTGACCAGATAAATCAAAATGCCCAGCACCGGCAGAAGCAGCAGATGTTCTCCCGGCACAGGCGGCAGGGGCCGGCCCTGCGCATCGAAACCCAGCGAAACCTGCGGCGCGGCCGGAATGGCCAGCGCCACGATAATCAGCAGCAGCAGCGTCAAAACCAAGCCGGCAATCAAAAAAGAACGCGCCGGACGGTCATCCCACACCCGCCGCGCAAAGGCGGCCGGCTGAGCCGAGTAGGGCTGCAGGGGGGTCAGACTGCCCAGTTCAATCATACGCTGAAAGGCGCGGCTGAAAGCGCGCTCATCCTGCGGCGAGATGGCAAACACCCGCTCGCGGGCCGCCACCACCAGCAGAGAAGCCGCATCCGAGGCAATAAATTCCACCGTGCCCAGTTCGGCAATGCGGCGGATACCCAGCACAGCGCCCGGCGTACTTAACGGCGGCAAAGGCAGGTGAAAACCCAGTTCGGCGGCCGGGCGCACCCACTCGATTTCCGGCAGGGGAATATCCTCGGCGCGCAGCCCCCAGCGCAGGCGCAGACCGTCCCGTTCCAGCCGGTAAAAGGCATTCATCAGCGCGTAGCCGCGGTAAAAGACCCACGGCAGAGGGGCAAACAACACCACCGCCGCCAGCAGTAGCAGCACAAACCGCCCCTGCTGCGGCTGAGAAATGGCCAGAATCAGGCTGCCCAGACTGCCCGCCAGCAAGACCGTACCCAGCAAGAGATGAAAAATCAGCCCTTTTCGGCGGGGCGGGTAAAAAACCTGACTCTCATCTCCGTTCATGTTCATAAAACCTGCCGCAGGGTGTTACAAACCAGTTCCACCTGTGTTTCTTCCATCACGCCGGAAAACGGCAGTGCCAGTCCGCGCGCGCCAAGGTCTTCGGTAACCGGAAAATCACCCGGCCGGTAACCAAATCGTTCCACCATGTAGGGTTGCAGGTGAATGGGCAGGAAATACGGCCGCACGGGTATACCGCGTTCGGCCAGCCGCCGGGCCACCGCGGCGCGGTCAATGCCGCGCGCCAGCCGGATGACATACACAAACCACGACGGCCGGGTGGTGTGCTGTTCGATGAAGGGCGGCTCAACCCCGGCAATCTGTTCCAGCCGCTCGCGGTACCATGCGGCCACCTGCTCCCGTTTGCGGAGCAGTTCTTCCAGCCGGCTCATCTGCACCGTTCCAAGGGCGGCGCTCATCTCATCCAGCCGGTAGTTGTAGCCAAGGTAGGTGTGCTGCAACCAGGTATCGCCCGGCGCGCGGCCCTGATTGCGCAAGGCGCGCATCAATTGACCGGCGGCATCGTCATCGGTCACGATCATGCCGCCCTCGCCGGTGGTGATTTGTTTGTTGGGGTAGAAGGCGAAAACGCCGTAATCGCCCAGCGTGCCGGCCTTGCGGCCTTTATACTCGGCGCCCAGCGCTTCGCAGGAATCTTCAATCAGGCGCAGTCCGTACTGACGTGCTGTGGCTTGCAGGGAGTCGTAGTCGGCCGGCTGGCCGAATACATCCACCGCCAGTATGGCTTTGAGGCGGGTGTGGTGATTGAGCGCGGTGCCGCGGCGCGGCAGCCAGCGCGCCGCCGCTGCCCCGCCCTGCATCAGGTCGCGGGCGGCTTCGGCAACGAGGTGCGGGTTAATGTTGCCGCTGTGTTCGTCCACATCCACGAACACCGGTACGGCATTTTCAAACAGCAGCGCATTTGCAGAGGCAACAAAGGAAAAGGGCGTGGTGATTACCCAATCGCCGCTTTGAATACCGGCGGCGCGCACACACAGGTGCAGGCCGGCCGTTCCGGAATTGACACCAATGGCGTGCCGGCAGCCGGTGAAGGCGCGAAAGGACTGCTCGAACGCTTCGATTTGCCCGCCCATACTCAGGTGGGGGGTGTTCAGCACATTCAACACGGCCTGCCGCTCGGCATCGGTCAAATCCGGCGAGGACATGGGGACGAGGGGGGAAGGATTTGGGCTCATAACCCCGATTCTACCGCAAAGTGCCGCCGCAAACGGGAATAACCCCGGCATGTTCGCCGATTCAAACAGCACGCCTGACGGCTCGCAATGATGTAAACCGGGGCATGTCGTTCCGGGCGCAGCGACACCTGCACCTGAGTTAATGTCATTCCGAGCGAAGCGACACTTGCACCGCACTGCGTCACTTGCACCGCACTGCGTTTGGTGCAGTGCAGGTGTTGGTGCAGTGCAGGTGTTGGTGCAGTGCAGGTGGGAATCTCCCGGCCCTGCGGGAGATTGCCGCACTCGCCGCGAGCGCGGTTCTTTCTCCCCGCTTAATCCTTGCTCTGATGATCCGCTGAAGGCTGCTGACGGCGTTTGAACTCTTCCAGTGTTTTCAACAACTCATCCAGTTCTGCCTGAATCTCGTCGCGGTCGGCAATGGCCTGCATCAGCAAAGCCTCGAAGGCCGGTTTTTGAGCCGGCGGCAGTGTACTGAGCAGGCGTTCGGTGCGGCTGATTTGAGTCTGCTTGTGGCGCAGTTTGCTTTCCAGCCGTTCACGGTAGCCTTCGTAAAAATCCTCATCGTCCATCGGGCTTTGAAGGGTGCCGGTGGCCAGTTGGTGGGTGAGCACCTCGGCAACCGTCAGCAAAAAGTCCTCCGGGTCGAGCGGTTTTTCAATGAAATGAGCAGCCCCCAGACTGTACGCAAAGGCTTTATCTTCGGGGGTGAGGTAAGTGGCCGAGATAAAGATGAAGGGAATGCGGCGGGTGGCCGGGTCTTTGCGCAGGGCATGCGCCAGACTGTACCCGTCCATCTTCGGCATGAGAATATCGGTGATAATCAGCGCCGGGCGTTCCTGGGCAATCCGTTCCAGGGCTTCCTGCCCGTTGCGGGCGGTCACCACCGGATAGCCCTTGAAGCGCAGGGTGGTTTCGATCAATTCCAGCACATTGGGGTTATCTTCGACAACCAGAATGGGGCCGCGTGGAATGCTCATCCTCTCTTATCCTCGAATATTCAAAGCGTATAGAAACAGTATATCAAGATTCACCCTCCATTTCACTTATCAATCTGGTAAAGAAGCCTTCCAGAAAGGCATGTCTTTCATCGGCAATGCGGCGGGCAGTGGAGGTGAACAGGCGTTCTCTAACCCGGCGGAGTTTGAAGAGAAACTCGTGGTAGGCGCTGTGCGGTTCGCCGGGCTCTTTTTCTCCGCTTTCCAAAAAGCGCGCCGAAGGCGGGGCATAGGCCGGCTGGCCGGCCTGCTGGGCGTAGCCCAGCACCCGCACCACCCCGATTGCCCCCAGCACATCCAGTTTATCGGCATCGAACAACACCTTGGCTTCAATGGTAGCAGGCGGTTCGCTCTGGTCGCGGTAGCGATGGGCTCGAATACAGTGCTGAACGGCGGCGATGCGCTCCTCCGTCCAGCCTTCATTTCGTAAAATTTCGGCGGCAATCTCAGCCGATTGGTGATGATGCCCGCCGCGGTTTTCCCCGGCCGGATGACTGCCTTCGATATCGTGCAGCAATGCGGCGGCGCGCACAATATCTACATCGGCGCCTTCGGCCTGCGCCAGCCGTTCGGCCATACGGTATACTCGCTCAATGTGGTCGAAGCCGTGCACAGGGTCACCGGCGGGATACCACTGACGGGCAGTTTCCAGATTCAAGGTCATGGGGATTTTCCTGAGGGTTAAAAAACTTGCCGGCCGCGTTTGAATAAATGCGCCGCCAGATTGCCGCCGAAGCGGTAACCGAGGTGGCGGTAATCGCTGACCGAGAGGATCAACAGGTCGGCCTGCTTGCCCGCTTCCAGCGAACCCAGCCGGTCGGCCTGCCCGATGGCAGCCGCGGCGTTGATGGTGGCGGCGGCAATGGCCTGTGCGGGGGTCAGTCGCAGGTAACGGCAGGCCAGCGCGATGACGAACTGCATACTCTCACACCACGCCGTGCCGGGGTTGAGGTCGGTGGCCAGCGCCAGAATGCCGCCCGCTTCCACAATCTGACGGGCGGGGGTGTAGTGCGGGTCGGCCAGCCCAAACGGTGTGCAGGGCAAAGAAACGGCCACGGTATTGCTGGCCGCCAGCGCGGCAATATCCTGCGGCGAGGTTTTGACCAGATGATCGGCCGAGACGGCGCCCAGCCGGGCAGCCAGCGCCGCCCCGCCGAGGTTTTCGAACTCATCGGCGTGAATTTTGAGCGGAAAGCCCAGCCCGCGCGCCGTTTCCAGAATGCGGCGGGATTGTTCCAGATTGAAGGCAATCGTCTCGCAGAACACATCCACAAACGGCAGCGGACGGCCGGGCGCGTGCGCCTGCCACCAGTCGCGCACCTCCGGCAGCATCTGCGTACACAGCAAATCCACATAGCCGTCCGGGTTATCCTGAAATTCCGGGGGGATGTCGTGCGGGCCGAGGTAGGTGGGCAGAATTTCCAGATCTTCCTCCGCGTCCAGTTCCAGCAGGGCCTGCAGCTGATTCAATTCGCCGGGGTGCTGGAGGGCATAGCCGGTTTTGGCCTCGGCGGTGGCGGTGCCGTGGCGCAGCATGGCCTGAATGCGGGGGCGCGCCTGCGCTTTCAGTTCTTCCACGCTGGCGGCGCGGGTAGCCCGCACGGTGGAACGGATGCCACCGCCCGAGGCGGCAATTTCCTGATAGGTCTTGCCCTGCAGGCGCATTTCAAATTCGGCGGCGCGGTCGCCCGCCCAAACCAGATGGGTGTGCGGATCCACGAAGGCCGGCATCACCACCCGCCCGCCGGCATCGAAGCGCGGTTCGTTGGGGTAGGTTTGCAGAAGGATATTTTCCGGCCCGATGGTTTCGATGATTCCGCCGCGCACCAGCACGGCGGCGTGCGAAAGCAGGCCAAGGCTGCCCAAATCGGCGCCGCGCTGCGGCCCGCCGGCCAATGTCAGTAATTGGGAGATGTTGTGGATGAGCATACGTTTGAAAGAGGTGAAAAGCCGCTTGAGATTAGTTGTATTTTACCGTCATTTTGGGTTAAGGTATTCAAACAAATTGCCGCGAGATGTTTTTTCGAGCGAGCGTGGCGGTCTCCCGCAAAGCCATTGCCGGGGCCGGGCGGGAGACCCCTCACTTCGTTCGGGGTGACAGGGTTTACGTCACCGCGAGCGAGCGTAGCGAGCGTGGCGATCTCCCGCAAAGCCATTGCAGAAGCCGGGCGGGAGATTCCTCGTTGACACTCGGGGTGACATTAAACATGCGGGCAGCACACGCGCCGCTGGATTCGGCGTAATAGACCGACGTTCAGGTAAACGTTTTCCCCAACGCCACTGATTTCACCCCATTTTCGCAAAGCCTGACGGTAAATTCAAGAAACGCATCTCCGGTCAAGCGGCTTAACAATTTTGCAAAGATTAATTTCGACCAGCCCCGAATTTGTTATAAATAAGTTGTCCAACGGTATTTTTTCTGATTTTTTTGCATTTTTGGGGAAGATTTATGCGCATTTTTAAACGAACCATGCTCTGGGCAGGCATCCTGCTCTTGCTGGCAGGCCTGTTCTACCGGCCGCTGCCGCCGGTGCAGGCTGCCCCGCCGGCCGAAATTCAATGCCGCACCTACAAAATTTACCTGCCGCTCATCGCCAACGGCGAAAATAACCAGATCACCAGCTGTCTGAGCAGCGAAGAAGAGGCACTGGCCGGGCTGATCAACGCCTACCGGGCGGAAAATCACTTACCGCCCGTTCCCCTCTCGCAATCGCTGACGCGGGTGGCGCAGGCTCACGTCCATGATCTGTTCGAAAATAACCCCGTTACGGAAGAATGCAACCTGCACTCGTGGTCGGATAAGGGCAGCTGGACACCGGTGTGCTACACCGACGATCACAAAAACGCCAGTGGCATGTGGCTGAAACCGCGGGAAATCACCAACGGCGCCTACCCCGGCAACGGCTACGAAATTGCCTACTGGCACAGCGCACAGGCCACCGCCGAGGGGGCATTCAACGCATGGAAATCCAGCAGCGGACATAACGCCGTGATGATCGAAACGGGAATCTGGCAAGACATGAACTGGGGGGCGATGGGCATCGGCATTTACCGGAATTACGCCGTGGTGTGGTTCGGTCAGGAAGCCGACCCGCTGGGGAGTGTGACCGCCTGCACGCCTTGATGAAAAGCCCGCCCGCCCGCTTTTCGGGTACAATTAAATCATGTCCAGCCTGCCGCTCGATCAGGTCATCGAAGGTGACTGCGTTGAGGTGCTCAACCGCCTGCCGCCCGACTCGGTTGACCTGATTTTTGCCGACCCGCCCTACAACCTGCAATTGCGCAAGGAACTCTGGCGGCCCGATCACACCCGCGTGAAGGCGGTGAATGACCCATGGGATCAATTTCAGGATTTTGAAGCCTACGATGCCTTCACCGGCGCGTGGCTGAGCGCCTGCCGCCGCGTGCTGAAACCGAGTGGCACGCTGTGGGTGATCGGCACCTATCACAACATTTACCGCGTAGGCTACCACCTGCAAAATCTGGGCTTCTGGATTTTAAACGACATCGTCTGGGTCAAGACCAACCCCATGCCCAACTTCCGCGGCGTGCGCTTCACCAACGCCCACGAAACGCTGATCTGGGCGCAGAAGGAACGCGGTAAACCCTACACCTTCAACCACCACGCCATGAAATCGCTCAACGGCGACCTGCAAATGCGCAGCGACTGGCACCTGCCCATTTGCAGCGGCAGTGAACGCCTGCGCGAAAACGGCGCCAAAGCCCACTCCACCCAAAAACCGCGCGCACTGCTTTACCGCGTTTTGCTGGCCGCTTCCAACCCCGGCGATGTGGTGCTGGATCCGTTTTTCGGCAGCGGCACCACCGGCGAGGTGGCCCACTGGCTGGGAAGGCACTGGATCGGCATCGAACGCGACCCGCAATATGTGGAACTGGCCCGCCGGCGGCTGGCAAACGCCCCCGCCGCCCCGCCGGCTGCACTGACTCACCCCAACCCCCGCCGCGAACCGCGCCTTCCCTTTGGCGCATTGATCGAACACGGCCTGCTGCAGGCCGGACAAAAATTATACTTCGAGGGCCATCAGCAAATGGCCGCATTGATTCTGGCCGACGGGCGAGTCGAGTATAATGGAATGCGTGGCTCAATCCATCTCATTGCCCGCCAGCTGGCCGCCGCTCCGGTCAACGGCTGGCAGCAATGGCATTACTACGATCCTCACGATGATGCGCTGCGTCCGATTGACCACCTCAGGCAAAAACTCAAATCCATATTATTCAACCAGAGAGAGGATGAAGGATGACCACCACCGATACCATTTATCAGCAAACCCGCTGGAGCCTCAGCGACTTATTCCCCGCCCCCAACAGCAGTGAACTGGAAGCCGCCTTCCAGACGCTGGATCAAATGGTGGCCGATTTTGAAACCTACCGCACCCGTTTGCGGGAGGATATGCCGGTGGAGGAATTTTTGAAAATCCTCCACGACCTTGAGAAAATCCAAAATCTGGGCGCGCGGCTGTACGCCTACGCCGGCCTGCTCTTTTCCGAAGATACGCAGAACCAGACCGCCCAGACCCTGACGGCGCGGGTGGAACAATTCGTCGCTGACCTGACCAACCGGACGCTGTTCTTCAACCTGTGGTGGAAAGACCTTTCCGATGAGGCCGCTGCGCGCCTGATGCCCGCCGCCGGTGATCTGGAATACTGGCTGGAAGCCCTGCGCCACTTCAAACCGCACACCCTCAGCGAAGCGGAAGAGAAGATCATCAACATCAAGAACGTTACCGGTGTCAACGCCCTGCAAATGCTGTACAGTTCCATCACCAACCGCTACACCTTCAAGATCACGGTGAACGGCGAAGAAAAAGAACTCACCCGCGGCGAATTGATGGTGTATGTGCGCGGCGCCGACCCCGACCTGCGCGCCGCCGCCTATCGCGAACTGTACCGCGTCTATGGCAACGACGGCACCATCCTCGGGCAAATTTATCAGGCGCTGGTGCGCGACTGGCGCAACGAGCAGATCAACCTGCGCAAGCACCGCACGCCCATGTCGGCACGCAATCTGGTCAATGATTTGCCGGACGCAGTGGTGGATACACTGCTGGAAGTCTGCGCCAACAATGTGGATGTTTTCCAGCGTTATTTCCGCCTCAAGGCCCGCTGGCTGAAGATGGAGCGCCTGCGCCGTTACGATATTTACGCGCCGGTGGCCAAAGCCGAAAAGATGTATCCTTTCGAGCAGGCCGCGTTGACCGTGTTCGACGCCTTCCGCGAATTCGACCCGCAAATTGCCGAACTGGCCCGCCGCGTCTTCGAGGACAAACATCTGGACAGCGAAGTGCGCAAGGGCAAACGCAGCGGGGCGTTCTGCTGGGGGGCCGTGCCAGAACTGACCCCGTGGGTGCTGCTCAACTATCAGGGGCGCGCCGATGACATGGCTACCATGGCGCACGAACTCGGCCACGCCATCCACTCCATGCTGGCCTCCCATCACAGCGTGTTGACGTGGCATTCCAACCTGCCGCTGGCCGAAACCGCCTCCACCTTCGGCGAGATGCTGCTGATTGACCGCCTGCTCAAGACCGAAAGCGACCCCGCCGTGCGGCGCGACCTGCTCTTCCGCCAGATTGACGATGCCTACGCCACCATTCAACGGCAGGTATTCTTTGCCCTGTTCGAGCGCGAAGCGCACGAGATGGTGCATCAGGGTGCTTCGGTGGATGAGCTGGCAAAGGCCTACATGGAAAACCTGCGCCGCCAGTTTGGAGATGCGGTGGAGGTCAGCGATGAATTCCGCTGGGAGTGGGTTTCCATCCCGCACATCTTCGATGTGCCGTTTTATGTGTATGCCTATGCCTTCGGGCAGCTGCTGGTCTTTTCGCTGTATCAGCAGTACAAAGCCGAAGGGGAAGCGTTCAAACCGCGTTATTTGAAGATTCTTTCCACCGGCGGCTCGAAAGCGCCCATAAAAGTGTTGAGCGAAGCGGGTGTGGATGTCAGCCAGCCGTCCTTCTGGCAGGGCGGTTACAACTTCATCCGCCAGCAGGTTGAGGCGCTGGAAAAAATGCCGGTTGAATGAGCAAATCGCCATACTTCGTTTACATATTGACGAATTCGTACAATACCGTTTTATACATGGGTGTAACCAACGACCTGATTAGAAGAATGAATGAGCATAAAAACGGTATTGGAAGTAAGTTCACATCCCGTTATCGCGTTCATAAATTGGTGAATGTTGAGTCAACCGAGAGCGTAGAGAGTGCCATTGGAAGGGAAAAACAAATCAAAGGTTGGTCTAGGGCGAAAAAGGTTTCGTTAATCGAATCGGTAAATCCTGAATGGAAAGATCTTTCAGATGAGTTGTGAAGGTTCTGGACGGTTATTTCTGGCGAGTGCGGCAATCTCCCGCTCCGCCCGGCCGTTTACGTCATTGCGAGCCGCCGCAGGCGGCGTGGCAATCTCCCGCAGGGCCGTTGCGGAGGTTGGAGGGGAGATTCCCACCTGTACTGCACCGTACGCAATGCGGGAGATTCCTCGCTTCGCTAGGAATGACATTAATGATGGTGTAAAGTGTCGCTAACCCTCGGAATCACATTAAAAAAGGAGCAATTCATGTACATTGCCGTAGAAGGTGTCATTGGAGTTGGAAAAACCACCCTGGCGCGAATGTTACAGCCCCGCTTCGAAGCCAACCTGCTGCTGGAAGTCTTTGAAGAAAACCCCTTCCTGAGCAGTTTCTACGCCGACCGCGCCCGCTATGCTTTCCAGACCCAAATCTTCTTCCTGCTCAGCCGCTACAACCAGCAGCGTTACAGCGTGCCATCCCTGCTGGCCGAAGAAAAGCCGCTGATCAGCGATTACACCTTCGAAAAAGACGCCCTCTTTGCGCGCATCAACCTCAAGGGTGACGAACTGGAAACCTACTACCGCGTTCACGAAGCCCTGATTGAAAAAATCATCCCCCCCAATCTGGTGGTGTACCTGCGCGCCAGCACCGATACCCTCATGCAGCGCATCGCCCTGCGCGACCGCCCCTACGAGCGCAACATGGAGCGCGACTACATCGCCGAACTCAATCAGGCTTATGACGATTTCTTTCTCTCTTCCAAACCGCGCTTTCCCGTGCTGGTCATCGAAAGCGATTCACTCGATTTCGTGCGCCATGAAACCGATCTGGAATGGATCGAGAACCGCATCCGTCAGGCGCTGCGTCTTTCACCCTTTCAGCCGGAACTGCCGCTGGATGCTTCAGCGGATTCGGCTCAGGGCGGGTGAGTGTTTCACCGGTAGGAGGAAAACCCTATGCGCATTACGCTGGAAACCCTGCATAAAGCCGCCCGCGAGAGCGCCGAGCGCTACGCCCGCCGCGACCGCAGTCTGGTGTGCATTTACCTGACCGGTTCCCTGCTCGGCGAGGAACCCCTCTTGGGCGGTACAACCGATATTGACCTGATTTTCGTCCACACCACCCTGCCGCCCTACCCGCGTGAAATTGTGCGGCTGACCGACGAAATTCATCTGGATATTGCTCACCTCTCCCAGAGCGTCTTTCAACAGCCGCGCCGCCTGCGCGCCGATAACTGGATTGGCGCCTTCCTGTGCGCCAACCCCATTGCCCTGCACGACTTGGGACACTGGTTTGAATTCACACAGGCCAGCGCCGGCGCGCAGTTTGACCTGCCGGAATATGTGCTGCAGCGCGCCCGCCAGTTCAGCGAAAAAGCCCGGCAGGACTGGCTGGATTTACAATCTCAGCCTCATCAGGCAAACCCGCAGCAGATTCATCAGTACCTCGATATTCTGGAAAATGCCGCCAACGCGGTCAGCGTGTTATACGGCACGCCCCTGACCGAACGCCGTTTTCTGATTCACTTTCCCCGGCGGGCCGAAGCCGCCGGGCGGCCCGGCATGGCCGCCGGTTTAGCCGACCTGATTCAGGATGACCCGGCCAGTCCGGAATTAATTCAAAACCTTATGGAAAACTGGCGCTCAGCCATGCAATCGGCCGGCAGTACGGCAGAAAGACCGCCGCGCCTCGACCCCGTTCGCCTGCCGTATTACGAGCGTGCCATCCTTGCACTGGCGGATGAATCACCCCCCGCCGCCCTGTGGCTGATGCTGCGCACCTGGACACGCGCCGCACGCGCCCTGCCGTCCGATTCAACCGTCCTTTCCGAGTGGCAGACGGCCTGCCGGCGGCTTTCCCTTTCCGGCGAAGCACTGCCCGAGCGGTTGAAAGCCGTGGATGCCTATCTGGATATCGTCGAAGAAACGCTCGACCTGTGGGGCGAACAGTACGGCGTTTAACCCCCACAGGTGGGGATTCGCCGACTGGTTCTTTTTCTGTTTTTTCCCGGTGATCTGTGGATAAATGTGGAAAAACTGTGGATAACTCGGTTTTGATGTGGAAAATTGGGGATAAATGCTCTAATTATTGCGTATCTTTGATCACGCCAGACCCCCATATATGGGGGTCTCCGATTTCGTTAAGCCAGATATAAAATTACCCCCTTTCTTCCTGTGAATTTCGCGCTTTTCTCCCGAATCATTCCACAGAATTTCTCCACATTCCCGGCGCTTTGAAGCGCCCGTATACAGGGGCGCGGCGGCGGCTGACCCCCATATAAGGGGCAAAAACCTTAAAAATTACCGGTTTATCCACATATCCCCAGCCCCTACTGAGTCTACGATTCTCTTCCCATTAAAATCAACTGGGGATGAATTTAATAACCCCATCCCCAGCCTGCCCTTCATCAAGCAAAGCCTTGAAATTAAGCGATCAAATCATTCCACAAGCAGCGGACTTTAATCCGCTTTTAATCGCTGTGCTTTACAATCGCAATCATGCTGCGAAAAATCATCCAGATTTCCTTTATCCATGTGGCCGTGGCCATGACGCTGGTGCCGATCAACAGCACCCTCAACCGGGTGATGATCAAAGAACTGGGCATCTCTGCCGCTTTGGTTTCTCTGCTGGCCTCACTGCCCTATCTGTTTGCTCCCATTCAGGTGATGATCGGTTCGTATTCCGACCGTCACCCCATCCTCGGCTGGCGGCGCAGCCCCTATATTGCGCTGGGGCTGCTGCTGTGCGTTGCCGCGCTGGGGGTGGCGCCGTTTGCCGTGTTCACCATGCCGGAAAATCCGCCGGCAGGGCTGGCGCTGACCCTGCTCACCTTTGCGGCGTGGGGCATGGGCTATAACCTTGCGGCGGTCAGCTACTTTTCGCTCGCCTCCGAATTGACCGGCGAACAGGGGCGCAGCCGCACCGTGGCGGTGATGATGACGCTGATGATTATCTCGATCATTTTTACCGCCGCCACGCTCAGCCGGCTGCTGGTGGATTATTCCCCCGAACAATTGCAGACTGCCTTTCTCTATGTGGCCGGGGCAGCCCTGCTGCTGGGGGTGATGGGTCTGTTTGGGTTGGAACCGCGCCATACTCAACCCTCGCAAAACGTGCCGGATGAAGAACGCACCGGCTGGCGCAGCACCCTGCAGGTGGTGTTTGCCAACCCGGTGGCGCGCCGCTTTTTCTTTTACCTCATTCTGATGCTGGCCGCCATTTTGGGGCAGGATGTGCTGCTGGAACCGTTTGCCGCGCAGGCCTTTGACCTGCCGGTGGCTGCCACCACCCGCATCACCTCCATCTGGGGCACCTGTATGCTCATCACGCTGGCCAGTGCCAGCCTGCTGGAACGGCGTATGGGCAAACGGCGGGTGGCGCAAATCGGCGGAATCACCGCCGTGGTTGCATTTTTGCTCATTTCTCTCAGCGCAGTGCTGAAAACCGGGGCGGTATTTTATGGCGGGGTGGTGCTGCTGGGGCTGGGCAGCGGGCTGGCCACCGTTTCCAACCTTTCGCTGATGCTGGATATGACCACCGAACGGGTGGGGCTGTATATCGGCGCGTGGGGCATTGCCAACGCCCTCTCGCGGCTGATCGGCACGCTTTCCAGCGGTGTGCTGCGCGACCTGATCGGCCTGCTGACCGGCAGTCCGCTGGCCGGTTATGAGATGGTGTTCTTGCTGTTTGCGGTCAGCCTGAGTGTTTCGCTGTTCCTGCTGCGCCGGATTACCGTGCAAGGTTTTCAGGAACACAGCCGCCCGCTCAGTTTTGCCGAGCGCGCCGCGGCGCTGAACGATTAATCGCCCTTGCGGCGGCGCACGGCGCGCAAAAAGCCGGGGGTGTTCAATCCGCGCTCAAGGTAGTAGGTCAGGTAATCCTGCATGCGGGTTTCCATTTCCTGCTGTACCGGCGGGGGGATGACGGCGCGGACTGCTTCGGCATAGGTGCTGCGCTGAAAGTGGCGCAGAAAGCGCAGGGCGTTGACGGAAATGGGGCGCGCCGAGGAATCCTGCACGCCGCAGCGCGGGCAGAGTACACCTCCCAGCAGGGGAGAGAAAAATTGATCCTGCGGCTGAATGACCTCGCCGCAGGCCACGCAGGTGAACAACTGCGGGCGGAAGCCGAGCAGGTCGAGCAGGCGCAATTCGTAGTAGCGCAGCACGGAAAAGGGGGAGTGACCCTCATCCAGCCGCTGCAGGGTGATGGCCAGCAGGTCGAACAGGGCGCGATTGCCACCCTCTTCGTAGGTGAAGCGGTCGAGCAGTTCCACCACATAACTGGCGTGGGCGATCCGCTCCAGATCATCGCGCAGGGCAAGGTAGGCATGGATTGTTTCGGCCTGCGTGACGATCCACAGGTCGCGTCCGTGCGCCAGCATCAACTTGACGCGGGTGAACGGTTCAAGGTGGCCGGCCTTGCGCGAGCGCAAGCGCCGCACGCCTTTGGCAATGGCGCGCAGTTTGCCTTCTTCGCGGGTGTAGAGGGTCAGCACGCGGTCGGCCTCGCCCCAATCGCTGTGGCGCAGGACGATGGCTTCCACCCGCAGGGTTCGTTCGGCTGGGGGCATCCGTTTTCCTTTATTTCATTAATCGAGCGCCGACTAAATTATACGGGTGTGGCTAAACCGCACCTCTCTCAAACTATTCTCAATTATATACCGCTTGGAGTGAGGTACGGATTGTCGCCGGACGGGCTTATGGCGTAAAGTGAATTAAAGAAAATATCACCGGTTGGGCAAAACTACGGCATCCGGCAGCGGGTCAGGTAATCTACCCCCTGACGGGGAAATTTTTGGCGGACCTGTTCGGCCTTCAAAGGTACGTTGTTTTCCAATACCTGCCAGTTCTCAGGGTCGAACCGCCACTTTCCGATTAATTCGCCGGTAGGGTTGAATGCCAGCAGATACTGATAGCGTTCGTCCAGTGAATAAATCGTGTTGCCCTCATCACTCCAGGCCGGGGGGAGTAAACTTCCCTCGCCCAGTTTTTGAATCTTGCCGGAATGAGTATCCACCACAAAGGTACTGCGTTCTTTTTGATCTTTCAGGAAGCCGGTAATTGCAATCGCATTCTGGACGGGTGACCAGACCGGCGCGCTGGGATTCTGGACGGTTTGAACACGATTAACCAGATCCATCTGGCGCAGATCCACCCAGCGCAGTTCTGTTTCGACACCGCCCGGCGGCTGGTAAAGGTAGGCGAAGCGGTTGCCGTCCGCCGACCTTCCGCAGTAAAAACCGGCCGAGCCAATATCGAGTGTTCCTAAAAAGCCGAACGCTGAGTAAACATCAATCCAGTAGCCGCTGGCCGGGTTGTTGACATCGCGGGTCAGGTAGTGGAATTCCAGCGGCTGACCGTGGAGGCTTTCCACATTCTCCGCGGGGCGCTCACCCAATCCGGGTGAGTAGCCTTCCTGCAGGACGATTTGACGGCTTCGGGCAGGGATGGGGATGTCGAAGCGAATTTCCTCCACCTGAATAAAGCGGCTGATCTGCTGTCTGTGTGGTGTGTCCAACATTTCAAGGCGCAGTACGACTCCGCGTTGTGCATCCACCCAAACCCGATAGCGGTCACTTTGCAGGACCTCTGCCTCTCTTTCGGCAACCTGACTCTTGCCGATCACCTGCCAGTTCCCTTCCGAGATAACTTCAAGAGGGAAGAATGAAGCAAAGAAGGGGTCAATCCTTTCAAAAGGATGAATCTTCCATGCCCCGCCGATCTCCCTGCGCTGCCAATCTGAGGTAGAGAAAATTTCTTCCCCATTGCTGAGAAATTGATACGCAACCGGCAGGCCTCCGATCTGCTCAGCCTCAATGCTTTGATGGATCGGTTCGGAAAGAATCAGCGCTCCGTAGCCCTCACGGCTCAACCACCCGTTTAAATAAACAATTTCGTTTTTTTCAATATCTACTCGCTTGCCAAGCAGCCACAGCGTATCCCATTGGAGTTCAGTTATACGGCTGAGAACTTCATCCGCCGATGGTAGAGGTGTGACAGAAAGGATGGGCGGGCTGACGGCTTCCGGTGGAACTGGCAGCACGGTTGTTGCAGTCGGATTGGTTTGGGTTAAAAATGGGCTGCAGGCAGACAAGAGAAATAATACAACCAGAATTCTTCGCTTAAGAATAGAAGAATTAAGCATGGATGTTGTTATGGCCTTGCCAAACTGGTTGTATAGTCGTGGCTGATGGGACTCTGCCATCCATAATCCTGCCATTGATGGAGAGCGTAAATGCCCATCCTCTCATTTACGCAGCTTCCACTAGCGTATGAATACCACTCTACACTTGAGTTTGCTGAGGAAGAATTGTAATTTGCCCAGCCACCCCGGTTTTGTGATGCAACGATCATACCCGCACAAATCCTCCGTTGAGACCAGGTACTTCCCCCCAAGTATGAAAATATTCGTGGCGATTCACTTCTTACCCAACCATTCCAGCTGCTTGTCCCAGGTTCATAATTATGTTTCATCGTATAAGTATCCCCATTGTATACGAATCGCTGGGTGAAAGTTGTTACAGCAGCAAAAGCAACCCCGCTTACGAGGCCCCCAATCAAACATGCGAGCAAAAAGGCTTTGTAAAACTTTGTTTTCAACATTCCTGCCCCCTTTCAATCTGAATCAAAAGTTGATTCTACAAACACCTTTTGTACATCAACGGGCAAGTCGTCAAAACGGGCAAAATCAATCTGGGTGATGGATTGGATCAGCCGCAGGCTGCCATCGGATAGCATCCGATAGTTCTCGATTCTTAGAGGCTGGCCGCTGGCAGAATCAACCCAGAGAACGTGCTTCATGGCTTCGGCTGTTGAATTTTGATGGGCATTCCTGATAAAACGGCGCTCAATTTCGAAGGGTATCACCATCTCTTCTACCCTGCGGTTGGTTGATATTTCCAGCACAACACCTTCTTGGGCGGCCAGTTGCGGGTCTTCCCGGGTCAGGTAAAAGTAAAACGAAGGCGAGAAAGGGGGCTGCTCTATAGGCTGGAAATCCTCTGCCATACTGCGGTAAATTCCATCTTTGTAAACCTCGGTCAGGATTTTCTCTCCTTCTTGAATCAGGAAAGTAACTTGCTGATCAACCCATCCTTCTCTGTTGAAGTGAAACCACATTTCAAATTCGGCCCGTGCGGGCATTTGACCGGATGATGAAAAATAGGGATTGGTTTCGACTATCAACTGCTGATAGCGATAACGCAGCCACCCTTCCTGACGAATCGTCTCGTCCAGTTTGGCTTCGAACTTGCGCAGCGTTTCAAAATTACTCAGCGTTTCGTCACTGGGAGAGGCGGTTATGTCGGCGGCGCTGGCAGTGACGAACGAGCCGGCAAGATATGCCCCGCCCCAAAAGACAGCGATTGCCAGCACGATTACAAACCACCATTTTAACCGGCGTATTTTGCTCATTTTTTATCCTCTCATTTATCCAGAAAAACAGGAGGCAAACTCAACCTCATTTTAGAAAAAAAAAAAAAACGATGTCAATTAAGGGATTCCCCTTAAGGGGAGCAGCAACCTTTGCGGATCTCGAATTGGCAGGTTTTAGAAAGGGATGAATTCAACTTCGGGAGCAAAATTCAGACAAAAACACCCTTAATTCCATCTCCAAACCCTGTTATAATTTAGCGCATGAAATACTACATCTGGACCGAAGGTTGTCAGATGAACGTGGCCGATTCGCAGCGCGTGGCTTCGGCGCTGGAACACCTCGGTTATCACAGCGCGCCGCGCGCCGAAGAGGCCGATGTCATCGTGCTGAATACCTGCGTGGTGCGCCAGTCGGCCGAGGAAAAAGCCTACGGGCGGCTCAGTTCACTGCGCCCGATCAAAAAACAGCGTCCCGATCTGGTGATCAACCTGATGGGCTGTCTGGTGGGGGTCAAGGGCAACCCCAAAGTGGCCGAGCGCTTCCCGTATGTGGATGTCTTTTCGCCGCCGTCTGACCCGCGTCCGCTGGTGGAGTACCTGTTACGCCGCGACGGGCGCGATCTGGAACAGGCCGAGGTGACCGTGCGCTACGCCCTGCAGGATGAAGACCTGACCCTGCCGGCCGAACAGCGCGGCAATCTGGTTTCGGCTTTCATCCCGGTGGTTTACGGCTGTTCGCACGCCTGCACTTTCTGCATCATCCCCTACCGGCGCGGGATTGAAAAAAGCCGCCCGCCGCAGGAAATTTTGAACGAAGCCCGCGCGCTGGTGGCGCAGGGCGTTAAGGAAATCACCCTGCTGGGGCAGATTGTGGACCGCTACGGCAAAGACAACCCCGATTACCCCACCCTCAGCGGGCTGCTGCGCCGCCTGCATCAGGTTGAGGGGCTGGAGCGCATCCGCTTCCTCACCTCGCACCCCAACTGGATGACCGATGACCTGCTGGATGCGGTTGCCGAACTGCCCAAGGTCATGCCGCACATCGAAGTGCCGGTGCAGGCCGGCGATGACGAGGTGCTGGCCAACATGCGCCGCGGCTACACCGTTGAGCAGTACCGCCGGCTGGTGGAGAAAATCCGCGCCCGCATCCCCGGCGTTTCCATCGCCACGGATGTGATTGTCGGTTTCCCCGGCGAGAGCGAGGCGCAGTTCCAGCACACCTACGACCTGCTGGCCGAGTTGAAACTGGATGTGGCCCATCTGGCGCGCTACTCGCCGCGCGAGGGCACCGTTTCGGCGCGCCGCATGGCCGATGATGTGCCGGACGAGGAAAAGTGGCGGCGCTTCCGCCTGCTGGAAGAATTGCAGGAAAGCATCGCCGCCGAGATTCACGCCACCTACCTCGGCAAGACGGTGGAAGTCTTATTTGAAGAGCAGGTGCGCGGGCGCTGGAAGGGACGCACCCCCACCAATAAACTGGTCTTTGTCGAAAGCGAGGCCGACCTGCGCGGTCAGATTCTGCCGGTGGAAATCACCTGGACGGGGCCGTGGTCCATGCAGGGGCGGCTGATTCGGGCGGCATGAGGCGCGTCTTTCCTTTTTTGCTGGGCGGGGCGGTGATTGCCGCACTGGTGGCGGGTTACTTCTGGTTCATCCACCCGCGCCGCACGGCCGGACGCACCACCCGCGTGGTGCAGTTCATCCGCAACCCGCAGGCCTACGCCGATTGGATGGTGCGCGCCAATACGCGCTGTGAGGGCGCGCCGTTTGCCTTTCCCACCGACGGCTACATCGGCTTCCTGTGGGATGATTCCTTCCGTCCCGGCCACCGCCACACCGGGCTGGATATTTTCGGCGGCACACCGGCGGGGCAAACGCCGGTTTACGCCGCTCACGATGGCTACCTGACCCGCCTGCCGGACTGGAAATCCACCGTCATCATCCGCATCCCGCACGACCCGCTCCAGCCCGGCCGTCAAATCTGGACGTATTACACCCACCTGGCGGATGAGGCCGGCAATTCGTTCATCTCCGCCGAATTTCCGCCCGGCACGAGTGAGGTGTTCGTCAAACAGGGCACCCTGCTCGGCTTTCAGGGCAATTTTTCGGGCACGCCCAACGCGCCGGTGGGGGTGCATTTGCACTTTTCGATTGTGAAGGATGACGGACAGGGGCACTTTCTCAACGAGCTGGAGATTGTCAACACGCTTGACCCCTCGCCCTATTTCAACCTGCGCCTGAACGCCAACGATAACCCAACCATGCCGCCGTTGTGTCCTGCTGTAGCCGGACAGGGGGGCAGCCAGCCATGAGCGGCAGGAATGGTTCCGCCCCCGCCCGTTTGGCACTGATTTGCGGAGCAGGACGCCCGCCGGGTCGGGAGATTGCGCTGGGGCTGGCTGCTGCCGGCTGGCACATCGCCGCCCACGATTTGCAGCCCCTGCAACTGGAAGAATTGAAGCAGGAAATCGAAGCACAGGGTGCGGGCTGCCATACCTATGTGGGGGATACCGGCAAGGGGCTGGCCGCCCGCGCCCTGATTGAGGACGTATTGAACGACTGGGGCCGGCTGGACGCGCTGATTTACTGCCTGCAAGCCGCCCCGCGCGCCGATTTGCTGATGTTGGACGAGTGGGACTGGCAGCGTTCGCTGGAAATCAACCTGAGCGCGCCGTTTTTGCTGGCGCAAGCGGCCGCCTCGGTCATGCAGCCGCAGCAGAGCGGCGGGGTGTTCTTTGTCATCCAGCCGGAACTGGCCGCCGAATCACTGGCGCTGAGGGCGGCGCAGGCCGGAATCCGCGGGCTGGCGGAGGGTATCGCTTCTTCACTGCTGGCGTATAATATCCATAGTGCTGTGTTCACCGTCCATTCAGGCGAGGGGCAAACCGTTGCCGGCGAGGTAGTGCGGCGCGTTTGCGCGGCCTGAGGGTGGTTGTTGCACGGCCATCCCAAAGCACGGGGGAGGCTGCCATGCCGTTATCGTTTCGCGAGTTGGTGCAGGGGTTGCAGCGGCTGGGTATCCCGGCCGGTAAGCCGGTGATTGCCCACGCCTCACTGAAATCGTTTGGAGAAGTGCGCGGCGGAGCCGAAACCCTGCTCGGCGCGTTGCTTACCGTCTTCCCGCGCCTGATGATGCCCACCCACACCTACCAGACCATGCTGATTCCCGAAGATGGCCCGGCGGACAATGCCATTCAGTACGGCAGCGGGCGCGACCAGAACGCCATGGCGGTTTTCTTCACCCCCCACCTGCCGGCTGACCCGCTGATGGGCCTTCTGCCGGAAGTGCTGCGCCGGCACCCGCAGGCCAAGCGTTCGGCGCACCCCATTCTGTCCTTCACGGGCGTGGGGGTGGAGGATGCGCTGGCCGCCCAAACGCTGGCCGAACCGCTGGCGCCCATCCGCGTGTTGAACGAGGAAGAGGGCTGGGTGCTGCTGCTGGGGGTGGATCACACCGTCAACACCAGCATTCACTACGCCGAAAAACTGGCCGGGCGGCGGCAGTTTGTGCGCTGGGCGCTCACCCCCAACGGCGTGGCGGAGTGTCCGGGTTTTCCGGGCTGTTCGCTGGGGTTCGAAAAGGCCGTGCCCGTGCTGCAGGCCGTCACCCGCGAGGTGATGGTTGGCAGCGCGAGGGTGCGCGCCCTGCCGCTGATGGAGATGACCGGCCTGCTGGTGGCGGCAATCAAAGAAGACCCGCTGGCTTTTCTGTGCGATGACCCCGCCTGCGAACGTTGTAACGCAACCCGGCAGGCCGCGACCGGAGGATAGGTAATCTTGGAACTGGACGATTTACTGACCCGACTTCGAGAATTGCAGCCTTACCTGCAAAAGCAATATCGCGTGAAAACGCTGGAAGTGTTTGGTTCCTACGCGCGCGGGGAAGAAAATGCGGAAAGCGATCTTGATTTGCTTGTAACGTTTGAAATCGTTCCTTCGTTATTCAAATTCTTATCTCTGGAACTATTCTTAAGCGATCAATTAGGTATAAAAGTTGACCTCATCATAAAGGATAACCTCAAACCCGATTTGGCCCCCGCTATTCTGAAAGAGGCAAAGCCGGTATGACTGACCTATCGCCGTGAGATAACGGTATATATTCGAGACATGTTGGAGAATTCCAGAAAGGCTTTATTGTTTGTTGAAGGGGTTGATTTTGAAAGCTTTATCAATGATGAAAAAACTCTCTATGCGATCATTCGGGCAATTGAGGTCATTGGTGAGGCGGCAAAAAAAGTTCCTTTGGAATTTCGAGAAACCTATCCGCAAATACCCTGGCGGGAAATTGCGGCTACCAGAGACAAACTGATTCACGAATATTTTGGGATCAACCATCGAGTAATCTGGAATACTGTGAAAGAGGATTTGCCCGGTCTGATTATTGAATTGGAAAAAATTTTAAGAGATTTTGACGTAAAATGATCTGAAGCAGGATTGATGTTTGCAATCCTTTATTTTTTTAACCCTCAAGTGTTTTTTTAACCTGTGTTAGAATTAGGGACGGCTGAAAAACAGCCGGTAAAATCTATCTGGTAAGGTGAACCATGCCTGCTAACGCATTCGAAGAACTCCAATGGCGCGGGCTGGTCTTTGATTGTATCGAAGGCGTCCAGAACCTGCTTGCCACCCAAAGCGTAACCGTTTACAACGGTTTTGATGTGACCGCCGACAGCCTGCACATCGGCCACCTTGTGCCGCTGCTGGCGCTGGCGCGCTTGCAGCGCTACGGTCATCACCCCATTGCGGTGGCGGGTGGCGGCACGACCATGATCGGCGACCCGAGCGGCAAAAGCAGCGAACGCCCCCTGCTTTCCCGCCAGCAGATCGAAGAAAATGCCGAAGCCATCAAGCAGCAATTGGCGCGTTTTCTGGATTTTGATTCCAGAACCAACCCGGCGCGGCTGGTCAATAACGCCGACTGGCTGCTGCCCCTCAACCTGATCGAGTTCCTGCGCGATATCGGCAAGCATTTCACCGTCAATTATATGATTGCCAAAGATTCGGTGCGCGTCCGGCTGGAGCGCGAAGAGGGCATTTCCTTCACCGAGTTCAGTTACATGCTGCTACAAGCCTACGACTTTCTACATCTCCACCGCACTTACGGCTGCCTGCTGCAAACCGGCGGCTCGGATCAGTGGGGCAACATCACCGCCGGGGTGGAGTTGATTCGCCGCGTGACCGGCCGAACGGCCTACGGGCTGGTCTATCCGCTCATCACCAAGTCCGATGGCAGTAAGTTCGGCAAGACGGAAAGCGGCGCCGTCTGGCTTGACCCCCAACGCACCTCGCCCTACCGCTTCTACCAGTTCTGGCTGAACACCGATGACCGGGATGTGATTCACTACCTCAAAGTGTTTACCTTCCTCACCCAGCCGGAAATTGAGGAATTACAGCACGCGCTGGAAGAACGGCCCGAACAGCGCGAGGCCCAGCGCACGCTGGCGCGGCTGATGACCGGTATGCTGCACGGCGAAACCGCCCTGGCGCGGGCCGAGCAGGCCGCACAGGTGCTGTTCGGCGGCGCGGTGGAGGGACTTTCGGCTGCCGAGATTGAGGATATCTTTGCCGATGTGCCCTCGGCGCGGTTGAACAAAGACCAATTCGGCGGCGCGGGCCTGAACATTGTGGATTTGCTGGTCAACAGCGGCATGATGAAATCCAAAGGGGAGGCGCGCCGCGCCATCAACGAGGGCGGCATCTACCTCAACAACCACCGCATTGGCGAAAGCGAGCGGCAGGTGACGGTGAACGACCTGCTGGAGGGGCGTTTCCTCGTCCTGCGGCGCGGTAAAAAGACCTACTTTTTAGTGGAAGTGATCGGCTAAAAGGTCGGTTTCCCGCAAAGCCATTGCAGAGGCCGGGCGGGTTAAGCCGTTTACGTCATTGCAAGCCGCCGTCAGGCGGCGTGGCAATCTCCCGCAAAATCGCTTTACCCCAGTTCGCGCGTGCCGGAGAGCAGTTTTTGAATGTGGGCGATATGATCGCGTTCGTGCCACGCAGCGCGGCGCAGCAATTTGCGCGGACTCCAGAATTCCCCGTCCTTGCCCACCACCTGCACCGCACCTTCCAGCGTGGGCAGCACCTCTTCCAGCCGCCGCCGCACCCATGTTAATTGTTCAAAGACATCTTCCGGAAGTTCGCGGCGGCTGATGCCCGCCAGCCCCAGCCGGTCAAGGTACCACCACTCGGCTCTGGCCACATGCCCCAGCACACCGCGTATACTCCAGCGTTCGCCGGGGTAAGGCCGGTCGAGGATGGTATCCGACAGACCCTCCACCAGTTTGAGCAAATCGGCACGGCTGAAAGAGAGAATATCCAGCCCGCGGCGCACTTCCACGCGGGTGAGCGGCTTCCAGTCGTAGCGGAACCAGCCGTTGACCGAGTAGCGCCCATCTTCCTTAACATCAAAATTTTCATCAATTTCGTAAACATCCCACACATCCACCAGCCGCACATCCACATCGTGGACATCGTTGAGCCACGATTGCGCCGTATGGGCGGCGACCCAGCGTTTATATTCCAGAAACGCCAGCGCCATGTTCATCACTGCCTCGCTGCCGTCACTGCCGTAGGCAAAACAACCGGGGTGCTCCAGCGCCCACGCCAGCGAACGGTTTTCAAAATTGTTTTCAAGGCCGACCAGAAGGTGCATGGGTTAACTCCGCGTTCAAATTAAAATGAAGTTGATTAATTATAGCCCGTTGTTCGTCTTTTATTCGGCTAAAAGGCGGGGGTATCAGAGATGCCGTGGTTAATAAAATTCCCGAACAATGCTCGGAATTGTTCGGGAATTTGGGAATGGAGTTTGGAAAAAGGATTATTGTTCGATCAGCTGACCGCGCGCCTCACCGGCCGGGTTGAGGGCTGTGTGAACGTTGACGTAGATCAATCCATCATTGAGATAACTGGTGAACTGAGCACCGGTCACGCCGGCCGCCATTAACTGAGCGGGGCCGATGACGCCGGTGATATAGAGATTGCCGTCGGCATCATAAGTACACGCCCCCACCACCGAGGGGGACGGCGCACCGCACAGGCTGATGAACACAGGGGCATTTTGGGTGGCATCCGCCGGGGCGTGCAGGTGAACACCGCCCGCCGGGCCGGAGAGATTGCGCACAATCACGCCAAAACTGAAGGTACCATCCTGGTTGGATGTCACCACGGCCGAGCCGCGCGCGTTGGAGTCCACCACTTCGTGCAGTTCATTGGCAGTGGAGAGACTGGCTTTGAACACCACCTTTCGGGCTACGGCGGTGCTGTCGGGCAGGGCCAGGGCAAAGGCTACCACAAAGATAAGCCCGATTAATAACCATTTTTGGAAACGCATGGAACCACCTCCTAGTGAAGATAAAGGAAAATTCGATGTTTTCATTGTACAATCCGAAAAATCGAAAATCAATTACTAAACAGGTCAATAATCTTATAATTTTATTTGAATCTGCGACACTCCAAAAGGATTAGACCGCCGGCCAACCCCCCTGTTTATGCTATTGCCTCTTGAACTTTCATCCCGCCCGCCCGGCAGCAGATGTGTTCAAAACTCAAACTGACCCCTCGCTGCCGCCCTGCTCCCTGCTATAATTCTATGGATGCTTGCTTTTCACCGCTTCAAAAATGGGCTGTCGGCCCTGCTGGCTGGGGCGGCAGGGGTGTTGTTGTTTTTCATCCTGCTGAGTGGATGCTCTGCGCCGTCACCGCATCTTACCGCCACCCCCTCGGCCACCGCATCGCCGCTGCCTTCCGCCATTCCTTCATCCACTCCCACATTGCCGGATATCCGCACGCCGCGCGCCGTGTTTCCCACCCCCCGCCTCACACCGGTCACCCCCATTCCCCCGCCGCTCGGTCAAATCCGCCTGCCGGTGGAGGTGCGCACGCTGGTGCTGGTAGGGTTGGATTACACCACGCCCTACGCCGGCCGCGGCGATGCCGTTGCGCTGGTCTTTTATCATCCCCGCCTTGGGCGCGCCAGTGTGCTTTCCCTGCCGCCGGATTTATTCGTCTATGTTCCCGGCTTTACCATGCAGCGGCTCAACACAGCCTATGCCGTGGGCGGGCCGCGCATGCTGGCCGATACGTTGGAGTACAACTTTGGCGTGCGCCCGGATGATTACGCCGTTGTTCGTCTGGAAGCCTTTGTGTACCTGATTGATGACCTCGGCGGGCTGGAAGTGACCGTCATCGAAAAAATGCCCGAAATCTGCAACGATATTCCCCCCGGCCGCCACCTGTTGAACGGCGATCAGGTGATGTGCTTTGTGCGTTACCGCATTGGCGAGAATGAGGAAAACCGCAACCTGCGCCAGCAGGAAATTTTACGGCTGATCGTCCAGCGCATGGTCTCCGGCGGAACGCTGGCGCGCCTGCCGGAACTGTTTCAGAATTACCGCAGCAGTGTGGAAAGCAGTCTCACCCTGCCGGATTTGCAGGCACTGATTCCCTTTGCCTTAAGGCTGGGGGATGCCGGACATCTGGGTTTCTTCCGGCTGGGGAGCGATGCCCTGCAAGCGTGGGAGTTGCCGCAGGAACTGAAAGCGGTGGTCTTTCTTCCGCGGCGGGAACGCCTTGCCGAAGTGGTGCAGGCGGCCATTGACTATGTGCTGACCCCGCTGCCCAACACCGAGCGCCTGCTGACGCTGGAGTATGAACTGACCACCAGCCCCACCCCCACCAGCACTGCCACCCCCACGCTCACTCCCACCGTCACGGCCACCCTGCCCGCTACCACCACCTTCACCCCCACCCTCAACCTGACTCCGACCCCTACCGGCAGCATCACCCCCACCGGCTCGATCACCATCTCGCCAACCGCAAGCCTTACTCCCGCACCGTAATGCCTTTCGGTTTGGTTAAGTGGCGGCGCGGATGTGCGTAAACGCTGGGGTTTGTGATAAACTAATTTTGACCGCGTTCAGTGGGAATGAACCGGCACGCACTTTGCAAGGATGACGGACAGGTGAACATGAAACGGCTGGCATTGCTGGGGATCATCTTATTGCTTGCCGGTGGGCTGTTTGCAGCCGCACTGCCTGTTCCCCTGCCGGTGCTTGCCCAGGAAACCACCCCCGAACCTCCCAAACGCATCAAAACATTGAAAATAGACTTCGAGCGGCATGAGTGGTGGCTGGTGCGCTGGAAGGATAACGAAATCACCTGCCGCTTTCTGGTGGAGCATGAAGGGCTGCCGATAGCCGATGAAATCCGCGTCTGGTGCGGCACCACACTGTATAACGAGTGGCTGGCCACCCGGCCTTGCGCGCTTAATTCGGCAGAGCAGACTCTGCAATCCTGCCCCGGTTTGTATCTCTATCACTTTACCAGTTACCCGGCCAGCAAGGAAGTGGAGGTGGAATTGCCGCTGCCGGCGGTGTGGGTCAGTGTGACCGGCTGTACCCCGCAGCCGCCCGGCAACCGCTGTGAAAGCCTGCCAAACCTGCTGCTGACCGGTGAGGAACCGCTGCCCAACGAAACCATCATCAGCATTCAGGGGACGATCAACGGCGACCCGTTCGTTTGCAACGGCAATGCCTGCGCCATTCCCTTGCAGCCAACCGGTCAGGGCGGTATCACCATCGAGTTCTGGGCCGATTCCAGTTTTGGCGATGTCAGCCCCCGATTCAGCGCGCTGGTGCGGGTCATCCCGCAGGGCGATTTTATGTCGCCGGAAGGCGCTACCAGCGATAAACCGCTCTACTATGTGGATGTGTTGAGCAGCCAGTGGCGCGGCGGCGCGCTGGCTTCCTGTTCGGATATCTGGGGTTCTTTTCCGCCGGTGGGCGGGCCGCCCCCGTGGCTGACCACCCCGCAAGACCCGCAGGAACTGTACTCGGCGGTCAGCCTGTACTATCTGGCGGGTATGTTGATTGCCAACGGCGAAGTGGATGCCTCCGAATGCCGCGACGGCGGACTTTCCACGCCGTTGACCGCCAGCGAGTGCGGCGTGCTGGCGGCGTATGATCAGGTGGTTGCCTGGCAAAACCGCTTCGATGAGGAAATCTGGAACGTGGCGCAGGATACCGGCGTGCCGGCCCAACTGCTCAAAAACATTTTCAGCCGTGAAAGCCAGTTCTGGCCCGGCATTTACCGCAGTTACAAAGAAGCCGGTCTGGGGCAATTGACCGAAAAGGGCGCCGATACCGTCCTGCTGTGGAACCCCGATTTCTTCGATCAATTCTGCCCGCTGGTGTTGCATCAGAGCCGCTGCGATCTTGGCTTTGGCAATATCAAAGAAGAAGAACGGGCTTTGCTGCGCGGGGCGCTGGTCGGCAAAGTCAATGCCGCCTGTGAGGACTGCCCCGCCGGCATTGACCTTTCGCAGGCGCATTTCAGCATCCGCGTGTTTGCCGAGGGGATGATCGGCAACTGCGAGCAGGTGGGGCGGGTGCTGAACAACCTGACCGGTAAAACCGCCGGCGCAGTGGCAACCTATGAAGACCTGTGGCGCTTTACGCTGGTCAATTACAATGCCGGGCCGGGCTGTCTTGCCGCGGCGGTGCGCAAGGCGCTTGGTCTGGGCCAGCCGCTGACGTGGGAAAACATCTCGGCTCAACTGGAGCCGGCCTGTCAGGGGGCAATCAAATATGTCAACGATATCAGCGGCAAGTTGAGCGGCATTCAGCCGACGCCGACCTCGTGGGTCTATCCCGGTCAGCCGCCGCCACAGGCCACGGTGGTTACCCTGCCGCCGGGCGTTACACCGGGCCGCCAGCCCACACCGCTACCGGGCGTCACTCCCCAGCCGGGTGAAACGCAGCAACCCGGTTACCCGCCGCAGCCAACGCCGGGAGAAGAATATCCCTACCCTGTTCAGCCGACGCCCACCTTTTACAACCCCTATCCATAAGGATGGCGAAGAAAAGCGGTTAAGTATCCTTTGAGGGTAGCCTGACGGCGCCGCGCGGCTTTGCTGCTTTGTTTTTTCCCCGGTCCGGCGAAAAAGCAACGCAGTGCGAGAGGGTGTTCAGCGGGTTTCTTCCGGTCATCCAAAAATGAATGACATATTGCTGGACAGAAAGGGACGGTTGATACATTCCCTTTTTTATCTTTTCCTTCATACTTTCTTTCAATGGGCTATAATAAAAAAATCTTTCCACAGGCGAAGGTTACTATGATTCCACACAGCCTCTTTTCCACCACATTTCGTCTTGCCTCGCAGGTGCTGCTCAACCTCAAACCGGCGCACATCACCCGTTTGCCTGAACCCCAACCCGGCAAATCCTACATGCTGTATGCCCATGTGCCGTTTTGTGAAATCCTCTGCCCCTATTGTTCGTTCAACCGTTTTCCGTTCAACGAACGCAAAGCGCGCCAGTACTTCGGCGCACTGCGCGAGGAACTGCGCCTGACCGCCAAACGCGGCTATACGTTCGACACCCTTTACATCGGGGGCGGCACGCCCACCATTTTGATGGACGAACTGGTGCAGATCATTGATATGGCGCGCGATTTGTTCGGCCTTCGCGAAGTTTCCTGCGAGACCAACCCCAACGATCTGAATGAGGAACTGGTGAAGGCGCTCAGCAGCCGCGTGCAGCGGCTTTCGGTGGGAGTGCAGTCCTTCGATGATGAACTGCTGCGGCGGGTCAACCGGCTGGAACGGTTTGGCAGCGGCGAGCAGATTTTGCGCCGCATTCAGCAGGTGGCCGGGGCTTTCGACTCGCTCAACATTGACCTGATCTTCAACTTTCCGGGACAGGACGAGGCGGTGATCGAACGGGATGTTCAAATGGCGCTGGCTTCCAACGCCAATCAGATCACCTACTACCCGCTGATGACCTCCCCCTCCGTCCGCCAGCAGTTGAAAAAGACGATTGGTGATGTGACCTTCGACCGCGAAGCGGCGCTGTACGAACGCATCGTCAGCCTGCTTTCGCCGCACTTCGATCTTTCTACGTCGTGGACTTTTTCCCGCAAGGGGCGCAATCTGATTGATGAATACATTGTCAAAAGCGAAGAATATGTGGGCGTGGGGTCGGGTTCGTTCAGTTACCTGAACGGCTCGCTGTATGTCAACACCTTTTCGCTCAATTTTTACCAGCAGTGGGTTTCCGGCGGCACTGCACCGATTGCCGGCAAACGCCGTTTCAGCCGCTTGGATCAGATGCGCTACCGTTTTATGATGGATCTGTTCGGTTTGCGTCTGGATAAAAAGCAATGGCAGGCCGATTTCGGCGCGCCGGTGGAGCGCTGCCTGCCGCTGGAAATGCTCGCTTTTGAAAAAGCAGGCGCCTTCCAGACCAACACCAGTGAAGAAATCACCCTCACCCCGCGCGGGCGCTACCTGCTGGTGACGCTGATGCGCGAATTTTTCTCCAGCATCAACCGCGTGCGCGATCAGGCGCGCCGGGTGGTGCTTGCCAGCGAACCGCAGGTTTCGCCGGAAAAACGCCTTTCGGACGCCAAGGCGTAAATTTCACCCTGATTCGGCGGCGTGCGGGTTACGTCATGCCGTTTACGGCCCTTGCACCAAAGTTAACCTCATTCCGAGCGTCAGCGAGGGGTCTCCCGCACTGCCTCCGCAACGGCCAGCCGGGAGATTGCCACGCCGCCAGACGGCGGCTGGCGGCGGCTTTATTTCGCACTTTTCCGTATCCCCAATTCCCGTCAAACTTACTGAATCGGGATGGTTTCCACCGTCACATTGCCCTCGCCGACCGCTTCGGTCAATTCTTTAAGCAGGTGAGGCGTGATTCCGGTGGTATCGTTCGGGAATTCCAGCAGATAGCGGTTGTTACCCTCGAAAACATAGAACGCGAAGCGGTCTTTTCCCGGCGCAGCGCGCAAAATGCCGTGCACCCGCTTGATTTTCTGCACATCGCGCTCGCGGTCGCCGCTGGCGCGTAAAATGACCTTGACCATGCGGATTTCTCCGCTTTCTTCCCCCGGAATGGGGTTTGGCGGCAGCGGCGGCACCAGATAGCGCAGGCCGCCATTGACCGGCGGGATGGCTTCGGTTTTACCGGCGGTCGGGCTGCCGGTCTTTGCCCCGGCCTTTTCTGCCGGCTTTTCGGTTTTATTCGCTGCGGGCGGGGCGGCGGGTGGCTTTTCTGCGCCTTCCTTTGCCCTGACGGGCGTCCCTGCCGCTGAAGCAGGCGGGGAATAACCGAACAGAAAATCATCCTCGAAATCCGGCGGGGGCGGCGGCACGTCTTTTTCGGTCTCATCCGCGGCGGTGTAAGCCGAACCCCTTTCGGAAATGAGTGCGGCGGCCGCAACCGCCTGCCGTTCTGCCATTTCTTCGCCGGTTTCTTCTACGTCAGGCAAATGGGCACTGCCGTTTTCCTCATCCGGCAGGTAACTCAGGTAGGGGTCAATTTCCTGTCCGTTTTCTTCGTATTCGATGAATACTTCACTGACGCGGTCGGCCAGAATTTTCGGCTCGCCGTTTTCGTTTTCCAATCGGCCTTCCACCAGCAGTACGCGGTCGGGGGTAACCAGCGTAGCGCACTGCTCCCACACGCGCGGGAAGGCAGTTACCTCCACCGTACCCTGAATATCCTCCAGCGTGAAGAAACCCATCCAGTCGCCCTTCTTGGTCTGGTGATTGCGAAAACGGGTCACCATGCCGGCCACCACCACGCGTTCCTTGTTGGGCAGTTCGCTGAGTTGAGCCGAAAAGCAGGTTACCTTACGCTGTAAGGTGGGCAGGTAAGGCGTGAGCGGGTGATCGGAGACATACAGGCCGATCAGTTCGCGCTCCCATTCTAACTGCTCACGCCGGTCGAGCGCGGCGGTCTGCGGCAGGATGATTTCCTCTTCCACCCCGGCAATACTGCCGAAGAAGGACATCTGCCCCATGTGCAGGGCGCGGAAATGGCTGGCACTGACCGAGATGATCTGGTCAAGGGCTTCCAGCAGAGCCATGCGCGGGCCGAAGGTGTCCAGCGCGCCCACGCGCACCAGACATTCCAGCGCGCGCTTGCCCACCTTTTGCAGATCGGCGCGGCGGGCAAAATCGTTCAGGTCGCGGAAAGGTCCTTCGCGGCGGGCTTCCAGAATCAAATCCACCGGTGCCTGCCCCACGTTCTTCACCGCGCCCAGCCCAAAGCGGATGGCCGGTTTCTGGCCGGGGCGGTCTTCGATGGTAAAGTCGTAACCGGAGGCGTTGATATCCGGCGGCAGAACATCAATGCCCATGTTGCGGCAGTCGGCCACATAAAAGGCCACCTTGGCGGTATCGTTCTTGGAAGCCGAAAGCAAGGCGGTCATGTACTCGACCGGGTAATGGGCTTTGAGGAAAGCGGTTTGAACGGCGATGATGCCGTAATCGGCGGCATGGCTGTTGTGAACGAGAATATCGTTGGCAATGAAGTTGTGAGTTCCGGCGATTTCCAGATCGTAGGTCTGTTTTTCACCAGTGTATTCGATTGAGATAATCTCATCCCAGTAAATATCATTGTCCGCGTAGCGGTGCAGCACTTCATCCTCGAAGTAATCTGCCAGCCGCTGGATGGTCTGACGGGTGAAGCCGCGCTTGGTTGACGTATGAGTTGGCATGAACTCGCGCTGGGCAACGCCCGTGCTGGCGGTAATCTCTTTCCAGCCAACCTGATGAAGGGATTTTACCTCACGCACCCGCTCTTTGATTCCCATTGGCACCACATCGCGCGTACCAACTTGCAGCACCGGGCGCACAAGCAGCATCTGCTCCAGTTCTTCTTTTTGTTTGCCGGGCAGAAAATGGCAGCCAATCTGTTCTTCAAAGGCACGCAGGTTGTCATCTCCCACCACAAACACCTGATAACCGCTCCGGCCGTCTTTATATGGAAATTCTACGGCGCGCAGGTGGCTGATGATACCCAGCCGCAGCAGCAGGTGCTGTACTTGCCGGGCAAGGGTCTGGCTGGATGTGGCGTAGTAGTAGGCAAAGCGGCCGGCGCAACGGATGTGTCCATCCCCCTGCCACATGCGGCTGAGCAGTAAGCCGATCTGATCCGTTTGCAGGGTGAAGACTTGGGCCGGCAGAGATTTGTTTCTGGCAGTTTGCCCGAGGATGTTCAATTGCCGCGCCCAGGTGAAGATGCCCGGTTCGGCAGATTTGTTCTTGCGTCTGGCATAAACAGAGAAAGTGTTTTTATGCACCTTAACCGAGCAGATGACATTGTCAAACTGCTCGGCAGCCCGCACAAAATCCTGAACCTGTGCCTCATCTTGATTGTAGTAATAGACCGAATGGGGATGGCACAGGTTGCCTTCGGCAATCAGATGCCCCAATGCGATCACCTGATAGTCTTCCCACCGCTGGCTTCCTGCAATCGGCAGCCTTCTCGGCACGGCGATGAGATCGCCTTCTTTCAAGTCGGCCAGATTTTTCCAACCGTCAAAGGTGTAAAAGGGGTGGTTGGCGGTGGCTTCGATTTGCCTGCCCAGGCGGGTGGTTAACCGATAAACCGGTTTGACACCGTTTTGCACCACGTCCACAATCTGCCCGCGGGTCAGCCGCAGGGTTTCCAGTTCGCAGGTCAGCACCGAGTCAGCGGCATGTTGGCCTTCGTAGAGTTCCTGAATGGTCACCGGCAGGCCGGTGCTTGCGTCAATGATCTGGGTATCGCCGGTCAAACACTTGTTGAAGCCGTAACGGGCAAACTCTTCCCAGTCATCGAAAATCTGGGCGGCGGTTTCCTGCGGGATGCCGCGCTGGGTGGCGCCGTTGATAAACTTTTCGCGGTGCTTTTCCAGTTTGTCCTTTTGCTTTTTGGCAATCGCCTTGCGCAGGTCGTCCGATTCGGAGAGGGTGTAACCGGCCAGTTCCACCGCCGCGCGCATGATCTGTTCCTGATAAATCGGAATGCCGTAGGTATCCTCAAAAATCGGCTTCATGGCCGGGTGGCGGTAGGTGACCTCTTCTTCGCCGTGCATGCGGGCAATGTAGCGCGGGATGAACTCCAGCGGGCCGGGCCGGTAGAGCGCCACCATCGCGATCACATTATCCACATTGCGCGGTTTCATCTGGGTCAGGTAGCGGGTCATGCCCGTGCCTTCCAGTTGAAAGACGCCGGCGGTGTGGCCCTTGCTCAGAAATTCAAAGGTGAAGGGGTCGTCAATCGGGATGTTTTCCAGCGTGTATTTGACACCGTGCCGTTTCTCGATCAGGTCGCAGGCGCGCTGCATGATGGTCAGCGTGGCCAGCCCTAAAAAGTCCACCTTGAGCAGTCCCAGCGATTCGACGATGGACATTTCAAACTGGGTGACGGTCTTAATGGGCGATTCTTCCGATCCGCTGGTCGGGCGGTGCAGGGGGATGTACTCGATGATCGGTTTGTCGGTGATGATCACCCCGGCGGCGTGGGTGCCGGCGTTACGGATGGAGCCCTCCATGTGGGCGGCGGTGTCAATCAGTTCTTTCAGGTAGGGTGTGCTGTCGTAGAGGGCTTTCAGTTCGGGCACCTGCTCCAGCGCTTCGCGAATGGTGACCGGTTTGCCGGGGATGTTGGGAATCAACTTGCTGACGCGGTCTACTTCGGTCAGCGGGATGTCCATCACGCGGCCGACATCGCGCACCGCAGCCCGCGCCCCCAGCGTGCCAAAGGTGATAATCTGCGCCACGCGGTCATCGCCGTACTTGCGGGCGCAGTATTCCAGCATCTGCGGGCGCTGGTCATCCTGAAAGTCGAGGTCAATGTCCGGCATGGAGATGCGCCCGGGGTTGAGAAAACGCTCAAAGATCAGGCCGTGCGCCAGCGGTTCGACATTGGTGATTTCCAGCGTGTAGGCGACGATGGAGCCGGCCGCCGAGCCGCGCGCATTGTACCAGATGCCCTTTTCGCGGGCGTGGCGGCACAAATCCCACACGATCAGGAAGTAAGCGTCGAAACCCATCTGATGAATGACGCTCAGTTCGTACTCCAGCCGTTCGCGGGCCTGCGCGTAAAGCGGGGAGTTGTGGTAGCGGCGCTGCAGGCCTTCCTCGCACAGGCTGCGCAGGTAACTTTCCACCGTACAGCCGGGCGGCACTTCAAACACCGGCAGGTGATAGCCCTTGCTGGAAAGGTCAACATTCACCCGCTCGGCGATCAGCAGGGTGTTGTGCAGTGCTTCCGGCACTTCCTTGAAAATTTCCGCCATTTCCTGCGGGGGGCGCAGGTAGTAGGTGTTATCGGTCATGCGGAAGCGGTTTTTATCGGTAATCAGCGAGCCGGTCTGAATGGCCAGCAGAATGTCCTGATAGCGGGCGTCCTCCGGTTCGATGTAGTGCACATCGTTGGTGGCCACAAAGCGCGCCGGGTAGCGCGGGGCCAGTTCTTTCAGCGTGCGGTTGATGTCTTCCAGTTCGGGAATCTGGTGGCGCTGTAATTCGAAAAAGAAGTTGTCCTTGCCAAAGACCTCGTAGTACCAGTCCACCTGTTTGCGGGCGGCTTCGATGCCTTTTTCCATGATGAGTTGAGGTATTTCGGCGGCCATACAGCCGGAGGTGGCAATCAATCCTTCGGCATGGGCGGCCAGAAAGTCGTGGTCAATGCGCGGAGCGTAGTAAAAGCCTTCCAGCTGCGCCGCGCTGGCAATTTTGAGCAGGTTGCGGTAACCGGTTTCGTTTTCCGCCAGCAGCAGCAAATGGTAGGGCGATTTATCCAGTTTGGGGTCGCGGTCGCGCATCCCGCGCGGAGCAAGGTAGGCTTCCATGCCGATGATCGGCTTGACTCCGGCGGCTTTGGCGGCATTGAAGAATTCGATCACTCCGTACATAGTGCCGTGATCGGTAATGGCCACGGCCGGCATGTTCATCTGTTTGACGCGCTCAATTAACTGCTTGATGTGCGAGAAGCCGTCCAGCAGTGAATATTGCGTGTGAACATGAAGATGAACGAAAGACATGCGTGTTCTCTCGTAAAACAGGTGTGGGCCGGTGCGAGAAAATTATAGCATGTCCACTCCGGCTGCACGGGCGGGGTTTGCTTAAAAGTTGGCGGCGTGCCGGATTCGTTAAGGGTGGTAAAAGAAACCTTTAAGTCATTGCCAGCCGCCGGTTGGTTTCACTCCCTGAGCAGTTTTTGAAGGATGGGCAGCGCATTACGCAAGGCACGTGCCCGGTGGCTGATCTGATTCTTGATTTCCTCGTCCAGTTCGGCCATGGTGGCGTTCCATTCGGGCATGTAAAACAACGGGTCATAGCCAAAGCCGTTCGTGCCGCGTTCCTCGCTGATGATGAAGCCGTCACAGCGCCCCTCGGCAAAGTAAACCTGCCCGGCGGGGGTGGCAATCGCTACCGTGCAGTGAAAGTGCGCCCGCCAGCCGGGTTCGCCGGGCGGGCGGGGGATGCCGCGCAGGCGTTCCAGCAGGTAGGCGCGCCGGTCGGCATCGGATGCTCCGGGCAGGGGAGCGTAGCGCGCCGAGCGGATGCCCGGCTCACCGCCCAGCGCCTCCACCTCCAGCCCGGAATCATCGGCCAGAGTCAGCAGGCCGCTGGCTTTTGCAAAGGCGCGCGCTTTGAGGGCGGCGTTTTCGGCGTAGGTGCTGCCGCTTTCTTCCACCTCCAGCGCCAGCCCGGCCGCCGCGGGGGTGAGCAGTTGCGCGGGCAGTGGTTGCAGAATGGCTTGAATTTCTCTCATTTTGCCGGGGTTGTTGGTTGCGATCAATAGTTTCATGGTAATAATTTGGATTTTTATTAAATTAATCTTAATAACTTGACTAGTCCGGCTGGATATGCTATAATGAAGCAACCCGGTATTATAACTACGATTATTGACCAGTGACCTATCCACGCTATCCTTTACGGATCAACATTGGCTTTTTGTTCAATCAGCCAATCGGGACAAACCGAGATTTCACTTTCGACTTCCCGGTGGTCGCGCTGTCTCCCGATTTTGAGGTTACCCGGTTCAATGGTTCGGCGCATATCAGCCGCACGCCGCAGGGACTGCTGGTAGAGGCTGATTTTACCGGTTATCTGATTCAGGAATGCGTGCGCTGTCTGGAGGAATTCTCTCAGCCGCTCCACACCCATTATACCGAGTTATTCACTTTCCGGTTTCGGCGGAATGTGGAAACCGAACTGGTCGTTCCTGATGACGGCTATATCAACCTTGCTCCACTCACCCGTGACTATCTCTTGCTGGAACTGCCCATCAAACCGCTCTGCCGCCCCGATTGCAAAGGTCTTTGCCCGGTGTGCGGCATCAACCTGAACGAAACCCTTTGCGAACATCATGTACAGGTCATGCTGGATTAATCGCCGTTCAGGTAGTGCATGAGATTTGTGAGGTTTGCCTTCCGTACTTTTTCCTTTCTTCAGTTTGCACATACTGCCCGGTCGTCTGCGAGGAGCTGTTCGTCCGCCGGCAGAAGTCGGGCTGCGCGTGAATGTTCTCACGACGCAGGGGGAAATCATGTCCGTTTTGGACACCTTCATCAGCGGGGTTATGAAGTCAGGAGGCTATCGTGAGTAATCCAGGCCGACGCAAAAAAAGCACCGAAAAGATCCGTTTACTGCTGGAAAAAGCCGATGTGCAGGGCTACCTGACCACGGAGGATTTGATTGAAGTCTATCCGGATGTTGGTCAGGATGTGGAACGCTACTACACCATCGTCAGCGCGCTGCGCCGCCGCGGTGTGGAATTCTACGACCCGGACACTGAACTTTCGCAGGCGGATGAGGACGTTCCGCTGGAGGTGGAAAGCGATTACAGCACCTTCCTGTCCGGCGAATCCTTTTCCAGCGATGATACCATTGGTCTCTACCTTAAGGAAATGTCGCGCGTGCCGCTGCTCAGCGGCGATGAAGAAGTGGAACTGGCCAAGCGAATCGAACGCGGCCGGCAGGCCAAACGCGAACTGGAAAAACTGCCCGCCCGCGGCAATGCCGCCCGGCGCCGTGAACTGGAAGCGCTGGTCAACGACGGCTTGCAGGCGCGCGAACACCTCATCAAGGCCAATACGCGGCTGGTGGTGAGCATCGCCAAACGCTACATGGGGCGCGGCGTGCCGTTCCTCGACCTGATTCAGGAAGGCAATCTCGGTTTGATGAAAGCGGTCGAGAAATTCGAGTACAAACGCGGTTTCCGCTTTTCTACTTACGCCACATGGTGGATCCGCCAGACGATCAGCCGTTCGATTGCCGATCAGGGGCGCACCATCCGCGTGCCGGTGCACATGGTGGACCGCATCCGCCAGTTATACCGCCGCACCCACGAAATGGAACAAAAACTGGGGCGGGCGCCGAACGCCGAGGAACTGGCTGAGGAACTGGGCGTATCTTCCGAAAAAGTGGAGTGGATGATGCGCGTTTCGTGGCTGCCGCTTTCGCTGGAAAGCCCGATCAACGATGATGATGAGGAATCGGAACTGGGCATGTTCGTGGAAGATCAGGTAACGCCCTCTCCCATCCAGACGGCTTACTCCAACATGCTGCGTGAGAAGATCGAAGCGGTGCTGGAAACCCTGCCGCCGCGCGAGGCGCGCATCCTGCGCCTGCGTTACGGGTTGGAGAACGGCCACCAGTACACGTTGGAAGAAGTGGGGCAAAAGTTCGGCCTGACCCGCGAGCGCATCCGCCAGATTGAGGGCAAGGCCCTGCGCCGCCTGCGCCACCCGCGCCGTTCGAGGCAGTTGAAAGAATATTTATTATAGGTATCCATACTTACAGGTTGTCATCTTGTCGAGTAACCCTTTTTAGAACAAAGGAGTTACTATTTTTGTTCTTTCTTGTCGCAGGAATGCGGATTTGTTTTCACTGTTAAAACCGTGACGAGGTTTCACCTATGCAAATCCAGATGATAGATAATGTTGAGCATGATATGGCTTCTGCTCTTGTTTCAGCCATTAAAAGCGCATTTGATATTCGCATCGCTGTGGCATTCGTTTCAAGCGATGGGTTGTCTTGCCTTATGCCGTCAATCAAAGAGGTCATCGAAAGAGGATCATATATTGAATTTCCGGTTGGAATGGACTCTACCGCTACAGATCATTATGCTATAAAAGAACTTTACACTCTATTGCGTGACTATACTCAAGGCACTTTGCTGTGTTTTGTGCCTCGAGACTCATCTGCAATATATCACCCCAAGATGTATTTGACGAAAAACGACCAGTTCGCTACGGCAATTATCGGTTCGTCAAACCTGACAAAACACGGATTGAGTAAAAATATCGAAGCCAATCTAGTCATTAGAGATGAGATTAACTCTGAAATCGTATCGGAGATTTACAACACATATTACAGACTTAAATATCATCCCGATAGAGTTATTCCTGATGATGAATTTTTAGATTTATTTTCTGAATTATGTCAAAAAGAAAAATTTTATCAAAGCAAATTGGTAAAAGACCGAACTCTTCGCCAACTCAAACAAAACTTTATTGAGAAAGCGCAGTCTCTTGAACGACCAAAACCGACAAGAACAGATTTGATCGGGTGGCTTGATCTGGTTTACAAATCACTCCCCCAAGGTGAGTTCACAAATCAAGATATCTACCAGTTTGAGCCTCAATTCAGGCAACATTATCCTCAAAATCAGAATATCAAGGCAAAGATCAGACAACAACTACAAATTTTGCATAGTTTGGGATTTATCGAGCATGTCAACAGGGGCATCTGGAAAAAGGTGGCTTGAAATCTTTGATCTTTTTATTACCCCCCGCTCATCGGTAACAAAAACACCACCCTGTCCCCTTCCTGCAGCACCTGACGGCGAGCGGCAGCCCTGCCGTTGACCACCACCGGCAGCAGGCGCAGCGCCAGCGGCGGTTTTGCCAGCCGCAGCAGGTCGCTCACCCGGCTGCCGGCCGGCAATTCCACCCAGCCGGCAGCATCCTGCCCCGGAATCTGGAAGGGCGCCGAAACCTGCACGCGGATGACCCCGTCCATCAGTCCTCTTGGGGCGGCTCGCCGCTTTCCGCATCCCAGCCCATGGCCTGCCAGAAACCGCGCCGCAGGGCAAACAGATCGAACTGCCGCCCCTTGAGCGGCCCGCGCCGCAGGGGAGGCTGCCCGTAAATCAGCGGCGGGATTTCCCATTCCGCCGGGCGCACGCCGTGCTTGAAATTGAAGCGCATGCGCAGGGACTGCACCTCCCGCCCGATTTCAAGATATTCGTGCGGCGTCAGGCTCCAGCCGGTGGCCGCGTTGAGGTACTCGAACAGGGTCAGGTTATCCACCCCCATGTGCGCGCCAAAAGTGCAAAAACCGCCGCCGTCAATCACCGCTTTGAGCATGGCGCAAGCCGCCATTTTGAGCGCGTTTTCACGGCCGGGGCGGTACATGACCGCTTTCGGGTAGGCGGGTGGAACGGCTGGCGCCCAATCCACCCGGCTCCACGGCTTGAGCAGCTCATAGGTCAGGTGCGAGCCGGTATTGTGCCGCGCCGGGGTGGGGTCGCCGGCATACAGCACCCCGTAGCCGGGGTCGGCGCGCGGGTCGTGCATGGGAATTTCCTGCCCGCCGATGTGCATGGCGAATTGCTGACTGCCGCGCCCGATGCGTTCGGCGGCTCTTTGGACGCCATCGGCCAGCAGGTCGCCCAGCCCCTCGCGCTGAATCATCTGCCCGGCCAGCGCACGGATGGCGGCGGCATTGCCCCACTTCAGGTTTAAACCGCCGGTATCCTGCGCGGTGAGGATGCCGGCCTCAAAACAGTTCACGGCAAAGGCCAGCATCGTGCCGGCGCTGATCGAATCCATGCCGGCGCGGTTGAAGCGCTCGTTCAGGTAAAAAATGGTATCCAGATCGGTGTTGCTCAGCAGCGGGCCGAGCGCGGCAATCGTTTCGTACTCCGGACGGTGAGTTTCGGGGTACTCGCCTTCCAGCGTGTTGATTGCCCCGCAGCCGAGCGGGCAGGCGTAGCAGTGATATTTCCTGCGTTCGGTGCGAATCAGCGCATCGGCACTGATGGCCGCGCTGCGGTAGCCCGCCGGTGTGCCGCGCCAGTTGCGAACGGGCGCATCGCCGGTTTTGACCGCCACCTCGTTGCCGGAGGCTGTTCCCCACTTGCGCATCGGCGGCAGGGTCATCAGGCCGTCCTTGCGGAAGATGGTGGGGCTTTTCGCCATTAGCAGACCGGCAAGCGGCAGCATCCACGAACGCAGGGGCGGCTCGCCTTTGGGCATCAGCCCGGCAACGGCCTTGCTCAGGCGGCGGATTTCTTCCGGCTGCGCGCTGCGGATGGGCTGTGAGCCGTTCAGCACCACCGCTTTCAGGTTCTTGCTGCCCATCACTGCGCCCAGCCCGGAACGGGCGGCAATGCGCCCGCGGTCGTTGACGATGCCGGCGATCAGCGAGCGCTTTTCTCCGGCGCTACCGATGCAGGCGGCGCGCGCCTTCTGGCCGTGCCGGGCGGTCAAAATTGTCTCGCACTCGACGGCATCCCTGCCCCACAGGTCGGCTGCGGGTAAAAACTGCACACTTTGACCGTCCACCAGCAAATAGATCGGCTCCGGCGAGATGCCGGCGATGAAAATGCCGTCATAACCGCACTGCTTGATGGCCGGGGCAAAGTTGCCGCCGCAGTTGGAATCGCCCCAGCCGCCGGTCAGCGGCGATTTGCCGACCACCATCCAGCGCCCGGCGAACATGGCGCCTGTGCCCACCAGAATGCCCGCCACGAAGCCGAGGATGTTTTCCGGGCCGAGCGGATCGGCCCCGGCGGGGATGCGTTCCAGCAGCAGATGCACCCCCAGCCCCACTCCCGCCAGCCTGCGGCGGTAAATTTCATCGGCGATGACCTCTTCCTGCCACGTACGCTCACTCAGGTTGATCCACAGAACTTTACCGCAGTAACCGGGCATGGGTACTCCACAATGGATGGACTGATCTCTGCATGATTATAGAGTAACCGGCGGCAGTTATTCAAGATTTAAAGATCGTTTTACAAAAGAGGCAATCCCCTTTGTGCCGAACCGAAAGGATTCTGATATAATTTCTCTATCCCAATCCTCAGGAGGGCGTTCCATGAAAGCATCCGTCCAGCAACAACATCTGGCACACGGTTTGTCAATTGTTTCACGGGCGGTTTCGCCGCGCAGCACATTGCCGGTGCTGGCCAATATTCTGATCGCCAGTGATGACGGCCGGCTGCGTCTTTCGGCGACCAATCTGGAACTGGGGATTACCTGCTGGATCCCGGCAGCCATCGAAGAACCCGGTGCCATCACCGTACCGGCGCGCACCTTTCAGGATCTGGTCAATACCCTGACCGGTGAGCAGATCGAACTTTCCCTTGACCCGCGCACACAAAGCCTCAAGGTGCGCGGCGGCAGCAGCACCACCGATATCAAGGGCATTGACGCGCAGGAATTTCCGCCCATCCCCGTGCCGGATCTTTCCGAAGGCGTTAGCCTGAATGTCAACGACTTCAAAGAAATGATTCAGCAGGTGGTGTTTGCCGCTTCCACCGATGAAGCGCGCCCCGTTCTGCAGGGCGTGCTGCTGCACATCAAAGAGGATCAGATCACCATGGCGGCGACAGACGGTTTCCGCATCTCCGTCCGCAAGGGGCTGCTCAGCAACCCGGTGCGGCAGGAACTCTCGGTGATCATCCCGGCGCGGGCGTTGAACGAACTGGCGCGCATCGCCACCGACGGCGAGCAGATGCTGACCATGAACGTCCCGCCCGGACGCGGGCAGGTGATTTTCCACGTCCGCGATGCCGAACTGGTCTCCCAGTTGATTGACGGCAATTTTCCCGATTACCGCGCCATCATCCCGCGTTCGTTCAAGACTCACACCGTCCTTTCCACACCCGCTTTCCTCAAAGCCTGCAAACAGGCCGAGATCATCGCCCGCGAGGGCAACAATGTGGTGCGCCTGAACATCCTGCCGGGCAGCGATGCGCCGGGCGTGGTGGAAGTTTCCGCTCAATCCGAAGAAACCGGCGCCAGCCAGATTCAGGTGGATGCCAATATCGAGGGCAACCCCCTGCTGATTGCCTTCAATGTCAAATTCCTGCGCGAGGTGCTGGACGTGATCAAAACCCCCTCGGTGGCGCTGGAAACCAACCAGAACAACACCCCGGCCACCATCAAGCCCATCGGCGATGATGATTTTGTGCATGTGATCATGCCGATGCACCTCGGCTGAGGTGGAAGCCGAACGTCTCATCCTGCGCCTGCCGCCCGGCAGGCGCAGTTTTTACCGCCGGGGCGTGTTCCGCCGGTGCTGCTGAACGGCGTATCGGCACTCCCCCGGCGTATCACATCGTTCAGCGCTGGCGGAAGAGCAGGCGCAAACTGCCGGTAAAGGCCGCTTCCCCCTCACTGCAGGCGGGGGCTTGCAGGTCGTTGATCGTTTCGCTCAATTCGCCCACCCGCAGGCTGTAAACCACCCCGGCTTGCATGTCAAAATCGGCATAGCCCGCACCGAGGGATGGCATCAGCCCGGTGTAAAAGGTCTCAATGCCGCCGTCCCACGCCACCGTGATGGCAATGCCCGGCACGGGGTTGCCGCTGCTGTCTTGCACTTCGATCATCAGGCGCGGGGGGGTCTGGGCGGTCTCGCAGATGGCGTTCTGCTCCACCAGATCGAACGGCGCGCCGAGCGTGGGCAGGGGGGTGGGCAGCAGGCGCGGCGTGAAGGTGGGGCGGGGTGTTGGCGGCGGGCTGGTGGGCGTTGGCGGAGGAGTGGCCGTCTGGACGGCCTGATTCAGGTCGAGGGTGGGAAAGGTTTGCGGTGTACCGGCATTTTCGCCCTCGCCGCCGGGCGGAGCGGTGGGCAGGCCGGCCGGTTGGGTTGACGCCGCGCTCTGCGGGCTGCTCAGCGCCGCCGCCAGTTCGGCCAGCGCGCGGATATCCGCCTCGCTGCCGCCGTGGGATTGCATCCGCAAAGCCTGATCGGCAAGGGTTTGCGGCATGGCACTATCCCGCAGCAGCCCAAGCCGCGCGCGGGCGCGTTCCAGATTCTGGTCGGCCTGAAAAGCACGGGCGATCAACAGGCGGTAGGCGTCTTTTTCCTCTTCCCCCAGCAGGAAAGGTGAAGTATCCACCACCTGCACCGGCGCAATGACCAGCGAAATCAGCAGCCCCAAAAGCAAGCCGATCACCAGACCGGTCAGCAGGTAGAGCGGCGGTTGGCGCGGGGCTTCGTCTTCCTCGTAATACTCGTCCTCGATCATGGCTCGGCGGTGGGGGTTAGGGATGGCAGGCCTTTTTGCAGGCCCTGAAACAGAGCGGCCAGGGTTTCGATATCACTGCGGGCATAACCCAATTGCTGGCCGGTCAGAATGGCCTGCTGAATGATGCGCAGCGGCGGCGTATCTTCCAGCGCCGTCAGCCGTTCCAGCGCTGCGGTAAGGTCGCCGTCCTGCCGGTAAATTTCGGCGGTCATCAGCACATAATCGGCTTTGTAGTCGGCGCGCAGGGTGTGCAGCGGAAAACCGCTGGTCTGGGCGGGGTGCAATCCCCAGCCGTAGAAGATGCCGGCCGCCGCCCCCACCCCGATCATGATCACGAACCAGATCAATCGCCGTAAGCGCAACGGATCACCCCTTCAACATCGGCATGCGGATGCCGCGCTGCTTTGCGGTTTGAACGGCCAGCGGGTAACCGGCATCGGCGTGGCGCACCACCCCCATGCCGGGGTCGGTGGTCAGCACCCGTTCCAGGCGGCGGGCGGCGGCTTCCGTGCCGTCCGCCACAATCACCATGCCGGCGTGCTGGCTGAAGCCGATGCCCACCCCGCCGCCGTGGTGGAAAGAAACCCACGTCGCGCCGCCGGCGGTGTTGATCAGCGCGTTGAGGATCGGCCAGTCGGAGATGGCATCGCTGCCATCCAGCATGGCTTCGGTTTCGCGGTTGGGCGAGGCCACCGAACCGGCGTCCAGATGGTCGCGCCCGATGACGATGGGCGCTTTGAGGATGCCCTGCGCCACCATCTCGTTGAATTTGAGGCCGGCGCGGGCACGTTCGCCGTAACCCAGCCAGCAAATGCGCGCCGGCAGGCCCTGGAAGGGCACTTTTTCGCGCGCCATTTTCAGCCAGCGGTGCAGGTGTTCATCCTCGGGGAAGAGTTCCATCACGGCTTCATCCGTGCGGTAAATATCTTCGGGGTCGCCGGAGAGAGCCACCCAGCGGAACGGCCCTTTTCCCTCGCAGAACAGCGGGCGGATGTAGGCCGGCACGAAGCCGGGGAAATTGAAGGCGTCTTTCACGCCGCGGTCAAAAGCGCGCTGGCGCAGGTTGTTGCCGTAATCGAACACCTCGGCGCCGCGGCGCTGAAATTCCAGCATAGCCTGCACATGGCGCGCCATCGAATCGAGCGCGCGGCGGGCATATTCCTGCGGGTCGCGGCGGCGCAGTTCTTCGGCCTGCTCCACGCTCAGCCCGCTGGGTACGTAACTGAGCACATCGTGAGCGGGGGTCTGGTCGGTGACCACATCGGGGGTGATGCCGCGGGCGGCCAGTTCGGGGTAGATATCGGCCGCGTTGGCAATCAGTCCGATGGAACGCGGTTTGCCCTGCCGCTGGTACTCTTCCACCAGCGTCATGGCCTCTTCCAGCGTGTCCACCACCTCATCCACATAGCCAATTTCCTGCCGGCGGCGGGCGCGGGCCGGGTCAACCTCCACAATCAAGCCGACGCCCTCGTTCATGGTAATGGCCAGCGGCTGAGCGCCGCCCATGCCGCCCAGTCCGGCGGTCAGCACGAATTTGCCTTTGAGCGATGGCCAGCCCTTCTGCGCCGCCAGCGAGGCCAGTGTTTCGTAAGTGCCCTGCAAGATGCCCTGCGTGCCGATATAAATCCATGAACCGGCGGTCATCTGCCCGTACATGATCAGCCCCCGTGCGGCCAGTTCGTCAAAATGTTCCTGCGTGGCCCAGTGCGGGACAAGGTTGGAGTTGGCGATCAGCACCCGCGGCGCATCGGGGTGCGATTTGAACACCGCCACCGGTTTGCCGGACTGCACCAGCAGGGTTTCGTCATCCTCCAGCGTGCGCAGGGTTTCCAGAATGGCATCGAACGCCTCCCAGTTGCGGGCGGCCTGACCGCGCCCGCCGTAAACCACCAGATCCTGCGGGCGTTCGGCCACTTCGGGGTCGAGGTTGTTCTGAATCATGCGGTAAGCGGCTTCGGTCAGCCACGATTTACAGGTCAACTGCGTACCGCGCGGGGCGCGCACCACACGAGCACCAGCCATAAACCACCTCCGGGGGGTAAGGTAATGGAAATCCATCAGGGGGACTATGGTTATTTTACAACAAATCTCACGAAAAACCGGTTTTCATGCCCGTTTCTTTGACGCAGGTCAAAGAAATAGCGCCGGGGGGATGGTAAGATTTTTGATGAAAAACATTATAAATTTCATCTTATTTGGAAGGAATAACAACCCATGAGTGAACTGATCAACAACCGCCAGCAGCGCATCGAAATCATGAAAACCATGATCCGCCGGCTGCATCAGGGCGTTGCCGAAGAACAGGTGCAGAAACAGCTGGAAACCCTGCTGGATGAAGCCGATTACAGCGATGTCTTTTTGATGGAAATGCAGTTAATTCAGGAAGGCATCCCCGCCCAAGCAATTCAGGAATTGTGCGATACCCACACCCGCGTGCTGAAAAAGCACCTCGACCTGCAGGAAACCCCCGAAACCATCCCCGGTCATCCGGTGCACACTTTCGTTCAGGAAAACCGCGAACTGACCCGCACCACCGCGCAGATCCGCCACTGGATGCGCAGGATCGAATCCCTGCCGCCGGAGGCGGATGCCTCGCCGATGATGGAATCCATCCATGTGCTGCTGAACGCGCTGATGGATGTGGAAAAACACTACCGCCGCAAGGAAAACCTGCTCTTTCCCTACTTCGAAAAGAACAATCTGCACGGGCCGCCAACGGTGATGTGGGGCAAGCACGATGAAGCCCGCCGCCTGCTGAAAGGGGCACTGGAAGGCCTGCAGCAGGTCAGCACATTCACTGCCGCCGAAGCGCAGGCTTACAATCTTTTTGCGGTTGCGCCCGCCGTTGAAGCCATAGACGAGATGATTTACAAAGAAGAGAAGATCCTCTTCCCCACCGCACTCGATTTGCTCACCGAGCAGGATTGGTATGAAATTTACCTGCAAAGCGATGAATACGGTTACTGCCTGTATGCCCCGCAATTCGAGTGGACACCCGAAGGCGGCATTCACAAAGAAATCCGCAAACCGCTCGCTCAGGATGGGCGCATTCAAATGCCGACCGGCAGTTTTCGGCTGGAAGAATTGATTCAGGTTTTCAAGACCCTGCCGTTCGACATCACCTTTGTGGATAAGGACGACACCGTGCGCTACTTCAGCCCCGGCAAGGCGCGCATTTTCTCCCGCTCCCGCGCCATTTTGGGGCGCAAAGTGCAGTACTGTCACCCGCCCAAGAGCGTGCACATCGTCAACCGGATCGTGCGCGACTTCAAGGAAGGCAAACACGACCGCGCACGCTTCTGGATCAACCTGCACGGGCGGCTGGTGTATATCGTCTATTACGCCGTGCGCAGCGATGAGGGCGAATATCTCGGCACGCTGGAAGTGACTCAGGACCTCAGCGAAGTGCGCGCGCTGGAAGGCGAACGGCGGCTGCTGGAATACGACAGCCTGCCTGTTGAAGCCGTATGAGGAGACAGCGATGGAGATTACCCCGCAGAGCAAGATTCACGATCTCTTGACTCACTTTCCTCAGTTAGAGGAAGAAATCATCCGCACCGCGCCGCCGTTCGAAAACCTGCGCAACCCCCTGCTGCGCCGCACGGTGACGCGGCTGACCACGCTGGAACAGGCCGCCCGCATCGGCGGGGTGAACGCGCTGGAATGGGTGAACCACCTGCGCCGGCTGGCCGGGCAGGCCGAATTGACCGCCGGGGCAGAAACGGCCGTGCCGGACGATCTTCCCCCCGCCTCACCCGCCGATCCCCCCTGGGTGCAGGCAGAGCCGCAGTTTGTGGTGGACGGCACGCAACTGCTGGCGCGCGGTGAAGTGCCGCTCAACCACATCAACCGGCTGCTCCCTCAACTGGAAGCGGGCCGCTGCATTCTGCTGATAACGAACTTCGAGCCGCAGCCGATGATCGAGGCGATGCAAAAACAAAACCGCCGCGTCTTTCATAAACGGGATGAAAGCAAAGCGGGGCGGCATTTGACCTATATTCAGTGATCCTGCCGCCCCTGCCGGGATGACGGCCGGGGAGTGTGCCACGGCCGGATCGGCTTATTTGCGCTCATCCTCATGGGGCGCGCCGCAGAGCGGCAGCCAGAGCATGCGCCCCCAGCCCCTCGGCCTGCGCCAGCCGTTCCGCCAGCGGGCTGAGACGCTGCACCGCCGTGCGGTTGAGCCCCACCAGACTGATGATCCTGACAAAATCCCACACATTGAGCGGCGAGGCAAAACGCGCCGATCCGCCGGTGGGCATGACATGACTCGGCCCGGCGATGTAATCGCCCATCACTTCGCACGAATCCTCATCCAGAAACACGCCCCCGGCATTGCGAATTTTGGGCAGCCAGTCCCAGCCGTTCTGCACCACCAGGTTGAGGTGTTCCGGGGCAAAGGCATTGCACAGTTCAACGGCCTCGTCCACATCGCGGGTGATCACCGCTCCGCCGCGCCCTGCTAGCGAGGCGCGGATGATTTCGGCGCGGTTGAGCGGGCCGGCGGCATCCTGCGCCAGCAGGGCTTCCACTTCGGCAGAAACCGCCTCGGCCAGCCGGCGCGAGGGGGTCAGCAGCAGGGCGGTGGCCAGCGGGTCATGCTCGGCCTGTGCCAGCAGGTCGGCGGCCACCCGGCGCGGGTTTGCGCTCTCATCGGCGATGATTACCGTTTCGGTCGGTCCGGCCAGTCCCTCGATACCCACCACGCCAAAAACCTGCCGTTTGGCAAGGGTGGCGAACAAACCCCCTGCGCCGACAATTTTATCCACCGCCGGCAGGGCGGGTGTGCCAAACGCCATGGCGGCAATGGCCTGCGCTCCGCCCACGCGAAAGAGGGCATCCACCTCGGCCAGCGCACAGGCCGCCAGAATGACAGAGTTGATCTGCCCATCCCGGCCGGGCGGCGTGCAGACGATCACCTGTTTTACTCCCGCAACGCGCGCCGGAATGACCGACATCAGCACCGAAGAGGGCAGCGGCGCGCTGCCGCCCGGTACATAGACACCCACCCGTTCGATGGGACGAATCAACTGTCCCAGCGTGCCTTCTTCATTCTGCTCAATCCACGAAAGGGCCGGCTGGTGGCGGTGAAATTCGCGGATGCGCCTTGCGGCCGTTTCCAGCGCGGCGCGCAGGTCGGCGGGCAGGGAGTGCAGTGCGCGCCAACATTCCTCCGGCGCTACCTGCAAACCGTCGGAAAGGTCGGCGCCGTCCAGTTTTGCCGTCCATTCGCGCAGGGCTTCGTCACCGCGCCGGCGCACATCCTGCAAAATGCGCGCCACCGCCTGCTCCGCGGTCAGCGGTTCGCCGAACAGGCTGATGATGCGCTGCTGAACGGCCGGGGGCAGGTCGGTTTCATCGGGCGGGCGGCGGCGCAAAAGCGTCTGCCGGGCGGTTTGGGAATCGAGGATTTTCAGGAACATGAGTCAACCTCCACATCAAAAAATAAAAAAAAGTCCCCCGCAGCACGGGGGACGGTATGGACGGAAAAATGGGGAAAAATCAAATTCCGCCGAATGCCACCGCCAGCCGTGCCGCAGCGCGGACGGCAGGATGATGATGGCAATGGGTGTGCATCAGCAGGGATGGCATGGGCCTAGTTTAACACAGCGGCGGTCAACCGTCAAATTCCGCCGTTTTATCCCTGCTTGCCCACATTGGGGAAGCGGGGCACCGCCGGTTCGCTGGGTTCTTCTTCCTTGCCCATCACTTTGTCTTCCAGTTTACTGATCAACTGGCGCTGGCGCTGGATGATGTTATACAGCACATCCCCAATCGAAATCACCCCCACCAGACGGTCATTTTCGATTACCGGCAGGTGACGCACGCGGTAACGGGTCATCAAGTCCATGCACTCCTCGACGGTCTGGTCGGGGTGGACGGTATGCACATGACTGGTCATGATTTCACGCACTTTGGTATCGCGTGAAGAGCGCCCCTGCAAAATTACCTTGCGGGCGTAATCTCGTTCGCTGATAATGCCGACCATGTGGTCGTTTTCCATCACAATCAGGGCACCCACATCCTTCTTTGCCATGGTGCGCAGGGCTTCGAAGACGGTTTCATCCGGTGCAATCGTCCAGATATCGGTGCCTTTGATTTGTAAAATATGTCGGACGGTGTTCATGCTGCCTCCTTTTTCAATGTAGAAAAACGGTGACTCATCGCTTGTTCTTATTTTATACCATCCCCTGTCCGGCTTCAATTCTCTTTACCAATTTTCTTAGAAAATAGATAGAAATTGATAGTTTTTAACAGACCAAACGGGGCAATGATTCCCTCATCGCCGGGCGATTTCTGCAAAACCTTTGCCGGGCAGGAACGTATATAAAAGTGGATGTCTTCCAAGAGGATAACCCCATCGCCTCAGGCTGGTTGCGCCTACCGGATAGTTGCAAAACCGCCGCCGCTTCCGTTTTTATTTTCCCTTGACAATTCGGAAATGAATTTGTACAATTATTCAATGATACAATGCTACAATTCATCTGGCAGGAAAGTGGTTTGATCGAACTTAATCTGCGCATTGACTTTCGTTCCGAAACGCCGATCACCACCCAGATAGTGAAGCAAATCCAAAACCGGGTGTTGAGCGGCGAACTGAAACCGGGAGATCAACTGCCCACCGTGCGCCAGCTGGCCACCGAACTGCGCGTCAACTTCAACACGGTGGCACGGGCTTACCGCATTCTGGACAGCATGGGGTTGATCTCCACCCAGCAGGGCCGCGGCACCTATATCTGGTCTGCCGCTCAGGCGGAAAACCGCGAGCGTGAGCGCCGTCAGGCGCTGGAACAGCTCACCCACCACTATTTGCAGGATGCCATGGCGCTGGGTTTCAGTATCGATCAGATCCGCGCCTTGCTGGAAGAGCAAATTAACCAACTGAGTAATCCATCCTCGGAAGGTGAATAAGCCGTTACGGAAACAAGATCAAATAAGGAGTTTGGTTATGTACAAGAAAGAAGGTCTTAAAGATAAAATGGACGTGCGGTTAAACCGCGAAATTGCCCTCCGCATCAGCGGAATCGGTCTTGCGGTGGCCATTTTTTTCTGGGTGATCGGTGTTGTGGGGGCCATTGTTCTGGAAAGCCGTCTATCGGAAGTCTGGGCAACGGTGTTTTTCCTGCTCTTCCTGCTGATCGGCTTCTTCTTTCTGTTCGCCATTCAGGTGGCGCGGCAGTGGGAAAAAGCGGTCGTGCTGAGGTTTGGGCGCTTCATCGGCCTGCGCGGGCCGGGGTTGTTCTTCATCCTGCCGCTGGTGGATCAGGTTTCGGCGTGGATTGACCACCGCGTGATGGTGACGCCTTTCAACGCCGAAAAGACCCTCACCCGCGATACGGTGCCGGTGGATGTGGACGCGGTGCTGTTCTGGGTGGTTTGGGATGCCGAAAAAGCCGCGCTGGAGGTGGAAGATTACCGCAGCGCCATTACCTGGGCGGCCCAAACTGCCCTGCGCGAGGTGATCGGGCAAAAACCGCTTTCCGATATTCTGGTCGGACGCACCAAAATGGACGCCGAATTACAGCAGATCATTGATGAGCGCACGGCGCCGTGGGGCATCACCGTGCAATCGGTGGAAATCCGCGATATTGTCATCCCGCAGGATCTGGAAGCGGCCATGAGCCGGCAGGCGCAGGCCGAGCGCGAACGGCAGGCGCGCGTCATTCTCGGCGAATCCGAAAAGCAGATTGCCGAAAGTTTTGCGCAGGCTTCGCAGGCTTACATCAACAACCCGACCGCGCTGCACCTGCGGGCGATGAACATGCTCTTCGAGGGCCTGAAAGAGAAAGGCGCGCTGGTCATCGTTCCGTCCAGCGCGGTGGATACCATGAATCTGGGCGGGCTGAGCGGCGTGGTCAGTCTGGCCCGTCAGCAAACGGAGTCAAAGCCATGAATTTTGACGAATTTTCTCGCTACATTCCTTTTCTGATACCGGTGTTCATTTTGCAACTGGGGCTGGCGCTGGTGGCGCTGATTGACCTGCTGCGCCGGGAGCGCACCCGCGGGCCCAAGTGGGTCTGGCTGCTGGTGATTCTATTCGTCAACCTGTTCGGCCCAATCATCTATTTACTCTTTGGAAGAGAGGAAGAATGAGCGCCATTCACATCGAAAATCTGGTCAAAACCTACGGCGCGGTGCGCGCGCTGGACGGCCTTTCGCTGGATGTGGAAGCGGGCAGTATTTTCGGCTTCCTGGGGCCGAATGGGGCCGGTAAGACCACCACCATCCGCATTCTGACCGGTCTGGCGCACGCTTCCGGCGGCCGGGCAACGGTGGCCGGGGTGGAAATCGGCCATAACGGGGCGCTGGCGCGCCGCATCGGTTACCTGCCGGAAGAACCTGCCTTTTACGGCTGGATGAGCGCGCAGGAATTTCTGGAGTACATCGGCCAGTTGTTCGGTTTGGGGGCGGCCACCCGCCGCAAACACGCCGAAGAACTGCTGAAAAAAGTGGGTTTGTGGGATGTGCGCAAGCGGCGCATTCGCGGTTTTTCGCGCGGTATGCGCCAGCGGCTGGGAATTGCACAGGCGCTGGTCAATCAGCCAGAGGTGCTGTTTCTCGATGAACCGGCCTCGGCGCTCGACCCGGCCGGTCGGCGCGATGTGCTGGAACTGATTGCCGGCCTGCGTGGGCAGTGCACGGTGTTCATGTCCACCCACATTCTGGCGGATGTGGAGCGGGTGTGCGATACGGTCGGCATCATCCATAAAGGGCGCATGGTGCGGGTGGCGCGGCAGGAGGAACTGACCTCCGCCTATGCCCTGCCGGTCTTTCGGGTGGAGGTAACCGCCAACGGCGGCCCATCGCTGACGGAGTGGGTTGAAAGGATCCGGCAGCAGCCGCTGATAGAACAGGCGCAGGTGGACGGCAATGCGGTGCGCATCCGCGTGCGGGATGTGGAAAATGCGCGCGGCTGGCTGCTGCACGCGCTGGCCGAGAGCGGGCTGGCGGTGGAGCGTTTCGAGGCGGTCAAACCATCGCTGGAAGAGGTGTTTTTGAATCTGGTCAACGAGGAGGCGGGATCATGAACCTGTTCTGGGCTGCATTTTCCAAGGAATTGCGGGAGCAGTGGCGCACTTACCGCCTGCTGGTGACGGTGAGTGTGCTGAGCCTGTTCGGTTTGCTTTCCCCCCTGCTGGCGTACTTCACCCCGCAGATTCTGGGCGCCGTTCCCGGCGCCGAGGCGATTGGAGAGCTGATTCCGCCGCCGACGGTGATGGATGCCATCGGCCAGTACATCAAGAATCTGAGTCAGTTTGCCATTTTGTTTGCCATTCTTTTACCGATGGGCGCCGTTTCCAACGAGAAGGAACGCGGCACGGCCGCGCTGGTGTTGAGCAAACCGCTGCCGCGCGGGGCCTTTTTGATGGCCAAAGCGGCCGCATTTGGGCTGGTGTTTGCGCTCAGCCTGTTGATTGCCGGGCTGGCGGGGTATTACTACACCGGTTTGCTGTTTGAGTACCCGCGCTTTGACTTGTGGCTGGCGATGAACGGGCTGATCTGGCTGTATGCGATGGTGTATGTCGGGTTGACCCTGCTGTTCAGCACCCTCAGCCGCAGTCAGGCACTGGCGGCGGGTCTCTCGTTTGCCGTGCTGCTGGGTTTGGGCGTGGCCAGCATCAGCGAGAAGGTGGCGGTTTACCTGCCGGCGCAGTTGATCAATTGGGGCGGAATGCTTTTTATCCAGCCGGAAGCATCCTACTGGGGCAGTTTGTGGATCAGCGCGGCGATGCTGGCGGGTTCTCTGCTGGCGGCGTGGCTGATCTTCCGGCGGCAGGAATTATAGGGCAGGAAGCACAGGCAAAAAATCTGCTCCGCTCACTGGCCGGAGTCGGACGTGTTCTTGAAAACCTCCCTCTGTTTTGCGAAAAGCAAAATGGGGGGAGGTTTCACGTGAAACATCATCGCTCGATGCAATGTTTCATGTGAAACATGCCTTGTGCTATACTGATGAGGGAACGACCTGTTCTGGTCTCTGGATATAAATAGAAAATATGTTCTAGAATTGTTACGGGAGGACGGTATGATCAGCCAGACCGATATCCTGCTGCGGATTCTCATCGCTACTGCGCTGGGAGCAGTGATCGGCATCGAACGCGAACGCCAGAACCAGCCGGCCGGCTGGCGCACCCACATCGTGCTGGTGGTCGGCGCAACGCTGGCCATGGTGCTTTCGATCAACCTGTCTATACAATTTCAACCCCTCGCCCCCAACGGCGACCCCGCCCGGCTGGCGGCGCAGGTCATTTCCGGCATCGGTTTTCTGGGCGCCGGCGCCATTTTGCGCTACGGCCCCAATGTCAAAGGGCTGACCACCGCCGCTTCCCTGTGGACGATGGCCGTGGTCGGGCTGGCGGTGGGCGCCGGCTATTACCTGCCGGCTGCCGCTGCCACCGGCTTGCTGCTGCTGGTGCTGGAATTGCTGGATATTGCCGAGAAAAAGATCTTTGGCCCGGATATGGCCGTGACGGTGGAACTGCACCTGCAGGACCGCCCGAATGTCCTCAAAGACATCAATAAAATCTGGAAAAAGCATAAACTCAATGCCAAAATCATCTCCATCCGCAAAAATATCAAAAATAAACGGCTGGAGGTTGAAATTTCCTTCCGCTCGCGCAAGACCGATCTTTACGATTTGCTGACCACCGAAATGAACGAACTGGAAGGGCTGGAAAGTTTCAAGATCTCGTAAGCGGGTTTTCCTCATCCGGCCGCAGGAAGGCTACCGCCACGCCCTTCTCATCGCTCATCACGATTTCCAGATGGTGGCCGGGACGGTAGTCCGCCACCCGAATCAGGCGCAGGCTTTTCCTTATATCAGGGGGAATTTCCAGCCATTCATTCAACCGGTCGGGAGTATCGTAGAAAAATTCACGCCGGAAGATACTGCCGGGCTGGTCGAGGTAGATGGCCAGCGGGTAAATCTGCGATTCGAGCAAATCCTGAAAGAAGTGCGTGCCCAGTGAAGGCTCCGGCGGCAGACCGTATCCCTGCCCGGCCAGTTCCACCAGTGCGCGGGCGTGGTAGATATCGCCGTAATCAATCGGCACGCCGAGGTCGGGGTTGCTGCTGCCCCAGCGCCCCGGCCCAACGCAGATAAACCGCTCGTTTTCCAGTGCGCCGTTCAAGCGCGAAATGGCGCGCGCCAGTTCGTTGCGCTGGTTCATGCTTTCCAGTGCGAAATAACCCTCCGGCGGCACAAACACCACGTAATCAATCCGTTCCAGCGTACCTTCCGGCACCACAAAATGGGTCTTGAAGATGATATTTTGGGGGTCCAAATCGGCGGGCAGGGCGGCGGCGGCCGTCACCTGCAGCTGGCTTTGCGGCCGGCACTGCAGGATGGTAATGCACAATTCCGGTGCGCCGTCCTTTTCCTGAACGGAGAGGGTGAATTCCACATCTACCGGCGCTTCGTAGTGGTGTTCCAGCGTGTGCAGCAGGCCGCGCATCCGTTCGGCAAAGGGCGTGCGGCGCAGCAGTTCTTCAAAGGTCAGCACCAGCCGCTGATTTTCTCCCATATAGCGGGAGCGCAGCGAGGTAAAGTAACCGTCCTCTTCCACCTGTGCCAGATAGCGCAGTACGGGGTAGTCCCCTTTCAATACTTCGTGCACCGGCAGGGTTTTAAAGGTGTTTTCTTCCAGATCAATCAGGTCCACAAACTGCTGGGAATAGCGGCGGATGGCTTTGGGGTCGGTGGAGGGGCGCAGCAAGGGGTGGCTGAGGGCGATCAGGCGTGGAAAATCGTTGCCCACCCGGTCCACGGCGCGGGTGCCTAACCCCCACACCAGCCGCACAAACCCTTCCTCGCGGCGGATTTGGGGTGCCCAGCGGTACAGATTGCGGCTGAATGCCACACCGGAGGCGTGCGGTAAAAAATACCGCCCAAAACGTTCGCCCTGCACCACCTGAATCAGTACCGCCATGCGCTCGTCGTAATCCTGCAGGCCGCGCGCCCGGCGGTAGAGCAGGGCATTGGGATTAAGCGTGGAGGCGTACACCCGCGCAATGGCGCGCGTCAGGGCGCGCAGGTTTTCGGATGGGCTGCCCTGATTTGGCAGGAACACACTCTCGTATTTACCGGCAAAGGCTGTGCCAAAGTTATCCTCCAGCAGGCTGGAAGAACGCACGATCAGCGGCTGCCGGCCGACGCCCCCCAGCAGGGCTTCCAGCCGCTGGGCAATGTCCGGGCGGAAGTCGCCTTCCATGAAGTCGTGCAGGATTTGTGGATAGTCGGCGCGCATTTCGGCTTCGGTTTTGTACTTCTGATCGTTCCAGTGGAACAGGTTGTTGATGGACATGAACGAGTAAAACACATCCGCGCCGATGTAGTACGAATCGGGGGTGATCAGGCACGTATCCGGGGGCAGGGAGTTGGTCTGGTGCAGAATGCGGTGCGCCAGCAGCATGCCGGCGGCCTTGCCGCCGATGCGCCCCGGCCCAATTTTGTGCCGGCGGATCTGCTGTAAATCGTCAATGGTGAACCAGCGCTTGGCAATGTTGATATAACGCAGTTGATCGCTGATCAGGCTGCGAATCAGCACCACTTTGGTTTCCTGCAGGCGGGCTTCGTACTTCTGGCGCTCTTCCGGCGGCAGGCGTTCGATGGTCATGGCCTGTTCAAAGACCAGATCCAGCGGGGCGGTTTCCGGGTTGAGCGAGAGCATCAGCCCGACCATGTCAATGCCGCGTTCGCTCAGCACCTCGCTGATGATGTGTTCCAGTACCTCCAGCGTGAGATGCTGGCTGAAACGCAGGTCGGTCAGGTGATCGCGGATGCGGCTCATGCGCGTTTCCCACACTTCGGCGGGTTCTTCGCCCACCGGGTTGCGCAGGCCTTCGCGTTCCTGCGAGAGAATGGCCAGCCGGCGCACCTCATTTTCGAAGTCGGCCGGCTGGATGATGCCGCGGGCGAACAACTCGCGGCGCATCTGCTGGCGGATGCGCCCGCTCAAAATGGGGTACTGCGCCAGCGCCAGCACGACATTGACGAACCGGTCGGTGTGGGTGGGGGTAAACGCCATGGCTTTCTGGAAAGGATTTTATCATGCCCGCCCGGTTTGTGATACAATAAATTTACAAAAGCGATGAGGCTCGCTTTTAACCGTCGCAAGACTGATAGCCTCTACTGATGAATAAACCAGTAGAGGCTTTTGATTTGTGATAAAGTGTAGTTATGAATCAGACCAGTATCCTGTATCCTCCCTCGCTTGAGCCGCCTGTTCATCTGGAACAGCCGCCTGCCTGCTTCCGCGATTTGAATCTGGATCAGGTGGTGGACTGGGTGACTGCCGGCAAACAGGAATACAACCTGAAACCCTTTTACTACACGGCAGTTCAAGACGAAGAAACGATTCAATACCGGCAGGAAATCGTCCGCGATTTGCTGGACGAAACCACCCTGCGAAAAATGCAGGTCTTTGCGGGGCAGATGGTCATTTTGCGCCGTTACCGCAGGAGAGCCGATGAAATCCATCACCAGAATCACCGCGAGGGCTGGTTACTGGAAACAGCGCTGGTTTATGTGCGCGCCGTAAGCCAGTTGGCGGAGGATTTGAGCGGCGCTGCTCTGCAATCACAAGGGCTGCTCACTTTTAGACAGGTATTGAGGGAGTACATTGCTTCAAGGGAATTTCGGCAGTTACAGGAGGAAGCCGAAGCGTTGAAGCAGGAACTGGCCGGCGTGCAGTACTGCATCACGATTAAAGACACCACCGTCAGGGTGCGTAAATACGAGGGAGAAGCCAATTACAGCAGCGAGGTAGAAAAGACCTTTGAAAAATTCAAGCAGGGAGCGGTTAAGGATTATCTGGTTGCGCTCAATACCCTGCCCGGTATGAATCATATCGAGGCGCAGATTCTCGATCTGGTAGCCCGTCTGTACCCCGAACTGTTTGCCCGCCTGCACCGCTTTTGCGCCGAACATGCCCGCTTTATGGCCGATTTCATCCTCACCTTTGACCGCGAAATGCAGTTTTATCTGGCCTATCTGGAGACGATTTTACCGCTGATGAAAGGCGGGCTGAAATTCTGCCTCCCAACGGTCAGCCGCCGGAGCAAAGAAATCAGGGCCGGTGAGGCTTTTGATCTGGCGCTGGCCATTCAACTGCGAGAAGAAATTTCCCGCATCGTTCCCAATGATTTTCATTTAAGCGGCAAAGAGCGGGTGATGGTGATCTCCGGGCCGAATCAGGGCGGAAAGACCACCTTTGCGCGCATGTTTGGGCAGCTGCATCACCTTGCCTGCCTCGGCCTGCCCGTGCCCGGCCGAGAAGCGAGCCTGTTCTGTTTCGATCAAATCTTCACCCATTTCGAACAGGAGGAAGATATCCGCAATCTGCGCGGCAAACTGAACGAAGAACTGGTGCGGATGCGCGAGATTTTTGAGCGGGCCACCCCCCAGAGCCTGCTGATCTTCAACGAGCCGTTTAACTCGACCACGCTCAAAGATGCGCTGTTCCTCAGTCATCAGATTATGCAGCGGGTGCTGGAACTGGATGTGCTGTGTGTGTGGGTGACCTTTCTCACCGAACTGGCCTCCGCCTCCGAGAAAACGGTCAGCATGGTCAGCACGGTGGATGCGGAAGATATCTCGCGGCGGACATTCCGCATCCTGCGCCGCCCGGCCGATGGGCTGGCTTTTGCGATTACGATTGCCGAAAAGCACCGCCTGACCTACCGGCAGTTGAAGGAACGAATTGCCCCATGAAGGTGTTACTGCTCTACCCCGACCGCGATTTTGACCCCCAGCAGCCGTTGCCGTGGAACGAAAGCGATCTTGTTCAGGATCTCGAATTGAATGTGGTGTTCAACGCCATGGCGCAGGGTGATAAATTTATCTACGAGGTTGCCCGGCGTGTCATTCTCACCAGCGAGACCGACCTTGAAGTAATCCGCTACCGGCAGGAAATTTTGCAAGACTGCCTCGATAACGCCGAAATCATTCGCCAGCTGTATCAGATACCTCTGCAGGCCATAGAAAACAAACGTAAACGCTGGCTGGGTATCTTCACCCATTACCCGGCGGGGGTGTTGAGCAGCGGTTTGGAGATGATGGCGATGTTCGTGGAATTGTTGCGAACCCTGCGCCGTATTGCCGATGAAAATATTGGCATCTTTACATCACGGGGTTTCCGCAACTTTTTTGCCACCATTCAGCGGGAACTGGACGATGAGTTTTTCGGGGTGGTGGAAGATCACCTCAAAGCCCTGCGCTTCCGCGAGGGAGTGCTGATCAGTGCCGAACTGGGACGCGGCAACGAAGGTATCAACTACACCTTGCGTAAACCAAACCCGCGCAACGGCAGCTGGCTGGGGGAAATCTTCCGCGCACGCCCGCCGGAATATTCTTTCACCCTTCATCCCCGTGATGAGCAGGGCGCCCGTGCGCTGGGAGAGATCAAAGACCGCGCCATCAACGCGGTGGCCAATGCGGTGGCGCAGTCTGCCGAACACATTGACCACTATCTGGCTGTGCTGCGCAGTGAACTGGCCTTTTACATTGGCTGTCTCAATCTCGCCGGGCAGGTCAGAGAACTGGGTCATTCGCTGACCATTCCTCACCCTTACCCGCTGGAAGAATCCTGCCACACCTTTCGCGGCCTGTATGATCTTTCGCTGGCCCTGACAATGAAGAAGAATGTGGTCGGTAATGATATGGATGGGGAAGGTAAAGAACTGGTGTTCATTACCGGTGCAAATCAGGGCGGGAAATCCACCTTTTTACGCAGTATCGGGCAGGCTCAATTGATGATGCAGTGCGGCATGTTCGTGGCGGCCGATCAATTTTCGGCCAATGTTTGTTCGGGCGTGTTTACCCACTATAAACGCCGCGAAGACACCAGCATGAAAAGCGGCAAATTAGACGAGGAACTCACCCGCATGAGCGCCATTGCCGATCACATCCGCCCGCGCAGCTTGATGCTCTTTAACGAATCGTTTGCTGCAACCAATGAGCGCGAAGGTTCCGAAATAGCCCGTCAGATCACGCAGGCCCTGCTGGAACGGCAGATTAAGGTCTTCTATGTGACCCATCAATTCACGCTGGCGGATGGTTTTTACCGGCAAGGGTTGCCCAACGCCCTCTTCCTGCGCGCCGAGCGCAAAAGCGGCGGCCGGCGCACCTACAAATTGTTCGAAGGTCAGCCGCTGCAAACCAGTTTTGGCGAGGATGTGTATCGGGCAGTCTTTGAGGGAGGCGGCCTGCCGCTGCCAAAATAAATTCGTGGGGGCTGGTTGCAGAGGGAAAAATCTGCATACTGCTGCAGGTTTTCTCTTACTGCTGTTCCTGTAGGGGGAAGAAAATCAAATGCTATAATTGATTCATGAAGCGCGAGCAGGTTGTTCAAATTCTGAACGAACACAAGAAGGAAATAAAAGAGCGGTTTGGGGTGAAATCCTTAATCCTTTTCGGTTCTGTTGCTCGGGAAGAAAGCACCCCCGCCAGCGATATTGACCTGCTGGTAGAATTCAGTCAGCCGGCTGGTTATTTCAAATTATTTGAATTACAGGATTACCTCGAATGGATGCTTGGCTGTCCTGTGGATATTGGTACACCGAACAGTCTGAAGCCTTCCATTCGCTATCGTATTCAAGGGGAAATGCTGCGTGTCTTCTAGAAATTGGAAGGATCGTATTCGGGATATTCTGGAAGCCATTTCAGAAATCGAATCTTTTGTTTCAGGAATGGATTTTGATACCTTTTCTAAAGATGATAAAACCATTCGAGCGGTTGAAATGAACTTTATCATCATAGGGGAAGCAGCCAATTCCATACCGGACGAGATTGAAGCGAAAAACCCGAAGATTCCATGGAACTTGATGCGCGGAATGCGAAATCGGATTGTGCATGCATACTTTACCGTTGACCCACAATTGATGTGGGAAACAATTCACAAAGATTTCCCCGCAGTTGTTCCATCGTTAAAAAACCTTTTAGAAGAAAACATGTAGAAGAACGAAGCGGTTTGCACCCGTGTTACAATTACCCCCAATCCTCCATTGCGGAAAGGGTTTTCCATGACCGAACCTCGCTGGCTTGGCTGGGTACAGCAGATTCAGGCGCTGGCACAGGATGGGCTGGCGTACTCCACCAACCCGTTCGATATTGACCGCTTTCAGGCTTTGCGCCGGCTGGCGGCTCAGATCATGGCCGAATACGGGCAGTGCGAATTTGAAAGAGTGGAGCGTATTTTTGCCGCCGAAGCCGGTTATGCCACCCCCAAACTGGATGCGCGCGGGGCGGTGTTCCATGAAGGCAAACTGCTGATGGTGCTGGAAAAGGCCGACGGCGGCTGGACGCTGCCCGGCGGCTGGGTGGATGTGGGCGAGTCGCCGCGCAGTGCCGTAGAGCGCGAAGTGTTCGAGGAATCCGGTTACCACTGCCGCGCCGTCAAACTGGCCATGCTCATAGACCGCAACGCCCCCAAGAACGGTCATCCGCCGTACATCTTTCACCTGTATAAACTCTTCTTCATTTGCGAACTGACCGGCGGCTTCGCCGCCGAGAGTATCGAAACCGGCGGGGCGGCCTTTTTCGGCGAGGATGAAATTCCCCCGCTTTCGTTGGCGCGCACCACCCTGCCCGAAATTCACCGCCTGTTCGAGCATTACCGCAACCCCCATTTACCCACCGATTTCGACTGATGGATCGTTTGCTCTTCCTTAAACAACTTCTTTTTCGCTGGCGAAGACTTCCTCCCCTGCTCATTGTACTGGGCTGGCTGCTGGCGGCATGTTTGCCGGTTTTGCCGCCGCCGCAGGTGGAAGAAGCCACGCCGCAGATCACCCGCACACGGGCGGTGATGCCGACCCTGATTCAATCCGTCAGCCCAACGCCGCCCCAAACCGCCACCCCCGACCCCCTTGCCGGGCTGCGCGGGCTGGAGATCCGTCTGCTTTACCCGTGGACGGGCGAACTGGCCGAAGTCTTAGAACAGGCCGTGCGCCAATTCAACCAGAGCAATGAATGGGGCATTATCGTGCGGGCCGAATCGAGCGGCTCCAGCATGGCGCTGGCGCAGCGGCTGGAAACGCCGGCACCCGATTCGTCCCAGCCCGACCTGATCATCGCGCCTTCGGAATACTTGCTGTACTGGTATGCCGGGGGCAGGTTCATCCGCCCGTTGAACGATTTTTTGCTCGACCCGCGCTGGGGATTGAGCGAAGCGCGCCGTGCCGATTTTCCGCTCGCCTTCTGGCAGCAGGATCAGGCAGACGGTCAGCAGGTGGGCATTCCCGCCCTGCGGACGTCGCGCGTCTTTTTCTATAACCTGACGTGGGCCTCGGAACTGGGCTTTGACCGCCCGCCCGAAACGGTGGATGATTTCAAACAACATGCCTGCGCCGCCGCACAGGCCAACAACAGCGACCGCACGGGCAGTAACGACGGCACCGGCGGCTGGATGGTGGATACCGACGGCTGGAGCATCTACGCATGGCTGAAATCCTTTGGCTTGAAAGATGCCCTGCAGGTCAGCCCTGCCCGGCTGACCTTTGCTCAACCGCAAACCCGGCAGGCGGCCGAATTTTTGCGCGCAATGGTGGATGAGGGCTGCGCATTTTTCGGGCGCATTCCGCCCGAAGAAGCCTTTGCCACCCGGCGCGCGCTCTATTTTTCCGCTTCCCTGCTCGATCTGCCCGTCCTCAGCGCGGCGATGGAACGCTTTGAAAGCGAGGATGTCTGGATGGTGCTGCCCTTCCCGGTCAGTGACCGGCCGGTGGTGATCGTGGGAGGCTTATCTTACGGCGTGCTGCGCAGCCAGCCGGAGCGCGAACTGGCGGCATGGCTGTTCACCCGCTGGATGACCGAGCCGGAGGTTCAGGCCGCCATTCTGCAGGCCGGCGGGGGTTATCCGCTGGGGGCGGCTTCCGCAGCGCTGGTGCAGGAAGAGATGCGTCAAAAATACCCGGCGTGGGGGTCAGCCCTGCAGTGGATTCCCATTGCCCAGCCGCTGCCGGTGAGCGGCGAGTGGCGCTTTGCCCGCTTTATTCTGGAAGATGCCTTCTGGCAGGTACTGCAGCCCCACGTGCCGCTCGAGCAGATTCCGGCCGTCCTCGGTCAGATTGACCCGACCCTGCGCGAGGTGCTGGAATGGCAGCGCAGTCAGCCCGCCCCGTGAGATGCCGGCAGGGAGATTATCCCGCGCGCCGGCCCTGAACCGGCGGGGTTGACCCCCGCCCTGAACCGCATTCCTCAGCGCCGGAAACCAGCCTGCCGGGGGATTGAGAAAGGCTGCATCGGACGTTTTTTTTTTTTGAACATTTGGCTGCCAGCCCGCAAGACCCGAATCATCCAAAAACAAAAATTTTTGATAGAATCAGGCAAAGGGCGTTGGAAAGATAAATAAAACCATGAACACCGAGAACCTGAAATTAATTCACCTGACTCCCGAGTGGCGCGAGGAACTGCTGGCGCTGGCAGAGGATTTTCAGGCCGGCGGCGATCCGCGTTTCAACGGTTTGCTCAAAGGAGGTGAAGAAGCTTTTTTCACCTATTTGCGCGATCTGGCCGATGAAGCCAGCGAGGAAGACCTGCCGCCCGGCATCATTCCGCAGACGACCTTCTGGCTGGTGCGCGGTGAAACGACTCTGCTCGGTTTCAGCCGCCTGCGCCACCGCATGGGCGAAAACTTGCTGGAAAAAGGCGGGCAAATCAGCGTTGAAATCCGCCCATCCGAGCGCGGCAAAGAGTATGAGAGTGTTTTGCTGCGCCTGACGCTGGAACAGGCCGCCGCCATGGGCATGAAGGAGGTTACCCTCACCTCTGCGGAAGAAGATGGCGAAGCGGCGGCGCGCATCGAAGCCGCCGGCGGCGAACTGATCGAAACGCGCAGTCTGCGCCGCTCGAACCGGGTTATTCGGGTGTACCGTTTATCTTTGCAGGCAGAGTGATCAAATTCCCGTACCAGCGCAGGTAGTTTTCCACCTGACTGCGCCAGTAATCTTCACCGTGCGCGCCGGGGTTGACCTGCCATTCATGCGGAACGCCCAGCCTCTCCAGCAGGGTGTGAAGTTCCTCAATCGAGCGGTAGTAGCGGTCTTCTTCGCCTACATCGAGGTACACGGCGGGTAAACTTTCGGCGGAAGTTTCCTTCACCCACAGGGGCAGGCGGCTTTCCATGCCGTAAAAGGGCGGCGCAGAATGCCCGCCGATAGCCCTGAACATCCCCGAATGAGCAAAACCGATCAGTAGTGCCATGCCGCCGCCGCGCGAAAGTCCGCCCAGCGCGCGGCACGGGCGCTCGGCACACACGCCTGGGTACTGCCCGGCCAGCCACGGTAAAAACTCATCCAGCAAAGCGCGGTCATAGCCGCTTTCGAAGGGGTTGCGCAGTGAGTATTCCTCATACGGCAGGGCAATCACCAGCGGCGGGATGACCCTTTCGGCAATCAGGCGGTCGGCCGTTTCGGCTGCGCCCACCCGCAACCATTGTTCAGCCGTTGCCGATTGCCCGTGCAGCAGAATCAACAGCGGGTAGGGTTGGCCGGCGTGCGGCTCAAAACAGGGCGGCAGGTAGAGGTAGCCGGTCAGCGGTTTGCCAATGACGGCCGAAGGAAGGCTGAAGGGAATCACCTGTCCGCCCCGCAAAAGACAATCCGGCGTTGGGGTAAGTTGTGCTGCGCCGGTGGGGGTGGGCGGCACGGGAGTGCCGGAAGGGAGCGGTGAGGGTGAGGACGCAAAGGGGGTTGCCGTAAGGGGGGCGGGTGAGACCGCCGGCGCACAGGCACCCATCACCCATATCACCCCCGTCAGCCACAGGCAGAGCGCCCTTCTTCCTTGACGATTGTGCATATCTCGGATTATACTCTGACGCGCCGGGGTGTAGCGCAGTTGGCAGCGCACCGCGTTTGGGACGCGGGGGTCGGCGGTTCAAGTCCGCCCACCCCGACCATACGGCAGATGACCGCCGAGTTTGCTCGGCGGTTTGTCCGATAAACACCAGCCATCTTTGAACATGCGGGAAACGAGCCATGCTGAAACTGCTCCAACGAAATAAAAATCACTCCACCCTGCCCTCGCGTTATGATGTGGTCATCGAGGCAGTGCGTTATAACGAGGATGGCAGCCTGAAAACCGCCCGTATCTACGAGCGGCGCGGCCCAACGTGGTCAGACCGGTTGTTGATCTCGCGGCAGGAACTGCTGGAGCGCCTCAAAAAGGGCCAAAAGGTGGTGATCGGCGCGCGCAAACCCTACCTTGCCAGCACCTTTGAAGTCTTTGGCAGTGTGCAGCTGGTGAACCTCAACGGCCGTGAGGTGCTGAGCAGCAGTGATGCCGAAGTCGGCCAGGATACACTGCCTCAGGCCCCCTTGTTCTGACAGGGCTTTTCCTCAATCCTTTCCCCCACAAAACCTTGACCGCACCACTTCTTTCCATCATTATCCCTGCCTATAACGAAGAACGGCGGCTGCCGGATACCCTGCAAAAAATTGTCCATTTTCTGCTCCGGCAGAATTATCCTTACGAAGTGGTGGTGGTTGAAAATGGCAGCACCGACCGCACGCTCGATCTCGCCCGCATGTTCGAGCAGGATTATCCTTTCATCCGCACCATGCATCTGGATGGACGCGGTAAAGGGCTGGCCGTGCGCGCCGGTATGCTGGCGGCAAAAGGGGAGTACCGCTTCATTTGCGATGCCGACCTTTCCATGCCCATCGAAGAGGTCAACCGCTTCATTCCGCCGCTCAAACCGGAAGGGGAGATCATCATCGCTTCACGCGAGGCTCCCGGCGCCGTGCGCTATAACGAGCCGCTTTACCGCCACCTGAGCGGACGGGCTTTCAATCTGGCGGTGCGTTTGCTGGCCCTGCCCGGCCTGCGCGATACGCAGTGCGGCTTCAAGTGCTTTTCGGCACAGGCGGCCGAGGACATTTTTCCGCTGGTGACCATTCACGGCTGGACGTTCGATGTGGAAGCGCTCTTCATCGCGCGGCGGCGCGGCTACCGCATTGTGGAACTGCCCATCCCGTGGTATTTCAACGCTGAAAGTAAAGTGAACCTGCTGCGCGATTTACGGCAGGTGGTGCGCGATTTGCTGCGCATCCGGCGCAATGCCCGGCAGGGGGTTTATGATGTGCGCCCCTCGGCTGGTTAATCTCCCTGCCCTGCGTGATGAAGAGCAGTTGTGGCAGAGCGGCTGCCGGCTGGTGGCCGGGCTGGATGAAGCCGGGCGCGGGGCGTGGGCCGGGCCGGTGTTTGCCGCGGCGGTGATTCTGCCGCCGGTGGCGGATATCGCCGCCCGCTTAGAGGGCGTGCGCGATTCCAAGCAAATGACGCCGAATCAGCGCGAACGCTGGGCGGAGAAAATTAAGCAATTGGCGGCTTACTGGGGGGTTGGAGAAGCCTCCGGCGAAGAAATTGACTGCTACGGCATACTGCCGGCAACACGGCTGGCCATGCAGCGCGCGCTGCAAGCCTGCGGAATCACCCCCGCACATCTCTTGATTGACGCGCTGCGCCTGCCGGAGGTGAACATTCCCCAAACGGCGCTGATACGCGGTGACCAGCGCTCGCTGAGCATTGCCGCCGCCAGCGTGCTGGCCAAGACCGCCCGCGATGCGTGGATGCGCGCGCAGGAAGAACGTTACCCCGGCTATGGGTTTGCCGCTCACAAGGGCTATGGCACTGCCCGCCACCGCGCCGCGCTGGAACGGTTTGGCCCCTGCCCCCTGCACCGGCGCAGTTTTGCGCCGGTTAAAAAACTATCAGGAAATGATACGAGATTGTTTTGATTTTTTGGTTAATTTACTCAAAGCAGGATTGTATCCATCAACGGCCGGGGGAGGAAAAAAAAGAGGAAAACTCATGCTTGAAAAATCTGGATATATGCAATAAAATAAAGTTGCGTCTGGGATGAGTCGCCAAGCGTCTCATCGTGGGGCGATATGCCCCAACCCCAGTCGCTTTTTTTAAGAAGCGGGGTGGATATGCATTTGTGTTACATAGATGAATCGGGAACATCGGATATACCGGGGAACTCATCTCACTATGTTTTGGCCGGATTATCCATTCCGATTTCGAAATGGAAAGAATGTGACCATAGTATTGAATTAATCAAGCAAAAATACGGTTTGGAATATGCGGAAATTCATGTTGCCTGGATGTTACGCCCTTATCTTGAACAAAATAAAATTCCGAATTTTGCATTTCTAAATGAAAATCAAAGAAGATCGGCTGTTCAGGCTTATCGAAATCAGGAACTTCTCAGGTTGCAGAAGTCAAATAACAGCAAGCTCTACCGGCAGACCCGGAAAAATTATCAAAAAACTGAACCCTACATTCATCTTACCTATGATCAACGCAAAAAAATTATCATGGAAATTGCCGAGACAATTGGCAAATGGCAATTTGCACGATTGTTTGCCGAATGTGTAGATAAACTTCACTTTGATCCGTCACGATCTTCGCATTCCATAGATGAACAATCTTTTGAACAGGTTGTTTCAAGGTTTGAAAAATATCTTCAGAATCTCGATAAAAAACACCCTGAAAGTAATGCGTATGGTCTCCTTATCCATGATAATAATCCAACCGTTGCGCAAAAACACACTCTCTTAATGAAAAAATTCCATAAAGACGGCACTTTTTGGACGCGAATCAGTCATATTATTGAAACCCCCCTATTTGTGGACAGTCAATTAACCAGCATGGTGCAGATTGCTGATCTGTGCGGGTATGCCCTGCGAAGATATTTGGAAAATGGCGAAACGGAATGCTTTGATTTTATTTTCCAAAGAGCCGACCGTAAAGAAAATACGGTTGTTGGGGTCAGACACTTTACAAAAAACTCATGCACCTGCAAAATTTGTAATGCTCATCGAAGATAAAGATTTGTGCTGCTTACTCCACACCTGATACAAGCCCAGCCGCCCGCCTTCACCATCCGACTCGAATTCTTCGATAATTTCAAAGCCGCTTGCCTGTGCCAGTTGACTTAATTCCGCGCGCGAAAACAAATGCACATAGCGCAGGCCGACCTGCTCCGCCTGCCCCGGCAGGGCATGCCGCCAGTCCAGCAGCGTGTCACCCGCTTCCACTTCGCGCTCGTCTATCCCAACCCGCGACCACGGCTGAACCCGCGCCAGCCAGCGCGGTGAGTGCTGAAACTGCCACTCCGAGTGGATGAACAAACCGCCGGCAGGCAGCAGGCTGTTGACCTGTTCCAGAATGCGCCGGCGTAAATCAGCCGAGGGGATGTGGTGCAGCACGGCGAACGCCAGCACCGCATCCACCGGAAAGGCCGCCGCAATCTCAATCCAGTCCGGGTCGGCCAGATTGGCCAGCGCAAAGCGGATATCCACCCCGCCGGGGGGAGCGGCTTTTAAGGCGGCGCGCGCCTCTGCCAGTAAGACCGGCGAGGCATCCAGCCCAAGGTACGAGCCGGTCGGCCAGCGCCGGTCGAGTTCCAGCGCCAGCGCGCCGGAGCCGCAGCCCAAATCCAGCAGGCGGCCGCCCACCGGCAGGTTTTCGATGATTCGCCGTACCCCCGGTTGAATGCGCCGGCGGGTGGCGGCAAAGGCCGCCCCAAAATTCTGGTAAAATTGGTCATTAATCTCAAGAAGTTTCTGGATGATTTCCGGACGCATGGTTGAGAGATGTGGTTTGAGTTTATCCTTCAATCATACCGCAAAGTTTGCCATCCGTAATCTGCGGCGTTATAATTTTATTGATGATTCAACATATTCGAGAAAAAATCCGTCAACGCCGGTTTGAATTTTCAAAACATGCTGTTGATCAAAGCATTTTACGGCACATAACTCTTTCAGAATTTTACGAGGCGGTAGAAAATGCTCAAATAATCGAGGACTATCCCGAAGATAAATATGGCCCCAGTTGCCTGTTGTTGGGATTTACTCAATCGAATCGTCCCCTTCATATCCAATGCAGTTACCCTGAACGACCATTGATAAAAATCATTACACTTTATCAACCTGACCCAAATGAATGGGATGATTACAAAACAAGGAAAGTACAATGAAAGAAGAGAAATTAATCGAAACCAAAGTGACTTATACCCTCGAGATAGAGGGAGAATTAATCCTGATTACAGGTGTACCCGCGCGCGTCAATCCTGAAACAGGAGAACAGTTTTTTGCTCCAGAAATTGTGGAACGGTTGCAACAGATTGTATGGAAGCGATGCACGCCTAACCGCTATGTTCGGGTGCCTGTTTATGAATTCGTATAATGAGTCACCCCTGCTTTACAGTTTTATTGGAAATTCGGTATGGACAAACAACTCTGGCTGGCAAACCGCCAGTTGACCCCTGAAAAGATAGAATACGCCCGCGCGGTGCTGGAAGAGGTGCGCCGCGGCGCGGATGTCTTTCAGGCCGTGCGCCGCCACCCGCTGCCGGGCGGCGGCTATCTCGCCAAGTCCGTGCTGGTGGCCGCCTACCGCGCGCTGACCGAAAGCGGCCAGTGGCCCGCCGATGATGACCTGCTCGCCCGCCTGCGCATGAAGCCGGTGCGCACGCTTTCCGGCGTGACCACCGTCACCGTGCTGACCAAACCCTACCCCTGCCCGGGCAAGTGCATCTTCTGCCCCACCGATGTGCGCATGCCCAAAAGTTACCTGCCGGATGAACCCGGTGCGGCGCGCGCCTTTCAGAACGACTTTGACCCCTACCGGCAGGTGCAGACCCGCCTTGAATCCTACCGCGCAAACGGCCACCCCACCGATAAAATCGAACTGCTGATTTTGGGCGGCACGTGGAGCGCCTACCGCCGTGACTATCAGGAATGGTTTGTGCAGCGCTGTTTTGATGCCATGAACGGCTTTGATTCGGCCTCGCTGGCCGAGGCGCAGCGCGCCAACGAAACCGCCGCCTGCCGCAATGTGGGGCTGGTCATCGAAACCCGGCCGGATGAAATCACCCCCCGCGAAATCGCCTGGCTGCGCTATCTGGGTGTGACCAAAGTGCAGATGGGGGCGCAGTCGCTGGATGACCGCATCCTTGAACTCAACCAGCGCGGCCACACCGCTGCCCAAACCCTGCAGGCCACCGCTCTGCTGCGCGCCGCCGGCTTCAAAGTGGTGCTGCACTGGATGCCCAACCTGCTGGGTGCAACGCCGGAAACCGACCGGCAGGACTTTCAACGGCTGTGGCAGGGCTACTGCCCGGATGAAATCAAAATTTACCCCTGCCAGTTGCTGGAAAATGCCGACCTGTACGAATACTGGCGGCGGGGGGAGTACCGCCCCTACACGACCGAAGAATTGATCCACCTGATTGCCGACCTCAAACCCGGCATCCCGCCCTACTGTCGCGTCAACCGGGTGATTCGCGATATTCCCTCCACCCATGTGGTAGAGGGCAACCGCCGCACCAGCCTGCGGCAGGATGTGCTGGCCGAACTGCTGCGCCGCGGGCAGACCTGCGGCTGCATCCGCTGCCACGAGGTGCGCGGTGAAAAGGTTGACCCGCAAACGCTGACTTTTCAGGATTACACCTATCCCGCCGCCGAGGCGGAGGAACACTTCCTGCATTACCGCACGCCCAACGGTAAGATTGCCGGCTACCTGCGCCTTTCCCTGCCGCTGCCGGGTGCGCCGGATGTCGGTCTGGCCGACCTGCACGGTGCGGCGTTGATTCGCGAAGTGCATGTTTATGGGCAGTCCCTGCCGGTGGGCATGGATCAGGAAGGGGCAGCGCAGCACAGCGGGCTGGGCACGCGCCTGATTCAAACCGCCGAAGAAATTGCCCGCCGTCACGGCTTCAACCGCATGGCGGTGATTGCGGCCATCGGCACGCGGCGGTACTACCGTCAGCGCGGCTTTGAGATGGGCGAGCTATACATGGTCAAGGATTTATAAAGCGTTCCTTGCCGGCAAACGCGGCAATCTCCCGCAAAGCCTTTCTAAAAGCAAGGGAGGAGATTCCCACCTGCACTGCACCAACACCTGCACTGCACCAAACGCAGTGCGGTGCAAGTGACGCAGTGCGGTGCAGGTGCGCTTCGCTCGGAATGACATGGTATACGTCACCGCGAGCCGCCGTCAGGCGGCGTGGCGGTCTCCCGCAAAATCGTTGCGCAGGGCGGGCGGAAGATGATAAAAAAAAATTCTCCCGCATGAGGCATTCATGCGGGAGAGGCAATCAGGAAGAGTACGGACGGCGCCCTGTTCACCGGGCGCAAGTCCCGGTTTATGGGCGCAGAAAGGTATCCCGCAACCGATCAGGGCGATTCTCTCGGCGGGGTGGAACGAACGGGCAGGGGTGTTCCGACAGCAAAATCATCCTCAGTTTTTGCGTTCTTCGGATTGCAGACCAACGAGGCTGAGCGCCACAAACATCGTCCCTACCGCTGCAACAACCAGATAAACCACTGTAGCCATTTTGACCTCCTCCTCCTGAAGGACCACACCAGTTAAAGGAGCCGTTCATCATGCTGCACATCAGGAGGCTCTTGAATAATATAACCCTCGCAACCCATAAAAGGTTCACACGTTGGTTGGGTTTTTAACCTGGCCGGGGGGTTCGTTTCCACCTGTTCGAATGGTGGGGCAGGTGTCATACTCACGGCCCCCTGTTTGTGCAGACATTTCGCAATTTCATTGTAGCAAATTCTTACTGCATAACCAATAAAAATTTTGTAAAGTCCGCATAAACGCGCCGGGTTATTGTGATACCTTGTATACGAAAAAACCCCTCAAAAAGTTCCCGCACCCCCTGCTCCACTCAAAAACAGGAAATCGCTTAAAGCAATTTTTCCAGCGTCCCCACCAGCCGCTCGATTTGTTCGCGGCTGTGGGTGGCAAAGATGGCAATCCGCAGGGCGCCGCCCGGCGGCGTGGAACTGTACGAAGTGACATGCGCCACACAAATATCGCTGGCAAACAATTCGGCGCGCAGGCGGGCTAAATTCACCCCCGGCCGCGCCCGCAGACAGAGGATGGGCGAAGGCGTATCGCTCAGTTCCCAGCCCAGCCGCCGCAGACCACTGCGCGCCAGCGCCACGTTCTCCCACAACCGCTCGCGGCGCTGCGGTTCGGTGCGGGCAATTTCCAGCGCTCTGGCAGCGGCAGCCGCCACCGGTAGGGGCGGTGGACTGGCGGCCACATACACCCGCGAGAGCCGCTCCATTTCGGCAATCCGCTCGGCGCTGCCGATGAGAATGCCCCCGTAGCCGCCCAGCGCCTTGCTCAGCGTGGCGCACACCTGCACCTGCTCTGCCCCGCTCAGCCCCAGCCACTCCACCGTCCCGCGCCCGTGCTCACCCAGCACGCCCACACCGTGGGCGTCATCCACCCCCAGCAGGCCGTCATACCGCTGCAGGATGGGCAGGTACTCATTCAGCGGCGCCGTCTCGCCCGAAATGGGGAACAATCCGTCCGTCAGCACCAGCGGGCGTTCGCCGGCGCCGAGATGGCGGTTTAAACATTCGGCCAGATGGCCGCTCTCTCGATGGCGAAAGAAGTGCAGCGGTTTACCGCTGGCGCGGGCGGCATCGCGCAGGGAGTAGTGCGCCGATTCATCCACGAAGATGCGTTCATAGCGTTCGGCCAGCCCCTGCGCCAGAATCATACCGCCCAGATAGCCGGAGGCGTAGTACAGCACGGAGCCGGTCTCGAAAAAAGCACATACCTGCCGCTCCACTTCGTCGTAAACGACGTGTTCGCCGTAGCCGCCGCGTGAGGTGCCGGTGCTTAAGCCGTACCGTTCAAGGGCCTGCCTGGCCGCTTGCAGTACCTGCGGGTGATTTTGCAGACCCAGATAAGCGGTGCCGGAGAAGTAATCGCGCTCCCGCCCGGCGATGACGACCCGCGCCCCCAGCGGCGATTCAAAACCCGTTGCGCTCATTTCAGATAGGTGCGCGCTCCCACAAAGTGCTGGCGCAGGTAGGCATCCTTTTGAATGTTATCGAAGTAAACGCCGTTGCGCGAACGGGAAGAATGCACAATTTCCCACCCGCCCATGCTGATGGCCACATGGGTGATCGAACGCTTTTCGCCGTTTTCGCCAAAGAAGGCCAGATCGCCGGGCTGCATTTCCTCCGGCTCAACGGGTTTGCCGTCCTCCATCTGCATATCCGCATCGCGGCGGAGGGTGATGCCCACCCAGCGGTGCAGCAACTGCGCCAGACCGGAGCAGTCAATGCCGTGTGCGCTCGTGCCGCCCCACAGGTACGGCACGCCGATCAGCCGCGCCGCATCGGCGCAAATTTGGGCGCGGCGCTCGGCCTCGCTTTGCGGCAGGCGGGCAAGGCTGCGCAGGTTTTCCAGCGGCAGCCAGCCGTTCTGATGCGCCTGCACAAAAGCCCAGCCCTCGCGTTCCTGTAAAACATGCACGAAAGTGCCGCCCATCACGCGGCCGAGCAGCGGAGCATTGGGGCGCGGCTCGGCGCGCAGCAAACCTACCGGTTCTGTTACCAGATGAGTGGGCGGCGCAGGGGGCTGCTCGCGCAGGTAAGGGCGGTAAGTCCAGCCCAGATAGCCGTCATCACAGCGGACGAAGACCCAGCGTTCCTGTTCTTCCAGCACCTCCACCTGCCTACCGTAGAGCAGCTGGCTCAACTGTTCGGCAAGGAACGAAGGCTGACGGTGCAGGCTGGTCAGGTTGGTTGCCACCGTCAGGGTGACGGCTGCCGAACGGCGCAGCACCCGCACAGCGTGCACGTCCATCGTCCAGCCGGGCGGCAGCCGCCGGCGCAGTTCATCCAGATTCGATTCTTCCAGCACTCGACCGCTGAGAATCACCTGCGAGCCGTCCATTTTTTCGATGTGCACATCAAAAAGGTGTTCGCGTTCGTCGCGGTGATGGGCGGTAATTTCTTCCAGCAGGGTTTCAATGGGGTTCATGGTGGTTTTCCTCGCCTTCCAGTTCTTCGACGGGTTTGAGAATCACACCCAGTCCCGGGCGTTCCGGTACGTGGATGCGTAAGTTTTTATCGTAGGTGATGCCTTCGAACGGATCGTTGGCGATCAGCAGCGGCGCGTCCAGATCAATCCATTCCGCCAGCCCGCACAGATGCGCCATGGCGGTAGTACCCAGTGAAGTTTCTACCATGCAGCCCAGCATCACCTTCATCTCCAGTTCGCGGGCGCGGTTCAACATGCGCAAGGTGGGCGTCAGCCCGCCGGCTTTCATCAATTTCAAATTGACCCCCGCAACGCCGGCCTCGGCCAGTTTTTCGATATCGGCCAGCGTGCGCACCGATTCATCGGCCACCAGCGGAATGCCGGTCATCTTTTGCAGTTCGCCCATTTTCTCAATCTGATGCGCTGCCAGCGGCTGTTCGATGAGTTCCAGATCGAGATTTTCCATGGTACGCAGGTTGTAAACGGCATCCTCGAACGACCAGCCGGCGTTGGCATCCACCCGCAGGCGGGCATCCGGGCGCGCTTCGCGCACGGCGCGCAGCCGGGTCAGGTCATCCTCCGAGCCGAGTTTGACCTTGATGATGGGAAAATCGGGATGTTCGGCGGCCTGCCGCGCCATTGCTTCCGGCGTATCAATGGCAATGGTAAACGAGGTGGAAAGACCGCTGGGATAGGGCAGGCCGAGCAGTTTATAGAGCGGCAGGTTGTGAGTCAGGCCAATGCTGTCGTAGAGCGCCAGATCCAGCGCGGCGCGGGCGGCAGGCGGCCCTTCTTCCCCCAGCCAGTCCTCAATTTCGGCAGGTGTTTCCGGCAGATGGTGAGCAGCCTGCGACATCTTCTGCCAGTAGGCCTCGAAACTGGCAAAGTCCACGCCGTAATAAGGCGGCAGGGTGGCTTCTCCCCAGCCGGCGTCTTTATCCAGCCTCAGCCAGTAGGTTTCGCGCGTTTCGCTCACGCCGTAGGAAAGGCGGAACGGGTTGCGCAGAACGAGAGTCAGTTTTTGCCACTGCATTCGACAGATCACCATTTTATTCTTCCTCCTCCTCCCCAAACCGCATCCGCAGGTAGGATTGGTAGCGGCGCGGTGAAATTTCTCCGCGCTGCAGGGCGGCCTGAACGGCACAATCGGGTTCGTTGCGGTGGGTGCAGTCGTTGAAGGCGCAGTGCCGCACCAGCGGGCGCAGTTCCGGAAAGTAACCGTCCAGTTCTTCCGGCTGCACATCCCACAGTGCCAGCATCCGCAAACCGGGCAGGTCGGCCACATAACCGCCATCCCGCAGGGGGAACATCTGGCGGATGACGGTGGTATGCCGACCTTTGGAAGTTGCCTCGCTGATTTCGCGCACCGCAAGCCCCAGTTCGGGCTGAATGGCGTTGAGCAGGCTGGATTTGCCCACCCCCGAAGGCCCGGCCAGCGCCGAAAGTTTGCCTTTCAGGCAGTCGTGCAGCTGCTCAATGCCTTCTCCGCTTTTAGCGGAGGTGAAAATTACCGGGTAGCCCAGCGGCGCATATTCGGCAAACAGGCGGCGGGCTTCTTCCGGTGAAACCAGATCGGTCTTGTTGGCGACGATCAACGGCGGTATGCCCTGCTGTTCGGCGATGACCAGAAAGCGGTCGAGCATGCCCAGCCGCGGTGCAGGCTGGGCGCAGGCAAACACAAACACCACCTGATCGGGGTTGGCCAGCAGCACCTGCCGGTATTCGCCGCGCGCGCCGGGCGCTTTGCGGATCAGGGCGTGGGTGCGCGGATGGACGGCCTCGATCACCCCCGTTCCGTCCGGCAGGGGGGTAAATTCAACCCGGTCGCCCAGCGCAACGATATCGCCCTCGCTGCGTTGTTTTTTCAACCGCCCGCGCAAACGGCAAACCCAAACCCCGTTTTCATTTTGTACGGTGTAGAAACCGGATAATAAACGCGTTACCTGTCCGTGAAGGGTGTCTGGTTTCATAGAGGGGCGGCGGGCAACTCCAATCAGCCTTCGGGGGTGGCGGTGGGTTCGGGTGTTTGGGTGGGTTCGGGCGTATCGGTCGGCTGCGGTGTCTCGGTGTAAAGCGGTGTGGGCGTGCGGGTGATGTAGAAGGTGGATTCCCACGGGTAGAGACGGCTTGGACGCCCGAAGAAGTACGATTCGACCACGCGCCGGAAAATGGGCGCGGCAATTTCTGAACCTTCGCCGGCGTTTTCGGCAATCACGGCCACGGCAATATCGGGCAGGTCGCTGCGGTTGGCATCGGTGTAGCCGGCAAACCAGGCGTGCGGGTCGCCGCCGGGGTTGCTGGCCGTACCGGTTTTACCGTACACCGGCACCTGCAGCCCCACCATGACATACTGGGCCGTGCCGCGCGGGTTGGCAACCACACTGCGCAGGGCATCCTGAATGATTTTGAGATTCTCTTCCGAAAGCGGCAGTTTGCCCTGCGCTTCCGGCTGAAAGGTTAAAATGGCGTTTCCGTCCGGGTCGGTGATTTTTTCCACCACCTGCGGGCGGTAAAGTGTGCCGCCGTTGCCGATGGCCGCCATGAAGCGCGCCACCTGCAAGGGGGTGACCAGCATGGTGCCCTGCCCGATGGCCAGCTGCACGGCATCGTTTTCGTTGGCGGGATTGGGCATGTTGCCGGCTATCTCGGCAATTTGTTCGATGCCGGTGGGGCTGCCCAGTCCGAAGGCGCGCGCCATTTTGGAAACATCCTCGGTAAAGCCCTGCTGGAAAAGCGAAAGGCCGATGTGGTAAAACCACGGATTGCACGAGCGCATCAGGCCTTCCGGCAGGGTCAGCCGCCCGCTGGCGGGCACCTCTTTTTCATAAGTCCAGTCGTAAAGGGTAATGCCGGGCAGTTCGGTAAAGGTGTAGCCGCAGTCGTATTCGCTTTCGGCGGTGAAGGCGCCGGTTTCGAGCGCGGCTGCCATGGTGATGATTTTGAACACCGAGCCGAGCGGGTAACCGCTTTGCGCGGCGCGGTTGAGCAGCGGGGTGGTGGCGGGGTCGAACAATTCGTTCAACATCCAGCGGCTGTTGTAATTGTTGGGGTCGAACAGGTTAGGGTCAAAGGATGGCGATGAGGCCATGGCCAGCACCCGCCCGGTATCGCGTTCCAGCACCACCACCGCGCCGCGAAAGCCCTCAATGGCGCGCTGAACCTGCAATTGAAATTCCTTGTCGAAGGTGGTGTAAATGGAGTTGGAAGGCGCCGAATCGCGCTGGGCAAGGCGGGTGATGGTCACACCCTGCGGGTCAACCACATAGAGCGATGCCCCGCGCTGACCGGCCAGCATCTGCTCCCCCCACAGTTCCAGTCCGTCGCGCCCTACCCGTTCATCGCCGCGGTAGCCGCGCCGGCGGTATTCATCCAGTTCTTCCGCCGGAATCGGCTGCACATAACCGGTGACGTGCGGGGCGGTGCTGTCGAAGTAATAGCGGGTGTTGTAACTGGTCATCACCAGCCCGCCCAGCGAGGAAAGCACCTCAAAACGGGACTGAACGGCCTGCGCCGAAACATCTGCCACCGGAATGTACCAGTCCGGAGCGGCAAATTCGTACAGCGAGCGGATGTAATCGGTGTTCAGACCGGTGAGGTTGGAAAGTTCCACCAGCAGGGTGCCTTCTTCGCCTTCCTCAATCTGGCCGGGGATGATTCCCAGCGCCACCGCATCGGATTGGGCGGCCAGCGCGCTGCCGTTCACATCGTAGATATTCCCGCGCGAGGGAATGCTGATATCCATGACCAGCCGGTTGCCGCCGCGCAGTTCCGGCAGCACCATGCCGTCCTCCCACTGCACCTTCCACTGGCCGTCCTGCAGGGAAAGGTTCATCATCGTATCGCGCGAAAGACTACCCAGCAGAACAGTCTGGTAGGTTGCGCGGTAGGCAACCTGCGCTTCCTGCGGGTTCTTGATGAGCGCCTGCGTGATTTCAAAATCGGCCTTTTGCAGGGACATGGTCACGGCAATTTCTTTCAACTTGCCGGAGAAATCCTCGTAGGAAATGGCGTCCCGCGAGAGCAGGGTCAGTTGATCGTACATGGCCTGATAATTTTCGTTCTCCCACGCATCCAGAAAGGCGCGCGCCGCGCTTTGCACATCCGGCGCGGGGGTGACATTGACCACCGGCGCGCGCAGGGTAGGGGTGGCATTGCCATCCGGCGGCAGCGAGGGGGTAACGGAAGAGGTGCAAGCCGTGAGCAAGATCAACAGACACACGAGAATCGAGCGAACTTTCATGGAATCACTCCGCTAAGGTCGGCCTGTCTCAACCCAGCGAGGCGCCGTTCAAGACGGCCTGCCAGATGGGACAGGAATATTGTAAATTGGATTGGCACGTTTGGGGGATATCCTGTGGTGGAATGAGGTCGAGGCGGGCCGCCAGCCGCTGCAGGTGGCAGAGGGGCAGACCCATCACACTGGCAAAACAACCGTTAAAATCAATCACCGGTTGAAAGCCGGCATCCTGAATGGCGTATCCGCCGGCCTTGTCGAACGGATCGCCGCTGCGAATGTAGGCTTCCATTTCTTCATCGCTGTAATTGCGCATGGGCACCTGCGAAACACACACATCCTGCACCAGCACGGCGCGTTGTACGTCCATCAGGGCCAGCGCGGTATAAACCTGATGCGTGCGGCCGCGCAGGCGGCGCAGCATGGCGCGGGCTTCTTCGGCATCGGCCGGTTTGCCCAGCAGGCTGCCGCCCTCGCTCACCGTGGTGTCGGCGGCCAGCACAAAAACCGGCTCGCCGGTGTAGCGTGCGGCCACGGCGCGGGCTTTTTCGGCGGCCAGCCGGCTGACGTATGCCGCCGGCGGCTCACCCGGCAGGGGGTCTTCATTCAGGTTGGCGGCATACGTCTCGAAAACCCAGCCCGTCCAGCCCAGCATTTGCCGGCGGCGCGGTGAGTTGGATGCCAGAATCAAACGCGGTTGTGCCATACGGGTTCGATTCTAACACAAGAGCAGGCTGGCTTGCGGTGATCTTCTTGAGGCAATACCCACCCGGCCGCAGCCCGCGCCCCCCGAAGGCGCGTTGCAGGGCCGTGCTGCGTTTAATCTCCCCCTTTGCGCATCTGTGCCCAAACCCGGCTCAATTTTTCCCACTCGGTCAGGCTGAGCGATTCGGCACGGCGCTGCGGGTCAATGCCGGCTGCTTCCAGCAGGGCGGCCGCCTTGGCGGGAGTAACCGCCAGCCCCGCCGAAAGGCTGTTGCGCAGGGTTTTGCGCTTTTGGGCAAAACCGGCTTTGGCCAGCCGGAAGAAATCATCCAGCAAATCCGGCGGGATGAGCGGCTGGGGGTAGAGATCCACGCGCAGGGAGACCGAATCGACCTGCGGCGGCGGGTAAAACGCCCCGGCGGGGATGCGCAGCACCGGCTGAGGCCTGCCGTAAACCTGCACCGAAAGCGCCAGCAGGCTCATCTCCCCCGGGCCGGCGCAAATGCGCTCGGCCACCTCGCGCTGCATGGTCAGCACCAGCCGCGCCGGGCGCGGGCGGCTTTCCAGCAGGTGGCGGATGATGGCCGAGGTGATGTAATAGGGAATGTTGGCCACCACCAGATAACCCTCTTCCTGAATCCAGTCCTCCACGCGCAGGGCGAGAATATCGCCGTGGATGAGGGTGACATTGTCCAGTCCGCTCAGCGTTTCGCGCAGCAGGGGAATCAGGCTGGCATCCAGTTCCACCGCCACCACCCGCCGCGCCGCCGCCGCCAGCCAGACGGTTAAACTGCCCGCACCGGCGCCGATTTCCAGCACCACCGCATCCGGCGGAATTTCGGCGGCTTCGACCAGTTTACGCAGGGCGTTTTGATCCACCAGAAAATTCTGCCCCAGCCCTTTGCGGGGGGTCAGTCCGTGCGCGCGCAGCAGGCGCGGCACATCCACAGGCAGGGGGTTCAGGGCAGGATCCATGGGATGCTCGCCGGTACGGGGGTGAGAAAATAGACTTCCACATAACTGGCCCACGGCACATAATCGGCGTCCGAGTAGCCCAAATCAATCCAGTTGCGCCCATCGGGGTAGCCGCCGCCGGTATCGGCCACCACTGCCGTGCCGTAGCCGGGGATATAGACCCGCTGGCCGCGCATCCACGAGTACCACGCGCGCGTGACGGCCACAATGCCCTTTTGCAGGGTGGCACCGCTGGCGGTGATATACGAACAGCCGGATTGAAAACCGCAGGGATGATACGAGGTGGCAAAGGCGGTCACTTTGCGCCAGTATTCAAAGGTGCCTTCGGGCGTTTCCAGCGTGCGCACCACCACCTGCGTGCCGTAACCCAGCACCTGATCCACCGGCTCTTTGGCCACCCAGCTGGCCTCACTTTGGCGGCTCACTTCCGCGCCGTCCTCATAGCGCACCCGCACGCGCGAGACCTCCACCCCCAGTTCGCCGGCCTTCACCACCGAGCGCTGATCCAGTTCGGTGTTGGGGTCGGGCTGGTAGGTGGAGTTGAAGGGGATGGGCTTCTGTTCCAGCAGCACTTCCTCGCGCACCCGCACGATGCGGATGGTGCGGTCGGGCGGAATGGGCTGGTCTTCGGCGGGCAGGCTGTAATCCTGATCTTGCAGGGGGATTTGCGCCTGCGCGAGTGCCTCGCCCACCGTTTCGGCATTGACCGGGTAGGTATGGGTTTTGCCGTCAGCAATGATTTGCACCGTTCGGGCCGGTTCAATGCTCACGCTGAGCGGCCGGCCGGTGAGCGGCGTTTCGGCGGGCAGGGAAAGGTGATCGGCCGGGCGCAGGTGAATGCCGGCTTCCGCCAGCGCACCCAGCAGGGTGGGCTGAGCCGAGATCAGATGCAGGCGCTGATTTTCAAGCGTGACCTCGATGGGTGTTGCCGGGCGGTAAACCAGCAGGTAAGAGGGGGCGTCCGGCAGCGGCTCGGCCGGGTCGAGCGGCGCGCCGTTCCATTCCAGCCGGTCGGCCGGGAACAGGCGCAGACCGGCCTGCGCCAGCAGGTTGGCGGGGATGCGCTCGGCGGTGTGCAGGTTGATCAGGTCGCCGCCGGAAGCATCCAGAATCTGCACCGGGCGGGCGCGTTCCAGCCGCACGGCCGCCCCCCAGCCGAGCGCGGCGTTCAAGGGGGGAGTGATCCGGTCGGCTTCGTGGATGGGGATGCCGCTCTCGGCCAGCACGGCGCCCACCGAAAAGGCGCGGCTGGGCAGAGTGTAGGATTTTCCATCCACCACCAGCGTTACCGGTCTTTGCAGGCCAAAGTAGAGCAGCGCGGCACCCAAAAGCACGCACAGCGCCGCCGCCAGAGACCATCGTTTGGTAAGGTAGTTCATTGGCCTGATTCTAACAGAGTTTTGTGAGAAGAAAAAACCCCCGCGCACGGAGCGGGGGGTGTGCCGAGAATTATCTGCAATAACAATTTACCTCTACTTCTCATAAATATTTTATTTATTACCAGCTCGTTCCTTCTGTATCTTCATAGGTATAATCCTCGCGCGCTAATTCGACAGCATCTTCCAGGAGATTAATATTTGCATTTGCAATGATGCGAATCCAGACAGGAGCATCCAAACCACATGTATCGGCATAAAGACAACATGCTCGATACAACATCCAGACAATTTCTTCTCTTGGTAAACTCATGATTTTAACTCCTTGCTTGAATGCGCCTGCTCATACATGCTGGACAAGTACAATTGTAATTAATTGTTTGACGGTGAACTAAACCATGTAAAATTCCATCTTTTTCATAAAACTTATTTTGAATGCAATTAAAATAGGTAAGATCATTGGCTTGATACATTCTAAAAACCGCATATGCAACATGATCTGCTAATTGTGTAATTCTAGACGCTGAAGAATCCACGAATAGTGGAACTTCTACAATGCTACGCATTTGCTGACCCCATCGGTTTCCACTAATTCGAATGTTGTTGGTAAGACTTTGCAATCCCGTTTCATATGAAGATTTATCCAAAATGATTAATCCTTTTTCCTGCCGATTCTCTGTACTGATGTTTTGTTCAAGATGATTGTTGAAGCGAGCTGCCAAATCTTCGTATGCCTTTAGTACCGGATCCTCTTGAGGAAATGACTTTTTATGTATGGCATAAGCAAACAAAACGGTGTTTTGGTAAGCATCGTTTAATACGTTAAGAACCTCTTGAATAATTTTTACTCGTTGTTTTTTATCGTTGATATTATTCCAGGGATATGCTTTACCCCTAAATATTTCGGCGGCATGAAGTTCTACAGATTGTGAGGTGCCGTATTTACAAGCGATTTGATCAAGCTGATGAGAAAGCCAGCGGACGCTGGATTCTGGAACACAAATTCCCCCCAAAACAAAATAATCCTCATGAGGATTATTAGGCGACCCGGAATCGTCAAGATACAAAAGATACATAAACTCCTCCCTTAGTTAACAAAAAACGCAGCCGAGTCGCCTTTGCGAACGGACCGCCTGCTGCAGCCCTCTCGACCGCAAATTTATTATAAGCATTTCCATGGTTTTGTCAATAAACAAACGTTCTATATAACACGTATACCACTCTCAAAATAAAGTTTACACACCCAGCAATCTATTTTCTGAAACTTCTGAACCATATAGAATAATTATCACTTGCACTACTCATTTTTTATAAACCAATCAACCCCCAAATCTAATCAAGGTTTAGGAGGTTGACTGTCTGAATTTTATTCATCAGTGTGCCGAGAGCCAGAATCGAACTGGCGACACCGCAATTTTCAGTCGCGTGCTCTACCAACTGAGCTATCTCGGCGATTGCGGTCAAATTGTACCGCTGGTAAGGTGGAATGTCAAGAAAAAAATTGGCGGCGCTAACCTCCGGAAATGGCGCCCAATATGATGAACGGCTCTTCGCCGGCTGCCACGGGCGGGGCAACCGGCTGGTCGGGGTCGGCAAAAGAAACATCCTCACGGCAGGCGAAGAAGCGCACATAGGCGCGGCGTTGCTGAGTTTGCACATCGCGTATCGTGCCGCGCAGAGCCGGGTAGCACCGTTCGATCTCATCTACTATGCGGCGCGGCGTAACCGGCGGCGAAAGGTCAAGCTGCACTTCGCCGTTGATGTTCGCCAGCAGGCGCAGGTGAGCCGGCAGAACCACGCGAATCATGGCAGGGTTTGCACCTCAACCGAAAGCACGGCGGGCAAATCGTGAACGATGGCCTGCCAGTGGTCGCCGCCATCCGGCGAGACATAGACCTGCCCGCCGGTGGTGCCGAAATACACGCCGCACGGATCGAGTTCATCCACCGCCATGGCATCCCTCAACACGTTGACATAGCAGTTCTGCTGGGGCAAACCGTTGCTCAGTGCCTCCCATTCGTTCCCGCCCGTCCGGCTGCGGTATACCCGCAGTTTTCCTTCCGGCGGGTAATGCTCCGAATCGCTTTTGATCGGCACAACATAAACCGTATCCGGTTCGTGCGCGTGGACGGCCACCACAAAGCCAAAATCGCTGGGCAGATTGCCGCTGATTTCGTACCAGTGGTCGCCGGCATCATCACTGCGCAGCACATCCCAGTGTTTTTGCATGAACAAGACCTGCGGGCGCGCCGGGTGCATGGCAATGCGGTGAACGCAATGCCCGAATTCCGCCTCCGGGTCGGGAATGTAATCGGATTTCAGGCCGCGGTTGATGGGCTTCCAGCTTTCTCCGCCGTCCTCGCTGCGGAATGCACCCACCGCCGAAATGGCCACAAACATGCGTTGCGCATGGTGCGGGTCGAGCAAAATGGTGTGCAGGCACAAACCCCCCGCGCCGGGGTGCCAGTCGGCGCTGGTGCCGTGCCGGCGCAGGCCGCTCAGTTCCTCCCACGTCTGCCCGCCGTCGGTAGAACGGAAGATGGCGGCATCTTCTACGCCGGCAAAGACCGTATCGGCATCCGTCGGGGAGGGTTCCACGTGCCAGACGCGGCGGAAAGCCCACGGCTTGATGCTGCCATCGAACCACTGGTGGGTGCCCACCTCGCCGCGGTAAACAAACTCGTTGCCGATGGTCTGCCACGTTTTACCGCCGTCATCCGAACGGTGCATGACCTGACCGAACCATTCGCTTGCCTGAGAGGCGTAGATTCGATTAGGGTTGACCGCCGAACCTTTGAGGTGATAAATTTCCCAGCCGCCGAAGTACGGCCCATCCACCTGCCAGTTTTGCCGTTTTCCATCGGACGAAAGAATAAAGGCTCCCTTGCGGGTGCCAACCAGAACGCGGACACTGCTCATTTTGCTCTCCTTTGAAAGAATGCACCGTCAGCCAGCGGCGGTTGATGCAATCGTGCAATTATTGACTGATTATATCCTATTTTATCAGAAAATTTGTTCTAGTCAAGAGGGTTTCGAGAGGAATCCAGCCAGCGGCGGATTTTTTCGGCCTTTTCCAGCCGCCCCATGCGCCGGTAGGCCTTAACCTCGTATTCCAGTTCCAGCACCGGCACGTTCCACCCTTGCCATTTGACCCAACGGCGGTGTGCGGCCACATTCACCGGCTCTTCCCACTCGCCGTTTTCCAGCCGTTTTTGCAATCCGCCGATGATTTCCACCTCCACCCCCTGCACCACCGCTTTGCCGAGCAGCGAGCGCATGTTCGGCGAGTCCACCTGCCGCACCGGCACCGTCATCCACGCTTCCAAACGCTGTTGAATCTGAACGGCTCCCAGCGGGCTGGTTTGCAGGTCAATATCGTGAATTTCCAGCGGCATTCCCTGTATCACCATGCCCGCGCTGCCGGTCAATGCCCATGCTTCCGGCAGGCCGTTCAACCGCTCCAGAATAAGGTGCAGGGCCGTTTCAAATTCTTTCGGCAGCATGGGTCAGCGGTGCAAGGCATCCGAAAAACCGGCCGCCGGTTCGGAAACGGAGGAAGAACGGGGCGAATGCGTCAGGCGGTAAATACCGCCCAGCAGGCCAATCATCAACACCACGCCGCTCAGGGTGAGCAGCAGGCTGGCGGTTGGAGAAATAGTGTTGAGCAGCACCCCCTGCAGCCACGGCAGCAGCATGGCGCCGATGCTGGCCGTGCCGTTGATGATGCTCATCGCCCGGCCGGCCTGTTCCGGAAAGGAAGCGCTGCTCAACGAGACCGTGGAGGGGAAGATGGCGGCAAAACTGAACCCCGTCAGCAGGATGCCGGCCGCACTGAGCGGCAGGCTGCCCCTGCCCAGCACCAGCAGCAGGCTGCCCGCCAGCGCCCCGCCCAGACTGAGGCTGAGAATGCGCACCGCACTCAGGCGCATGCCCAGCCCGACCGTCACCAGCCGCCCGGCGGTGAGCGCCAGCCAGAAAGCCGAGGCAGAAAGAGCGGCCTGTTCATAGGGGAGGTTGACGGTGCGCTCCATATAGACGGTAATCCACCCGCCCAGTCCGTTTTCCACCCCCACGTAGAGCATCAGCAGCAGCGCCATCAGCCAGATGAGGCGGTTGCGCAGCAGGAAACCCATGCCAACCGGGTTGGCCGAAACAGCCGCTTTTTGAGCCGGCGGTATGCGCAGCAGCGCGAACAGAACGAACTGCAATGCCAGCAGCCCGCCCACCACCCACAGAATTTGCCGGCCGTTGCCGGTTTGACGGGCAATCAACCCCACCATTGCCGGGCTGAGAAACGCCCCCACCCCGAAGAACACGTTGAGCAGATTCAGCGCTGAAACCGAACGGTGGGCGTAGATGCGGGCAACCAGCACGTTGGTGGTCAGCACAATGGCCCCGCCGCCCAGCCCGGTAAGGCTGAACAGCAGTAAGGTGAGGGCAAAATTGTGACTGAACGGCAGAGCGGCAATGCTGGCACCCAGCAGCAGGGAAGAAACCAGCAGCAGCGGTTTTTCTCCAAAACGGTCGCTGAGCGGTCCGCTGAAGATTTGAGAAATCAGCGACCCCAAAAAATAAAAGGTGAAAATCTGCCCCATGCGGGTCAAATCCACCTGATTGAGTGCCGAGAGTTCCGGCAGCAGCGGGCCAAAGGATGCCACCGTTGTACCCAGTGAGAAGAAGAACAGACAGCACAAAATCAGGATGAGCAAGCGGGAATGATGCATTTTCAATGCCAGACCTTTCCGTAAAAATCGAACGGTTTTATGATACCGCAAAACAACGGATTTTTATGATACCATTTAATCCTATCAAGATGCCCAGCCTTCAAGATCTCTTACGCAAATTACCTCCCGAAACGCGCGATGTTTTCCGCGTCTTATGGGAGTCGCTCTCGCCGGCCGACCGCAGCACGTTACAGGCCCTGCTGGGCGGTCTGCCGCCGGATGCCAACCTGCTGCGCCTGTTGATGCGACTTTCGGCGCACCAGTTCCGCACCGCCTTTGGGCAAAAAAGCCGCATTGCCATTGTGGGGCCGGCGAATACGGGCAAATCCACGCTGTATAACCAGTTCGTCCAGCAAAAGAGCGAACGAGCCGAGGTCAGTCCCCTGCCCGGCACCACCCGCAGCAATCAGGAAGCCGATACGGGTTTGTTCACCATCATTGACACGCCCGGCGCCGATGCCGTGGGCGAGGTGGGCGAACGCGAGCGAGAAGAGGCCCTGCTGGCCGCCGCGCAGGCCGATGTGTTGATTATTTTGTTCGATGCCATTCAGGGAATCAAGCAAACCGAACTGGATCTGTACGAACGCCTGAAAGCGCTGAACAAGCCCTACATTGTGGTACTGAACAAGATGGATCTGGTGCGCCGCCAGTCGGCGGCGGTGATTGCGCGCGCCGCCCAAAATTTGGGGCTGGAAAGCGCGCAGATACTCCCGCTGGTGGCCAAAAGCGGTGAAGGTCTGCCGCAAATTCTGGCGGCCGTTGCCGCCCTGCAGCCGGAAATCACTGCCGCGCTGGGGCAGGGCCTGCCGCATTACCGCTGGCAGCTGGCATGGCGTTCGATTGTCAGCGCTGCCTCGGTGGCCGCGGTGATCGCTCTCACCCCCCTGCCGATGATTGACTTTGCCCCGCTGATCGTTACCCAGTCGGTGATGGTGCTGGGCATTGCCCGCATTTATAATTACCGCATCACGCTGGAACGCGCCCGCGAACTGGCCGCCACCTTTGGGCTGGGGCTGCTGGGCCGCACGCTGTTTGGCGAATTGAGCAAACTGGGCGGTCTGCCCGGCTGGTTGCTGGCGGCTGCAATTGCCACCGCCACCACCGTGGTGATGGGTTACGCCGCCGTGATCTGGTTCGAGCGCGGCGAGCGGCTTTCGGCTGCCGCCCTGCAAAACCTGACCCAATCGCTGACCGCCCTTTTCCTCGAATCCCTGCGCGGGTTGGGGGGAAAGAAACCCGGCAAAACCAGCCTGCAGCAGCGCGTGCAGGAAGCGCTGAACCAATCTCACCTCGGAGAGGATCGCAGTCTGCTCGATGACCACCTCAAAGATCAATCTGCAAAGTCTGGCGAATAGCCGCTTCGGAGTCTGGCTGGCGCTGGCCATCAGCAAGCATACGCCGCCGTGGCTGGGCTACCGCATTGCCGATCTCGGCGCGGCCATTGCCGCCGCCCGCCGTCACACCCCGCTGGTGCGTGCGCTGCGCGCCAATCAGTGGGTCATTTCCGGCGGCAGCCTGAGCGAAAAAGAATTGCGCCGCGCCGTGTACGAGGTGCTGCACCAGCACACCCACGCCCTGTACGATTTCTACCACAACCTCGATAGACCGCAGGAAGTGCTGCGGCGGGTGGACTTTGACCCTTCCTTTGCGGGTCTGTTCGAGCAGGTCAAAAGCGGGCAGCACCCGGCGCTGTTCCTCACGCCGCACACCAGCAATTTCGATCTGGCCGGCCGGGCGCTGGCTCTGCGTGGGTTGAACTTTCAGGTGCTTTCTTTTCCGCGCCCGCCCTCGGGCTACCAGTTGCAGAACCGCATCCGCATGGAAGTCGGCATCGAAGTCACGCCGATGAGCATTGAAGCCACGCAAAAAGCCAAACAACGGCTGCGCGGAGGCGGCGTGGTGCTGACCGGCATTGACCGTCCGCTGGCGGATGCCCGCCTGCACCCGCGCTTTTTTGGCCGCCCGGCACCCCTGCCGGTGGCATATGTGCATCTGGCGCTGCAATGCGATGTGCCAATGTACGTGGTCGCCTGTGTCAGTCCGCGCCCGCATTTTTACCGGCTGGTGTGCAGTCCGCCCATCCAGCCTCAGCCGTACCCCGACCGGGATACCGCACTGTTATGCAATGCCGAAGCCGTGCTGGCCGAAGCGGAAAAGATTATTCGGGCTTACCCGCGCCAGTGGGCCATGTTCTACCCGGTCTGGCCGGAGGTTGAAATCTAGGTTTTCGTCAGCGAGGGGTGACATGCCCCGGTTTACGTCATTGCGAGCCGCCGTCAGGCGGCGTGGCAATCTCCCGGCCGGCCGTTGCGGAGGCAGGGCGGGAGACCCCCACCTGCACTGCACCGAACGCAGTGCGGTGCCAGTGTCGCTCCGTTCGGGGTGACATGCCCCGGTTTACGTCATTGCGAGCCGCCGTCAGGCAGCGTGGCAATCTCCCCCAAGGCCGTTGGACAGAAAAGCCCGTCTTACCCCCCTCCGCTTCAATCGCGGAAGATGCGCACGCGGCGGTGCGGTTCTTTGCCGTAGGAATGCGAAACCAGCTGCTGGGCGCGCGCCATTTCGTGCTGCATCCGGCGGATGCTGGCCGGGGCGGGCGGTAAATCCACAAAACGCTGACCGTTCAGCACATTTTGAATGGCCACCTGCGTCTGGGCGGCGATGATCTCCCACTCGGTGGAGTTGCTGTCCACACTCAGGTTATACAATTCCGCCAGCGACTGCTCCATCTGGTTGATGGTGTTGGCGCGCAGCACATAAATGGGCATGCGCCGCTCTTCGGCCTCCACCACCGGTTGCTGACGCGAGCGGTAGTAGGTGCGAAGGGTCATCAGCACATCGGCCTCATCCAGATTCTGCACCACCACCGCCGGCACACCCAGCCGTTTGGCGGCCTGCGCCAGCCGGTTGCGGGCTACGCCGTAGGGATAAATGCGGATGGTCGGCAGGGGAGCGGGCGGCTGGGCATCCATCTCAGAAGGCAGCAGATTTTCCTCGGCGCGGCGTTCCGCAGGCAGGGCAGCGGTGCGCGCTCCCTTGCGGTTGAAGGGCTGGGTTTCACTGCCGTTGGTGTAGGCGCGCCGGCTGGTTTGCGGCAGCGGACGCGGCGCGGCCTGCGCCGGCGGCGTTTCGATGTGAATTTCGCCGTTTTCATCGCGGTAGCGGATTTCCGGCGGCAGGGGGTAGCCGCGCACCAGCGAATCCACCGCCGCGGCCACATCCTTATGGACGTGCATGCGGTCGCGTTCCTGAATCTCGATCAGCACATCGAAGGTCGGCGGTGAGCGGCGTTCCAGCACGGTCTTTTGCGTGCCGCGCCGGCGCGCCTCTTCATCCGAAAGGGTGACCGATTCGATGCCGCCGATCAGATCGGAGAGGGTTGGGTTGAGCAGCAGGTTTTCCAGTGTGCGCCCGTGGGCAGTGGCCACCAGCTGCACACCGCGTTCGGCAATCGTGCGCGCGGCCAGTGCTTCCAGTTCGCGCCCGATCTCATCAATGATGATCACTTCGGGGTTGTGGTTTTCCACCGCCTCGATCATCACCTCGTGCTGCAGCGAGGGCTTGGCCACCTGCATCCGGCGGGCGCGGCCGACGGCCGGGTGCGGCACATCGCCATCACCGCCGATCTCATTCGAGGTATCCACGATGATGACGCGGTGTTTTTCTGCCAGAATGCGCGCCGATTCGCGCAGCATGGTGGTTTTACCGATGCCCGGCCGGCCCAGCAGCAGGATGGACTTGCCCGATTCGAGCAAATCCTGAATGATGTCAATCGTGCCATAGACCGCGCGCCCCACCCGGCAGGTCAACCCGACAATGTGGCCGTGCCGGTTGCGGATGGCCGAGATGCGGTGCAGGGTGCGCTCCAATCCGGCGCGGTTATCGGCATCGAATTCCCCGATTTTGGCCACCACATGGTCAATATCCTCGCGGGTGATTTCGTTCTGGTCGAGAACCACCTCGCCGTGCACAAAGCGCGCCAGCGGGACACGTCCCAAATCCAGCACAATTTCCAGCAGGTTATCGCTGTCGTTGGCTTTGACCACCGCCTGACGGATATGCGGCGGCAGAACATCCAGTAATGCGTGTAAGTCGTCGGTTATTCTTTTTTGTGTCATAGAACCAGTTAATTCAATCTTTCCCTTGACTCATATTGTACCAGCGGTAAGGGAGTTTCACCACCAATTGTATCAACCAATGCGGGTTGATGTTTTTCCAGTTTTCCGTTGCGGGCGGCAAAGACGGGGCGGCGCTGCAAACTGGTCAGGTGTTTGACCAGCACAGCCTGCCGTTCACCGCTTTCGGCGCCCAGTTTTTCCAGCGCGCTTTCCAGATAGGACTGGTAAGCGCGCACCACCATATACACCGGCCGACCCAGCACAAACGGCATGGCGGCGATCAGACCGCGCAGGGCGGCCGGAATATCCTCCACCGCCGGATGCAGCAGCGGATGCACCACAATGCCGCGCGGGCCGAATACCGGTGCAGCATAGCCGAGAATTTCCTGCTGCTGGTAGAGCACCCAGCCCTCGCTCAGCGAAGCGGGGAAGGCTTCGGCGCTTTGCACCAGCGGCGGAATGAGCGTTTGAATCAGATTGCGCACCGCCAGATGATCCAGTTCGCTGGCGAGTTCCCAGTTTGTACTGCTTTCACCGGCCGGCAGCGAGAGGATGCGCCAGACCCGCTGCCACGTGAACACGCTGAAGCCGGCGTGCCGCAATGCCTCGAAGAGCGGGCTGTGTTCTTCCACTTCTGCCAGCACCACCTGACTGCCGTGCGCCCCGGCCAGGCGGGCAAGACCTTCCAGCAGCGCCGTCAGGCGCGGCGCGGTGATGTGCCCGGCCGGCAGCACAAAAGCCACCCGCGCGGTGTGTTCATTTTGATACCGTACCTGCCCGATCAGAGCCGGACTGCCCTCAGCCGCGTTCAGAACGCAGGTGGTACTGCCCTTGTCCAGCCGCAGGTAATCCAGCACCGCCCACGGGCCAACCGGGTTACCGCGCGTCAGCGCCAGCGTCGTATCCAGACATTGCGTCTGATCGCGGTAGCGGAACAGGTTCAGCAGATCGTGCCAGGCAAACAGTCGAACGTCTATCTTGCCAGCTCCAAAAAGTAGCGGTGAAAGCGGTCGTCATCGCTCAATTCGGGGTGGAAGGAAGTTGCCAGCCAGCGCCCCTGTTGAACGGCGACGATGCCGCCTTCCGGCAATGCGGCCAGCACTTCGGCTGTGCCGTTCACCTTTTCGATCAGCGGCGCGCGGATGAACACCGCCGGGAAGGGGCGGTTTGCGGCGTCCACCCTGCCCAGCGCCGGCACATCCAGCAGGGTTTCGAACGAATCCACCTGCCGCCCGAAGGCATTGCGCCGCACGGTAATGTCCATTAATCCCAGCACGGGCTGATCGCGGCCCACATCGCGGGAGAGGAAGATTGCCCCCGCGCAGGTGCCCCAAACGGCGTGTTGTTGGGCAAATTCGCGCAGCGGCTGCATCAGCCCAAAGGCGGTAGCCAGTTTGCTGATGGTGGTGGATTCCCCGCCGGGGATGATCAGCCCGTCCAGTCCGGCCAGATGCTCCGGCAGGCGCACCTGCACGGTTTCCACACCCAGTTTTTCCAGCACATGCTGATGCTCGATAAAAGCACCCTGTAAAGCCAGTACTCCGATCTTCATAGCCACCGTTATCAAAAAGAGTTTTTACCAGCCGCGTCCGGCGATCAGTTCGTGTTCGGGAATGGCAGAAATCTGCCGTCCGACCATCGGTTCACCCAGATTGCGGCTGATTTCGGCCAGAATCTTCGGTTCGTTGTAGTGGGTGACGGCCTTGACAATGGCCGCGGCGCGGCGGGCGGGGTCACCCGATTTGAAGATGCCGGAGCCGACGAACACGCCGTCCATGCCCAGCTGCATCATCAGCGCGGCATCGGCGGGGGTGGCAATGCCGCCGGCGGCAAAGTTGACCACCGGCAGGCGGCCCAGCTGGCGGGTTTCCAGCACCAGTTCGTAGGGCGCGCCGATCTGCTTGGCAAAGGCCATCACTTCCTCATCCGGCAGGTTTTGCAGGCGGCGGATTTCGCCCATCACTGCGCGGGCATGGCGCACCGCCTCGACCACATCGCCGGTGCCGGCTTCGCCCTTGGTGCGAATCATGGCCGCCCCTTCACCGATGCGGCGCAGCGCCTCGCCGAGGTTGCGCGCCCCGCACACGAACGGCACGGTGAAGTTGTGCTTGTATATGTGATGTTCTTCATCGGCGGGGGTCAGCACTTCCGATTCGTCAATATAATCCACGCCGAGTGCTTCCAGAATCTGCGCCTCGACGAAATGACCGATACGCACTTTGGCCATCACCGGAATGGTGACGGCATCCATAATTTTCAGGATCAGTTCCGGATCGCTCATTCGGGCAACCCCCCCTTGCGCTCGAATGTCCGCCGGAACCCGCTCCAGCGCCATGACGGCCACCGCGCCGGCGTCTTCGGCAATGCGCGCGTGCTCCGGCGTGACCACATCCATGATCACACCGCCTTTCAGCATTTGGGCAAGGCCTTTCTTGACCTTGAACGTGCCCTTTTCCTGATCCATTCGACCTCCTGTAATCGTTTAGGTATTCTATCGAGATTCTACCACGCCAGCCGATGCCCTGCAACGATGTATAATTAACGCCGGTTTTGCATGATGTTAAAAACCGCTTCGTCCTCTTCTTCCCGCTTCCGCCAAAGCATCCTTTCCAAAGGGCTGGATCTGCTGCTGATTCTGCTGATGGCGGTGGGCATTTATTACCGCTTTGCGTGGGTCAACTGGAATCAGGATGCCCAGCTGCACCCCGATGAATACGGCCTGACCAACACCCTCACTGTGCTGCACATGCCCGCCAGCCTGAGCGAGTATTTCAACACCCGCATCTCGCCGCTCAGCCCCTACAACAAATACAACGCGGATGGCAGTCTGCTGCAAAACGGGCCGGATAACCGGATGCGCTGGGGTCAACTGCCGATGATTATCATCCGCGCCGCCGCCGAGGCCACCGGCAACACCGGTTACAGCGAACTGCGCCTGCTGGGACGCCGCCTTTCGGCGCTGGCGGATGCGCTGGCGGTAGGATTGCTCTACCTGATCGGCCGGCGGCTCTACCATCACCGTATAGCCCTGACGGGCGCGGCACTTTCGGCGCTGGCGGTGATGCAGATTCAGCAGTCCCACTTTATGACGGTGGATAACTTCGGCACCTTCTTCACCATGCTGGCGCTCTACGCCGCCGTGCGCATTGCCGGGCAGCCGCCGCTGGCGCGCCCCGCCCCGGAAAGCGGTTACCGCCTTGTAGCGGCAGCGGCGGGCTGGTTTGCGCTATTCGGCGCAGCCGCCGGCATGGCGCTGGCCTGTAAGGTCAACCTGCTGCCGCTGACCGGTATGGTCGCGGTGGCGGCTTTCCTCGCCATTGCCGATCTCAAACTGCGCTACCGCAGCGACCTGAGCCGCATCTTTGGCGGCACGGCCCTGCTGCTGGTGCTTTCCGCCTTTACCGCGCTGCTGGCTTTCCGCATCACCCAGCCGATGTCCTTCCGCGCCCCGCGGGGCGATACCACGTTCTTCACCCTGCACCCGAATCAGGACTGGGTGGACAGTATGGAGGTGGCGCAGATGGAATCCAGCGGCATCGGCGGCGGCCCGCCCGGTGAGCAGTGGGCTGCCCGGCCGGCCATCCTCTTCCCGCTGATGAATATGGTGGTGTGGGGCATGGGGCTGCCGCTGGGTCTGACGGCGTGGCTGGGCTTTGGGCTGGCGGCGTGGCAGGTGCTGCGTCGCGGCTTGCGCTACCGTGCTCATCTCATCCCGCTGGTGTGGGTGGGCGGTTATTTCCTTTTCATGGGCACCCGCTGGGTCAAGTCCATCCGCTACTTTTTGCCCATTTATCCCTTCCTCGCCCTGCTGGCGGCCTGGCTGCTCTGGACGCTCTGGCAATCGGCAGCCCATGAGAGCGGCGGCCGCCTTTCCGTGCGGCGGCTGGCGGCGGGGGGCTTATTCGCGGTGGTGCTGGGCGGTACGCTGATCTGGGCGGATGCCTTTGTCGGCGCGGTTTACCGCCAGCCGCATACCCGCCTGCAAGCCACCGAGTGGATTTTTCAGCACATTCCCGCGCCGGTGCATCTGGAACTGCAAACCCCGCAGGGCAGCCGCTTTCAGCCCGTTTCGCTGCCGGACGGCTTGAGCATCCCGCCCGGCGAGGCGTTTACGCTGACCTTCACCGCGCGCGAAAGCGGCACGCTGCGCGCCGTGACCCTGCCGCGCCTGTTCAATCCCGCCGATGAGCCGGCCCGCTTGACTCTTTCGCTCTACCGCGAGGCAAACAGCCTCGACCTGCTGGCCGAGACCGGCCTTGCGGTGCCGCCTGCGGAGGGGGCGCTGCGCGGTAAAACCGTACAGGCCGGCCTGCCGGCCGGTGAATTGCAGGCCGGGCAGGTGTATACCCTCACCCTGCGCAACGATTCGGCTCTGCCGCTGACCATCTACCGCCTGACGCTGGCCAACGAATCGTGGGACGAGGGATTGCCCGTGCCGCGCGCTACCTACGACCCCTTCGGCGATTTTTACCGCGGTGTGACGATGGAGGTGCGCTGGTACGATGACGAAAACAAACGTCAGATGTTCTACGAGCGGCTGGCCGAGGTGGATTACATCATCCTGCCCAGCCAGCGCGGCATCTGGAGCGTTTGCCGGCTGCAGCTGACCTACCCGATGACCATCGAGTACTACCGCGCGCTGTTCGACGGGCGGCTGGGGTTCGATCTGGCGGCGCATTTTCAGGCGCCGTGGCGCATCGGCAGCCTGTATATCTCGGATGTAGGCGGTCAGGTGAGGTGGGGAGCGCCGCCGCGCCTGCCGCTGTTCAACTTCAACTTCTTTGCCGCCGAAGAGGCCTTCAGCGTCTATGACCACCCGCCGGTGTGGATTTTTGTCAAGAGTGAACGGTTTGACGAGGCGCAGGTGCGCGCCATTCTGGGCAAATTTGACCTCAGTCAGGTGGTGGTGCAGTCACCGCGCGACGCCCGCCCGAAGCCGATTCAATAAAAACGCCGTTGATTCAGCCGGATTGGTCCGCTCAATGGCGGGAGTCAGCCGTTCGTCGAGCGTGCCGCTTGATTGCTCAGGCCGGATGCTGCTGCCCCTACCTCCTCATTGCACAACCTCTTTCGAGGAAGCAGTAAGGGCGACCATGCCGCTGCTGAGCAGCATCAGAAAGGCAACCGGCGCCCACAGGGCGCGCTCACCTGCGCTGGGGGTAATCAGATTGAGAATCAAACTCAGGGCGGTAAAAGCAACGACCAGCCAGATAAGCCGGCGCGATGCCCGCGACCAGCCGGGGAGGATGATGCCCGCCCGCGCCAGAACAACCAGAGCCAGGAGGACAAGCAGCACTGCCTGAACCAGCGCCGCACTCCGCAAAGAAGGCGGAAACTGACCCGGGGAGGCTCCGCCCATGGCGAATGCGCCCAACGGCATACCGGCTGCCAGTGCCACTTGAAAAATCACCACCGGCAAAGAAATGACGGCATAAAAAATTGCTGCGAACCGCTTTAGCATCCCTGAATCTCCCGATGAAATTATATCATCCTTGTTTACCGCCCGCTGGTTTGTGTTCAGCCGCGGCGAGGCGAGAAGCGACAGTACCTTTCTGCCGGAACACCGGCTTCAAGCGGCGCAAAACCTGACGGCCCGCCAGAATCAGCGGCGAACAGCGTTATAGCGCAATTCGACGATGCCGGAGCGAAACGGCTTTGAACCGCTGAATTCCAGCGGAAAATGCTCCCCCGCTTCGAACAGGCGCGGACCTTTGCCCGCCACAACCGGATGAACCAGAAAGCGGTACTCATCAATCAGGCCGGCCCGCGCAAGCTGCGATGCAATGTTCAACCCGCCGATAGAAATATTTTTGCCCGGCTGTTGTTTCAGTTTCATAATCTCTTGCTCGAGGTTTGCGTGCAGCAGGGTGGTGTTGTTCCACTCCACACTCTTCAAGGTGGTTGAAAAGACGATCTTGGGGATCGCATCGAAGGCACGGGCAAATTCGTTGACCGTTGGCGATTCCGATTGATGGACGGCAACCTCGTGCCAGTACGGGTACATCAGGTGATAGGTGTTGCGCCCGAAGATTTCCACATCGCAATCCCGCAGCAGGCCGGTAAAGTACTCGTGCAATTCCTCGTCGGGAACACCCGCTTCATGTCCGGCGCAGCCGTCCACGGTGATATTGATGGCAAAGACAACTTTTCTCATGGTTTGTTTTCTCCCTTTCAGGGGTCTATCCGCTAATTTCTCAATCCCAGCAGCAGGATAACGGCAAAGTTTGCCGCCTTTACCGCCGGAATCGGGCGGTTCAACGGCCGGCTTGAGCGACGGGTAAATCCGACTCTCGATTGCATATTGGGGTTACCCCACCTGAATTTTTGGGCAAAGTCCGTCTCTGATCCGCTGCCTATCGTTTATGAAGCCGGATGCCCGTCTTCTCCGGAGCAGGTTTGCTCCCGCTCCAGAGAAGAGAAGGCAGATTCTAAAATGAGCATCGTCCGCCGGAAGGCAGAAAGCGACTCTCAAGCAACCACGGCGTAGATGCGGTTCTCGCCGGCGAGATTCTTACCGCTGAAGAGAAACTTGAAATCTTTCCAGCCGCCAAAGCCGACTACCACCGGGGATGAAACATTGCCGGGGGTTCCGGCATCGCCATAGGAGAGCAGCTGGCCGTTCTGGTCGACGGCGTAGATGCGGTTCTCACCGGCGAGGTTGCCGCCGCCGAAGAGAAACTTAAAGTCTTTCCAGCCGCCAAAACCGACCACCACCGGGGACGAAACATTGCCGGGGGTTCCGGCATCGCCATAGGAGAGCAGTTGGCCGTTCTGGTCAACGGCGTAGATGCGGTTCTCACCGGCGAGGTTGCCGCCGCCGAAGAGAAACTTGAAATCCTGCCAGCCGCCAAAGCCGACCACCACCGGGGACGAAACATTGCCGGGGGTTCCGGCATCGCCGTAGGAAAGCAGCTGGCCGTTCTGGTCGACGGCGTAGATGCGGTTCTCACCGGCGAGATTCTTACCGCTGAAGAGAAACTTGAAATCTTTCCAGCCGCCAAAGCCGACTACCACCGGGGATGAAACATTGCCGGGAGTTCCGGCATCGCCGTAGGAGAGCAGCTGGCCGTTCTGGTCGACGGCGTAGATGCGGTTTTCACCGGCGAGGTTGCCGCCGCCGAAGAGAAACTTGAAATCTTTCCAGCCGCCAAAGCCGACCACCACCGGGGACGAAACATTGCCGGGAGTTCCGGCATCGCCGTAGGAGAGCAGCCTGCCGGATACGGTCGGGTCAGGATTCATTGAAATGGAGACGGCAAAGCCGCCGGCGAGTGCCGCATTGACGGTCACGCGCAATCCCTCATCCGGGTTATTGAAGGTTTGACCCTGTGTCAACACGGGAGAAGTACGCAGGTTGACCTTGACGGTGTCGCTGACTTCATAGACGAGCACACCTTCAAAGGGAATCATGCCGTCGAACGGATCGGTGCGGAGTCGCGCCTCGACGAAGAAATGGTTGGAGGTGCGCCGGGAGGGAATCCGAACCGCTGTAACCCGGTCGGGCGGCGGCGGCTGTGCCAGTCCGATGGCGTGCAGGTTGACATCCAGCGTGCCCTCGGTATGGTCAACAATACCTTTGGGAAGCCAGCCGAACAGGCTTTTGGTGGTGGCGCTGGCGTGGACGCTGCGGCGCGCACCGTCGCCGTCCATCACATCATAACCCGGCAGGTTTGGGTGTTCGAACAGCTCGCATAACAGGTGGAGCAGTTCCTGTCCCCACACGCCGATTGACTGACGATCCTGCATGAGCGGATTTGTGAACATGGCCACTCGAGCCCAGCCGGTGATGCCGTTGACTTCGGGGACATGGGCAAACGCATGTCCGCCGCGGTGCTGTCCCGCCTCGTGAGGCAGGACAGCCAGCAGGTACTGGTAGCCATGCCCCGCCGGCAACGAATTCATCGCCGGAATGTTGACCTCGGCATCGGGTGCCCGTACCAGCGGGAAGACCTCACCCTCGATAATGGCCTTGCCGTAGGAGAGCGCCTGAAGGTAGTGCTGGAACGACTGATCCAGCCCTGTCCCCGGCTGGGGGTCATAAAAAACACGACTGTACACCTGATACTCCCAGTCGGGCGGGGGTTCACGGTCCACCTGAAGGTCAAGCACGGGTACAATCGCAACGCGGCGCGCACCTACCCAGGGAAGTATGTTCATGAGATTACCTCCATCAACCAATAAAGCATGATTATTTTACGAATTGCCGGTACACTGCAATTATCCTGTCTGGTCAGCGGGACAAAAGGTGTTTGATACTATCGGTAATTATACTTTTTTTACCATAATAATCAAATATAAACACATTTTGAGGCGATCTGTTTCCAGTCTCGGAAAGTTAAACCTTCCAGACAAATCCCCTTCCCTAAAACAAAAGACGCTTTACCCGGCTTGTCCCTGTTTTCCGTGCGGCTTTATGTGAGCATCCCCCCTCGTCAAGAGTGAACGGTTTGACGAGGGAGGAGAGGTGTTTGGTGGGTGTAATAATTCAACGGCTAGTGTTACACCCTGGTGTGTGGTGACTCTCTAACTCTCCCGTTGTAACCAGTGTGTGAATCTGAAATCTATATTTTGCAATCATCAATTCACAATTTTTCCCGATTGTTCTTCAGGTTCTAAAGTCTCAATTATCATTTTACCAATCTTGATTGAATCTTCATTATCTTTAAAGAATTTATTACCAAAAACGTCTATGTGTTCAATAACATAGTCTCTCAAGAACGTAAAGTCATCCATCGATAATCCACCAGAGGCGATATATTCGACAGTTAGGAAATGCAAACTGTTTCGTGTTCTATTCAGCGTTTGTAATATCGAGAACAACCTGTCATCAACCTTTTTTCCTTTTGAATAAACTGCTTTATAATTTGATTTTTTTAATAAAGTGCTAAATTCAATGGTTTCGTTACTAAGGGACTGAATTGGCTTATATGACCATTCTGTATCGAGATTCTCTGCTCGCTTAATGTCTTCTATTAATATCGGCGTTGACTTTTGTAATAATGTTCGTTTTCCTTTTATAAATTGGGGAAATCTTTTTAGGCAAACTTCCAGATCCATTCGATGTATCACGTAGTTATTATGTAACAACATCGCCTTAAAGTAGTTTTCAAAGCAAATAATTATCCTTATTGCATCAAGAAGCGGGCTTTCTATGTTTTGAAGCAATTCTATAAGCTCTAGGAAAGCATTTGGCTCATTACCAAACGCTTTGTCAGATAAGGTTTTCGCCTTATCTATTCCTTTGATTGTTTCACAACTCCAAAATATTTTGGACGAATAAAAAAGTAACAGCCAAATTACATAAACTTTGGTTTCTTCGCTTATATAACAGGCTCCTTCTTCAATCTTCCTCAAAGTTAGCATTACAATCCATTCCACATCTATTTTTAGAGAAGAATCATAAAGGCATACTTAATTGACGATGAATTTGTTTTCCAAAACCGGAGGTAAAAACCAATGAAAACCTAAAATCATGTGGGCGAGGCTAATGTCTCACACGACCACTGATTTATAATATTAGCCACCATGACTTAAAGTATACACTGACACAAAGAACTCGCCCGTTTCTGCCGCTCGACGTGCTTTGCGGTTTATGGCTTCAACCAATGACATCTCACCGCTCAAAATAAAGAATAAGTCTTGACTGTCCATACCAATTATATTTGTTGGTCGCCCTCTAGAATAAGCTATTAATCCCTCAGGTGAAAAACCACTATAACTCACATACAAGCCACGCGACCATCTTGATTTGCCTTCCACTTTTCCATGAAAAATTAATAGATGACTTTGGTCAATTTGTTTATCGTGCCATTTTGCTTCGACCAAATAAACATCTGTCCCTATTTGAAAACTACCATCTATTTGTTCGCCTACTATTCTAAAAGAGCTACGCGGTTCTAAATTGTAAACTGCAAACATCTCATTCAAGAATTTTTCAAATAAAAAACCTCGCTGGTGCGCTTCTAATCCTGTCAAAGAAATTAAGTCTTGTTTTAGTTTTTCAATCATGTCCGGGTCGATAGCATTGGGTTTTACTTTATCTACTGGTTTAGATGATGGAAGCGAATCCAGGAAAGCAGGATCCGAAAGTTCAGGAATTTTGAAATTTAATTGCGTTATTAATCGATTGAGTTTAATAATCTCTTCCCTTGTAACTGGTTTATTTTTATTACTCAAGTAGGTAATACCCATCTTCACTATTTCAATGATTAGGTAACAAAACTGGTTTCTGCGGGTATCAAGGGTGGCTTGGAGCAGTTGAATAATTGCTGGTTTCTTGCTTCCTCCAACCCAAAAATGTGACAAGTGTAATTTATTTGCCACGCCGGGAAATGAAATATCTGCAGAAGCATAAGGATGCGGTGTTCCAGGCAAGAAACGATATAAAAGGCCAGCTATATCGCTAATAACTTTGGTTTCTTTTAATGTTGGTGACATACGATTTATTCACTCAGACGCATTTCTAGATGCAGTTGGATTGGGGATAAACTCAATATGACAAATATTGCGCGAGTATAGAATTAACTCCTTTTTACAGAACGAATCCTACTAGTCGGCTTGATGCTTTGTCAAGTACCGTTTGATTTCTATTGCTGAATTTTGTCTTTTTTAACAATAAAGTTTATTTTACTAGCAATTCTTCAAGCGGATCTTGGTATTCAAAAAATCCGAACCGCCTTCGCTAAACTTTTCACTATTTTTAATGATTTATATGACCATTTCACGAGAAACTCTCACTTTTATTTTCTTCTTAAAAATCATCTACTCAATGATTTGTTGTCCGACTCCTATTCGATTACATCTCCTAAGCATTCGTCCAAAAATATTATACATTCTTCTTGCACACCAACCATTCTCACCCTCCTCCCTTGTCCAAACCACCCCGTTTGTGTTAGATTCAATATCAGGCAATTGCGGGAACTTTTTTTCCAACCGAATCGTCTTACAACAAGCCTGAGCAACCAGGTCTCATGTGGTGTTGCAATTTTTCCGAACTGAGGTACTCTATGGCAGAAACCGAATTGAACGATATCGAAGTGGTCGAAGAACCGCGCCCGCGCCGGCTGCACTTTGAATGGCTGCTGCCGGTCTTTTTCCGCCCGGGACGCACCATGCACGCCGTCGGCCAGCAGGATAAAGGCGTCTGGCTGGCGCCCCTGCTGGTGTTGAGCCTGCTGGCGCTGATCGTCTCACTGGCCGGCGGGCCGGCCCGCGCTGCCGCCGCTCAGCCGAGCGGCGAACTGCCGCCCGATTTTCAGTACTGGCCGCCCGAACAGCAGGAGCAGTACCTTCAAAGCCAGCAGAACCGCGCCAGCCCGATGGTGATCTACGGCCTGCCGGCGCTGGGCGCGCTGGCCGGCATCTGGATCGGCTGGTTTTTGCTGGGCAGCATTCTGCATCTGGCGCTGACCATGGTGGGCAGCCGCGGCAGCAACACCGCCGCGCTCAACCTCGCGGCGTGGGCAAGTATGCCGTTCGCCATCCGCTTCATCGTGCAGGCGGTTTACATGCTGGCCACCCGGCAGGTGATTCAGGCGCCCGGCCTTTCCGGCTTTTTGCCGGCCGAGGCGGAGGGCTTTGCCGCCTTTCTGCGCCCCCTGCTGGCGAACGTGGATCTCTACACCCTGTGGATGATTATCCTGCTGCTCATCGGCGCCGCCCCGCTGACCGGTTTGGGCAAGGGCAAAACCTGGGCGGCGGTCATCCTCTCCGTGCTCTTATTGCTGGCTTTGCAGGCCCTGCCCGGCTATATTGCCGGCCGCTTGAGCGGCTTGAACCCGACCCGCATGTTCTTCTAAGTGAGTGATGATGACGCAAGCCAACGGTGCATTCATTCAAATCCGCGACCTGCGTAAAACCTACGTGATGGGCAAACAAAAGGTTCATGCCCTCGCCGGGGTGACGCTGGATATTCCGCGCAATACCTTCACGGTGATTATGGGGCCTTCCGGCTCCGGTAAAAGCACCCTGCTTTACCTGCTGGGCGGACTGGATAGACCCACCTCCGGGCAAATCATCATGGATGGGGTTGCCCTCGACAAGATGGATGAGAACGAACTGGCCGTTCACCGCCGCAAGAAGATCGGTTTCATCTTTCAATCCTTTAACCTTGTCCAGACGATGAACGCGCTGGAAAACGTGGCTTTTCCGCTGCGTTTTGCCGGTGTGCCGGCCGCTCAGCGCCGCAAGCGCGCCATGCAACTGCTGCGGCAGGTAGGGCTGGAAAACCGCGTGCATCACAAGCCCACCGAACTTTCCGGCGGTCAGCAGCAGCGCGTGGCCATTGCCCGCGCGCTGGCCAACCAGCCGGAGGTCATCCTTGCCGATGAGCCGACCGGCAACCTCGATACGGCCAGCGGTTACGGCATTATGCAATTACTTTCCGAACTGCACCGCAGCGGAAAAACGGTCATTGTCGTCACCCACGACCCGCGCATTCACACCTTTGCCACCCACTCGGTTTACTTGCTGGATGGCAAAGTCGTCAGCGAAGCCGAATTTCAGGCTGCCGCCTCTTTTGCATTTCAAACCGCATCCGAAGAAAGCGAACCAACAAAATGAAGAAGATACCATTCATCATCTCCCTTTTATTACTGCTTGTGGTCACCACTCTGCCGGCTGCCGCGCAAACAGCCGACCCGCTGGTTCCGGGCAAGGGATTTGCCCGTGTCTTTGCTCAAGATACACCTCCCGCTGCCAAGCGCCCCTTACTGGTGCTGGATTCCTACGGGGTGACCGGCGACAGTGAAGTGACCCCCGGGCAGGAATTTGAACTGCGCCTGACGCTGGTCAACCGCGGGCAGGATTTTGCCCGCAATGTTCTGGTTTCCTTCACCGGCAGCGATTTTCTGCCGATGGACACGGGCGGTGTTTTTGCGCTGAACGAAATAGACCCCGGGGAAAAAATCAACCTCTTTCAGCCGCTCATCGCCAACCCCGCTCTCAGCGGGCAAAGCGTGGCCACGCTGACGGTCAACCTTTCCTACACCAGTCTGGATGGCAGTGAGTCCTTCACCGAGGCGCTGACGATTACCATCACTCTCAAACGGCCCGCGGCCGGGGCTGCCCGCCCCACCGCCACGCCCACGCTGGTCAGCCGGCCGCAGCTGGTCGTTTCGGCCTACCGCTCCAGTGTTGACCCGCTGCAGCCCGGGGCAATCTTTGACCTTGAATTGGAAATTCGCAATCTGGGCACCGCCAATGCCCGCTCGGTGACAATGGTGCTGGGCGGCGGGGCGTCGGTCAACGAACAGGGCACCCCCGTGCCGGGCGGCGGCAGTGAACTTTCCATCTTCGCGCCGCTGGGCGCTTCCAACCTGATCTTCATCGGCGATGTGCCGGTCGGCGAAACGATCACCATCACCCAGCGGTTGATCGTCAATGTCACCGCCAACCCCGGTGCCTATCCCTTCAAAATCTCATTCATTTATGATGATGAAAAAGGCGCGCGTCAGTCCAACGATCAGGTCATCACCCTGCTGATCTACCAGCTGCCGCAGGTAGAAGTCGGCTTTTACCGCGACCCGGGTATCTTCTATACCAATCAAATGTCCATGCTGCCGCTGCAGGTGACCAATCTGGGGCGCAAGACGGCCGTGCTGGGCAACATGCGCGTTACCAGCCCGAATGCCGATATCACCAATAATGTCACGCTGGTCGGTTCGCTGGAGCCGGGCGGTTACTTTACGCTGGATGCCAACATCATGCCCTTCCAGCCCGGCCCGCTGGATATTGAAATCAACATCAACTACACCGATGACTTCAATCAGCCGCGCACCATCACCCAAACCCTGACCGTGGAGGTGATGGAGATGCCCACCCCGGAGGTACCCACCGACGGCTTCCCCATCGAGCCGCCCCCGCCGGTGGAAGAAACTTTCTGGCAGAAGGTGCTGCGCTTCCTGCGCGGGCTGATCGGGCTGGACAGCGCCGAGCCGACCCCGGCACCGGTCATGCCGGGTGAAGAAATCCCGCCCGAAGGGGTGCCGGGCAAGCCGGTTCCCGTGCCGGTTGAACCCCTGCCGCGTCCGAAAGGATAAGATTAAGACAGGAGCGCGTTTTTACCGGTTTGATTGATTTGGAGGTGTGACCATGCGTTTTATGGATCTGGTAAAACTGATTTTCGATAACCTCGGCCGGCGCAAAGGCCGGGTGGCGCTGACCGCCATCGGCGTGGTGATCGGCACTGCTTCGGTGATTCTGCTGGTTTCGCTGGCCATCGGGCTGCAGCGCAGTGCCACCAGCCAGTTGTGGGGCATCAGCGACCTGAAACGCATTGATGTCTATCCCGGCTGGAGCGAGGTCAATGTCGGGCCGGGGCCGGTGGCGGTGGATCCGAGCACCGGAATGCCGCCCGGCGTCAAACTGCTCACCCCGGCTACGGTGGAAGAAATCCGCGCCATGCCGGGGGTGGAACTGGTCAGCATCCGCCAGACTTTGAGCGGCGGTGCCCTGCTGAAATTCGGCAAGATGGAAACCTACCCGTGGATTCAGGGGGTGGATGTGGACGACCTCTCGGCCTATGAATTCAAGGCGCAGGTCGGCACCACCCAGCTGGAACGCGGCACCGCCGTAGTCGGCGCGTGGGTGCTGAGGAATTTTTATGACCCGCGCCAGCGCCCCGGCCAGGAACCGCCGCCGCCGCCCACACCCGAAGAAATCGTCGGCCAGCAGCTTAAGTTGGAAATTACCAAATGGACGGAGGATGGTCAGCCCATCACCCGCATCTTCACCATCCGCATCGCCGGCGTCTTGGAAGAAGCGCGCGCCGAACAGGATAATGCCATGTTCGTCCGTCTGGATGAATTGATCAAATGGGAGGAATGGGTGCGCGGTAAGCGGGTAAACTTCAACAAAGAAGGCTACAACCAGCTGCTGGTGCGCGCCGCCGATCCGTCTCAGGTGGTGGATATTGCCGACCAGATTAACGCACTGGGCTATCAGGCTTCCACGCCGCAGTCCTTTGTGGAAGGCATCAACAGTTTCTTCACCGTACTGCAACTGGTGTTTGGCGGCATCGGCGCCATTTCGCTGCTGGTGGCGGCCATCGGCATTGCCAACACCATGACCATGGCGATTCTGGAACGCACGCGCGAAATCGGCCTGATGAAAGCCATCGGCGCCACCAACCGCGATGTGCTGAGCATCTTTCTGGGCGAATCGGCCGGCATTGGCCTGCTCGGCGGCATCGGCGGGGTGATTCTGGGCTGGGGCGGCAGTTATGCCATCAATTTTCTGGCCACCACCTTTCTGGCCGGGCAGTCCAACCCCTATGGCGGGCTTGGCGGGGGCATTGCCGCGGCAACGCCCCTCTGGCTGCCGCTCTTTGCGCTGGTCTTTTCCACACTGGTGGGGTTGATTTCGGGGCTGTACCCCTCGCTGCAGGCGGCCACGCTGGTGCCGGTCAATGCGTTGAAGTACGAGTAAAAGCGGTTCTTCCTTTTTTATGCTGCCCGCCCTCGCTCGCACGGCGAGGGCGGCCATTTTTTTCTTTCAAACCAATCTGCACCGACCACTTGAAATTTCCACCTTTTTTCCTTAAAATGTCAAATTATTCCTTTTGAATGTTCGGAGCAGCGGATGAATTTCATTGCCTTTTCCCCGCATTACCCGCCCAATTACCTGCCGTTTTGGGTCAATTTGCGCCGCATGGGCGTCAATGTGCTGGGGCTGGGCGATGCGCCGTGGGAAACCCTGCGCCCCGAAGTGCGCGCTACCCTCACCGAGTACTACGCCGTCTGGAACGGGCAGGATTACGACCAGCTGGTGCGGGCGGTGGGCTATTTTACCCACCGCTACGGCAAGATAGACCGGCTGGAATCGCACAACGAATTCTGGCTGGAATCGGATGCCCGCCTGCGCACCGATTTCAACATCCGCGGCCTGCACAGCGAGCATATTCCCGCCATCAAGCGCAAATCGCAAATGAAAACGATGTTTCTCAAAGCCGGCTTGCAGCCCATTCGCGGGCGGGTGTGCCACACGCCCGCCGAGGCTCACGCGCTGGCGGACGAACTGGGCTTTCCGTTGATTGCCAAACCGGATATCGGCGTTGGCGCATTCCAGACCTACCGCCTAAAAAGCCGCCGCGATATTGAGGATTTCTTCCAGCGCAAACCGCTGGTGGATTATCTGCTGGAAGAGCAAATCGAAGGTGAAATTGTCACCTTCGACGGCCTGACCAACCAGAACGGCAAGATTGTCTTTTCCTCGTCCATGCGTTACGGCAGTGTGATGGATATCGTTAACAACCAGACCAGTTTCTGGTATCTCATCACCCGCTCCATCGAACCGGATGTGGAAGCCGCCGGACGCAAGATTGTTTCGGTATACCGCTTGCAGGAGCGATTCTTTCACTTTGAGTTCTTCCGCACGCCGCAAGGCGACCTGCGACCGCTGGAAGTCAACATGCGCCCGCCGGGCGGCCTGACCACCGACATGTTCAACTTTGCCAATGATATTGATGTGTTTTACGAATACGCCAATGTGGTGGTCAACAACCGCTTCGATGCGCGCATCACCCGCCCCTACGCCTGCGCCTATGTGGGGCGGCGCAATGCCCTGCGCTACCGCCGCAGTGTAGAAGAAATTACCGCTTCCTTTCCCCGGCAGGTGGTTTATCACGGCGTGATTGACGGGGCTTTTGCCGCCGCCATCGGTGATTACGGCTTCATCGTCCGTTCACCTTACGAGGAAGAGGTCATTGAAATTGCCGGCCAGATAATTGAAGAAGTGTGAGGCGGCAGGATGAATATCGAATATCACCGCTGGTGGAGCGAAAACCTTAAACAGGACATGGAATTGAAGGTCTATGGTCATGCCGGTAAGCCGGTGCTGGTCTTTCCGGCGATGGGCGGCCGTTTCTACGAATTTGAGGATTTCGGCATGATTGCGGCGGCGGAGTGGTTCATCGCCGAGGGATTGTTTCACTTCTACACGGTGGACAGTGTGGACAATCAGGCGTGGTGCAACTGGAACGCGCATCCCTACGAGCGGGGCTGGCGGCATGAGGATTACGACCGTTATATCCTCCATGAGGTTGTGCCGTTCATCCGGCAGCGCTGCGGGGCAGATGCCCTGCTGCTGACCACCGGCTGCAGCATGGGCGGCTACCACTCGGCCAACTTCTTTTTCCGTCACCCGGATGTGTTCGACAGCGTCATCAGCCTGAGCGGGGTGTTCAGCCTGCGTCTGTTCGTGGGGGATTATGTGGATGAGCGGGTGTATTTCAACTCACCTTTGCTTTACCTGCCCAACCTGAACGATGAGTGGTATCTGGAAAAATACCGCCGCAGTCGCATCATTCTGTGCGCCGGGCAGGGCGCGTGGGAGGAAGAGATGAACGCCGAGCTGGCCGTGATGCGCGGCATTCTGCACGCCAAAGGCATTCCGGCATGGATTGACCTGTGGGGGCAGGATGTCAACCACGACTGGCCGTGGTGGCGGCGGATGCTGCCCTATTTTCTGGGCAAACTGGCCGAAAATCAGCCGCGCGGATAATGCTATTTATCCTGATGCGGGGCGATGAACGGCTTAAATTTTGACCACACAGCGCAGAAAGTGGTATAAACAGAAAAGCATCCAACTCCCCCTTTCTTAAAATCTGCATGGTGGCTTTTTGTCTCCCGATGGGTGGAGAGGTGTTTTTTGTTCTGCTGCTTTCTTTGCCGGCCGGTTGGCTCATTCCGGGGCTGAGTTTTTTGCCTCTGCCCAAAAATAAGGAGTAATGCGGTGGATTTTTCCTTCCTTGTTATCATCCTGCAGTTGATTTTTCTGGAAGGCATCCTTTCGATTGATAACGCGGCGGTGCTGGGAGCGATGGTCTCCGGTCTGCCGGCCGATCAGCCCGTGCCGTGGCCGAAAGCCCTGCGCTGGCTGGGAAAACTGCTGGATAAACCGCTCGGCTACCAGCGCGAAGGGGCACTGCGCGCCGGTTTGCTGGGTGCTTACATTGGGCGCGGGCTGATGCTGCTGGCGGCCAGTTATATCATCCGCAACCCGTGGCTCAAACTCGTCGGTGCGGCCTATCTGATTCGGCTGGCTCTGGATGATCTGGGTGCCGGCCACCACGACACCAGCGATGACGGCGTGCGGGAAGTCAGGCAGGCCGGTTTCTGGCTGACCGTTTTGAATGTGGAACTGATGGATCTGGCTTTCAGTCTGGATAATGTGGTGGCGGCGGTGTCGCTTTCCGATCAACTGTGGGTGGTGATGCTGGGAGTTGCCATCGGCATCATCGTGATGCGCTTTGCCGCCGGCATTTTCAGCAGTGTGGTGCTGCGTTTTCCGGTGCTAAAGGCGGCGGCCTACGTGCTGGTTTTGAATATCGGCGTGGAACTGGTGTTGGAGGAGATGGGGGTGATGGAATTCAGCGATTGGGAGCGTTTCGCCATCTCCGCTGCGACCATTTTGATTGCGCTGGCCTATGACCGCTTTGCTCCCTTGCGCCTCGTTTTGCGCCCCTTGTTGATCTGGCTCAGTCAGGGTTTTGGGCTGATCAACGCGATGATCAACTGGCTGCTGGCGCCGCTGCGCGGCCTATTTGGCCTGATTGGAAGGCTGTTCCGCCAGCCGGCGGTCAAAACCAGAGCGTGAAAAGCGCGGTTTGAGGGGTTTTGCTCATCCCGCCTTGGCAAGCGGGCTTTTTTGCGCTGGCGCAAGCAACGGCGTTCGAAAATGTGTTATGCTGAGGTTCATTGAATCATTCAGCGGTATGGGAGGTAGAGATGAACGAAGATCAGCAGGTTTGTGTGTATTGCGGGCGCGGTGCGCAGGAAGTGCCCCTGCTTTTACTCCGCTTTCGGGAAAATGATTACTGGATTTGTCCCCAGCACCTGCCGGTGCTGATTCATCAACCGGCGCGGTTGAGCGGTAAACTGCCGGGGGTGGAAAACCTCGAACCGCACGAGCATTAATGGAGAGGTGGTAAACCTCCCGCCCTGCCTGCGCAACGGCCCTGCGGGAGATTGCCGCGCCGCCTGCGGCGGCTCGCAATGACGTAAACCCTTAATGTCACCCCGAACGTCAGTGAGGGGTCTCCCGCCTTACCAACGCAACGGCCCTGCGGGAGATTGCCGCGCCGCCTGACGGCGGCTCGCAATGACGTAAACGGCTTAATGTGATTCCGAGCGAAGCGACACTTGCACCAAAGTTAATGTCATTCCGAGCGAAGCGAGGAATCTCCCGCACTGCCCACTTTATGGAGGGTGCTGCACCGGCGGGCCGGTATTCTGTCATATAAAAACCGTCCATCTGTCAAATCAGGGGCGGTTTTTTTGATGTGGTAAACCTCACCTGCGGGGGTGGGAAAAGTTCGATATTTTGGATGATGATTGTCAGGCTAATGATGATTTTTGCCACTATTTGAATAGACGGCTTTTCATTAAGATAGGTTCAATGTTAACGGCGGAATTGCGTAATTTTCCGATCTTTGATGGGCTGCCCCCTTCGAAAGTCGAATGGCTGGCCGGCCAGTTCGAGCGTCTGGTCATACCCGCCAAACGCACTATTTTTCAGCAGGGAGACCCGGCCGATTATCTCTACCTGTTAATCTCCGGCAAGGTTATAATTCGATACAAGCCGTACGACGGCCCGCCTCTCACCGTGGCCACCATTCAGGCGGGAGAGGTGTTCGGCTGGTCGGCGGTGCTGGGGCGGCACATTTACACCTCGGCGGCGGTCACGGTGGAAGACAGTAATTTGTACCGCATCAAGGGTGAACGGCTGAAAAGCGTGTGTGAAGAATGCCCCGAGACCGGTGCTTTGCTGTACCAGCGTCTGGCCCAAATTGCCAGCGAACACAAAAAGCACCTGCCCGCCGAGGGCGAATTACTGCGCGTGCTGACTTCAAATATGGACAAACAAGGGGAATGTTACCGGAGGATTGAAGATGGGCGAGGCTAAAATTCCTGAATATAGCATCGAAGAACAGTTGCGCGGGTTGATCGAGCAGTTGAGCGCCTATATCGAAACCTACCACGGCGGTGAGGTGGAGTACGTTGGCTTTGATGGGCGGGTGGTCAAAGTTCGTCTTGGGGGTGCTTGCCTCGGCTGCCCGCTTTCGCCGGTGACCCTCAAGGGCTGGGTGGAAGGCACCATCAAGCAATTCTTCCCCGAAGTTCATGTGGAGGAAGAATCGGCGGCATAAAACCTTGCCGGTTTATTCCAGCCCCACTTCGATGTGTTCCTGATCTTCTTCGTCGTAAATATCTACGATCTGACCCATTTCGCCCGCTTGAATGGCGTCCATGATTTGCCCCATTTCAATCTCGCCGATTTCCGGTGAGAAGCGGGCGCCCAGTTTCATGCCGGTGTTCAACACCGTCACCGGCAGGCGGATGTTGACGCGCACTTTACCGCTGCGCAGGTCGGTGATGCGTACCCGCAGCCAGCGCGGACGCGGGCGGCTGCCTTCGGCGGGCGGCTGAGGGGGTTTCTTTTCGGCGGCGGCACTGCCTTTTTCCAGCGCCTGCAGCAGGCGGATGCCCTCTTCCGGTGTAATTTTGTTTTCCTCAATCAGCTTGAGGATTTTCAACCGTTCTTCACTGCTTGCCATCTTGGTTTGATCTTGTCTTTCAACTGCATCTCAAGTATCCTTATTGTAATTGAAAAGGCTGTTCCTTGCAGTCTTTTTCTCGTCTTGTTCGAAGTTTTGCGCCAAAGGAGATCGGTATTTGATGGTGAATTTATGGCAATTGTTCTGGATTTTTATCAAGGTCAATCTATTGACCACTTCCGGGCCGGCCTCGGTGGGTCTGCTCTACGAGGAAGCGGTGGGCAAACTGATGACCGAAAAAGAATTTGTCGAGGCGGTGGGTTTTTCCAGCGTCCTGCCCGGTAGTGATGCCTTGCAGTTGGCCATGTTCGTCGGCTACCGCGCGGCAGGCGTGCCGGGGGCGTTGATTGCTCTGTTCGGCTCCATTCTGCCCCCCACCGTGTTGATTCTCAGTATTGTCAGTGTTCTCCGTTTCATCAGCGGTGAGGCGTGGGTGGGCAATTTTGTGCGCGGGCTTGCCCCGGCGGTGGCCGCTTTGATGGTGCTGGTGGCGTGGAATGTCTTTCGCGGTGAGGCAGGCGAAACCATCACCTGGTTTGCGGTGCTTGTGGCCGTCGGTGCGCTGATTGCCTATATTCTCAAAGTGCCGCCGCCGCTGGTGCTGGTGGTCTCCGGTATTCTGGGGATTATCGTGCTGCGATGAACGAACTGCCGCCTCTTCTCATCGCATTGGAAAGCAGCCACCCGGACTTCCCGGCGCTGGAATACGGCGAAAATCTGGCTAAATTGATGTGCACACCGGTAAGGCTCTTGTGCGTGCGTCAGCGCGGTTCAACGGCCGCGCTGGAAGAACAGGCCGCGCGTTCCGCTGCCGCACTGAAAGAAAAAGGTGTGGCGGTAGAAATCGTCTGGAAAGAAGACGGTCTGGTCGAAGCCGTGCTGCGGGAGATGAAAGGAATGCCGGATGCGATGCTGGTCATCAGCGATAAGTACCGGCCGGTCTGGCGGCGTTGGGTGCGCTTTGGGCGCTTCCGCCGCTTGCAGGCAGCGCTTTCTTCGCCCATCCTGCGCGTGCGGGATGCCTGCTGGCCGCTGCAGAACATCATCGTGTGCAGCGGCGGGCTGCCCTATACCATTCCGGTGGAGCGGCTGGCAACCCGGCTGGCCAAAATTGCCGGCGCCCGCCTGACTTTTTTGCATGTGGTTGAACCGGTTACGCTGGATTACCCGCTGGCGCGGGAAATTCATTTACACTGGCAGCACCTGCTGGAAACCAACACACCCCAGGCGCGTCATTTGAAACAGGCGCTGGATTTTGCCGCTCAGCACGGCGTGGAGGCGCGGGTGGTGGTGCGCCACGGCCTGATTCTGCATGAGATACTGGATGAAATTCGCCACGGCGGTTATGATCTGGTCGGCATGGGTTCGATGTACAGTTCCACCAGCCTTTCGCGGCTGTTCCGCCCGGATGTAACCGCGCTGGTCTCTGCCGAGGTAGATTGTCCGCTGCTGACTCAGCGCGGCCCGGCTGAAAATCTGACCAACGGTTAGTGTTTGAGGGTGGTGCTGGTTTCTTCCCACTTTTTGACCGCCGCGCGGATCAGGTTCTGAATTCCCTCATCCGGAACGGCATCAATGCCGTTGAACCGTTCGCGGTCAACCCAGACCACCACCCCCATGTTCATTTCCTCCGTCAGGCGGATGGTGCGCTCGGCAAAGGGCGAATGGGGCAGCATTTCCTGCAGAATTTCATCAATCTGTCCGACGATGGATGTGGCACGCGGTTTGTCAACCGGTAAAACGGCAGCCGCCAGCACAGATGAATCGGGCAGGGAGACCGGGGGCGGGGCGGGTTTGACTTCCGGCGCAGGGGGCAGTCCCTTTTCCATCCCCAGCCAGTTGTTCCATGTTGCGGCGGCCTCGCGCAAGGTGTGCAGTTGTTCCAACGGTATCGTTTCGCGGCTCAGGTAAATCTTGCGGTCAATTTCCGTCACCAGTTTACCGGTGGATTTTTCGCGGTACAGGCGCACCAGCGGGGTAAATCTTTCCAGCGGCAGGCCGGTGTAAGGCTCTTCGGCGGCCGGCTTGGGGGCGCTCTTTTCTTCGGCTTTTTCGGCGGTTTCTTCTTCCACTTCTTTGCCGCGAGTGGTGAAGAAATAAGTAACCGCCGCACCGATCAGAAAACCGAGGGTGGTGAACAACAGAGCAGGGAGAAGGAAATTACCGGAATTGAGCATGACAGCCTCACTTTCACAACAGTTTCAGGTGGATGATCATTTTCCCCCAGCAGGTGCAACCTTCAGGGGCTGACAGGCAGGACAGAAATGGGTGCCGCGCTGACCAACCAGCAGGCGTGCAACCGGCGTGCCACATTGTGGGCAGGGTTCGCCGCTGCGCCCGTATACACGAAAGTAATTTTGAAAACTTCCGCCGCGATAGACCCAGTCAATGCTGGCGCCGTTGCGGCGGATGCCTTCCTGCAATACACTGCGGATGGCGGCCAGCAGGCGCGCGGCTTCTTCTTCGCTGAGCAGATGGGAGGGGGTGAGAGGATGCAGGCGGGCAAGGTGCAGGGCTTCATCGGTATAGATGTTGCCCAGTCCGGCGAGGAAGGACTGATCGAGCAGCAGGGGTTTCAACTGACGGCGAAAACGGCGCAGCCGTTGGTAAAAAAGGGGCGGCGTCAGGGCTTCATCCAGCGGCTCCGGCCCCAGACCGTTGAGAACGGCCTGCGGGTCATCCGCCAGCCAGATGCGCCCGAACTTGCGCGGATCGTTGAATGCCAGCCCCCAGCCGTCGGTGAGGTGGAAAATCAGCCGGTCGTGCGGCCGGGGCGGCAGGGGGCGGCCGGCCTCATCGGCGGCGGGTTCAAGGCGCAAATCCCCACTCATGCGCAGGTGAACGAGCAGGGTGGGGCCGTTCAGGTGGATGAGGATGAATTTGCCGCGCCGGCCGAGGCGTTGAACCGCCTGATGCCGGATTTTTTGCAGGAAAATTTCGGGCCGGGGGGTGGCAAGGCTGCGCTGCCAGTGGATTTCGGCTTCCCGAATGACGCGCCCCACCAGCGGCGGGCTTTCCCTACCGCCGTTTTGCAGGGCGCGCACAATGGTTTCGACTTCAGGAAGTTCCGGCATTGCTCATGGAGCAAGGGGCTGCAGCGAATTTACTCGTTGAACATCTCACCCACACTGCGCCCCTCGTTGGCGCGGTGGATGACTTCCCCCAGCAGGGGGGCAATCGAAAGCACTTTCAGCCGTCCGCCGAAGAGGGCGGCTTTTTCCGGTGGGATGGGAATGGTGTTGGTAGTCACAAACTGAGTAACCGGCAGGGCGGCCAGCCGCTGAGCGGCATCCCGCGAAAAAACGGCGTGAACGAAGGAAATATACACATTGCGCGCGCCGTTTTCCTTGACCAAATTGACCGCCTGAGCAATGGAACCGCCGGTGTCAATCTCGTCATCCACCAGAATCACATCGCGGTCATACACATCGCCAATCAGGGTGAGGGCTTCGGCTTTGGCGTTGTTGGCCAGCCGGCGTTTTTCGATGAACGCCAGCGGCAATTGCAGTTTGGCGGCGTAGTTGCGCGCCTTTTTGGCAAAGCCCAAATCGGCCGTGACCACCACCGGTGAGTGCAGACGGTGGAGGATGCCTTTGAAATAATCGGTCAGCATGTGAAAGGCGGTCAGCACATCACCGGGGATGGAAAAGAAGCCCTGAATCTGTCCGGCGTGCAGGTCCATGGTGATGTAGCGGTCGGCGCCGGCAATTTCAATCATATCCGCCACCAGCCGGGCGGTGATGGGCACGCGCGGCTGGTCTTTCTTATCCGAGCGGGCATAGCACAGGTACGGTATTACCGCCGTGATGCGGGCAGCCGAATCCAGCCGCAGGGTTTGAATCATGATGAGCAATTCCATCAGGTTGCGGTGGACGGGCGCGGAGGTGGTCTGAATCACATAACAATCCTGCCCGCGCACACTGCCGTGCAGTTTGATGAACAGGTTTTCGTTGGGGAATTCAATCACATCCCGCCCGCACAGGGGCAGGTGAAGGTATTCGGCAATGTCCTGAGCCAGCTGCGGACAGGCGGTACCCGCATACAGGCGGATATCGCCGTACATCATCCGTTCGTGGCGGGTATGATTGTGAGTGGGCATCTTTTCTTCTCTATTTTAGTATAACCTGATCGTTGTTGGAATACCACTCCGAACGGAGGATACTCATTACCAGTACATCAATGTAGCGGCCGTGTTTGTATACATCCTGCCGCAGGCGGCCTTCTTCCACAAAGCCGACCTTCTGGTAAGCCCGAATGCCGCGCGGATTGGTTTCATAGACATGCAGACAGACCTTATTCAGGTTGAGATACTCGAACGCGTATCTCACCATGGTGCGCAGCGCTTCACTGCCGTAACCGCGGTTCCAGTATTGCTTTTCACCGATGAACAGGCCCACCTCGGCGCGGCGGGCGTGCCAGTCGAATTTCATCAGCCCGATATTACCGATGGGCAGCCACTCGCCGCCGATTTCGATTTCAATCACCAGCGGGCGTTCCTCCTTGGGGCGTTTCAGCATCCCGCTGTACCATTCCTCCTCCTCATCCAGCGAGATGGGCGCAAAGAGCAGCAGATTTTCGCGCACTTCCGGGTCGTTCAGCCACTGGACGAAGCGGGGCAGGTCTTCTTTTTCGATGGGGCGTAGCCGCAATCCGTTGCCGTAGATCATACGCGCTCCTATGGGTGCAGTCGGTTGGGGCCGCGGAAGAGGAAAACCGCCTCGCGGATGTTGGGCAGGTTGAGCATGACCATCAGCAGGCGCGAAAGGCCCAGCCCAAACCCGCCGTGCGGCGGACAGCCGTAGCGGAAGAAGTCTAGATAAAACTGGATGGACTGGGTGGAAAGTCCTTTTTCGAGGGCCTGCTGGCGCAGGATTTCGTAGCGGTGTTCGCGCTGGGCGCCGGTGACGATTTCGGTGCCGTTGGCAATTAAATCGAAGGATTTGGTCAGGTGCGGCTGATCGGCGTGGCGCATGTGGTAGAAGGGGCGCACACTGACCGGCCAGTCAATCAGGTAAAAGAAGTCATGATCGTAGGTGCGCTTGATGTAATCGGCCAGCGCGCGCTCGCCGCCGGGGTCAATATCGCCCTTCTTTTCGGGCGGCAGCTGATAGCCCACTTCTTTGAGAATTGCCAGCGCCTTTTCCATGGTGATGCGCGGGAAGGGGACGCTGGGGACGCGCAAATCCACGCCGAAGTGCTGTTTGATTTCTTCACCGTGGGCATCTTTGACGCGCTGATACACATACTGGAGCATGTTTTCCAGAAAGCGCATCACATCCTCGTGCGATTCGATGTAGGAAATTTCCATGTCAATGCCGGTAAATTCGGTCATGTGGCGCGAGGTGAAGGACGGGTCGGCGCGGAAAACCGGGCCGATTTCAAAGACGCGCTCGAAACCGGCCGCCATGGCCATTTGTTTGTAAAACTGCGGCGACTGCGCCAGATAGGCCTTGGTTTCAAAGTACTGCACTTCGAACAGTTCTGCGCCCGATTCGCTGGGTGAGCCCATCAGTTTGGGCGAGTGAATTTCGATGAAATCGTGCTTCAGCCAGTATTCGCGGAAAGCGGCCTCGGCGGTGGTCTGCACCTTGAAGAGCAGGGTTACCGGCGGGCGGCGCATATCCAGAAAACGCCAGTCAAGGCGGTAGTCAATGGAAGGCAGGGCTTCGGCGGTGGGGTCGAGGGGGATGGGCGCTTCGGCCGGGCCGATCACCTCAAAGGTTTCCAGTTGAATTTCCAGCCCGCCCAGTTTGACAATCGGGTTTTCGATGACCGTGCCGGTAACGGAAACGACACTTTCGGTGGCGGTGGCGGAAATTTTCTCGGCCAGCGCGGGGTCGTTGGCCTTCCAAAAGGCCACCTGCACCAGACCGCTCAGGTCGCGCAGGATGAGGAACTGCATCTTCTTTTGATCGCGCAGGGTTTGTAAAAAGCCCTCTACTTTGACTTTTTCGCCAATGTGCTGGCGCAGGTCGGCAATTCTGGTTCTTTCCATAATACTTCTTTCTCCTCGCTTTGGGATGGGATGTTAAGAGGTCAACAGCGCAGATGAGCCGCGCTGGAATGATTGCGGAAGATCGGTTTCATCCAATAAATGATGGAGTGCCTGATAGGGTGAAATGCGGCGCGCCTGCAAGTCCGCTAGAATTTGCTGGTAGCGGCCTTCCGGCAGGCTGGTGCGCCAGCGTTTGAGCAGGGCGGCTTGCAGTAAGTCTTCCAGCTGGTTTTGCAGGCGGCTGCGGTCGCGTGCCTGCCAGCCGCTGCTCTGCCGCAGGTAGGCGGCGTGGGCCTGAATGCGGCTCATCAATTCGGCAATGCCTTCGTTTTGGGTGGCAATGGTGGTCACCAACGGGGGATGCCAGAGCGGCGGCTCGTTTTCGGCGGCGGCTTCGCCCCGCGGGCTGCCCAGTTCCAGCATGGCGCGCAGGGTGCGCAGGGCGTTTTCGGCGCCGGGCAGGTCGGCTTTGTTCAGCACAAGGATATCGGCAATTTCCAGAATGCCGGCTTTGATGGCCTGAATGTCATCGCCCATGCCGGGCGCTTCGACCACGATGACGGTATGCGCCAGCCGGGCAATTTCCACTTCCGACTGGCCGGCACCTACCGTTTCGATAAGGATGACATCGAAACCGGCGCTGTCCAGCGCCTGAACGACGGCGGGAGTGGTGTGCGCCAGCCCGCCCAGTGCGCCGCGCGAGGCCATCGAACGGATGAACACACCGGGGTCGCCGCTCAGGTCACGCATGCGCACGCGGTCGCCCAGCAATGCGCCGCCGGTGAAGGGCGAGGATGGGTCCACCGCCACAATCGCCACCGTGCGCGGCGGGCTGCCATCCGCCGGCTGGCGGAAGGCGCGCGCCAGCCGGTTGACCAGCGAGGACTTGCCCGCGCCCGGCGAACCGGTGATGCCGATCCAGTGGGCGCGCCCGCTGTGCGGAAAGAGGCGGTCGAGGGCGGCCTCGCCCTGCGGGTCGCCGTTCTCGATCAGCGTGAGCAGGCGGGCAAGCGCAAGGCGGCTGCCGGCAAGCACTTCCTCGGCCAGTGTGTTCATTCCCAATTCCGGTCTGCCTCAGGCCTGATTTTCCTGTAAGACGGCGGCGCGCAGGTCTTCGACCACTTTTTGGGTGGAGGTGCCGGGGCCATAAACGGCGCGCACGCCCATTGCCAGCAGGGCGGGGATGTCCTGTTCGGGGATGATGCCGCCGACGAAGACATGCACATGGCCCTGCCCGTTGGCGCGCAGCAGTTCCAGCACGCGCGGCACCAGCGCCATGTGCGCGCCGGAGAGGATGGAAAGCCCGACTGCGTCCACATCTTCCTGCAGAGCGGCTTCGGCAATCATCTCCGGGGTCTGGCGCAGGCCGGTGTAGATCACCTCCATGCCGGCATCGCGCAGGGCGCGGGCAACCACTTTGGCGCCGCGGTCGTGGCCGTCCAAACCGGGTTTGGCAATCAGTACGCGGATTTTGCGTTCGGTCATTCGGTTTTGCCTCAGGGTGAAGTTGTCTCAATTATACCGCGTCCTGTGGTCAGACAATATCCCCCATTTTAAGGAATAGTGTCATATCCGCCGCGTGACAGTTAACCCTCAGGGAGCGGCTCTTCCGGCAGGTCATCCGCGACTTCTGCCCCGGGCAGGAGGAATAAATCGGGATTTTTCCACAGGAAGGCAGCCGCTTCGGTGCGGGTCTTGGCACCGATTTTCTGGTTAAGAGCGGTGATGTAGTCCTTGACCGTACCGGGCTGAAGGGCCGGCTGGTCGGGTTTTCGGACGTTGTCGCATGCCGGTGAGATCAGCGTTTTTTTTATAGATTAAAAATAATACACGAAATTCCAAAATTGCCCGCCGAATCGAATTGCATTAAAGCAGGGGGCATACTATAATAAAACCGTATGAGGGGTATTTTTCGGCTTGTTTTCCTGTTGACGCTCGTCGCGCTGCTTTCCTTCTCTTTAGGAACCGGCTATGCCCAAACGCCCACCCCGCCGCAGGGGGAGGACTTCGGCACGGGGTTCTACGTAAGCGGCGCGTTTCTGGCGCAGTATTACAGCGTGCCGAACCCGCTGGAAATCTACGGCCTGCCGATCACGCAGGAATTCGAGGGGGTTTCTTCGTTTGGCATCTGCACGCGCATGCAGTACTTCACCAAGGCGCGCTTCGATCTGGTGCGCACACCGGAAGGCGAACGCGTGGTGGTTGCCAACCTCGGTGAGTTGCTCTACCCCGGTCCCGGCCCGCTGGCGCCGGTGCCCACCGAAGGCCCTACCTGCCGTCGTTTCGATGCCACCGGCAAGAGTGTTTGCTACGCTTTCTTACAATTCTACGAAGCCAACAACGGCGAAGTCAACTTTGGCAACCCGATTTCCGATCTGGAAATTCGCGAGGGGCGCTATGTGCAGTATTTTGAGAAGGTGCGCATGGAGTGGCAGCCCGAACGGCAGGCCGAAAGTCATGTGGTGCTGACCGATCTGGGCAAGCGTCACTTCGATCTGGTGCAGCGCGATCTGGAAGCCGGCAGGCCGATTGGCAGTGCCATAGCCGGCAGGCAGCGTTTTCCGGTGGCGCATGCCTTTTTTGCCCACCCCTTGATCGGCGCGCACAACAGCCAGACGCTGTATGTGGTGGTGGTGGACCGCTTCCGCCAGCCGGTTGAAGGGGCGGAGGTTTCGGTGGTGCTGGAATACCCGGACGGCGAACGCGCCGCTTACCGGCTGAACAACACCGATGCCAGCGGTATCACCACGCTGACTTTCAATGTGGGGGAATGGCAGCCGCGGCAGGTGATTACGCTGGAGGCGCTGGTCAATGCGAACGGCGAAGAAGCACACGCCGAGTCGTGGTTCCGCATCTGGTACTAGGCTTCATTCCCATTCAATCGTCGCCGGCGGCTTGCTGGTGATGTCATACACCACGCGGTTGACGCCGCTCACCTCGTTGACGATGCGGTTGGCCACCCGCGCCAGCAGGTCGTGCGGCAGGGCAGCCCAGTCGGCGGTCATGAAGTCCTGCGTGGTGACGGCGCGCAAGGCGACCACTTCCTGATAGGTGCGCTGGTCGCCCATCACACCCACCGAGCGCACCGGCAGTAGCACGGCAAACGCCTGCGCGATGCGCTGAGGGCTGCCGGGCGGGGTGCGCCCCAGCAGGCCGGCCTGCGCCAGTTCGCTGGTGAAGATGTGATCGGCGGCGCGCAGACGCTCCAGCCGTTCGGCGGTGATCGGCCCGAGACAGCGCACGGCCAGCCCCGGCCCGGGGAAGGGCTGCCGCCAGACCAGTTCTTCCGGCAGGCCGAGTGCTTCGCCGACGATGCGCACTTCATCCTTGAAGAGGTAACGCAGCGGCTCGACCAGTTCGAAATCGAATTCCGCAGGCAGACCGCCGACATTGTGATGCGTTTTAATGCGCTGCGCCTTGGCGCGGTCGGGTGCGGCCGATTCGATCACATCCGGGTAGATGGTGCCCTGCACCAGAAAGGGGATTTTCCCCAGCCGGCGTGCCTCGCGCTCGAAGGTGCGGATGAAGGTCTCGCCGATGATGCGCCGCTTTTCCTCCGGTTCTTCCACGCCGGCCAACGCGCCCAAAAATTCGGCGGCGGCATCCACCACAATCAGGTTTTCGCCCAGCGAGCGGCGGAAGGCGCGCTCCACCTGATCGCGTTCGCCGTGGCGCAGCATACCCGTATCCACGAACACGGCGGTCAACTGGCTGCCCACGGCGCGCTGAACCAGCGCGGTAGCCACGCTCGAATCCACCCCGCCGCTGACCGCCGAAAGCACGCGTTGTTCGCCAACCTGCTGACGGATGCGGCTGACGGCCTGTTCGATGATGGCCTCAGGCGTCCAATCCGGCTGGCAGCCGCAAATTTCCACCACAAAGCGGCGCAGCATCTCGGCCCCGCCGGGGGTGTGATGCACCTCGGGGTGGAACTGCACGCCGTAGTAGGCACGCTGCGGGTCGCCGATGGCGGCGATGGGGCTGTTGGGGCTGCGCGCCAGCACCTCAAAACCGGGCGGCGGCTGTTCGATGCGGTCGCCGTGCGACATCCACACCGGGTAACTGCCCGGCGGGAGCAGGGGGTTGGGGCGGAGCGTTTCGACCTGCGCCGGGCCGTACTCGCGTTGCGCCGCCGGGGCAACCACCCCGCCCAGCGCGTGGGTGAGTGCCTGCATGCCGTAGCAAATGCCCAGCACCGGCAGGCCGGATTGCAGGACGTAAGCGGGGATGAACGGCGCACCCGGCTCATAGACCGAGGCCGGCCCGCCGGAGAGGATGAAGCCGCGCGGTTGAATCGCCAGCACCTGTTCGGCGGGGGCATCCCACGGGAACAATTCGCAATACACCTGCGCCTCGCGCACGCGGCGGGCGATCAACTGAGCGTACTGCGAGCCGAAATCCAGAATGGCAATGGCGCTGGTCATGGAGCGAAAACGATTTTGCCTTCTACCATGGAAACGATGCAGGCTAGCGAAACGATGGGGACATTGAGGAAAGCCAGCGCATCGCGCCCACCCTCGAAGGTTTTTTCGATGAGTGCGCCGATGCCAACCACCTCCGCCCCGGCTGCCTGAGTCAGGCGCACCAGCCCCAGAATGGTGGCGCCGGAAGCGAGAAAGTCATCAATGATCAGCACCCGTTCGCCGGCCGCCAGATACTCCGGCGAGACGATCAGTTCCACCGGCCGGCCGCGTGTGTGCGAGGGGGCAATGGTCAGGTAAACCGTATCCGGCATGGTGATGGGCTTGCTCTTGCGGGCATAGACCACCGGCACGCCGAGGTGTTTGGCCGTCATCAGCGCCGGGGCGATGCCGGAGATTTCGGCGGTCAGCACGCGGGTTGCGCGGACGTGGGCAAAGCGTCTGGCCAGTTCTGCGCCGCAAGCATCCATCAGCACCGGGTCAACCTGATGATTGATGAAACTATCCACCTTGAGGATGCCGCCGCCCAGATTTTTACCCTCTTTCAAAATTCGTTCTTTGAGTGCCTGCATACGTTCCTCTCCCAAACAAGTATTGTATGGACATTATTTTACGCCGGGTGAGGGGCGATTCCAATAGGCCAGCGGGAGAAAAATGAGATATCCGCCATTTTTTAAGAATCGTGTGGTTAAAAAAAGGGCTGCCCGTGAGCGGGCAGCCTGAGAAGGTTGGCTAAGATACTTCAACTGGATTTGATGGGTATCACCTTGCGCGCGCTTTGAGCCGCGGGAGTTTTGGGCAGGTTGATGGTCAGCACGCCCTTGCGGAAGATGGCCTCGGCTTTATCCACCTCCACTTCGCACGGCAGGCTGATGACGCGCTGGAACGAACCGTAGCGGCGCTCCATGCGGTAGTAATCTTCACCTTTTTCTTCTTCTTCCTGCCGTTTTTCTCCGCGCAGGATGAGAGCATCGCCGCTGACCGAGATTTCGATGTCTTTTTCATCCAGACCGGGCAGTTCGGCGGTGACGATTACTTTCTTGTCGGTTTCTTTGACATCCACGCGCGGTGTGAAGGTTTCCCATTCTTCTTCGAAGAAGCGCCACGGCATCAGCGACCACGGCCGTTCGAAGAAGGAATCGAACCAGCGGTCAAATTCCCGCATGAGGGCGAAGGGCTGATCATCCTCGCGGCGGATAGCCAGCGCGCGTTTGGGGCGGAAGGGAATCAGATCGGTGATCGGCATACCTTTCACCTCCTTTCCTGCATGTATTCATTCATCATCCGGTTTTGACCGGGATGCGGCGCATGCGGGCCGGGCCGGCTTTGGGCAGGTGCAGGTGCAGCACGCCGTTCTTCATCACGGCTTCGATGTGATCGCGGTCAATGTCATCGGCCAGTGTAAAGGTGCGCTCGTAATCACCGCCTTCATATTCGGCGTATTCCAGATCGTAATCCTGCATGGCGGGCAGCTGCACCGTGCCGCGGATGGTGAGCACGTTCTTTTCGAGGATGACTTCCAAATCCTCCTGCCGGACACCGGGCATATCCGCCAGCACCATTAGTTCATCACTGGTTTCGACAATATCCACCGCCGGGGCGAAGATGCGCCGTCTGCGGGTTTCGCGGACGGTAGGACGCTGTTCCTGCTGCACTTGAATGGCGCGGGTTTCTTCGGTCATGGCTCATCCCTCCTTTCCGTTGGATTCGGCAGTGCGGACGGCAATGCGTTTGGGTTTATCGGCTTCGGCGCGCGGCAGGGTGATGGTCAGCACGCCGTTTTCATAATGCGCTTCCACTTTATCGGCATCAACGGCAAAGGGCAGCTGCAGAGAGCGGGCAAACTCACCCTGGAAGCGTTCGCGGCGTTGATAGCGGGCGCCTTCCGGCAGTTCGTTGGTCACTCGCTTGCCGCGCAGGATGAGGGTATCGTTGTTGACGGAAAGTTCCAATTCTTCCGGTTTGATGCCGGGCAGTTCTGCGGTGACGACCGCCTGCTCGTTATTCGTCCAGATGTTCAAAGGCGGGAATTCCACCTCCATCCAGCGCCGACGGCGAGGGAAGAAGGTATCGAAGATGCGCTCCATATCGCGCTCCATGCGCTCCATTTCGCGTTCCATGCGGCGGATCTCACGCCAGGGGAACAGAGGTTCCAGCATAACTCATCCCTCCTTTCTGTTTTGGATGATTTTTTTGGTGGTGCGATTTATTAAGTAGCGCAGAAGTCTATGAAAATTATTAGCAATGCGTTAAAAAAATATCAGCGCTGGGGGAGGACGGCTTTTCTGGTAATTTTCTGGTATTTTAAGTTGGCGCGGGAGAGGGTATCCGGTATAATTGAGGAAGTTTGGGGTGTCGTTTTCAAATTCAAAGCCATTCCCATCATGATTCTTCGACCAAGACCCATTCTGATTGCAACGCTCGGCAGTGAACCGCAGGTGGTTACGGCGGGGCTGGATTTACTGCTGGCCGATGGGGTTGGCATTCGGCATGTGGAGGTGGTGCATACCACCGCGCCCGGCACGCCGATTGATGATGCGCTTTCGCGGCTGAAGGCCGCCGCGGCGGATTATACCAATCCGTCCATCTCGTTCAGTTTCTTTGCGCTGGAAGAGGATGGCAGGCCGTTTGCCGATACCGAAAGCCGCGCCGCCGGTGAGGCGGTGCTGCGCCTGATTTACCGGCGCATTGCCCACGCCAAACACGAAGGTGAAACGGTGCATCTGCTCATCGCCGGCGGGCGCAAGACCATGTCCATTTACGGCATGGTGGCGGCGCAAATGCTGTTCGATGAAGAAGACCGCCTGTGGCATCTCTACTCGGCGGGTGATTTTTTAACCAGCAAACGCCTGCACCCGCGGAGGGGCGATGCGGTGCAGCTGGCGCCCATTCCGGTGGTGCGCTGGGGCGAACTTTCCCCGGCGTGGCTCAACCTGCGCGGCATTGCCGACCCGTGGGCGGCGCTGGAGGCCATCCGCCGCTTGCAGCTGGAACGCCGCCGCGAGGATATTCACCGTTTTCTGATGGAGAAATTGACCCCTGCCGAGCGTCAGGTAGTGGAAATGCTGGTGACCACCGGCTGGAGCGACCGCGAGATTGCCGCTCAGCTGTACCTTTCACCGCGCACGGTGGAGCAGCACCTGCGCGCGGCTTACGGCAAGGCCGCCGGGCACTGGGGGATGGAAAGCGTCAACCGCACCCAGCTGGTGGCGCTGCTGCAACTCTATTTTGCGGACAAATTAGGGGAAAACCCGCATGACAATTCCGCTTGAACGACCTAGAATCAAAATGCACTGCTGACGGACGGTGGCGGTTGCAGGGGGCAGCCGAGGGGAACCCGGCTGCCAGCAGTGCTTTTTTTTAGAAAAGGAGGGCATGAATGGAGCAAAAAGAACAGGTTTTTCTGGCAGCACTGGCCGGTCTGCTGCACGATATCGGCAAGTTTGCCCTGCGGGGAGGAGCCGAAGGTGCCAGCCGCAGTTGGGACGGGCAGGCCGAGCAGGACTACAAGTACAAGCACGCCCTGCTGAGTGAGGATTTTGCCGAGCGTTACCTGCCGCCGCAGTGGCAGGGGCAGGTCAAGTTTGCCATCGGCAAGCATCACCGCCCGCACGACCGGCTGGCCAGCGCCGTGGCACTGGCCGACCGCCTTTCGGCCGGTGAGCGTGCCCGCTCGCTGAGTGGCGAGGAGAAACGTGAACAGCACCCTGCCCGTCTGCTCTCGATTTTCTCGGATGTCAGTCTTGATACGCCGCTTGCCCAGATTCCGCAGGTTTACTGGCCGCTCAGGCCGCTGGAACTGAGTGAAAAAAATGTATTTCCCGATGAGGATAAAGGCAGTGAGGTGTGGAAGGAGTACGAAAAACTTTACAGCGGCTTTGTGGAGCAGGTAGAAAAATTGAAAGCAGCCTACCACAACGGCGGCGAGATTGCCTTCTACCTCGAAAGCCTGCTGGCCGAGATGCAGCAGGTGCTGTGGTGCGTGCCTTCGGCCTATTACAACAACCGGCCGGATATCAGCCTCTACGACCATAGCCGCATGACGGCTGCGCTGGCGACCGCCCTCTACGATTCGCCCTCGTTGAGCGATGAGCAGATGGCCGCTTTTGCCACAGAGCCGGAAAAGGTGCAGGACGAACTGGTAACGCTGGTGGGCGGCGACCTGACCGGCGTGCAGAGTTTCCTTTACACCATTACGGCGCGCGGGGCGGCCAGCGGCCTGCGCGGGCGTTCGTTTTACCTGCAATTGCTGGGGCTGGTGATTGCCCGCTATGTGCTGGATCAACTTCACCTGCCGGTGACCAGCCTGATTTACGCCGGCGGCGGCAATTTTTACCTGATTGCCCGCCGCGAGGATGCCAAAAAACTGCCCGAAATACAGGCACAGGTCAGCCGCGCCCTGTTCAACGAACATCAGGGCGAACTGGGGCTGATTTTGCAGGCACGCCTGCTGCGCGGCAGACACTTCTTCAATGGCGAGATTCGCAACGAATGGGATGGGCTGATTGGGCAGATCAACGCCGCCAAATTAAAGCGGCTGGAAGGGCTGGAGGCCGACCTTGCCCGCGTGTTCGAACCGCACGGTGTGGGCGGCAGCACGCCGCAGCAGTGCGCGGTGTGCGGGCGCGAGCATTCCGGCGTCAAGCCGAAACCGGTGGATGAGGGTGTTGAGGAAAAGGTTAACAAATGCCCGGTTTGCGAATCTTACGAGGATTTGGGCAAACTGCTGCGCAAAGCCCGCTACCTTGTTTTGCAGCCGGTTGAAGGCGAACCGCCGGCGCAGATTCAGGCGCAGGCCGGCCGCGGCTGGGGGGCAATCACCCGCCAGTTTGGTTACGCCGTGCAGGTACTGGAAAAACTGGAAAACGAACCGACCGGAATCCTCTTTGCGCTGAACGATGAAGCCTTCGCACGGCGCCAGCCCGGCCCACAGCGTGCCACAGCGCGCTACCTGCTGGTCAATGTGACGCCCATCCTCAGCGAGGAAGAACATGACGCTCTGCGCGGTAAGGTGGATCAACTGCCGGTTGCGGGTTCGGTCAAACCGCTCAATGTGCTGGAAGCACAGGCCGAAGGCATTAAACGGCTGGGTGTGCTGCGCATGGATGTGGACAACCTCGGCAAAATCTTTGCCAATGGATTGAATACCCGCGCCACGCTCTCGCGCATCGCCTCGCTCAGTTTTGCGGTCAGCCTCTTCTTCGAGGGTTGGGTGGGTGAAATTGCCCGCCAAATGAACAATGAAATCAACAAAGAAGACAATGAAAAGAATGAAAAGAATGAACGGCTGTACTCGATTTACTCCGGCGGTGATGACCTGTTCTTCGTCGGCAGTTGGGATGTGGTGGTGGAGTTTGCCCTGCGCCTGCGCCGCGATTTGAACCGCTTTACCGGCGGCCACCCCGATATTCACCCCAGCGGCGGGATTGTGCTGGTGGGCGGCAAGTACCCGCTCTATCAGGCGGCCGAGGAAGCCGGAAATGCTGAGGAGCAGGCCAAGGGCTATCGCCGGATGAAAAACGGCAAAATGCAGCAGAAGGACGCGCTCAGTTTTCTGGGGCAGCCGCTGGCGTGGGAACGCTTTGGTTACCACGAATGCGGCGATGACCAACAGGATACCGCCCACGCGCTGATGCACACGTTGAAGAACATTGTAGAAAGCGACCAAAACCGCGCCCTGATCCGCAAGTTGATTCGCCTGCACGAGTTGTATCAGGAAAAGGTGGAAGAACGCCATAAAGGCGGAGACGACCGCAACCGCGCCGGTCAGGTGCAGGTGTTGTGGGGGCCGTGGAACTGGCTGGCCGAGTATCACCTCAGCCGGTTGAAGGGGTTGGAGAAGGATGATGTGGAAAAAATCCGCACGCGGCTGAAGCAGGAGAATTTCCGCAGTATCGAATGGATTGGACTGGCTGCCCGCTGGGCAGAGTTGATTACCCGCAAATCATGAAAGGAGATATATCATGAGCCCAATATCTAAAAGCGAAGTGGAAAAAATCATCACTGATGATGCCAGCGGCGAATTGCTGGTACACTGGACAAGACAATTCGGCCAAGAGTTGAAAGACTTGGGTCTTTCCACCAGCCAGATCCGCAGTCTGTTTGGCGAGGTACGCCAGATTCAGGGCGAGTGGGCGGTTGCCCGCCAGAAGGGCGAAGGGGCGGCCGCCGAGCGCCAGAAGGTGCTGCGCCGCCTGATTCTGCTCAAGCCGAAGATGGAATACCGCGCCCGCCGCGAGCGCGGGCAGGCCGTGCGCGCACTGGTGGATGTACTCAAACCGGCGCTGGATGCGGTCACGCAGGCGCCGGCCGAAAAGCAGGACGAGTACTTCAAGCGTTTTGTCGAATTCTTCGAGGCCATTCTGGCCTACCACAAAGCCTACGGCGGCAGTTAGCACCCCGCAACACTTGAACTTCAGGAGGTTATGATGAACTACAACAGCATTCAACTCAAAGGGCGCGTTTTGATCCATTTTGATGTGGTTGCCAAAACCGGTTTGCACATCGGCGGTACCGAATCGGGCATCGAAATCGGCGGGGTGGATAAGACCGTCATCCGCGACCCGCTCACCAACCGGCCCTACATCCCCGGCTCCAGCCTGCGCGGCAAGATGCGCAGTCTGCTGGAAAAGTACAAGGGCCTGCCGCAGAACCAGCGCATCGGACAGGGTTTTATTCATTCCTGCGGAGCGGAAAACAATAAACACTCTGATACTTACCTGAACTGCGATGTCTGCACCACCTTTGGCGTGCCGGGCGAGCGCGAATTTGCCACCCCCACCCGCCTGATCGTGCGGGATGTCTTTATGGACGAAGAGAGCGCAAAAGCGCTGGAAAACGCCGGCACCGACCTGCCCTACACCGAGGTCAAGACCGAAGTTTCGATTGACCGCGTGACCTCGGCCGCCAACCCGCGCCAGATGGAGCGCGTGCCGGCCGGCACCCGCTTCAACAACGCCGAACTGGTTTATTCGATCTACGAGGGTAGCAACTGCGATGCCAAAAAAGACGTCCAGCGCCTTAAGGTGATTGTGGAAGGCCTGCAATTACTGCTGGATGACTACCTCGGCGGGCTGGGCAGCCGCGGTTCCGGCAAGGTGGAAATTGAAAACATCCGCCTCGCCTGGCGCGGCAAAGAATACAGCGCAGAACCGAAGAAACTGGGTGAGTTTGAAACGGTTGCCGAACTGGCCGCCGGGCTGAGCAAGGTTCAGCAGCAGATTCTGGCCGAACTGTAGGAGGGCATTATGCCACCTTTTGAAATTTATGCCCTGAAGATGAAGGGCGCGGTGCGGGTTGGCCGGCGCGGGCTGGAACTGGAAGATACCCTGCCTGCCGTCCCTTCGGATACGCTGTTCAGCGCGCTGACCGCCGCGCTGGCGGCTTGCGGGGAGGATACGGCCGCCTTCCTGCAGCCGTTTCTGACCGATCCGCCCCGGCCGCCATTTTTGCTGACTTCCACCTTCCCCTATGTCGGCGAGGTGCGCTTTTACCCCGCCCCGCTGGATTGGAGCGGTGCGCTGAGCGCCGATGCCCTGCGCGACTACGGCAAGCGCATCAAAAAGGTGCAGTACCTTTCCGAACGGCTCTTTTTGCGCTTGCTGAGCGGGGAACGGCTGGATGATTATCTGTTTCCAAAAGAAGAAGAGCAACAACCCAAAAACGGCGTGTCCCTGCAGGGTTCTCAATTCTGGCTGACGATGGAAGAAGCCGAACCGCTGCCGGCTATTTTTAACCTGAATAAGGAAAAAGTCTTTGCCCTGCCGCGGCAGGATGTCTATAAACGCGCCCGCCAGCCGCATGTGACCGTGGACCGCATCCGCTACGCGCCGGATATTTACCACACCGTCCAGATTCACTTTCAACCGGGCTGCGGGCTGTGGTTTGGCGTGCAATGGCTGGTGGATGAAACTCACCCCAGTCGCGCCCTGTTGCGCCGCGCGCTGGATGCCCTGCAATTCAGCGGGCTGGGCGGCAAGCGTGCCGTCGGCTTTGGCGGTTTTGAATTGTGCGAGGGCTCCCCTCAATGTGTAGAACTGCCCGCCGCTTTGCCCGGCCAGCCGGCCTATCTGCTCAGCCGCTATCACCCCCGCCCAGCAGAACTGCCCGCCGTCCTGCAGGACGGGCGCTACCAGCTGGTCAGTGTGGGCGGCTGGTGCGACCCCTTCGGGCGCGAGAACCTGCTGCGCCGGCGCGTGCTGATGATCGGCGAGGGCAGCCGGCTGGCGTTGCCAAACCTGCCGGCCGGGGATGTGTGCGAGGTTTCGCCGCGCCAGGCCGGTGACCTGCCCCACCCCATCTACCGCTACGGGCTGGCCTGCGCGGCCGGTTTGAGCCAACACGGAGGTTGACATGCCCGATTACACCGTCTTTGAAGTACAGGTTTCTACCCTCACCCCATTGCATATCGGCAGTGGTGTGGAACTGCTCAATCAGTACGATTACGCCATCCGCGGGGGATACACATGGCGCATTCACCACGACCGCCTGCTGGAAGCCCAGCGCATCGAAGACCCGCGCCAGCTGGCCATCATCGCCGAACGGCCGCCGCAGGAACTATTGACTGATGGCGACTACCGCCCCGACAGTCCCTTCTTCCGCTATGTGCTGAAAGGCACGCCGCGCGCTACCGGTGAGGGTGCCGTCCTGCGCGAGCAGATCAAGGATGTGTATGACCGTCCTTACCTGCCCGGCTCTTCGCTGAAAGGCGCGCTGCGCACGGCGCTGGCCGCCGGCCTGTGGAAGCAGAACGGCCTGCGGCTGGAAGTGAACCGCCTTGGGCGCAATGCAAAGTTTGCCGCGCAGGAGCTGGAACGCTCCCTGCTGGGCAAAAATCCCAACCATGACCTTTTGCGCGCCCTGCAGGTGAGCGACAGCCAGCCGGTGGGCGCCGACAGCCTGATGGTGGTCAACGCGCGGGTGATCAACCGCGGCGGTGTGCTGGGTTCGCCCATCGAGATGGAAGCCATCCGCCCGGATGTAACCTTTCACCTGACCATCAAGGTGGATACCGCCCTGTTTTCGGGCTGGGCGAAGGCCAAGGGGTTGAATTTTGCCGCCGAAAGCGCGCTGCGCAGCCTGCCGCAAATCGTCAACAAGCGCGCACTGGAGCAGGTGCGGCGCGAGCAGGCCTGGTTTGCACGCATCCCCGGCGCCGGGCGGGTGACCTCGTTTTACGATTCCCTGCTCAAAGGCCAGCTGCAGCCCAACCAGATGCTGTTGTGCGTTGGCTGGGGCACCGGCTGGGAGAGCAAAACCTTCGGCACGCAGATGTTCGGCGACGCCAACACCCGCGAGGCACTTTTGCGTCAGTTCCGCATGACGCGCGGCAAACGCAAAAACGGTGACCCGTTCCCACTTTCGCGGCGGGTGGCAGCCGCCTTTCAAAGGGGGACAAACGGCAAGGTGCAGGAAAGCCCGGCCCTGCCGCTCGGCTGGGTGCTGGTGCAATTCCAGCCGCTCAGCGGCAACCCCTCGCTATGGAGGACGACATGACCCATACGGTGATTACGTTCATGAGTGCTACGCCCCGTGACACCACATATCAATTTAAGGGCGATCCCGAAGAATATAAGGGCAGGATTTTTGGTGAAGCCCTTTTGCAGCGCCGCGAAAGAGGAAAAATGCCCTTTGACCGTCTTTTGCTGTGCGTCACCGACAGTATCTATGAGGATTTGAGCCGATTTGAAAAGGGTGAGATTGAGGATAGTACAAAGCAGCGTCATCTTCAAAATGTCAGGGAAATCCTTGACCGGCTTGACAAAGTCCCGGAAGTGGAATGCCTTAAGATTAAAACGGCTATAGACACGAACGAGATGTGGGATATTTTCAACACCGTGATTGAAAAGATTGACCCGCAAGAACAAGTATCCTTTGACATCACCCACGGACTTCGTTCGATTCCCTTTATGGTGTTTCTTTTTGCGGCTTTCTTGAAGTCGGCTAAGGATGTGGAAATTAAGGCGATCTACTACGGGGCGGCCGATCTTGGCTCCGGGTCGAAAAGTTCCCCGGTGGTGGATTTGAGTCCGTTCGTGGAAATGCTGGATTGGATCAATGCCACTGAATTCTTTGTGCAGACCGGTAATGCCCAGCCGCTGGCTCAACTGCTCGAAATGAGGGAGGATAATAAGCAAAAAGATGCGGCAAAGACCTTGAGAGAGGTATCTCTTGCTGCTTCCTTGTGTCAGCCATTTACGCTGGGTGAAAAGGTTGCTCAATTGAGCACTTCTCTGGAAAAAGCAGCAGACTCATTTTCCTACACCTCCCAACCGTTCTCTGTTCTCAAGGGTCGAATTGTTAGAACCTTTGAACAATTTAAGTTGCCACCAGAACTCAAAAAATCTACACCTTTACAAGAGGGGAATGCCAAAAAGTTATTGGCTCAAGAGTGGCAATTAATTGAATGGTATCGAAATAATGGTCACATGCTTCAAGCCATTAGCCTGACGCGTGAGTATATGGTGGACATGCTTTCCTTAAGGCTTAGGAAATCTATTGATTTTGGAAAACCAAGGGAAGAGGTAGAAAGGGCAATCAACGGTATTGCAAGGACACAGAGAGAGAAAAATCCCCTTCCCCGAGAGGATCTGAATCCAATTGCTCAACAGTGGCTTGAGAGTGATGAACAGGAAGCCAAACAAATCGCAAAGTTATTCTCGAATTTGGCTGACGTTCGAAATCAGATGGATCATGCTGAACATCAATCTTCGGCAATGTCATTCGAAAAACTTACCGAAAAGGCCGAAAATTATTTGAATGAGATAAGAAGACTATCTCAACGCTGGCAAATCCTGCCCTCAGATGAAACCCTACCTTCCGATTAGAGGTATCCCGTATGATCTTACTCCTCAACTTCTCACACCCGCTTACCGCCGAACAGATTCAGCAGGCCGAAGCCCTCAGCGGCCAGCCGCTGGAGGTGCGCGATATCCCCGTCCACTTCGATAACAACCAGCCCTTCCTGCCTCAGCTGGAGGCGCTCATGGCGCGGTTGTCCCTCTCCCCGGCCGAGTGGCAGAGCCGCCCCATCCTCGTCAACCCGCCCTCGCTCAACTTCATCACCGCCCTGCTGTTGGCCGAACTGCATGGGCGCATGGGCTACTTTCCGCCCATTTTGCGCCTGCGCCCCGTGCCGGGCGCGCTGCCGCCCCGCTACGAGGTGGCCGAGATTCTCAACCTCAACGAGGTGCGCGAACGGGCGCGCGCTGCCCGCTACCCCGCCAACGGAGAGGCCGGATGAGCGCACCGCCCGACCTGCTCTCGCTGGTGCTGATTTTGCGCCCGCTGCCCGCCCCGGCCGATGAACGACCCCTGCCGCAGTGGTGGGGGCGCGCCGCACAGGCGCTGCTGCTGGAGGTGGTGCGCCGCGCCGATGAGGCCCTCGCCGCTCAACTGCACGATGATAACGGCCTGCGCCCCTACACCGCCTCGAACCTGCTGGGGCATTTTCAGGCGCGCCGCCCGCTGCCCGAACAGACCTACATCCTGCGCTTCACCGCGCTGACCGCCCCGCTCGCCGGCCTGCTGCTGGCCGCCGCTCAGCCGGGCAGTGCGCTTGGCCCCGGCGCGCAGGTGGAACTGGATTACCTGCCCTTCCGCATCGAGGCGGCACACTTCGACCCCGCCGCTCACCTGTGGGCGGCTGCGGCGCGCTATGAGGATTTCTCCGCCGCTCACCTGCTGGGCTCAGCCCCGCCCCGCCGCCTGACCCTGCACTTTGCCAGCCCAACCACCTTCCACGTGGATGGCCGCCACCTGCCCCTGCCGCTGCCGGAGCAGGTCTTTGCCGGTTTGCTGGAGCGCTGGAACGCCTTTGCCCCGCTGGCCCTGCCGCCCGAGACGCGCCGCTTTGCCGCCGAGTGCCTGCATCTTTCGCGCTACCGCCTGAACAGCGTGCCCGTGCCGCTCAAACAGGGCGGCCTGCGCATCGGCGCCGTGGGCGAGGCGACTTACACCGCCAGCCACTACGACCGCTTCTGGCTGACCGCCCTGTGGACTCTGGCCGAGTTTGCCCTCTTTGCCGGGGTGGGCAGCGGGGTGACTTATGGGCTGGGGCAGGCGCGCCGTCTGGCTTCCCCCCGCCGCGCTGAAGATTAACCGCCCGCCTTGCCCCACCGTACCTTAACAACCGCATATCTCGTTTCACGGCGTATATTGCAATGAAACCGATTCGGATAATCCGGCTCATCCGGCGCGCCGCCTGCGGCGGCTGGCAATGACGTAAAACGGTTAATGTCACCCCGAACGAAGCGTCACTTGCACCGCACTGCGTTTGGTGCAGTGCAGGTGTTGGTGCAGTGCAGGTGTTGGTGCAGGGCAGGTGTTGGTGCAGGGCAGGTGGGGGTCTCCCGCACTGCCTCTGCAAAGGCTGGCCGGGAGACCGCCACGCTCGCTGCGCTCGCTCGCGGTGACGTATACCATGTCATTCCGAGCGAAGCGACACTTGCACCGCACTGCGTACGGTGCAGTGCAGGTGGGAATCTCCCGAACCGATTGCAGCGCAGGAAGGCTCCCATAAGGGACTGTCCCCCACAAGAAAGGAAACTGTGTATGCCGCCCTTATATGTCGTTCAGCAAAATGCCAAACTGCGCCTCAACAACCGCCGCGTTCAGGTGGAACTTGAGGAAAACGGCGAAACCCATGTCCTGACTCACATCCCGCTCGGTCAGGTAACCCAAGTCGTCCTCTTTGGCAACATCGGCCTGACCACCCCGTTGATGGACGCCCTGCTGGGTGAAGGGGTGGAGGTGATCTTCCTCTCCCAGCAGGGCGAATTCCGCGGCATTCTCAGCGGCGAACTGACCCCCCATGTGCCCCTGCGCCGCGCCCAGTACCGCGCGCTGGAAAACCCTGCCTTTGTGCTGAGCATGGCCAAAGCCTTTGTGCGCGCCAAACTGGAACACCAGCGCGCCCTGCTCCAACGTCACAACCGCGAGCGCGGCGACGCGCAGATTGCCGAAGCGGCCGAGCGGCTGGGCGATGCGCTCGCCAGCCTGCCGAATAAGACCAATCTCCACAGTCTGCGCGGGTTGGAAGGCAGTGCCACCGCCGCTTATTTCAGCGGCTTTCGACGGCTGTTCGACCCGCAGTGGAACTTTATCACCCGCCAGCGCCGCCCCCCGCCCGATGGCATCAATGTGCTGCTTTCACTCGGCTATACCCTGCTCGGCCGGCTGACCACCAGTGCCGCTCGTGCCGTTGGTCTTGACCCCTACGCCGGCTTTCTGCATGAGGTAGAGTATAACCGCCCGGCGCTCGGGCTCGACCTGCTGGAGGAATTCCGCCCGCTGGTGGACGGCCTTGCCCTGTGGGCGGCCGGCAGCGGCGCGCTCACGCCGCAGGATTTTACGCCCGGCGGTGCCGAGCGGCCGGTGGTGATGAGCGATGCCGCCAAAAAGGTCTATCTGCGCGCCTTTGAAGAACGGCTGGAGCGCCGCTTTACCCACCCGCTGAGCGGCTTGCAGTTGACCCTGCGCCAGTGCCTGATCGAGCAGGCCCGTCAGGTGGCCGAATGCGTGACGCGCGGCGAGGTTTATTTCCGCTCGATGGGCTTCCGCTGATGACCGCCGAACGCGCTTTTTACGTGCTGGCTTACGACCTGAGCGATGACCGGCGGCGGGCCAAAATTGCCCGCCTGATGGAATCGCTGGGCGAACGGGTGCAGGGCAGCGTCTTTGAAGCCTGGCTGAGTGAAGCAGAGTTGAACCGCCTGCTGGTAAAGGCGAAGAAGATCATGCACGAGAAGGAGGACAGCCTGCGGGTGTACCAGTTATGCGCTGCCTGCCGCGGCAAAGTGCGGGTGGTCGGTCAGGGACGGCCGTTACCGCCCCCGGATGTGGTCATCGTCTAAGGGTTTCGCATAGATTATGCGTACCCCCCTCCCCATTCCACCGAAAAAATACCGATTTTTGGAGGGGGGTACGCAAAAAAGATTAAAATTGTACGCAAAACAGAATTATTTGCCAGAATTGGTTGATTTTTGGCAGTTTTCGTGATAGAATGCAAATATAATTTTCGGAATGCACTCGAAAAGTTTAGAAAAAGGCAGGAACGAGTCAGCAGTCCGAATCAATAAATGCCCGTAAGGGCATTAAGACCAAAAACCTCTATTGTCAGATAATCTTGTTTTTTCTTTACGTCCGAATCAATAAATGCCCGTAAGGGCATTAAGACTATTTGTAATTTGTCAATAGATATACCTTAAAAAATAAGTCCGAATCAATAAATGCCCGTAAGGGCATTAAGACACATTCGAGACATCCAGCGTGAGTTTATGGATGAGCATGGCGGTCCGAATCAATAAATGCCCGTAAGGGCATTAAGACCGACAACGGCATTTGCCTGAGTTTTTCTCACATGACCAGTCCGTCCGAATCAATAAATGCCCGTAAGGGCATTAAGACACGATTATTACCGGATTTGAGGCCCGCGAGAGTTATTGGGTCCGAATCAATAAATGCCCGTAAGGGCATTAAGACTTTGCAACCGCCCGGCGAATGATTTTATCAATCCGTTGTCCGAATCAATAAATGCCCGTAAGGGCATTAAGACGCTGTCAAAAACGCAAACTTCGCCTTCACCATTGACAGTCCGAATCAATAAATGCCCGTAAGGGCATTAAGACAGACTTAATTTTTGGTACTGTGGTATTCTTTCTGGGCGATGGGTCCGAATCAATAAATGCCCGTAAGGGCATTAAGACCTTCGGGTTCGCA